>NZ_AP018005.1:600000-1200000 GCF_003966755.1 Candidatus Rickettsiella viridis
GAACGATGCAACGATTACCGTGGCCGGTAGCCAAGGAAACTTCGAGTTAAACGTGTTTAAACCGCTCATGATTCATAATTTCTTGCATTCGATTGATTTATTAAGTGACGCTTGCCGTTTATTTAATCAGCATTGCGTTAAGGGATTAAAGGCGAATGAAGCGAGAATTAAAAGCTTTTTAGATAATTCCTTAATGTTGGTGACCGCATTAAACCCCGTTATCGGCTATGACAAAGCGGCTAAGATTGCCAAGAAAGCATTAGCAGAGGGCACTAGTTTACGCGAAGCGTGTGTAACATTAGGTTATTTAAGCGCAGAGAAGTTTGATGAGGTGGTAGACCCTAAAAAAATGTTAGGGCCTGCTTAAAGGATAGATTTATGGCTTAGCGATGCTTCTTACTCTATCACACGTTGTAAGATTAGTTGGTAAGGTTTCTATGCGGTTTTCTGCATTGGTTACTAGTTCATAACTAATAACACGATTTTCTGATATTACTTCTAATATCCTTTTTAATATTGACCTAATAAACTCAGGCAAAGGAAAGAGGCTATCGGCAATAGACAAAGTCTCATCCACATTAAAGAGTTTACTGACAAAAGAGTAAGGTCTATGCATACACAAGATTTTTTTGTTTTTTTCAACAACACGTTTAACCGCATCTAGGGTTTTGCTTAATGGTTCTTTGGCTTGGCTATGAGCTTGGTATGTCTGAACAATCTCCATCAATGCGATTGCTTTATTTTTAGCGAGCTGAGAAGATTCTTGCGCTAACGTTTCACTGTAGAGGCTTTAATTTTAGATATTGATTCAATAAATTGATTTAATTCTTCATCTCTATGAATTTTTTTATTAATTATTAAGCTGGCTTTTGGAATTTTCGCTAGCACACTAGGACATTCATTAAGATAAAGAATAGTATGTAGTGATGCTAACGCAGAGTTAGTTAGCTCGTTGATTTTTTTATTACGATGTATGGCTGCCTTTATTTGAGGAGAAAGATCGGTAAATCGATCATCAATCGAGAATAAAGTGGTATTGTTTTCAAGTGCATTCGCAATTTCGATTAATGTATCGTTGGTTATTATTTTAGTATTAAATCTAATTGAGGTTAATGTGCTATTTTTTTTTAAGCATTTTAGCAACAGCTTGTGCGCCCGAACTATTAATTCGAGTGGCCTTAGAAAGGTAATGAAGATTAAGATCGATAGAAATTAAACTATTATTCTTTTCCAGCACTTCCATAATAGCGATAATCGATTGATTAATCTCCTTTTGATCTTTATAAAGGCCACCCAGTTTAAAAGAAATTAATTTAGTATTTTCTTTTAGCATTGTACTAAATGCTTTAACTATAGCATCGGTTGGCGAAGGAAAACTATTAAATTTAAGGGTAGTTAACGCGTTATTTTTTTAAAAGCTGCAGTAATCAAGCTAATAAGATGGGTATTATCAAAATCGTTAGAGGAAGGGGGAAATTGAATATAAAGATCAAGGTTAGTTAAAGCGGAATTATTTTTGAGCGCTTCAGAGAACGTTTCAATAACACTAAAATTATAATCCGTACTTTCCGTGAAGCGTAGTTCCATCTCTTTTAGTAGGGGAAACATCACGTATCTCTGCCATTGGTATACCCTCTTCTTATTTTATGACAAGTTAAGTCAATATCATATCACATTGTGAATTCCATACCATTACACGGGTAAATCCCCATAATTTTCAGAACTTTTAATATTTTTCACTGTTTTCGTGCATAAATATTAACTATCCAGGGAAATTTAGCTATGTTTTCTCGGTATTTTCAAACAAAAGTGAAAAAATCATTATTAAACCCAGTTAGGCTTTGAATTCTGATTCAGGCCTTATCCCTTATATATAAAGGGGTTATAGCCCGATTGCCCTGAGTTAACTATTAAGCGACCTTTTTGTATTTAATTTTTATTTAATAAATAGTCTTTATAATCAATTTTTTTGATATAAAATAAGAATAAAATAATGCCCTCAATAGATTCTGCTGTACTGGCTAAACGTTTAGTCTCCATGCAGCCTGGTAATACACTATCCGGCCTTACATTGGATATCACCGATGAGACAGGGAATCGTATTACTTTAGAAAATGCATCAATCCTTTGCAGAGAACGCCATTCTACTAAAAAAGATCCAAACAAAATAAAACGACTTGGTTATCGTTTTGAAGTCTTTACTCATGAGTGTTTGGGGCGTGGTGATTTTGGTCAAATTCATCCTATCAGTGCAACCCTTAAGCTCAATGAACAAGGTCGTATCGAGATAATAAAAAGCGCTAAACAACGTGTCCTCAAAATCTTATTTAATCCAACAAGGTTCGAACCGGATGAAACCGACATCGGCGTAAATATTCCTTACTTGCATATGAAGCCGTCTATTAAAAAAAGACGTTATATTGTTATGCGAAAAATACCTGGAAAAACACTTGATAAACTATTATATAGTCCTGATATAGAAAATTTACCTGAAAAAACTAAGCTTTTACTTCTAATTGGTTTATTGGAAACGTTACAAAACTTACACAAGCAAAATATATTTCATAATGACCTCAAGCTCGATAACATTATCGTGAATTTTGAAGCAGGTCTTTTACCAAAGCTTTATATCATCGACTTTGGTGCTGCTATACAGCTAGGTCATAAAGACTATCAAGCTTCAGCAGCTGATATAAATGACATCATAAAAATTTTTCATGAAACAGCCAGGGCTTTGAAAATTGATAATCTTGAGCTAAACCAGCTTATGGATAATATGATCGCTTGCTTATCCCCCCATCTTGTATTACAAAATACAATTGATAAATTAAGGGCTATTTATTCAAGCTTATTAGAATCCAACAAAGTAACGATAATCACCATAGAAGAAACAAACAAACCAGAGAAAACAGAAAATAAACTCACCATGGATCCCAATAATCTCTCAGGAATAGTTTATTCAAGCGTACAATTTTTCAAGAAAATGATTAGCTATTCTCTAGAGAATAGCTGCTCCTCAGAGACTAATTCACATAATAAGAATTACCTCGGCGGTTTGGTATAAATGTGCGCAACTAAAATAAGTAATGCTTATCTTTTAAGAACAATCAATTTCGCCTTCAGAAATCGCTGCGCCTTTACCCGTTAATAGTACCGATGCGCCATTGCCTGGCCAGTTCACTTGAAGTTGGCCGCCGGGCAAATGCACATCTACTTTCTTTTTAAGCCGGTTTAGCAAACGACCCGCAATAACAGCCGCGCACGCGCCGCTGCCACACGCCTGTGTTTCGCCTACACCCCGTTCGTAAACACGTAAATCAATGCGTTTTGGATTGATTATTTTCATAAATTCCACATTAATCCCTTGTGGAAAATAAGGATGTGGCGATTGATTGAGGTAATCACCGAGTTCTGCGACAGGTGCTGTTTCTAAATTATCAACTTGTAGTACACAATGTGGGTTTCCTAAGGAGAGAATACAACCATCAAAAGATCCAAACGGTGTTTCAAGTGTATGAATAGGACCTCTGGAAAAACCAGTAAAGGGAATTTTTTCAGGCGTGAAAATAGGTGTACCCAGATTGGCGGTGATTTGATGATCGTTAGCTAATTGTAACTCTATAAAACTGGTTCGGGTGGCAAGACGAATATGGTTTTCTTTTGATAAGTTTTCGCTAGCTAGAAATTGTGCTACACACAGTGCGCCATTGCCGCATTGTCCTACTTCGCTGCCATTGGCATTAAAAATACGATAATAAAAGTGTGCTTCTTTGTGGCGAGATTTTTCTATCAGCAATAATTGGTCGAACCCCATATCGCTACGTGTCGCCCATTCGCGTATTAATTTGGTATTGGGTTTAAAGGTTTGATTGACACCATCGATAACAATAAAATGATTGTTAAGTAAATGCATTTTTTTAAATGTGATTTTCATGGCGTTAATTTAACAGTTTTAAAAAAAATCGTTATTGCGATTGCCACGCACTGCGCGCTCGCAATGACGGAAGACGCGCGGCAATCTAGTTACATATTCTCCTGGATTGCTTCGTGCCTACGGCACTCGCAATGACGGGTAGACATGCTCATTAGCCCATAGTTGTTCTATCGTTTCACGCGCACGAATCAAGCTGATTTTAGTGTTATCAACCAGCACTTCGGCGCTTCTAGGTCTAGAATTATAATTGGAACTCATAGAAAAACCATAGGCACCACTATCAAGAATCGCTAGATAATCACCGGGTTTAATACGCAATAATTTATCTTTGCCTAAAAAATCACTGCTTTCACAGATGGGGCCTACGACATCATAAATAGTTTCATTTAACTCAGGGTGTAAGTCTACTTCTTTAATCGTCTGTTGTGCTTGATAGAGCGCGGGGCGTAGCAGATCATTCATTCCCGCATCCACAATCGCAAAGTGTTTATCTGCATGGCGTTTTAGGTATTCAACGCGTGTGACGAGAATACCGGCTTTAGCGACTAAAGCGCGTCCTGGTTCTATTACTAAACGCAAATGACACTTGCTTTGTGTTAGCGTTTCTAACATGGCTTTGCAATAATCTTGTGGTGTGGGAACGGTTTCCTGGTTATAAGAAATACCCAGGCCGCCACCGATATTAATGGTTTGCAAGTTAATGTGCTGTTCTTTTAACTGTTCAACTAGGATTAAAAGGCGCGTGATCGCCTGTAAAAAAGGTTGCAGAGTGTTTAATTGTGAACCTAAATGACAAGCAATGCCCTGAATTTTTAAATGTTTTGATTGTGCGGCTAATGAATAGAGAGCGAGTGCATTGTGTTCGCTGATGCCAAATTTGTTGTCTTTGGTGCCCGTTGTAATATAGGGATGGGTATTGGCATTAATATCCGGATTAATGCGTAACGCGATAGGTGCGATACGGTTTAATACTTTTGCTTGAGTTTCGATGCGTAATAATTCCTCATGTGATTCTACATTAAAGCAGCCAATATCTGCTTCCAAGGCCTGTGTAATTTCGTCAATGCTTTTACCGACACCGGAAAAAACACTTTTTTTAGCGTCACCACCGGCTTTGAGAACACGCGCCAACTCTCCACCCGAAACAATATCAAAACCAGCGCCTTGTTTTGCTAAGAGGGATAAAATACTCAGGTTAGAATTGGCTTTAACCGCATAGCAGATTTGATGCGGATAAGGCATGAGTGATTCAGAAAAAGCTTGCCATTGTTTGATTAATTCAGTCTTGGAATAAATATAACAGGGCGTGCCATATTGTTGTACAATCTGCGCGATTGGAATATTTTCTAATTGTAAATGCTGGTTGATATAGCGTAAGGACATTGTTAAAGCACAGTTTTAGAAGGATGACGTGGCACATAAACCGGTGGTTTTTGATCGGGTAAATAGAGCGGACCCATTTGACCGCAAGCGGTCAAAGAAAGAACAATTAAAAAAGTGACAAGCTTTAAACTATTTTTTTGCATAGCAAATTTCCATGGTTTTGGGTATGGGAAACTGTGAAATTCCTAGTATATACTCATATATAAAGTGAGAGACTTTTATTTTAAGAGGTTTAAGAAGATGGAAAATACTAACTCATTATCTTATGAAGAAGTCAATCCGCTATCAAAGCCCTCAGCTAGTATTATTTGCTTGCATGGGTTGGGTGCGGATGGGCATGATTCTGCTGCTATGGCTAAAGCGGTTGCAATTGGAACCGGCGTTCGTTTTGTATTTCCGCATGCGCCAGTGCGACCTATCACCTTGAATGGGGGAGCACCGATGCGGGCCTGGTATGATATCCATGGCTTAACCTTTGATTCAACGGAAGATGAGGAAGGAATTCGAGCAGCGGCTAAAAGTCTTTTTGAGCTGGTAGAAAAAGAAATCCAGCGCGGCATCCCTGCTAAGCGTATTGTGTTGGCTGGATTCTCTCAGGGTGGGGCGATGGCTTTATATACAGCATTACGTTATCCCCATGCCTTAGCGGGCGTGCTAGCGTTATCGACTTATTTACCCTTACATCGCTTTTTAGCAGAAGAAGCCAGTCCTGCGAACAAAACAACACCTATCTTTATGGCGCATGGTGATGCAGATGAGGTTGTCCTTCCAGCTTTAGGTGAGTTTTCCTATAACTGCTTGAAGGAGCTCGCTTATCCGGTGCAATTTAATCGTTATTCTTCTATGGGTCATAGTATCTCTCCCGAAGAGCTGAGGGATATTACACAGTGGTTGCAAAAGCATTTACAAAAATAAGTTAAAAAACGTTATACTCCGCCTCATTAACAACAGGCGGCACTTTTGATGCAACGAATTCGTAATTTTTCTATTATCGCGCATATAGACCATGGAAAATCTACCTTATCGGATAGGTTAATCCAGGTCTGTGGTGGTTTAAGTGAGCGGGAAATGTCCGCGCAGGTCTTAGATTCTATGGAGTTAGAACGAGAACGCGGGATTACTATCAAAGCACAAAGTGTGACGCTTTCCTATCAGGCTAAGGATGGTCAAAATTACCAGTTAAACTTTATTGATACACCTGGCCACGTTGATTTCTCTTATGAAGTATCGCGCTCACTAGCAGCCTGTGAAGGGGCATTGCTGGTCGTGGATGCGGCGCAAGGTGTGGAAGCACAGACGGTTGCGGTATGTTATACCGCGCTTGAGCAGGGTTTAGAAGTGCTGCCGGTGTTGAATAAAATCGATTTACCGCAGGCAGATGCCGATCGTGTCATCCACGAAATTGAAGATATCATTGGTATTCCAGCATCCGATGCAGTCAGAGTGAGCGCAAAAACAGGATTCGGTGTTGATGAATTACTAGAGCGATTAATTCAGGTCATACCCCCACCCGAAGGCGATCCAACAGCACCTTTGCAAGCATTGATTATTGATTCTTGGTTTGATGCGTATTTAGGCGTGGTATCGCTGGTGCGTATAAAAAATGGTTGTTTGAAGGTCGGTGAAAAAATTCAGGTGATGTCGACTGGGCGTTCTTATATCGTTGATAAGTTAGGCATTTTTACACCCAAGCGTCAGGAACAAACACAGCTTAGTGCAGGTGAAGTGGGCTTTATTATAGCGGGCGTCAAAGATATTCATGGTGCGCCAGTAGGCGATACCCTGACGCATACCGCCAAACCAGCTACGCATGCATTACCGGGATTTAAACGCGTTCATCCACAAGTGTTTGCGGGTTTATTTCCAGTGAATGCTGAAGATTTTAGTGAGTTTCGCGAAGCATTGGAAAAACTGAGTTTAAATGACTCTTCGCTCTTTTATGAACCAGAAACTTCAGAAGCCTTGGGTTTTGGGTTTCGTTGTGGCTTTCTTGGCTTGCTGCATATGGAGATTGTGCAAGAGCGTCTAGAGCGTGAATATGATTTGGATTTAATTACTACAGCACCTACAGTGGTTTATGAAGTGATTAATACGCGTGGTGAAACCTTACGCATTGATAATCCAACCGATTTACCCGCGGCTAATCTGATTCAAACCATGCGCGAGCCGATTGTGCTAGCTAATATATTAGTGCCACAAACCTATCTAGGCGCCGTGATAACGCTTTGTAATGAACGGCGAGGAACACAAACTAAATTACATTATACAGGCAATCAAGTATCGGTCTCTTATGAGCTACCGATGAGTGAAGTCGTACTCGATTTTTTTGACCGTTTAAAATCTTTAAGTCGCGGCTATGCGTCACTGGATTATCACTTTATTCGCTTCCAAGAAGCGGACTTAGTGAAGCTGGACATTCTAATTAATGGTGATAAAGTCGATGCTCTAGCGCTCGTGGTGCATCGAAGCCAAGTTCAGTATCGTGGTCGTCAATTAGTCGAGCGGCTTCGAGAGCTTATTCCGCGACAGATGTTTGATGTGGCGTTACAGGCGGCGATTGGTGGCCATATTATTGCCAGAGAATCTGTTAAAGCGTTGCGTAAAAATGTCTTAGCCAAATGTTATGGTGGTGACGTATCGCGTAAGAAAAAATTACTGGAGAAGCAAAAAGCCGGTAAAAAACGTATGAAGAAAGTAGGGCGGGTGGATATTCCGCAACAGGCTTTTTTAGCGGTTTTACAACGCGATAAAAAATAATCAACAACCCAAAGAGTTTTATTATGAATTTTGAGCTTTTATTAAGTGCCGTGGTAATAATAAGCGGTGTGATATTTTTACTGGATGTATTAATCTGGGCGCCACGACGCAAACGCAGAAATATTGCCCACCCTTCTAAGCTCATTGAATACTCACGTTCTTTTTTTCCGGTGTTGTTATTGGTATTACTCTTGCGTTCTTTTTTAGCAGAACCTTTTCGTATTCCTTCGGGTTCAGAAAAACCCGATTTACTCATTGGTGATTTTATTGTCGCTAACAAGTTTGCTTACGGCATACGTTTACCCGTATTGCGCCATAAAGTGATTGCAGTAGGTGAACCTAAGCGTGGCGATGTGGTGGTATTTTTATGGCCGCGTGATACATCGATCTACTATATTAAGCGTGTTATCGGTTTGCCGGGTGATGTCATTAGCTATAAAAATAAAATTTTAACTATCAATGGTTGCCCCGCATCGCAAACCTTATTAGGTAAAGCTAGCGATCATGATCACAAAGGTGAGCTAAGGTGGCCAGTATTACTGAATGAAGAAAATTTATTAGGTATAAAACATCCTATTTATCTTCGTCCCGATCAACCCGCGGATGATTTTTCCGTAAAAGTGCCTGCAGGCAATTACTTTATGATGGGCGATAATCGAGATAATAGTTATGATAGTCGTTATTGGGGATTTGTTCCTGAAAAAGATTTAGTGGGTAAAGCGATGTGGATATTTCTTAGCTGGGACAGCGAACATAATAGGATGAGGTGGCAGCGTATCGGTTCACGTATCAGCGCCTAACCTTCGTCTTTTGTTTTATTTCTGTGTTGGGCGCGCTTTTTGAATGCTCATGTACTCGCATGTACACTCCGCTTCTCAAAGCTTGCCCGCCTTGAACTAAAACAAAATACTTGGTTATGCGGTTTTTATGAAGCTGTTGGCAACAATGTTTTTATTGTTAGAGAGGTTATGGTGAGATCAGAAGTAGCCACGCTATGTAAACACTTAGGATATCAATTTAAAAATCCTGAATTATTGGAAGACGCATTGAGCCATCGTAGTTTTCGCGGTAATAAAAATAACGAGCGTCTAGAATATTTAGGGGATGCGGCACTTAATTTTGTGATTGCGGCGGCTTTATTTAGGCAAAATATTCGTGCACGGGAAGGCGAATTAAGTCGTTTACGTGCGAATCTGGTTCGTGGGGAAACATTAACGGATTTAGCAAAAGAATTTGAATTAGGAAAATATTTACGCTTAGGGGCAGGTGAATTAAAAACCGGTGGCGCGCAACGTAAATCCATTTTAGCCGATGGTATGGAAGCTGTCGTGGGTGCTATTTATTTGGATGGTGGGTTTGCAGCATGTGAAACCTGTATTCTGCGTTGGTATGAAACACGCTTAGAAAATGTAGAATCATTACCTGATTTAAAAGATCCTAAAACCCGCTTACAAGAATATCTACAGGCGCGTAAGCTGCCTTTACCTCTTTATACCGTGTTAATGTTAGAAGGGCCTGCACATCAACAGATATTTAAAGTGGAGTGCCAAGTCAATGGATTGCCAAATAAAGCGATAGGCATAGACAGTAGTCGTCGACGTGCAGAACAAAAAGCGGCGGAAAAAATTTTAGCGGAATTAGAATCCGCTTCTGAACTTTAAAAAAATTATGAAAAATAATCTAAAGATACTCACAGTAATGGGATTTTCGGCAAGGCGCCGCGAGAATGAAGCCACGGAGTGTATACATGATACATGAGGATGGCGAATTGAGTGGGAACACCGCCGAAAATTCTAGTGCGAAGAGTAAAACGCGTTGCGGTACCATTGCGATCATCGGGCGACCTAACGTCGGTAAATCTACGTTACTGAATAAAATTTTAGGTGAAAAACTTAGTATCACCTCTGCAAAACCTCAGACCACGCGTCAGCAAATTTTAGGCGTGAAAACACAGCAAAATACACAATGGATCTATCTTGATACGCCTGGATTGCATCAACAAACCGAACACCGTTTAAGTCGAACCATGGTTCGCGAAGCGATTAATTCCTTAGCAAAAGTCGATGTGATTGGATTTGTGATAGAGGCGGGTCGATGGACTGCTGAAGATGATGCTATTTTGCAACGATTGAAACAGCAAGAACATCCGGTTATTTTGATTGTTAATAAAGTCGACAAGATTAAAGATAAAGCGCGTTTATTGCCTTTTTTAAAGTCTTGTTATGAAAAAATGTCATTTTTAGCGGTTATTCCACTGTCTGCGCAAAAGGATGATAACGTAACAGCCTTGGAAAAAACTATTGCCGAGCAATTGCCTTTCGCTGAATTTGTTTATCCGGCGGATCAATATACCGATCGTAATCAACGTTTTTTAGCGGCTGAATTTATTCGTGAAAAATTGATGCGTTCTTTATATAAAGAACTTCCTTATTGGCTTACGGTTGTTATTGAAGAATTTAACGAAGAAAAAAAACTTATCAAAATCAGTGCGGTTGTTTTGACTGAGCGTCCTGGTCAAAAAGCGATTATTATCGGAAAAAAAGGTGAGTTATTAAAAAAAGTCGGTACAGAAGCGCGTTTAGATATGGAACAATGTTTCGGTAAAAAAGTATATTTGAATTTGTGGGTTAAAGTAAAAGCCGGTTGGGCAGAAGAAAATAATGATTAGATTGTTGCTCAAAATAATGACTTCACTATAATTTATTTTTTTATTATTTGATCATGTTGTGATATATTTTTTAAGTATAATGAGGAAAAATAAAATATAAATTTACAGGCTTAAAACAGGATTTTTTCTCCTTTAAATAAGATAAGCTTATGCCATCAAAAATAGTGACTTTACCCAAATCCTATAGAAAATATCTTGGTTATTATTATGACCGGGTAATTTTGAGTAATAGAGGTAAGCATGCCGTTGTCCGTTCTTTTGTGGTACTTCCGGGTATACAAATTAAGAAAGTTAGTCCGGGTATAAAAAAAGTAAAAGTAATTCTAAAAGTTTCTATTTATTCAATGGCATTGCCAATTTATTCTCAATCGGATCAAGGTAAAGCAACCTTACTAAGCGCTTTACATGCTTTGCAATCGATTTCTCGTATTTCTCTTACGGATGAAAATAACGCTGAAGCTAAGTGTATGGCTGAAGCGATTGCTAAATCGCTTAGCGATTATTTACGATTTGATGATGAAAAGTATTTTTATAAGTTTTATATCCTGAATACCATGGCCTGGATGCTATCAGGGTCGCCTGTAGCTATTGCATTATTGGCTAGTTTCTCTATTTCCTTTGTGTCTGCACTTTACTTAATGATGCTAGTACCTGTAGTCGCTGCGTGTTTCGGTTTAGTGACAGGTTATATTTCTAATCAGGTATCCGCCTCTAGACGGCTTAAAATGACATATGAAAAATTAATCGCAGCCATTGACAGGGTGAACAAACATGACAGGGTGAGGAAACAGAAATTAGACGTTATTGAAGAAGTGTCGTCGGTTTCTAGTCTAGAGTTACCTAATAACACTGATCAATTAAAATTTTCTCAATTTAAGCAAGGTGTATTCTGCACCGCCTTTCAGCTTAAGCCTTCTGAGGGTAGTATTACTGAAGCTGAGGCAAAAATTTCTCTACGTGGTGTAGCCACGTAAAATATTATTTTAAGCGTATTTTATTTTTTAATAAATGAATGAAATTGAAAACAATAATTCATTATTGTATATAAATATTATGTTGATTTATTGGTATTTCTGTTACGCTGAATAAGCTTGAGTAAACGTATATTTTTTCGCTTAGAAATTGATTTATCGATTAATTATTTTCTGATAATCGAATTAAGGCTTCTTGTAATTGCTTCATTCTAATCGTTAGCGCCGTATTTTTCAGTAGCTGTGCACTATGATCAGATAAAACCAGCGCAAACCGGTTACGTGGAGAAACTGTTTGGGAATGCGGTTGAATATACCATTCAATGTGTTTTAAGCTATTCAGCGCGGTGTGTTTGACTAATTTTTTGCTTAGATCAGGAATGAGATAACGTAAACGTGTTACCCAAGCGGCATTATCCACTTCTATCACTAAACAACCTTCGCGGAAGTTAGCAATGCGACTATGCTGCGCTAAATCAGGCCAGCTTTTTTGCCATATATCGTTCAGTTGATTGAGCTGTAGCACTTTTTTTTGTATAAAGCCCAAGATACTTTGCGAATCTTGCTGATTTAGAATCGTATCAAGTGTTTTTTCAGGAATGGGTTTCATGCTTAATCTATTTTCATCGGTAAAATAACCAGCTGTGCGCCGAGTAAATGTAAACGACGCTGTAAGGTAACAGCGGTTTCATTATGTAAAAAACGCGTAATCCAATTATCTTTTGAAAAAATTAATTTACTCGCAAAAAAGATAGAGTTGGGAAATTCTTTCATAATTTTTTTAGATAATAGGGTTAATTTTTCGGTTGGATCCGTGCCAAAAGCAACCAGACCTTTCGCAGCTAAGCCTTGTTGCTGGCAATAATTGACAAAATAATCGAGCATTTTGTTAGATGATTCTTGCATGGCGGTTAATTCTTTTTTAGCGCTGAAACTTTCTACATCGACAATACCTACATTGAGAAAAATAAAATTTTTAAAATGTTCTGGGAATGATCGTAATATCCATAATAAATTATGTAAACCAATGCCGCGATGTTTTCCGACCATAATGACGGCAGTGGCTTCAGAAGGTTGTAGGGGTGTGACCACCTGCAGTGTTTTAAGTGGCGCACTGGTCATGAGCAAATCAATTTCATGCAGTTTTTTATTAACATGCGTGTAATGTTTTTTTATCAGTAAACACACGCCAATCACAAGACTGGTAATGACCACCGTTACCCAACCGCCAAAGGTGAATTTAGAAATCAGGGTGACGATTAGGATGCTGACGGTGACAAAAAAAGCAAACGCCGAAAAGAATAAACGCCCCAACCAACGCGGAGACGCTGCACTGCGCTGTGTTACCCAATAGACGCATAATCCTAATAGAGACAGCGAAAAGGTTAGAAACACATTCATACTATAAAGGATGACCAACCACGAAACACGCCCACCGCTTAACCAGAGAATGAGTAAGGCGGCAAGACCAAACACAATAACACCGTTTTGTGTGACTAAACGACTGGAAAGATGACGAAAACGATTCGGTAGCCAACTATCAACCGACATATTTGCTAAAACACTGGGCCCGGCTAAAAACCCGGTGTTAGCACCGACTAATAAAAGACCGGCTTCTAATAATAAAGTGATCATCAGCAGGATGTGACCCAGACTGGAATCGCCTAATATTTTATGAAAAACAACCGCATTTAAGGTTTGTCCGTAGACAGGCTGAGCATGCCACAGCAGATAAAGCAGGATAATTCCACCGGCGGTGAAGCTTAAGGAAAGTGCCATATACAGCATGGTCCACTTTCCTGTTTGTACGCGGGGCTCCGCTAATCGATTAACATTGTTTGAAACGGCTTCAATCCCGGTATAGGTTCCGCTTCCTAATGAATACGCGCGTAATAATAAAGCAATGACAAATAGCCAGCCGGCTTGATGCGATAAATTCAAGGTATTGTTAACGGTATCGGAAACGACGGCAGGCAAACCGCTTTTATGCGAAACAACGCCATAAATAATTAAAAAGAAGTGTGTAATGACAAAGCCTAAAAAAATCGGCATCAAGACTTTAATAGATTCTTTCATGCCACGTAGATTCAGCGTAATCAGTAAAAAAATAATGGCGGCTTCAGTTAATAATTTATAATCTAAAACGGCGGAAGGAAGTAAGCTGAACAAGGCATCGGTGCCACTGGCAACGGAGATAGTGATGGTCAATACGTAGTCAACGATAAGTGCTGCACCTGAAACCAATCCCGCATGTGGACCTAACAATTGTGTGGCTACTTTATAGCCACCGCCACCGCTGGGAAATAGTGCAATGACTTGATTGTAGGCCAAAGCAATAATAAAGACGGTTAGGATGGTTGCAATCGCAATATAAAGGGCTAAGGATCCATAATGGGGGCCTAAGGCAATAAACGCTTCTTCAGGACCGTAACAAGAAGAGGAGAGACCGTCCGCACCTAAGCCTACCCAGGCCAAAAAAGCGACGAGTGCAATATGCCGTTGCGCATCTGGGTTTAAGGGGTTACGAGGTTTCCCAAGTAAAAAACGAGTCAATCGTTGGAAAAGTGTCATTCTAGTGAAGACAATAAGAGGTTGAGACTACTATAGCGCTTTCGCTTTTCTTTTTGAAGCCTGAGCGGATTTAATATAATGTATACAGCAACAGCATCTAGGGCTTTTTATGATGCTTAGCTAGGATATGAGCTAGAAAAATTCACTATTACATTATTATACTCACAGCAAGGGGATTTTCGGCAAGTTGCCACAAAAATAAGTATCTGCAGTGTATATGGAATACAATAAGGTTACAAATTGAAACAACCGCCGTGTATATAACATACATGCGGATTGCGAACTGAGCGGGAACGCAGTCGAAAATTCAAGTGCGAAGAGTATATTTGACCTAAGGGGACATGAATGAATCAACCATCGAATAAGAGTGACGACATTCCCTGTTTGGCTTCGCATTGTTTAGATCCGCTACACTTGCTAGAAAAACAGTTATTAAGTTCGCAGTCAGCGATAGAAGCGTGGTTGCGTGATCAATGGCGTAAAACACCACCACCATTTTATTCTTCGGTGGATCTGCGTAATGCAGGGTTTAAATTAGCACCGGTCGATACGAATCTATTTCCTGCGGGATTTAATAACTTAAAAGAAGATTTTATTCCTTTAGCGGTTCAAGCGGCTCAGGAAACCTTAGATCGATTACTACCTGGATGTTTACGACTATTAATTATCCCTGAAAACCATACCCGAAATCAGTATTATTTTAAAAATCTGGTTGCTTTGCATGACATATTAATTCAAGCGGGTTTTGAAGTGCGAATCGGTTCTTTATTAGAAGATATTGGAGAAGAAAAGAAAATTTCATTAGCCTCAGGTCGGACTCTCTTACTTGAAAAAATAAAAAGAGTAGATGATCAAATCAGCGTGAATGATTTTTTACCTTGTTTACTGCTATTAAATAATGATTTAGCCAGTGGTGTCCCTGAAATTCTAAAAGGGTGTTAAGCAAAAAATATTTCCTGCCAGTGAATTAGGTTGGCATAGGCGTTTAAAATCGCAACACTTTAAAGCGTATGAACAGGTATGCGAAGAGTTATCGCAGTTAATTCAGTTAGATCCTTGGTTGATTAGTCCCTTTTTTACGCGTTGTGAAGGTGTGGATTTTATGAAACGCGAAGGTGAAGACTGTATGCTAGAACAAAGCCAACAGTTATTAACTAAAATTCAAAAAAAATACGATGAATATCATATTAAAGAAAAACCGTATGTCGTCATTAAAGCAGATTCAGGAACGTATGGAATGGGCGTGTTATCCATTCATGATCCGGCTGAAATTCAAAATTTAAATCGAAAAAAACGCAGTGATATGATGGTGGCAAAAGGTAATCGCCCTATCGAGAAAGTGATTATACAAGAAGGGGTTTATACCTTTGAAACCTGGAATGATGCGGTGGCTGAGCCTGTCGTTTATATGCTCGGACAATACGTCATCGGTGGTTTTTATCGTGTGCACACGGGTCGTGGCGTCAGTGATAATCTGAATTCGCCGGGAATGCAATTTGAACCACTACCTTTTGTGAAAGCTTGTAATATCCCCGAAGTTACGACCAGTCAAAAAGGCAAATGCGCCAATCGTTTTTACGTCTATGGTGTGATAGCCCGTTTGGCTGCATTGGCGGCGGCACGTGAACAAGCGGCTGTTTTGCAAGCAAGGAATTAAAATGACGAAAAAGTTTGCATTGGGTGTGATTATGGATCCTATTTCACACATCAACCCTAAAAAAGATACCACGTTTGCGATGTTATTAGAGGCACAGCAGCGAGAATGGCCTATTTTTTATATGGAGCAAAGCGATCTTTTTCTTCAGCAAGATAAAGTCTGTGCCAGAATGCGTCGTTTAGTGGTAAAGGATTCGGCTAAAAATTACTTTGAATTTGGCAAAGAAACCGTACAGGGTTTAGATCAACTGGCTGTGATTTTGATGCGAAAAGATCCGCCGGTAGATATGCAATATATCTATACCACACAACTGTTAGATAAAGCCGAACAGCAGGGTGTGTTAGTGGTGAATAAACCACAAAGTTTGCGTGATTTTAATGAGAAATTATTTATTAGCCATTTTCCGCAATGCTGTACACCGAGCTTAGTGACACATCATGTTGCGGCGGTTAAACAGTTTTTAGCAGAACATAAAGATATTATTATTAAACCATTGGATGGTATGGGTGGTTATTCTATTTTTCGATTACGGGAAAATGATCCTAATATTAATGTAAGCTTAGAAATCTTAACCGCAAATAATCAGCGTTATACGCTGGCGCAGCGTTATATTCCAGAAATTACGCAAGGAGATAAACGGATTTTAATGATCAATGGCGAGCCCGTACCTTATGCTTTAGCACGCATCGCCGCAGAGGGTGAAACACGTGCTAATTTAGCTGTCGGCGGCAAGGGTATAGGGATTGAATTAAGCGAACGTGATCGTTGGATTTGTCAGCAAGTGGGACCTACGTTAAGAGAAAAAGGCTTGTATTTTGTAGGTTTAGATGTGATCGGTGATTATTTAACCGAAATTAATATTACCAGTCCTACCGGCATTCGTGAGTTAGATGAACAGTTTAAGTTAAATATAGCCGGCTTGCTGATGGATAGTATTAGTGGCTCATTGTCATTGCGAGCGCCATAGGCGCGCGGCAATCCAGCTACATATATTCCCCTGGATTGTTTCATGCCTGCGGCACTCGCAATGACGATAGATTTTTATAACATACCCAACTGTAATTTCGCGGCTTCAGTCATATTGTCTGATGTCCAGGGTGGATCCCAAACTAACTCAACAACCGCTTCACTCACGCCGGGTACATGACTAACCACGTTTTCTACATTACCGGGAAATGTTTGTGCCACCGGACAGCCTGGCGTGGTTAAGGTCATTTCAATCTTTACCGATCCTTGAGTATCGATCACTACATTATAAATTAAACCTAAATCGTAGATATTAACCGGGATTTCTGGGTCGTAGATACCCTGAAGTGCTGCAATAATATCCAGTTTTAACTGTGCAATGTTTTTTTCTGATAGGGGATATTTTGCTAAGTTCATGCTGTTTAGTTTTCCGTAGAAACGGTTTTTTTTTGTTGCTGCAATCCGGCGTGTAAAGTATGCCAGGCTAAGGTGGCACATTTGACTCGAGCTGGATAGGCTTTAACACCGGAGAAAATCGTTAGTTTGTTAAAATCGTCAATGGGATTCGTTTGTTCTTTTTCATGGGTTAATAATTCATGAAAATTTTGAAAAAATAATTGTGCTTCTTGTTCTGTTTTTCCTTTTAGTGTTTCTGACATTAACGAAGCCGATGCCATGGAAATAGCACAACCTGAACCAGTAAAACTAATATCTTTAATGGTATTATTTTCAACGTTTAAATAAACCGTTAAACGATCACCGCAAAGCTGATTAAATCCCTCGGCTTGCCGATTTGCATTTGCTAAGACGTGGCAATTACGTGGATGGCGTCCATGATCGAGGATCATTTCTTGATATAATTCACGTAACTCAGACATGGCTAATAACCGATGTTGTGTTTGGTGCATTAAAAATGCTTTGTGCGATTTTTAAGCCTTGTATTAATTTATCAATTTCTTCTTTGGTATTATAGAAAGCTAAGGAAGCACGCACGGTAGAATCGACATTAAAGCGCTGTAATAAAGGCATCGTGCAATGTTGTCCGGCTCTAACGGCAACACCGACTTCGGAATTTAAAATGTCACTGAGATCATGTCCATGAATGCGCTGGCCTTGATTATCGTGAATAACGAAATTTAAAATAGCGGTTTTTTCTTGTGCGGTACCAATCAAGCGTATACCTGGCAGTTGTGTTAATTGCTCGGTAGCATACGTGAGTAATGCTTGTTCATACGCTTGTGCCGCTGAGAAATCGAGTTGATTCAGATAATCAATCGCTGCACCTAAACCGATGACACCGGCAATATGCGGTGTGCCGGCTTCAAATTTATAAGGAGGTTCGCGATAATTGCTTTTTTCTAAGCTGACTTTGGTGATCATGCTACCGCCGCCTTGATAGGGAGGCATCGCTTCTAATAAATGTTGTTTTCCATACAGCACACCGATACCGGTAGGGGCAAACATTTTGTGTCCTGAGAAGCAATAAAAATCACAATCTAAGGCTTGTACATCCACTTTTTGGTGTGCAACGGCTTGTGCGCCGTCAATTAATACCGGTGTGTTATTCGCATGCGCTAAATCAATAATTTTTTTGATAGGATTGATCGTGCCTAAGGTATTTGAAATGTGACAAAGCGCCACTAATTTTGTTTTGTTGCTGAGTAACTTTTTATATTCTTCTAAAATTAATTCACCGGCATCATTAATAGGAATTACTTTAAGCTGTGCGCCGGTTTCTTGGCATAATAATTGCCAAGGGACGATATTTGCATGGTGTTCCATATGCGTGATGATAATTTCATCGCCGGCCTTTATTTGTTGGCGGCCATAGGTTTGGGCTACCAAGTTAATTGCTTCGGTGGTGCCACGTACAAGGATAATTTCAGAAAAATATTTCGCGTTAATAAATTGTTGAACTTTTTCGCGACTTTTTTCAAACACATCGGTGGCTTGTTCGCTTAAATGATGTATACCTCGATGCACATTACTGTATTCTTGGCGGTAAAAATCGCGCATTCGTTCTATAACGCAATGCGGTTTTTGCATACTGGCGGCACTATCCAGATAAACGAGGGGCTTGCCCTGAATTTTTTCTTGAAAAATAGGGAAGTCTTGTCTTATTTTTTGCACATCAAACGGTTTTTTATGTTGGCTCTCTAATAAGTCGCTTAGTGAACGCGACAATAAAGCGTGTGACCTTAATAAGGGCATCTGTTGAATAATGTCTTGAATAAAGGCTTTAATTAAAAGCTGACGTGCTTCACTGGCATTTACACCACGTGCACGCAGATAAAAAAGCGCATTTTCATCGAGCTGACCTATGCTGGCACCGTGTGTGCATTGAATATCATCGACAAAAATCTCTAGTTGAGGTTTTGTATTCACTTCAGCATCGCGTGAAAGCAGTAAGTTTTTGTTAAGTTGCTCAGCTGTGCTTTTTATAGCCTGTGGTCGAACAATCACTTTACCATTAAATGCCGCGCTTGATTTATCGGCCACAATACCTTTATAAAATTCTTTGCTGCTTGTATAAGGGCTAATATGATCGATGACGGTGTGATGTGCGATATGTTGCTTTGCTGTAGCCTGGTAAAGGCCTTTTAAGTGGCATTGTGCATGCGCTTGGCAAAGTTTAACCTGTGTATCGCTGCGCACTAAACCGCCTTTTAAGGCGATAGAATAAGAGAAAAATTGGCTGTTGGCTTGTTGTGTTACACATAGGTTGCCGATATGCGTGCTTGTTTCACTTTCTTCAATGAGTTTGTAATGTTCAATATGGCTTTGTGTCGATAAAATGCATTCGGTGACAGTATTTGAAAAATAAGTGTTAGCATTTTCTTGTAGTGATATATATTTTTCGATAATTACCGCGCGGCTGTTTTCTTCGGCAATGATCAGATTACGGATGGGGATAAATTGCTGTTCACCACTGTTAATGAATATTAATTCAATAGAAGAAGTTAACGCTGTATTAGCCGGTAAATAAATGTAAGCGCCATCCTGAATAAATGCGGTATTTAAATGAATAAAGCTGTTTGTTTGTTCCAGCGATGCTCGGCAGTAATTAACTAAACGCTCAGGATTATTTTTAATCTGTGTTGTTAAATCACTGATGATGAACTGATCGGGTAGTGCACTGATGGTCGATAATGATTGAGAAAAATGACCATTCAGAAACACTAAGCGATACGCGCTTGAAGTTTCCTCAAGCACGGTTGATAGTGCTTCATTATCGTTGTATGGGTTTATTGAAAAAGGTGTTTGTAAAAAGGACGTGAGTGGCGTGTATTTCCAATCAGCGTGTTTTCGGGTAGGAAAACCTAAGTTTGAAAAATGTGCTAGCGCTGTTTTTTGCAGCGATGTTAGCGATTCATGCGTATAACCCGGTAGTCTTTTTTCTGCACGTTGATATTCGTTGAGATAGTGTGCGATGGCAGAAGCGTTAGGATTAAGTGCAGTTGTTAACATTGTTTTTAAGCCACCGATTCTTCTTGTAGGATCGTAGAATAACCGTCTTTTTCCAAGGTTTGCGCTAAGGTAAAATCACCTGATCGAATGATTTTTCCTCCCGCAAGAATATGTACATAATCGGGCTTTATATAATCGAGTAAGCGCTGATAATGCGTAATCAATATCATGGCTCTCTCGGGTGAGCGCAGACGATTAACACCATTAGAAACTATTTTTAAGGCATCGATATCAAGACCAGAATCGGTTTCATCTAGAACGGCTAGCTTAGGTTCTAACAGCGCCATTTGCAGAATTTCATTGCGCTTTTTTTCACCGCCAGAAAAACCTTCATTGACGGATCGATAAAGAAAGTCTTGATCCATTTCAACTAATTTTAATTTTTCTTTGACCAGTGCTAAGAAATCCATTGCATCCAGCTCTGTTTCGCCGCGTGCTTTGCGAATCGCATTTAAAGAGGCTTTAAGTAAATAAACGTTACTCACACCAGGAATTTCTACCGGGTATTGAAACGCTAAAAATAAACCGGCTTGAGCGCGTTGTTCGGGTGATAATTTCGACAGGTCTTGATCTAAATAACGGATGCTACCTTGAGTGAGTGTATAACTTCCGCGTCCAGCCAACACGTTGGCTAAGGTGCTTTTACCGGAACCGTTAGGTCCCATAATCGCATGTACTTCGCCGGGTTTTATGTCCAGATTAATACCACGTAAAATGGTTTTGTTATCGATTTCTGCGTGACAGTTTTGAATTTTTAACATATTTTTTTAAAAGTTGAATTTACTTATAATTTGTCTGTATTGAGTACTCACAGCAATGGGACGTTTGGCAAGGCGCCGCGAAAACGAGCAACCGGAGTGTATATAACATACATGAGGATTGCGAGTTGAGTGGCAACGCCGCCAAACGTTCAAGTGCGAAGAGTACATTAACCAATGCTACCTTCCAGGCTTACGCCCAATAATTTTTGTGCCTCTACGGCAAACTCCATCGGTAGCTCTTTGAAGACCGCCTTACAGAAACCATTGACAATAAGCGATAAGGCATCTTCCGTGGCTATACCACGCTGCTGACAATAAAAGAGCTGGTCGTCACTAATTTTTGAGGCAGATGCTTCGTGTTCTACTTGTGCGGTTTGGTTTTTGGTTTCAATCGAGGGGAAAGTATGTGCTGTACAACGATCACCAATTAATAAGGAATCGCATTGGGTGTAATTACGGCTATTTTCAGCGCTGGGTGCAATCCTAACCAAGCCGCGATAGGTATTTTGTCCGTTACCAGCGCTAATACCTTTAGATAAAATGGTACTTTTAGTGTTTTTACCAATATGGATCATTTTGGTTCCGGTATCTGCTTGCTGTTTATGGTTGGCAACGGCAACAGAATAAAATTCACCGGTGGAATGATCGCCTTGTAAAATAACACTCGGGTATTTCCAAGTAATCGCAGAACCAGTTTCAACTTGTGTCCAAGAAATTTTTGAATTAACACCACGACAATGGCCGCGTTTAGTCACGAAGTTGTAGATGCCACCTTTTCCTTCTTTGTCACCGGGATACCAGTTTTGCACGGTGGAATATTTAATGGTTGCATTATCGAGTGCGACTAATTCTACTACTGCGGCATGCAATTGATTTTCATCGCGTTGTGGCGCGGTACAGCCTTCTAAATAGCTGACGGTACTGCCTTCATCGGCAATGATCAGTGTTCTTTCAAATTGACCAGTATTTGCGGCATTAATCCGAAAATACGTGGAAAGTTCCATTGGGCAACGTACCCCTTTGGGAATATAGCAAAATGAACCGTCGGTAAATACCGCTGAATTTAAACAAGCAAAAAAATTATCTTGCGCGGGAACGACAGTACCTAAGTATTTTTTAACGAGTTCGGGATATTCTTGTACTGCTTCTGAAAAGGAACAGAATAAAATACCCATACCACGCAGTTTTTCTTTAAAGGTGGTGGCCACAGAAATGCTGTCAAAGACGGCATCGACAGCGACACCGGCTAAAAATTCTTGTTCTTTTAGCGGAATACCTAATTTGTTATAGGTGCGCAGTAGTTCGGGATCAACCTCATCTAGGCTTTTTAGCTGTTTTTTTACTTTAGGTGCCGAATAATAGCTTATCGCTTGATAATCGATAGCTGGATAATGCATATAATCCGCCCAATGGGGCTCAGATAAGGTGAGCCAATGACGGTAAGCTTTTAAGCGCCATTCCAGCAGAAATTCAGGTTCATTTTTTTTAGCAGAAATCGTGCGTATCACCGATTCGCTGAGCCCGCAGGGTAGCGTATCGGACTCAATGTCACTGACAAATCCATGTTGATAGTCCTGTTGGAGTAATTTATCTAAAGCGGCATCTGTCATGAAGCATTCTCTAGTTGAGCTAAAGGTTGTTTTAATAGCGATTTTAATCGCAGGGGCTCTATCAGATCGGCCACGCTGATATGAAATAAGGTACCCTGAATAAAGGCGCTGATATTACGCCAATTATCGCGAATCATACACTGTTTTTCTACGCCACACGGCCGATTTGAATGGCTGCATGCCGTTAAAGCAATTTGACCTTCTAAGGCCTGGATGATTTTTCCGAGTGGAATGTCTTGCGGGGGTAGCGCCAGTTGATAGCCACCCTGAATACCACGATGGGCCAGCAATAGCTGGTGCCTAGCCAAACGTTTTAATAGCTTGCTGGTGGTGGCTAAGGAAACACCGGTTTTTTCGGCGATATTTCTTGCATTACTGGGTTGTCCCGGGTGCTTGGCCAAATAGGCCATCGTTACCATGGCATAATCCGTTAGTTTGCTGAGTCGTAACATAGGCAAAGAACAATCGCCCTCTTAATAAGGGGGGCTTTAAATATTTAATTGGGACCATTTTAGTCCTATTTATAGACAAAAACAAGCCTTATTCGTTCAAGGGCTCATTGCTATTTAGTTAAGGCTAAGTATCCATTGTTAAGCAAAAATTATGTGGGTGTTTACTTTTTATTTACACATTTTTCAATATTATCAGTCTAGCTTAAAGTCTTGATGAGGTATGAATTTTTTATTATTTATGTTGTTTTTTTATTAATATCCATATGCAAAATTATGTATGCCAATGAAAATTAATAATTCCTTAAGTTATATTTGTTTTAATGTTAGGTGACTATAAAAAATATTATAATAATAAGGTTTTATATGCTTGAATGTGACGTGAAGAAAGTAACTTCAATTATGCTTAATGATATTCGTGCATTGTTGGAGAACAGCTGGATTTTATACTATGACGATGAAATTAAAACAAGACTACAAAAAAAACTAGATGATAAACTCGCTCAAGCAAAAAGAGAAGCGAGAGAAAGGAGAGAGAAGGTTAATGAAGATGTACTCAAGCTTGACATATATCGCCTTTCGAAAGATGCTTTTTATAAAACACTTATTTCCGAATATAAAAGTAAATTTGAGCGTGAAATCTGGAGCGCAGGGGCTAATGTAAAAAAAAGTTTCGAGGATAGGATTAATATACTTGATTTAACTAAGGTATTAGCACAACTTCACCAAAGACATGCGTGGCTTAAGAAGCATAAATTTATAAGTGAATGTTTCCTTAGAGATTTTCTAAACAGAGAATTAATAGATAATGTTAAAAAACCGTTTTGTTTTACTAAACCTTGTACGGATCCACGTAAATGTTGGGGAGGAACCATTGAGTGGTATGATATAAGTAAGGACCGGCTTAGAAAAACCATCGAAGGTTATCCTTTTTCCAGAGATCATGCCCTATTTTCATATGTCTATTCTTCACAGGCTCACTCTGCTTTTTCTTTGCTTTCTTCGCTTTCTTCGGTGTCAGCATCAACATACACGCCTGATCGTGCCGTTGTAATACACTTTTTAAGTCGCAATGGATTACACGTCGAGTCTAAAGACGGTATCGATACACCCAATTATGCGCCTTATCATATTGACGAATTTGAGCATTTTTGCGGATCACAATGGAAGTCTTTCCAAACTTTATTTGTTAATATTCGTACGGAAGATAAGCCATTATGGATTCTTTTAAATAAAAAAAACCAGCAATGGATCGCCTATACGAATCAAGATATTAAAATAGAAAAAAACGTAGAGGATATTTTTAAAAAATATCATATTCGAACAGAGTTAGTAGATACTGCGCAAAATACACAACTTAATGATATGGAAATGACTGCAGAAGAGGCTTGGCATGCGGTTTTATTTGGTCGAATTTTTCCAGCTTGTAAAAAGCAGGCCGATGTAAAAACCTACCGCTATAATGTTCCTGTGTTTAGCTTGTGCGAATGGGCACAAATTCAATTTAGGAATGATTCTAAGCACAGAAAGCAAACTAAAAAGGCCTTTTTGCATCGTAAACCATTCACAAATTTTAGTGTTAATGAATTGATTCGGCATGACGAAGAAAAAGCCATTCCTACGCTATTAAGCGATTTTTCTCCTTTAGAAGATGTGTCGGTAGACAAAGTATTAGACAAATTTGATAAGCGTTTATTTGTACTCGACAATAATGAAAAAGCATTAACACTTGCTAAGCCTGGCTTTGAAACAATTGATCTGATTGCTGCCTTGCAAATTGTTTATCATGCCAAACTAGCGCGGCTAGCTTTTCCTACTATAGCGAGTAAAGATCCTACTATAGCGAGTAAAAATGCTCGGGTAGCAGAATTATTTAACTACGATCCGTATTTGCGAGAAATTTTTCCGATCGATAATTCTACGCATGACTTAGATACTTGCTATACCTACCCCTTACATTGTGCGGCGCGCAATCGATTTTTAGCGGCATTCGCCGCGGAGTACCTTCAAACTGCCAATGAGGATCTAGCAAAACGTAAAACGCTTTGGAAGATGACTGGTTTGAAAATGATTCACTTCTTTAAAGAGCAGGGTACTACGCTAGATTTGGATTTAATTAACACCATCACTCAGTTTAATAAAGATTGGCGCGGTACTTTCTGCAGTGAAAGCCATAAAAATAAATTAGATACACATAACTCAGCCTGGGCTTTTATACAAATGGCTCAAATGGGTAGAGAAGGCTTAGATAGCTTTTTTACAGCTTTGGAAAATAACTATGCGGCTATTTGGAATAGTACTGAACAAGAACCTGCGCCAAATCTTAGTTGTACCTTTGATTTAGCCGGAAGTTTAAGTGATAAACCTGTTGAATATATTGTTCATCTATCAGAAAAAATTAGACAGTTTGACCAACTAGGAAAAGGTTGCGGCCCTTTATTTGATAGCTTGGCATTGATTATGCCGGATGATTTATCGGAGATAAATCAACATGCATTTGGCGGGTTAATTACTGTTTTAAATAGGCGCAATGGAATATTTGCGAATGATCGCAGCGAAGTGCTTTTATATAATTTAGATATTAAAGATATAAATAGCAAAAATATTTTATTATTACTGCAGAAAAAGGCCGCTGAGGATTTAGCAGTTTTAATTCGTATACCCGCTTGGGACAGAGAGGCTTATGAAGATAAAAACGCTTGTGCCGTAAAAGCACTGTATCGTGAGGTTCAAAATAAGATTCTGGATAATCAAATAAAACGTCGTCAAGCGTCTTTAGAAAAGAATACTCAGTCTATTTATGCCGCTGCGGACGGTCAATTAAATGCAGAAGTCATTATTGCGGATCAAGATGCTAAAAAAGAACAGCCGTTTGATGGTGACGATATTTTATATCCACTCTCTGCACAAACGCCAGGCATTCAGCAACAGTTGCAGCAAGAAGTAACACAAGAATTTCAACAGGAACAAGAGCAGGAACAAGAGCAGGAACAGGAACAAGAGCAAGAACAGGAAATTACTCAGTTTTTTGGCGATGAAAGAAGTCTTATTAGTCGTGACAATATCGACTTAGAATGCGAGTCAATGTGGGAAGTGCTAGCCGCAGATATTAAAAATGCATCGGGTTGGACTCAAGGTGATTTAGCGCAGTTGTTTTCTCTGTGGGTAGGTAGTGAAAAAAATGCAGCGCAGGTGATTGAGAAAATTCAACCACAGGCCGTACAAAAAATAATGCAGAATGCGCCTCAGTTTCGCTTGGGTTTCTCCAAAGATAATCTTCCGGCCGGTTTTTATTTAAGCTATTCAAGAAATAAAGGCTTAATTTTATGTTTTGATGAAAAACGTGAAAAACAAGATCTCAGAGCACGCGCAGCTTTAGTTTTAAAAAAACGTAATCCATTTACGGTACAACTTCACCCAGCACGCTTGGAAAGTGAATTTAAAGGGGATTTTCGTCAGTTTAGAAAGACATTTAATGCAACATTATCCGATCCATTATCCGATCATGAGGCTTTAACGGTATGGAAATATCTAGTGCTAGAAGATAAGGATTCACTACGGATTAATAATGCTAGGGCCGTGCTAACTAAAAGGTTAACCGGCGATGCACTACGCGACGAAAATATTGCTACTAGCATACAATATTTTGATCTTAACCCTTCTGTTAAATCTATAACGGCGGGTGATTTTAAAGATTGCTTGGAAATAGTAAAAAAATGGGTCATAAATAAATATCCATCTATTTCTAGTGCATTAATTAACGATTTATTTGCCGCAGAGAGTGCTATCACTTTGACTGAGTCGAATCTCAAGGCATTTGGTCAGCTGTTTAATTTTTATGATATAGAAAATCAAGGACGAGACAATCAAGGGACACAACATTTCTTATTTCTTGCAAATCAAATCTATAAAAAATTTGGCGCTGATCATTTTGCCGTATGGAAAAAGCGATTTTTAGATAGTTCGCTAAATTGGTCAGAGTTATTGGATAAAGCAGAGATCGATGCTTATGCGCTCAGCATGGTTACTTTAAAAGATAAACCAGACTATCAAGTGCTATGGTGGAAATTAGTTGATGCGCATGGTGCAGCAACCGGTCAGATGCATTATGCAGATTTATGGTATGCCTTTCAAAAAGTACTGGACTTAGTTGAATCAAAGCAGCTTATTATTAATAAAGTTGCATTTTTCCAGTGTTTAGAGGGTAATGAGAATTTTCAGGCACAGGTATTCCTTGATAGGCTTTATCGTGTATTAAAAAGAGTCGATACTGAAGCGGCAGGCTATCAAATTCAGCAGGATATTTTAAATCATATAGCTCAGATAGATTGGCGCCATAATGGTTTTTATTATGCAAATCAATACGACGATTACCCTTACTGGCATGCACAGACAAAATTAACTGGATTTACTGCATCCTCTGCTGATAGTGATGAAAAAAGCTATGCTGTTAAATGGGATGGCGCAATTTCAGCTGATTTTATCGAGTTGCAAGCATTGCGTTATGCGAGTCAACGCATTCGGCTTGATTTTGCTGATTTTAATCGCTTTAGAGAAAACCTTTCCGCAGGCCTAGCTGAAATTGAAGGTGAAGAAAAACCATATCTTATAACGCGTATGTATCTGGCTTGTATTGCTTTAGGCGTTGATCGTGCAGAAGATCATTCCGCAACGGAAATATCCAGCTATTTTACCGCTTTGAAAAGTTGTGATATTGGAATTTTGCGGTGGATCAATCAGCAACTGGTTTTAGATGCTAATTTATTGACGGGCACCCTAAAAATCCGTTTTAGTGACATCGCGTTTTTGGCTAAGACCTTGTTAGAAAATCGTTCTTTGCCAAGCTTGAAAAAGTTATCTTCGGATGAATCCATTGTTTTTATTAATAACTGTGGACGTGCGATTCAATGCTATGGCGATGATAATAAAGATCAATTTGTTAAACTTATCCAGCTTGTATCGCAGAAAAAAGAATTAGCGCCGTTGCTAAACTACTATCCTTGGTTATTGAATGACATCGACCAAGGAAAGCAACCCTTTAAAGTAGTAAGAACAGATTCAAGGCAGCGAGATCAAGTGCTATTGCTTGAAAAACAACTACAGTCCATTGATTTTTCTACATCGCGTTATTTGCCTGAATATACAGAGCTTAAAAGTGCTTATGAATCTATCTCAAAGGCGAGCGATCCTGCGCGTGAAAGAAGACAAATAATAGAACAATGGGTGCAAAAAGGTTGTACTGTTGGCTATCAGGATGCTGATTTTAGACCACTTAACACGCAAGAATGTCAGGAAACTAAGAAATATGTAGAGAAAAACTTTTTTGAGGGGTTTAAAGCGCAAAATTTATCATTACTGAATAAATTAATGTCGCGCCTTGCGGTTAAGTCAGATCTAGACTGCCAGGAACAGATGAAAAACTTAGCTAAGTTTTTTATTCGCTTGGATAAAAAAATCCATTACAACGAAGTAGGGCAATTAATTGGCTGTTTATTAGAAAAAGTAAAGACATCTAATCCTAAGCTTTATTATTCGGTGCCACAATTAATAAGCTGGTTAAATTGCTTAATAGATAAAAATACCATCTCACAGCAGCATTATCCGGTAGATTTACTGAATACGGTACTGAACGAGGCTATTAAAAACCCTCATGCCAGTCTAATCAATGCGAGTTTAAATAAGCTTAAGGCCGTTGCTGAGATAAAGCAGCAAAAAGCGATTGATCGCGTGATGAGAAACGCACTACCTAGTTCATGTAAATCCACTTTAATTAAATTAATTTTACAAAACGGTATTGATAGCGCTCATATTGAGGAAGCAGAGCAGGTTTTATTGCATCTGCATGCAGCTAAGGCGAGTACGCATTGGTTAAGTAGCAGCAGTCAGCTGATTGAGGCAATGGCAGTAGAAAAATCATTTTGCTCGGAAGTGCTTGCTAGGGTTAGCAAAACGGCTGATCAAGTATTTCCTGATTTAGAGGGCGAATCTAATGACATTTTAACTTCATTATGGGCAGAAAGTCAGACTGCATTAATTCAATGGGTACAGAAAGGGTTAATAGATGCCACTGGCTTAAACCGTGTTTTTACAATCAGTGATACGGTAAAACAACCATACCTACAAATGATTTTAACGCAGGCGGTTAGCGATATAGATTTATCAAATAATAATAGAGACGTTATAAATCTCAAACTGGCGCTGACGAGCTTGCCTGTAGGCGAATTAAAAGCGCTTGCAGTCTATTATGCTGCCCCCCCTTATCCTGCTGTTAGCTTGCTTAAACGCTTAATGACTGAAAAGAAACTGCATTCGGCAGAAGAAATCATTCATCATTATGAATCCGTAGAGCAAGCAAGAAAAGCCGATGGAAGTTCTAAGCGGCATTACAGTCTTAGTTTGGAAGATAAAGAAAGTTTAGATCGGGTGTTGCAAGGGATAAAGCGTAAAGGACAAACGCAGCTGAGCAATAACGAACAAAAAAAATTGCTTAATCTTTTTTATTACACTAATAGCTATGCTGAAGCGGAACAATTGCATCTCAAGCCAATGCAAGATTTACAAAAAATTCTGCAGCAAAACTTGCTAGGATTAAAAGCAGCGTTTTCTGCTGAGAGCAAGCATCAGAGCTCAGCGCGTTTATTGGCCTGTATGCGGGAAATTTTACTGCGTAAATCGGGCAAATGGGCAAATCACACACAAATGCTGGATTTAATTTATGCAGCACTTTATAACGATGAAAGTTTGCTGCATCAAGTTCGTACCGGACAAGGGAAAAGCATTATCACGGTGATGCGTGCTAGCTATTTGGCGTTAACCGGTTTTGTAGTGGATGTATTCAGTGCTAAAGAAAGTCTATCAAAACGCGATCATGAAGAGTTTGCGCCGGTATTGGATGCGATGGGTATTCAACATGCCTATATTGCCGAAAGTTCTGCAGCAGAGGCTTATAAAGTAGCTTCTTCTTTAGAGAATATGGGTACAGTAGGTGCTATCAATTATGCGACTATCGGTAATTTTAGCTTGTTTCAATCCAGGCATATCTGGCAAGGCGAGCAGGCAATTAATCTTTATACCAATAATCGTGTTGCCTTTTTAGATGAATGTGACCATGTTTTAAAGGACGAGAAAACACAGTTTAATTATTCAGATAGCCGAGACAGTGATGCGGTTTATAATTTAGATGAATGGGTTTATAGAGCGGCTTACGATTTTTATTTGCAAAATAAACAGGACTTTGAATCTGATCCGCGTATCTCACGTGATAAACATCTGAAGCCGTTATGTCGCTATTTGCAAGAATGTCTTAAACAAGCGCCTAAACAATCTACTTTTTTTCAGAAATATATTATTCCAGCTTTGGATAATAATGCTGAAGCGCTTGAAAAACGTGATCAAAAATTAAAGCAATTGCTGACGGCTGCACATACGGCGGATGGTTTAAAAGAAGGTGTTCATTTCTGTAAAAGGCCTGAATTAAAAACATTGGCTGGCAATACGGTTGTTCATACGCGTTTTGCTAAAGTAGTGATTGATAATCAAATTAGACAAGGTTCTACCTATAGTGATTTAGTGCAGCAATTTTTACATGTACGCTTAAATAAAGAAGCGACAGTTGCTGGCGAAACGCCGAATTATTTTGTTGAACCTTGTACAGAAATTGCTTTATCGGAAAATGCGCCTTATTTACTGAAAAAATATTACTGTAAATTAGAAGGTTGTACCGGTACAGCAGGGAATCAGCATGATCTAGAGACTTATGAAGCGGTTTATGGGATTAAGCATGTCGTAAAACCACCGAGTCACGAGGAAATAAGAACAGAATTTTTACCGAGTGAGTTTTGTGAGTCTGAACAGGCGCAAATCGAGAGCTTAGTAGCTAAGATTATTCGCCATAATGATCAACCGATATTAATTACCTGTGAAGATGATATTGCCCTTAAACGTATTGCTACAAAAATAAATGCGCAATTGAAATTAGTGCAGCCTGATTATAATGCTAGCGCTATTGTCGTCGATACGAATGATAGTGGTAAAACAGAAAGTCAGATTGTGCCAGATGCTGGGCGTAAGGCTGCAGTAACGATTAGTTCACGTTTAGGGCGCGGCACCGATATAAAACCAGAATCAGAAAAAGTTCTGATGGTATTACGCACCTATGCAACCAGCCCACGTGTCACCAAGCAGGAATATGGACGCCAAGGACGTAATGGTGCGCGAGGAACGTGTCAAGATATTTTTGATATTTCGACCATACACAAGCAATACAGTGGATTTTCTAATTCTCCACATTATAAAAAAAGACTCGAAGAGATTAGGCAGGAACAGTCTACCCATTTAGATGAAAAGATAAATAAACATAATAATAAGGACTCTGAAAAATTTGCTTGGTTATCTAACGCAAGCAGTCGTGAAAACTATATTAAAGTGCGTTCGGTGGTGCAATTAAGCGCTGAAATTAAGCAACAACAAGAGGATTTTTTACGTCGCAAAGAGTTTATGATTGCATCAATGACGGGTAATGTTAAGCAGGTATTGCATCAATATATCGGTAAAGCAATTCCTCAGCATGCAGAATTGAGTGATGCTTGGCTAGACAGTCGAAAAAAATAGAAGCTATTTGGAATGCACGTCTTACTGGAAAATCAGGTGATAGTGACGAAGTCTATCAAGAATTTTTCGACAAAGCGGCGAAGGAGTGGGAAATATTTTGTGCGCGGTATATGGATCTGGATTGCTTTTTATTATTGGATTTTATACCTAAAGCTAGCACAGCGCTTAGAACTGATTCATTAGCAGAGAAAGCAGAAAAACAAGCCACAGCAGATTTAAATTTCTGGAAAGAAAAGCTTGATAAAAAAAGTTTATCGGCAGGAGATAAAGAGAGACTACAGAGTTTACGTAAAGACCTGCGAAAAAAGTTAGTTGTTTATCATCCAGATAAAACAGATAAAAATAGTGATTATCCCGAGCTTATAAAGGTACTTACAAGTTTAAATACCTTAATTAATAATTGTTTAGCTGCGATTACTTTTACTGAAGTGCCAGCCGATCAACCTGCTGAGCTATCCAATGTAATGGAAACGCATTCATCAAAAGGCGCTATTATTCCGTATAGCCCATTGCCAGGGCAAAATACAGCACATGAAGCGGATAGAGAGACCGTCATTAATTTTTACCAGCAATGGTTAGTCGGTGTAGAGAAATACCTGCTTAGAGAAAATGCTGAGCTTGTAGCAGCGTTTTATACAGACCTAGATAAGCTTTACAGGCAATTATACGCTGCGAGTATAGACTCATCTAATAATACAGCAGTACTTCAACAAGAAAAGAACCGTATTGTGTTATTTGCCGGGTTAACAGAAATAGTGCAAAACGCTTCGGCATACCGTGTTTCTTGTAGTGCATGGACAGCGTTAGTTGAAGTATTAAGCGCCGCAGGCGATGAGCATGTTGCTAACTATGTCAAATTTGCGCAGTGTTTTTTCAGTCAACCATGGCTTACTAAAAAACCATATAGCGAGTTAAGTGCAGAGGATATAGCGAAAAATGATGCTCTGCTTAAACTAATGATGAATATTATTAAAACAGCGTATGTTGCACCTGATTTTTTACAGTTTACTGAGCGCTTTACACAGGCCGTGTATAGTTATTTTTGGAATCATTTTAGCAATATAAAATATATTGAAGAGGTATTTGCAAGGGATCCAAACGTCACAAAATTATTAATGTGTCACACGAATAAAGCTGATATTGCTGATATTCTTAATCTACTGAGCAACCTGGATGGTGACTCAGAGGTTCGGGTAGTACAGTTATTAAGCTACCTTGAGGAAAATGCAGCAGCGTTAGAGAAGACACCTCATGTGATCATGCCTTTGTTTAGTATATGTTTGGCGCCAAACCAAGAGGGATTGAGTTATCTACCTGCGCCGGATTGTTTGTCTGAAGTATCGGCTGTGGGGCAGGGAGATTTCTGGTATTTTTTAAGCCGGCGTTTAGCAATAAGCCAAGCTGACTGTGAAGAATTAATTCGATTATTAAACAGCCAGACAAAAGATTCGGCGTTTTTGGAAAAAAGCTTTAGACCGTTGGTAAATTTACCGGCGCATGTTCCCTTAAGCTATATTAATGAACATCTGAAATTTGTGCAGGGTAGAAACGCTTCCAAATATTGTGAAAATAGCATAATAGCGGTTAAAGAGGCAGGTGATGCCTTAAATAGTTTTTTATCTCAACAAGGGATAATACCGCCAGCGGTAGAGTATACAATAGTGGTAGCTCCGGATAAAAAAGCGCTTTATAACGCTTATTTAAATTGTTTTGAAAGTATGTCGCCAAAGCAAAATCATATGTTTTTTAGCTTGCTAGCAAAATATTCAAATATTCCACATGAAATACAGTTAATTTTGGCTGAAAATTTTGCTAATAAAAAAATAAATTGCTTAGCATTGCTTGAAAATAGCTTTCTTTTATTTAACGACATACGTGAATTATCTCAAGCTAATCAAACCAAATTACGCGATATTTTTTTAGAGATTTTAAATGCGGATCCTGAGGAAATTGAGCCATGCCTGAAGCAGATGCGCGCGTTTGTTTCGTGCATCAAAAATGCTAAGGTAGTGAATAGCGATATACTAGGCCATTTACTCAAGCAGTGGGAAAAGTTAAGTCATGATCCGCAATGCTATTCAACTGTTTTAGAAATTTTGAAGCAAATTGATAGCTATATACAAAAATATCCTAGTGCAAAAGCGTTTATGCTTGAATACGTGGATAGTATTACTGGTCGAAATGTATCTGAACTTGGCTATGATTTGCAATTATTGAAAGTAAGCAATGATGCTAAAGTGAATAGCGGTATACTAGGCTATTTGCTCAAGCAGTGGAAAGATTTAAGTCAGGATCCGCAATGGTATTCAACTGTTTTAAAAATTTTGGAGCAAATTGATAGTTATACACAAAAATATCCTACTGAAAAGGAGTATATGCTTAGTTACTTGGATAGCATAGCTAATCGAAGTAGGCATAGACTTGAAGGTGATTTGGCTTTCTTTAAAGACAGCAATGCGCTCAAAGACAAAAAAATTCCAGAAAAGGCTATCGTAACGCTACGTGAAGACTATTTTAAAATAAATACGCCTAGCATTGAGGCGCTGCCACAGGCTTTTGCCGTGCTTTGTGAGGCAAATCAATTAGCTAATAATAAAAATTACGCAGATTATTTCTCTGATTTTTCTACCAAGAATCAAGGAAAAAGACAGCAAATTATGCAGTATTTGCACCATGGGCTGCTTAATTTAGGTGATTCATTTAGTGATAAATGTTGGCGATATTATCTGGATCTCATGAAGAAACAACTTGGCTCTATTCCAGATAAAATAAGCAAAGACTACCAGGCTCGGTTGTCAGTGACGCATTGTTTTCAACGCTTAATGAGTGTAACAAGAGAGCTTGCTACGCTGGCTAGATCGCCGTTTGCGGCGGCCGATAACAGTGTTGATAATGCGCCTACGAATGCAGAGTTTTTAACGCAACGTCAACAGTATATCGCTAGCCAACGCGCTCGTTATTCCAGTTTTTGGTTTACTAATAAGTTGCGCAAAGAGCAAGCAAATAACTTCTTTGACGCACTTGAAAGTTTAGACAGTGAGGATTCTGCTGATTCAATAGACCGTGTTTATTTATTTAGTTTTAAGCAGATATTGCAAACACAACGAGATATTTTGCAAAGCGATAGCGATGTCTATAAAAACAAATCAAAAATACATAATAAAAAAGGTTATAGTCGTCTTTATGATATAACAGTACAGATGTTTTTGCGTACGGCACACGATTGTTTGAAAAATGATCAGGTCAGTTTAGATACGAAAAATAACTTAAATGACTTATTACAAGAACAATTAGCATTCCAAATTAAAATATTGCATGAGCGTTTGTCTGAGCATGCTAAATTAAAAGCATTAGCAGAAAAAATGCCTATCGCAGATGAATGGCTTCCGGGCTCAGTAGAGTTAAAGGCTTTAAAACATTTCATTAAGGATCAATATGATAATGTTCCTAAGCACTTACGCTATTTACTTGAGAATATTAATAATTTAACGCAGCTAAAGGATGATGTGCCGTTGCAGCGTACCTTGCACAGAGGTCATGCTTAGTAAGCCAACGAGCCGTGATAAGCGGGTTTGTGAGAGGAGGCCGAAGCAAGGTGTGCATTTGGCTTCCCCTTTGGGTGATGCGTTAAATTTGCTCATATTTGCATTATGTTTGATTAAAGCTACACTTTACTAAAGCTCCGCTGGATTGCGCTTGAAGTTTGATCCTAAAAGGTTGGGGATTGTCTTGACGCATGGTGTGCAAGTCTACCTCGAGTAGGAAGCCTAAAGTGCATCACATATCGCCATTATAGCTTAGTCGCTTTCAAGTAGATTAAGACACCAGCGGAACTTTTACTTTATTTGTTTTATCCTCGGTATTATCTGCGGGGGAGCCAATTTCTTTTTCAATAGTATCTAATTCAGCCATCAAATTATCTATTAGCTTTTTACTTGTGACACGCTTCGTCAGATCCATTCTAAGTATTGTCCCAAAGAAGAAACCACTACCCCATTTGCTTCTATATTCTGATAGTTTATCCTGGCTCTCTATAATGGATCTTCGGATATTAGTGATAGCTTGGAGGAGAGCGTCTTTATTCAGATTGGGTGTTTGAAGCGTTGAAAGAAGCGTTGAAAACTGTATTCCAATATTAGAAAGCAGCCCCGCTTTCTGCGCTGCAATGGTACTTTTTTCTTGAGCCAAGCGCCGAACTTGATTACGCAGAGGTTCTTCTAATAGTGTTTTTATTTTTACTGAGAGATAATTGGGTAGCGGGATAACATTAGCGTCGCGGATTTTCGGTATGGTAGGTACATTAACGGTTTCTGGCAGTGGTTCTTCTTTAAGTAATTCATTAAATTTCTTCACATTAGCCTTAGCTTTTTTTAGCTCTTCTGCATATTCTGCATCGAATTTATCATTATAAATAACATCAGGCTGTTTTTCTTTAGGCATGAAACCCTCTCTTTTTTATTGTTAGTGTTAAGTAAACAAAGCTTAATAATCGAGTGATAAGCCCCCATCGATAGCAATAATTTGGCCGGTAATATAGTTAGCGTGCTGGATCAGAAAGGTAACGGCATCGGCAATATCATCCGGAGTTCCAGCACGTTTTAGTGCGGTGCGGCCAACGATTTTTTCACGTAATGTTGGATTAAATTCAGTTTCATCGTCTGGCCAAAGTGCAATACCGGGGGCAACGCCATTTACTCTGACGGAAGGTCCTAACTCTTTGGCTAAGCATTTGGTGAGCATCACCAGGCCAGCCTTTGCGACACAATAAACTGGATATTTTCTCAGAGGACGTTGGGCTTGGATATCAACTAAATTAATAATACAGCCTTTTTGCTTTTTTAAGTGAGGTAGGGCAGCTTGGGATAAAAAAAGTGGGGCTTTTAAATTGCTTCCTAATAAGTCATCCCAGCTCTTTTCAGTAATTTCACCGAAGAGTGTGGGGTAAAAGCTAGAGGCATTATTGATCAGAACATCTAATTTTCCCCATTGTTCAATGACTTTTTTGACTAAATCAGGATAAGCGGCCGTATTTTGTAGTTCAGCTTGTAAGGTAATAGCGGTATCATGCTGTTGTTGATTGAGTTCTTGTGCCAGTGCTTCAGCTTCAGTGGCTGAGCGGCGATAATGGATGGCCACGCGCATGCCTTGGCGATGACAATGCCGAGCAATCGTTGCGCCTACGCGCTTTCCAGCGCCGGTGATTAGGACGACTTTAGAATCTGTATTAGAATTATGCATCTTAAATTTTACCTGTATCACGAGAATGACGACAAAAACACTTAGCTGTTTGCCATCTCTTAATTCCACGCATCAAGCGCAAAGCGAAGCGCTGCGTCAATTAATCATCCATGCGATTCAGCAGGATAAAACCCAATCAATCAGTTTTGCGCGCTTTATGGAACTAGCATTGTATGAACCGCAATTGGGTTATTATACCGCGAGTTTAAATAAATTGGGTGAGCAGGGTGATTTTGTCACGGCACCGGAAATTTCGCCGTTATTTGCCCAATGTCTAGGACAGCAATGTCAGGAAGTACTTGGGCAGTTAGGTGGTGGTGATATTTTAGAGATTGGTGCAGGAACCGGTAAGATGGCACAAGATCTTTTATTATTCTTAGAAAAAAAGGGTGCTTTACCCATACAATATAAAATTTTAGAAATTAGTCCGGATTTGAAACAGCGCCAACAGCATAAGCTAAAATCGCAAATTCCACATTTATTTCCTTTGATTGAATGGCTAGATGATTGGCCTGATAGGCCGTTAACGGGAGTTATTATTGCGAATGAAGTGGTAGATGCCTTGCCCGTGCATAAATTTTTATGGACCGAAAATAGCATTCAAGAAATGCGTGTGGTACATACCGAAAATAATTTTACTTGGCATTATGCACCGCTTGCATCAGTGCAGCAGACCAGCCGTTTAGCGCAGCTAAAATTAAATTATTTTAATGAAACCGTTCGATATGAGTCTGAAGTTTGTTTGGGCTTATCGGATTGGATGAGGAAGCTGAGTGCCGCTTTACAGCGAGGGTTGATATTGATTATTGATTATGGGTTTCCAGCGCATGAGTACTATCATCCAGACCGCCGTTTAGGTACATCAATGTGCTATTATCAGCATCGTGGACATAGCAATCCTTTTGTCTTGGTTGGGTTGCAGGACCTAACAGCCTCCGTTGATTTTAGTTTGCTGGCCCGTTATGCCGTGGAAACAGGCTTGGACTTGGCTGGATTTACATCACAGGCGGCTTTTTTGATTAATAGTGGTTTGTTACAACATATGGAAGAGTGTTATAATATAATCGCAGCAGTCGATCTTAATCGACAAGTGCATTGTTTAACTTCGCCGAATGAAATGGGTGAGTTAATTAAGGTAATAGGGTTAACTCGTGGGTATCAGACAACGTTACAAGGCTTTCTGCAGTATGACAAGCGGGCTCGTTTGTAAGTTTATTTTGATACATAATAGTAATATGTTTAGCTTTTTATATAATAAAAATAAGGGAAAAGTTTATGGTGAATAGAACAATGTTCTCTGCTGAAAAGGGGAAAGCCCTGGTGAGAGGAAAGGCCTCAGTTATCGATAAAGTTAAAAAAGTGACTGAGGGCATTAAAGATTTGCGCAGTTCTATCATGCGGTTAATTAAGGTCCTTCTTTTAGATAAATCGGGGTCTAAAACACCGGTTATTGATGCTTTAAAAAAGGGGGCTAACAATCTAAACGAGATGGAAAACAGTCTTGAGTCAACTGTCTCGCCACTTAATAGCACCGGCATTAAGTACAATAAATAGGTTTTATATGCCTTATTCAGAACAAGAAATAGAGATTGCTAGAGAAGTAAAAAAAATATTAGACAAAGGTATTCAAGAAGGTCCCTGGCAAGCTAATTTATTTCTAAAAGGTATAAAAAAAAAATTAGAAGAATTACACAGTCAATTTGAAGCAGATATTGGTCTAGATCACTTGAAGCGAGACGCCAGTAGCGGCAATAGCTCGTTGACTCGACCGCTGCATAATACCACTGAAATTTACATTTCTCTTTACCAATCACAGGGTAGTAATATACAAAAGTGGCAGGAAGTGATTGGTTCGCTCGTGCATTATTCCATGGGTCGGCCTATCTATAAGAATGAGGATGATGTCCGAGCAGCTATACAATTAACGGATAGGAATCCTAATAATGCCTATGTGGTGCTGAAGGTGAATGCTGATACTATCTTAGCTGATTCAGCAGAACAGCCAAGGGTAGATCGAGAGGGGCGTAAACTTATTATGTTGAAGGAAGGTAGCATTACACTGCATAATATTGTCCGTCTAGTGCATCCTTCGGGTCATTATAAACTAGTCGGGAATTTTTTAGTTAAGCAGGCCTGAGCCTTGTCCTGGCGAACGCCAGGATCCATGTAGAAATAGAAAATTATATGTTAAAGAATGGTTTTTTTATGGATCCCGCTGTCAATCTTCTGGTAGAAACCAGAGGACGACGAATTGATTTTATAATAGAATAATAATTATTGATGCCACCTTCTCCCGGTCCACAACAGCAATCAGGCGATAATTCACTTGCACCTTTATGGATTATCATTGCCCTTTTTGTGCTGGGCTGGTTATTGTGGGCATTTTTTCATACACAAATTGTAGGCTTCTCGTTGCTTATTAAATCGTGGGAAGCGCGTCTAATTGCTTTTTTTCTTCCTAGTGTTGCCTATCTTCCTGCTGAAATAAAGCATTTATCGCCTGCGGCAGTCGCATTTTCACAGTTACTTGATATTAGCCGAACCGTTGGAGAGTACTTACGTTATCCGGTTATTGCCGTGCTGGTTGTATTAGCATGTATTATTTACTTTAGCCATATCAATATAAACTTTAAAAAAGTTTATACCATGAAATCATTAACTGAGGCGGAAAGGCAGAATTGGCCGCAAATTACGCCGGTGGTTAAGCTTAATTTGGTTAAAGAGGATATTGATAAAGGTGCCTGGGCAATGGCTTTAACCCCGATGCAGTTTGCTAAGAAATATCAACTGCTCCGCGAAGAAAAAACAGTATTGACCATGACGGCGTCAGCACCGCGTCAGCAAACCACCGTGCAGATACGTCGCGATGTAGCGCACCATGCGTTTACCTTGCAATTAGGGGATTATTGGCAAGGTGTAGAGCGTTTAAAACCTTCAACTAAAGCGCTGCTAGCGATTTTTGCGGCACGGGCTAATCATGATCGTGATGGTGCACTTAAGTTGTTATTACAAATAGCTGAATCAACCAAAACAGGGCGGCTTAATTTTTCCGGTGTTAATGCTTTATGGGAAAAACATAAGCATAATAAAGCGGTTAACCGAGTGATGCATAGCCATGCCTATGTGTTAACTGTGATGGCTTCGATGTTAGAATTAGCAAGAAAAGACGGTGTATTAGCATCTGCTGATTTTCTATGGTTAAAACCCACGGATAGGGCGTTATGGTTTATGTTGAATTCAGTGGGGCGACAAACCGTTTGTTCTGAAGTAGCTGGACCTTTTGCGCATTGGAATGTTGAGCGTGCGATGGGCAGACGGTTACTGGCGCCGATGGTCGATGAAGCGGTTAATGGTTTGGATGCTGCTATTAAAGATATTTTATATATACCGGATTCCGAATAATGGTTGCTGTTGCACGTGGTTTAGAACAAAAACATGAACAAGATCCCCGTCGATTACTACGGGATACACGTACGTTGGAGCAGCGTTTTGTTGATTTTTTTAAAAATCCACAAGCCGTCACTATCTTATTAGTCGGATTTGCTTCAGGTTCTTTTTTTATTCCCGCCGTTGCCGATATTGCTTTATTACTCGGTGTTCTTTCTTTTTGGTACGCCTATACACGCAAAACCTCATTACCATTTCGTATGCCGCAGCGTGCGAAGCAACTGGATAATAATGACTTAATGCCAAGTAGTAATAAACCACGTAAAGCACGTGGTATTTGCTTGTTTGGTAATGAAATTTCTACAGGCGAAGAGCTTTGGTTTAGCAACGATGATATGCGTACCCATTGCTTGATTTTTGGATCGACCGGTAGTGGTAAAACAGAAGCCTTAGTCTCATTGGCTTTTAATGCGCTGGTACAAGGCAGTGGTTTTATCTACGTGGATGGAAAAGGCGATAATAGCTTATACGCTAAAATATTTTCTATGGCGCGTTCGATGGGACGTGAAGATGATATTTTGGTTGTGAACTTTATGACAGGTGCACGGGATATCGTTGGGCCACAAGAAAAACGCTTGTCAAATACTATGAATCCCTTTGCGAATGGTTCATCGAGTATGTTATCGCAGCTCGTGGTGAGCTTGATGGACGGCAGCAGCAAGACGCCCGATGGTGATATGTGGAAAGGGCGTGCGATAGTCTTCGTTGAGGCATTAATGAAGCTATTGGTTTATATGCGCGATCAAGGCGCTATTTTATTAGATGTGCATGTGGTACGGAATTATTTTGAATTAACCCGCGTAGAAAACATTGTGATAGATAAGGTGTTTCCACGTGATGGTCAAGAGCCATTGAGTTTAAATGATGTGCCTGACTTGGTCTTGGAGCCGATTACCAACTATCTCATCAACTTACCGGGTTATGATAAATCCAAAAAAGGTAAACAAGTTTCTCAAGTTTTAGAACAGCATGGTTTTATTACCATGCAGTTAACCCGTGTGTTTGGATCACTCGCCGATACCTACGGACATATTTTACGGACTAATTTAGCGGAAGTTGATTTAAAAGACGTGGTATTGAATCGGCGAATCTTATTAGTTTTATTACCCGCGTTTGAAAAATCACCGGATGAATTATCTAATTTGGGTAAGATTATTATTGCGTCGCTTAAGGCGATGTTAGCGGCGGGTTTAGGCGAAGAAGTAGAGGGTGATTATAGCGATATTATCGAACGTAAGCCCACCAATGCATTGACGCCTTATTTATGCGTATTAGACGAATACGGTTACTATGCTGTGCCTGGATTTGCCGTGGTTCCTGCGCAGGCACGATCCTTAGGTTTTTCTATTGTTTTTGCCGGTCAAGATTTACCTGCTTTTCAAAAAGCTTCGAAAGAAGAAGCGGCCTCTATCGGCGCAAACTGTAATATAAAATTGTGTATGAAATTAGAGGACCCCTTAGAAACTTGGGATTTCTTCTCGAAAAGTGCAGGCGAGGCTTGGGTAACCAAGGTGGATGCTTTCCAAACGCGCGCTGAAAGTCTTTTGAATAATTATGCCGATACACGCAGTGCTTCCAGTGAAAAACGTGCGCGTATTGATCTATTAGATCTGAAAGAACAACGTGAAGGTGAAGCGCATATTTTATTTAAGTCAAAAATTATTCGTGCACGTTTATTTTATGCGAACCCGCTGCCCGTGAAACGGATGCGATTAAATCAGTTTTTAAAAGTGGGCTTGCCTACGCATCGTGTCATGATCGATCTACAACAACGATTGATTAACTTTAAAAAAGTGATAGATAAAGACACATTTTCACTGGATAAATTAGATGAGTCTTCTATTATTGCTGATTTAGCGGATACTTTAAGCGGGCAAAGTGATTTAAAACCAATTGATGCGGCATTATCTGCCTTATTAGCGATCCATAAAACGGAAGAAGAACAGGATGAAGTGTTCAGCGCTGAAGAGGAAATTTTAGGCGTCGGTGAATTAAATATATTTAGTAAGCTGAATATTTCAGCTAAATTACAAAGCGTATTATTGGCGGATAATATCGATCAATTTGCCGCACCTTTTTTAAATCGTAGTACTACACAAGGACAAATAGCGGTTATAGAAAAAATATCGGGTAAATTTGAAAAGCATGCGTTCAGTATTGCGGCAGAAATTGTAAAAGATATGTCAGTAGCGACGCATTACCCACCGAAGGTAGCGACTGTTTTTTCTGCCGAGGACATCAAGAAAGCAACCGAAGAGCTAGTTGAAAGTATTAAGAGGGGACGGGAAGAGACCCAGAAGGAAAAAGGAAACTGATTTGCCGCGTTTTACGCTGCAATGATAAAAAAATCACCACCGTCATGGCGAGCGAATGAAATGAGCGTGGCCATCCAGGCTCTGTACTTTCTGGATTGCCGCGTGCCTGCGGCGCTCGCAATGACGATGAATAGAGGGGCTTCGTAATGACGATGCCCCTAATAAATAACTATAACGATAAGTGTTTAAGCTATGAAATCATGCTATTTTTTTGTTTTAAGTGTTTTATTGCTGAGTGGCTGTGCAAGTCAGCGTCCTAGCGATATGCCTATGCCAATTGTGCCGGGTTCTGCCGTGTATCAGCAGCAAAATCAAATTGATAATTTGAAAAAAGGCGGGGTACAAGTGATTCAACTTGGGGATGAATTGCGTTTAGTGCTTCCTACTAAGCGATTTTTTAGTAAAAACACGTATGTTTTAAAACCAGCATCATCGCCTAGTTTGGATCAGATAGTGGTTTTTCTTAATCAGAGAAAAAACTTTGGTATTAATGTCTTAGCCTATACGCCCTCGTTAGAGGTTGCAGATGACTTTAAACCAAATACCAGTTTAGAACAGCAGCAGGCACAAGCGATTGTGGATTACCTTTTGCAACGTGGTTTAAATACCCGGCTGATTACCGCAACGGCTTGGACAGGTGTCAGCGATAAGCAAAAACAAGGGTCGGGCTGCTTTAGTGATGATGCACCCGGTGTTTTTTCAGTAGAAATAAGGGCTCGTTTATTACAACCGGAACAGAGTCAGTAGCCTTTTAGTCTTGGAAAATAGGCGAAAATATATAAAATGTTTGTGAATAATTAAATAATATATTTAAATGTAGCTTTTTCTAATAACTATGGTTATAGTTCGCTCAAATAAATCCTGTAGTAGGTGTAGAGGGGTAAGGTGGGCAGCCGAATTGAGTTAGTGAGGTCTCGAAAAGGTTTTTATCGAGATAATTATAATCGAGTTTGTATCGGACTTTTGGTAGCGTTAGTTACTATTTTACTGCTCAGCGCTTTAGTTATTTATCTAGCTGTTTTCCGTCCTGTTTCGGACATTTACGCTACTTCTATGGATGGGCAAATAACTCGCTTGGTCTCTCTGGATTTGCCTGTACAAGCGAGTGCTTAATAAGAATAAATTGTAAGAGAGATGATAATGAAAGAAGATGCACTCCAAGTCGTTAAATTACGCAATGACTTCTATCGCGATAATTATCGGAAGGTTGTAGCGGCATTACTAATCAGTTTCTTCATTGTGCTGACTTTAGCCGGGGCGTTATTTTATATCGTCACGCATCCGCCTGCACCACGCTATTTTGCTACGAGCAATGATGGTCGCCTGGTTCCTTTAATCCCCTTTGATCGTCCTAACCTGAATAATTCTACTGTATTAGAGTGGGCTAACACAGCGGCTACTGCTGCATATAGTTATAACTTTGTTAATTATCGAGAGGCACTACAACGAGCAGCGGATTATTTTACCCAGGAAGGTAGACAGATGTTTTTCAATGCCGTAAAAAGCTCCAATAATTTGCAGGCGGTGATTGCTAAAAAGCTCATTGTTTCTGCTGTAGCAACGGGTGTACCTGTTGTACTCGAACAGGGTGTTATGTTGGGTCGTTATACGTGGAAAGTACAAATCCCTATGTTAATTACATTTCAAAGTGCTAGCCAATTTTCACAGCAATCAGTTACTGTGACGATGCTTATTGTGCGTGTTTCGCCTTTAGCATCACCCCGTGGTATTGGTATTGCGCAATTCATTGTATCAGGAGGCGGCGGTATTACCGGTTAGTCACACCATGTATAGACTCCTTTTAAAATCGCACCATAGACTTAATTTTATTCACCGATACATTTGCTGTGTCATGGGAATACTATTAATAGGATCGTTTAGCACCACGGCAGAAGCAGCTGGTAATAATGCGGCAGCACCTACACAAGCATCAGCTTCGGCGGGAAATAGTGCGGCTGCGAATAATAATTCAAATGCGAGTGATGATGGTTCTGTGTCAGTGGACGCCTTGAATAAAGCAGCGTTTGGCTCGATGACACAAACCATGTTGCCGATGACACCGGAGCAGATCCAACGCTTAAGAGCGTTGTTTAATCAAACACAGGCGGCTGCAGCCGCAACACCAGGTACGCCACCGCGACCCACTATATCTTCGCAGTACGTTAAATTAGAACCCGGTGCAACACCGATAGTGGTTCGTTTAGCGCAAGGTTATGTGACAACAGTCGCATTTGTAGATTCTACAGGACAGCCTTGGCCCGTTGATAATTATGATATCGGTAATCCTCAGTCATTTAATATTCAGTGGGATAAAAAAAGCAATTTATTGATGATACAAGCCACAGCTTTGTATAGCGTAGGTAATCTTGCGGTGCAGCTGCAAGGCTTATCCACACCGGTTATGGTGACATTAATTTCTGGTCAAAAGGCCGTTGATTATCGTATTGATCTACGTGTTCCAGGTAATGGTCCAAATGCTAAAGCCTTGTTAGGGCGAGCATTGCCAGATAGTGCGGATCCGACCTTATTAAATATTTTAGAAGGTGTTGCCCCACAGGGGAGCACTATATTAAAGGTTTCAGGCGCTCCTGCACAAGCGTGGTATAGCGGTAATCACTTGTATCTGCGTACACGTTTGACATTAATTTCTCCGGCATGGATTGCAACCATGTCCAGTCCTGATGGTATGAAAGCGTATGAAATGCCTAAAACATCACTTATTTTAGGTTTTCAAGATGGTCAATCAATACAATTAAAAGTTGAAGGGTTTTAAGGATTCCTATGAATCTTAAATTACAAAATATTACACATGTATTTAAGAATGTGAGAACACGTAGCATTATTATTGTTACGGTCTTAATTCTTTTGTTTGGTTTTTTATTAGGTTTTAAACACTTAATCAATCGAACAGCGCCGGCAGCAGATTCTTCAGTTCAATTAAAAGATGCGCCAAGCGATATACAGTCTGTTCCGGGTGGTCTTCAGCAATCACCATCGGCGGATTATCAACGCCTTCAGCAGCAACAAAATTTACAACAAGCAGCGCTTGCAGAAAAAACCGGTGCCAGTGTTATTCCTACCTTATTGGATAGCTCTGAATTTAATAGTCAGTCACAGAATCAATTGGGTGGCTGTACCTCGTGTTGTAAACCTTGCGCCTGTTGTGAAAATAACGCTTCTTCAGCGAATAAAGCATTCAATGCTTCAGGCGCTTCGCTATTACAACCCAGCGATCTACGATCCGGTACCTTAATTTACGATACACAAGGTAAGGCGATTGGTCGTTTAGGACCAGACGGTAAAGTACGTAACCAAAATGGAGAAATTATCGGTCAAGTAGGGCCAGATGGTTTAGTACGTGCGACAGATGGTAGTGTGATTGGAAGTGCTGCTGTTCCTGCATCAGGTGATCCTGTTTACGATGCAACAGGTCATTTAATCGGTCATGTCGGTGCCGATGGTAAAGTTCGTGATCTTAAAGGCGCAGTGATTGGTACAGTTTCGGCTGATGGAATAGTACGTGATCTTAAAGGCGCGGTGATTGGAAAAGCAGTCAACGCTAAATTAACAAATTCTGGCCTGGGTGCCGCTGTTTATGATGCACAAGGTCGTATGCTAGGAACAGTGGGCAGCGATGGCAAAGTACGTGATGCAAAAGGCAATGTGATTGGTAGCGTAGGTGCAGATGGTATTGTGCGTGATGCCGATGGAAAAGTGATTGGTAAAACGGGTGTGAGTAGTGTGGGCGCACCGATTTATGATGCACAAGGTCGTTTACTGGGTACGGTCGGAGCCGATGGCAAAGTACGTGATGCAAAAGGTAATGTGATTGGCAGCGTAGGTGCAGACGGTACTGTGCGTGATGCGGACGGAAAAATTATTGCTAAAACCGGTGTTAGTAACGTAGGTGCACCAGTTTATGATGCACAAGGCCGTTTACTTGGAACAGTGGGTTCTGATGGCAAGGTACGCGATGCAAAAGGTAATGTCATTGGTCAAGTCAATGCAGACGGTGTTGTGCAGGATGCTAATGGCAAATCAATAGGACGTGCTTATCTAGGTGGTATGACTAAACGTACTTCTAGTATGGTTCCTGGCGCGCCTGTTTATGATCGTGACGGTAAAATAATAGGAACTGTCGGATCGGATGGTCGTGTACGTGATGAACATGGCAAGGTTCTAGGTACCTTAAGTCGTGATGGAACGCTACGTGATCAAAATCAACAGCTCATAGGAAAAGTAGGCGCTACTGCACCCGGTACACCGGTTTATGATAAACAAGGTCGATTAGTCGGAACGGTGGGTAGTGATGGCATTGTAAGAGATAGCCAAGGACGAGTCATTGCCAGCATGGGTGCTGATGGTATTGCGCGTGATGCACAAGCTAATCCTTTAGGCAGTACGACGCCGCCCACTTCATCGGCGCTTGCTAGCAATGATCCGACAAATCCAAATGCTGCTTTAAATCAATCGTCTTCAGTGAGTTTGCTGCCGAGCACATCCGATGCTACCAATCCAGCTTTGCAAGCTATTCTCGATAGGCAAGCGCAACAAATCTCAGCGCAAAAAGCAGAACAATTACAACAACAAATACAGTCGTCCATGTCAACACAGGCGAATCAATTGTTTGTCGCATGGGGTTCACCTACGCAGCAGTATGTGGCAGGTACGCCTTCGGCAGATAGAAATCTAAGCCTAGGCAGCGCTGGAACTTCTGCAACAACGTTAACAGCGGGCGGCGCGCCCCCCGCTGTTAACGCAGGAACGATTATGTATGCGGTGCTATTAACCGCAGTGAATAGTGATGAGCCTGGTCCTGTGTTGGCAGAAATTGTGCAAGGTAAATTTAAAGGCGCACGTTTAATTGGTACCTTAAGCAATCAGAAAAAGAAAGTATTACTTTCCTTTAATACGATGACCATGCCTAAATTGTCCCAGAGTATCCCTATTAATACCGTTGCGATTGATGACAATACGGCGCGTACCGCTTTATCAAGTTACACCGATAACCATTATTGGCTGCGTTACGGTACTTTATTTGCTTCCGCGTTTATTCAAGGTTATGGACAGTCCTTTTTAGCGTCAAATGCAAACTATTCAGGTGCCATTGTGATTAACCCTGATAATAAAGCGCCTGATTTAAAGCCTAGGGATAGAATTTTTGTTGGTTTAGGTCAAGTGGGTGTGCAGTATGCCGCCGCTTTAGGCAGTATTTTTAATACGCCACCGACCGTACATGTTTATTCAGGTACAGCGATGGGTATATTGTTTCTTTCAGATTTACCGGCGTTGCCGCAATAAATTTATTTTTTACAACGTTTTATAGTACGAGGCTATGATGGATAAAAAAACTTATAATGTGAATGAAGAAGAGTACCAATTCCAAGAACCTGAGACAGCGGCTCATTTTTCTGCAACGAGTGCTGCGCCAGAAACACCGAGTATTTTTGAGCGCATCAATCGCCAGAATATTATTGCTGGATTTATTTTTATCCTTTTAATATTTGGTACCTATAAATTACTCAGTGGGCTTTTTCATGGTGTTAAGCAACCTGCGGTTGAAAAGATTAAACCGGTTGCCAAACTAGATGCCAGCAAGCAGGGTATGGTGGTTAACGTTGATAGTACGACCACTCGTTTGGATCATTTAGCACAAGGGCAATTGGACGTTCAGTCGTCAATTCAATCATTGGATTCAGAATTATCGAGTATTCAAACAACACTCGCTAATTTAACCACCCAGCTTGCGCAAGTTAATGATGAAGTTCAAAGCCTACATGCGGGTCAAGAAACATTAATTAAAAGCCAAATAAAACCTGTAAAAAAGGCCGTGGCCGAAAAAGAAATACCAAAACCTATTTATTACGTTCGTGCGATTATCCCGGGTCGCGTGTGGTTAACTACACAAGAAGGTACGACGCTTACCTTAGGTGTGGGTGATAAATTAGCGGGTTATGGTGTTCTTGATTCGATTAATGCGGATCAAGGTGTTGTTACCTTTAGTTCAGGTGCTGTGATTGGCTATAGTCCTGATGATAGATAAATGCCATGTTAGCTATAAAGTTTGAATCGTTTAAAAATTTAAGTCGTTTTTTGTTACCTTTGCTGGCCTGTTTGCTACTGAGTGGATGCTCTAATACGAGATTTCCAAAAGTAGAAAACATGTTAGTGAGCATGACGAATGAGTTTCCGAACATCTACCGTTTGATCACAGCGGCAGCTTACCTGATGGGTATTGCCTTTATTTTTAGGGGTGTTTATCAGCTGAAGGTGTACGGTGATCTTCGTACTATGATGTCGGTGCAAACCAATTTCAAAGCGACTATGATGGTGTTTTTCGCTGGCGCAGCGCTTTTGTATACACCCACGGCGCTTAAAAGCATGTTATTGTCGACCTTTGCGACGACCACAGTGGTTGATCCGATGAGCTATCAGCCAGCTAAAGGACTATGGAGTCCGTTGGTATCGCAAGCAGTTTTGCGCTTTATACAATTAATAGGTACTATTTCGTTTATACGTGGTTGGGTTTACCTCACGCATACATCAAACCCTAACGGCCGTAGTAGTTTTGGAAAAGCCGTGACACATATCATTGCAGGCTTATTGGCCATTAATATTGAAGGGACACGGGAGATGCTGCAAGCGAGCTTTGGCATTTCTTAAGGTTTTTTATGGTTTTTTATGTTGGTAATCCTATTATTATTTAGTTGTTCGGAGAGATATAAGAATGAAAAATAAATACCTTGCATCAAAACTAGTGCGTCGCTTTATGAGTTGGCAAGCAAAGCTAGCGCTATTTACCGTTCCTTTTCTTTATACGGCATTGGCTCAAGCAGATGACCAGAAGAATTTAGGTGCAATCGCAACCACATTAACAGGTTCTTTTGCTGGAGTGGCTAAATTGATTACCGCGGGTGCTTATATGGCGGGTATTGGTTTTGCAATGGCATCGATGCTTAAATTCAAAGCACATAAAGACAATCCTACACAAATTCCTATTGGAACACCGATTGCATTATTGTTTATTGGTGCCGCATTAATATTTTTACCCAATATCTTTGGTATTGCTGGTCAAACGATTTTTGGTGGAACGAGTGGCGCGGGTGGTATTTACGGTGTGACCGGTTTGGCCGGAGGTGCCTAACACACGATGCTTCGTACTTGAGTTTTTGGCTATGTTGCCGAAAACTCAAGTATTGAAAGTATAGAGCGGGTAATCCCCGCCTCTATTTTAGTGAAATAAATGGATTTGTTTTGTTAAAATAGAGGCGGGATACTCGTTTTTAAAAACTACGTCACGGATGTGATATAAAAAAGTATTGAGGTTATCCATATTATCATGAATGACATGAATGAAAAGAAAAATGATCGTCAGGGAAGGTTTTTTAGAATACAACACAGCTTATTCGCTTTTATTGTTGCGTTGACGACAGGAAGCTATGCGGCTATTAGCCATGCAGAAGGGGTAAAAACCTTAGGTGATATGGCGTTAACGATCACACAGTCATTTTATGGTTTATCCAAGTTAATTACCGCTGGTGCTTATATGGCAGGTATAGGCTTTGTGATGGCTTCGATGCTAAAGTTTAAAGCGCACAAAGATAATCCTACGCAAATTCCTATTGGTACGCCGATTGCGTTGTTATTTGTGGGTTCCTCACTGATGTTTTTACCGCAGATATTTGCGATTGCAGGTCAAACCGTCTTTGGCGATACCAGTGGCGCTGCAGGTATTTATGGTACAACCGGGTTAATAGGTAATTAAAAACAAAAACGTGTTTACCCTTAAATTAAATGTAAACCCTGAGGGCTGGCGATTTTTTATGCGCCGCAAGCTTGATCTGCGCTTTACTGAGTTTAGTAAAAAAATCTTGGCGCGTGATGAATTTTGTTGTCAATTTTGTGGTTTAGAATCTAGACAACATCACGAAATTATTAATTTGGATCACAATTATTTTAATAATAAAGCCTCAAACTTAGTGACAGCCTGTGTTTTCTGTACACAGTGTGTTTTTCTGGAATCCGTAGGCGTGGGCGGACAGGGTGGTGGGGTATTAATTTATTTACCTGAAATAGAACAAAATTATCTGAATGGGTTGTGTCATCTTTTATTTAAAGCCATGAATAATAATACCGAATACAAAGAATCTGCTCAAAATGCGTATCGCCACCTTAAATTACGTTCACAAATTATAGAAGCCGAGTGGGGTGAAAATATGCAGGATCCCGCGCTGTTTGGACAGTTATTAATTGAATCGGGTTATAAAGCCTCATTATTTGAAAAGGAACTTTTTACCTCTATTCGCTTACTGCCTTCACGTGCAGGGGTTAAAAGCGAATCTGGCTTGAATGCTTCTTCTTTGATAACTTGAGGTAGAAAGCAATGGCTAGCCTATTTAATTCTTTTCTAGATGGTATCGATACCTTCCTTGCTTGGTTAAGTACGTCGCTGAAACAAACCACGGAGTCTTATTGTGACCTAGAAACAGCCGATAGCCCTACGGTTATCGTCGCACATGATGGTTCTTTAATTTCCTTAATTAAAATTTCAGGTGTGACGCAGTTAATTGGTAACAGTGAATTTGAGCGTTTACACGAAGGTTTAACGCTGAGCTTGCAGACGGCTTTATCGCGTGCGGGACATGCGTTACAAGTTTTATTTCATTATGACCGAGATGTTGTTACTGATTTAATTAACGATACCCTAGCGCCGGGTCAGCAAACCAGTGAACGTTTAGGTTTAAATCTAAGTGATTTATTTAAAGAACGCGTTTCTTTTTTATCTAAACATTGTGCTTATGAAAGCGTTTATTTTGTTTTATGGACACGTCCTTTAAGTTTGACTACCGAGCAATATCAGCGCTCAACAAAAGACAAACTAAAATTTATTCGCGATAAGAAAGTACCGCCTTTTCAGATCACGCAAAATGCGATTGCAGCTATTCCTGATTTACGTGATACCCATGATGCCTTTGTTCGTTCCGTTATTCATGATTTATCAACCTTGAATATTGCTGCCAGTCTTTTAGAAGTCCATGATGCGGTGCATGCAATTCGATCAGTGGCGGATCCTATTTTTACGGATAAAAATTGGCGCCCTGCCTTACCTGGTGATAAGATATTACCTAAAGAATATGATCGATCGCGCAATACGATTTCGGATGTACTGTGGCCTTCGTTGGCTCGACAAGTATTGCCTAGAGATGCTGAAAACCTCGATTTAAGAACCGTGCGCCTAGGCGATCAAATTTATTCTTGTATTTTTATTGATTTATTACCCAAAGAAATAAAATCGTTTAATGCTTTATTACAAAGGACTTTAGCGGCGCGAATTCCTTGGCGGATTTCATTTTTTATTGAAAGTGATGGCTTACGTACCATCAAATTAAAATCTGTTTTAGCCTCAGTCTTAAGCTTTTCATCGGCACAAAACCGATTGCTTAGTGATGCGAATAATTTATTGCAATATATTGCAATAAATACCGATGATGCGGTGGTTCGATTACGCGTTGCGGCGTGTACCTGGGCGCCGGAAGGTCAGCTTCCTTTACTTCGAACACGTGCGGCTGAGCTTGCTAAGGCGATAGAAGGTTGGGGTTCTTGTGATGTGTCTGAAGTATCCGGTGATCCGTTTGGAGGCTTAGCCTCAACCCTATTAGGCATGTCGGCACAGAGTGTCGCAACGCCAACGATTGTGCCTTTTTCGCAAGTCGTTTACATGCTACCAATTACACGGCCTGCATCTCCTTGGAAAACTGGTGCGCAGTTATTTAGAAGTCCAGATGGTAAACCATGGCCGTTTCAACCAGGTTCAAGTGAGCAGACGACTTGGATTGATCTCATTTATGCAAGACCCGGTTCAGGTAAATCGGTGCTTTCAAATACCTTAAATTTAGCACTGTGCTTAGCCGGCGGGTTACAACGTTTACCGCGCATTGCCATTATTGATATCGGTCCTTCTAGTAGCGGATTAATTTCATTATTGCGCGAAGCCTTACCCTTAGAAAATCGCCATTGGGTGGCTTATCATCGTTTACGCATGACGGTGGATTATTCAATTAACCCATTTGATACCCAGTTAGGTTGTCGTTATCCAACACCGCAAGAGCGAAGTTTTTTAGTTAACTTTTTAACGCTATTAACTACACCGCTGGGTGCAACCAAGCCTTACGATGCGATTTCAGATATGGCCGGTTTGGTGATTGATGAGCTCTATAAAAATCTTTCTGACGATGAAAAACCCTGTCCGTATACGGCGGGGATTGAGCCTTTAGTCGATGGTATTTTAGAAGAAATGGGTTTTATTCCCGATCAATTGACGACGTGGTGGGAAGTAACGGATGCCTTATTTATATCGGGCTTTCCGCATGAGGCAATGTTGGCGCAACGTTATGCCATGCCTTTATTAGCGGATGCCGCCTCTATTTGTCGTACACCCACTATCGAAGATTTATATGGAAAAATTACCGCACCTACTGGTGAAACTTTAATTAATGCCTTTGCGCGCATGATTTCCAGTGCTATTCGAGAATATCCTATTTTATCACGCGTCACGCGTTTTGATTTAGGTGAAGCACGCATTGTGTCATTAGATTTAGATGAAGTGGCAAAGAGTGGCGGTGATGCGGCGGATCGACAAACCGCGGTGATGTATATGTTAGCGCGCTATACATTAGCGCGACATTATTATTTAAGTGAAGATAATCTGAGTGATATTTCCAGTCAGTACCGTGATTATCACAAACAACGTATTGCTGAATTAAGAGAAGATCCTAAGCGTATTGTATTTGATGAATTCCATCGTACTTCAAAAGCGAAAGCGGTGCGTGATCAAGTCGTAGTGGATATGCGTGAAGGACGTAAATGGAATATTCAAATTGCCTTGTTATCACAATCATTAGATGATTTTGATGAAGTCATGGTCGAGTTTGCAACTTCCATTTATATTATGGATGCAGGCCCTGCACAATCGGTGGAAAAGTCAGCTAAAATATTTGGTTTATCGCCTACTGCAACCATTGCTTTGCGTACACGTGTGCATGGGCCGCGAGAAGGCGGCGCTACTTTCTTAGCACAATTTGCAACCAAAGAAGGAATGAACACCCAATTATTAACCTTAACCTTAGGCCCTATCGAATTATGGGCGTTTAGTACCACCGTAGAAGATGCTAATTTACGTAATAGACTTTACCACCAGTTAGGGCCAGTTGAGACACGTCGCGTATTAGCGCGCTTATTCCCCAATGGAACTATCAAAAAATTAGTTGAAAAACGCTTAGCTAATTTGAAAGAAGAACAAGGACTGATTACCGAAGATTCGCGTTTAGGCTTAGTCGACCAGATTGCTGAAGAAATTATCGATGCCTATACCAAAAATCCGCAGCTACAATCCTTGCCCATTTAAGGTGTCACCACCGTCATTGCGAGTACCGTAGGTGCGAAGGCAATCTAGAAGACATGCAACTGGATTGCCACGCGCTTTCGCGCTCGCAATGACAAAGCTTTAATTTTTATTTAATATAAGTATTATACATTCATTAATTAATCAACTTAGGTGATTAAGCATAATGGGTATAAAAAATAATAATGTAGGTCCTAGTGAAGATTTAAGAATCGCAGCAGCACTAGAGGAAGCGATGAGTGATACTGAATCATTTACTTCCATGTCTAGATCCAGAATCAGAGGATGAAGAGGACGCTACACTGACCCCTTTCGAAATAATACAGCCAACAATAGCAGCGCGTGATAGCGGGGATATTCATACTCAGCTTGAGCGTGATATTCAAATGCTTAGCCAAGCTATTGTTCGGTATGGCCAGTCAGAATCCGATAAAATAAAAGCCCACACCCTTTTAAAAAGTATCTTATTACTTTATTTTGGAAATATAAGTTATAGAGATAAACAGGATAAACAATTTCATCCTTGGCATGAATTAAAGGGTTTTTCTAAGCTAAAAACCTTTCCCATTGCCGCTGCGTTGCTTCACGGTAGCAGGGTTTTAATTGAGCTTTCTTCTGATATCAGTGAAGAACTTATTAAATGGTTTGTTCCTGATGATACGAGTTGGCGTTATTTAGCAACTCATGGAATTACTGAAGTTGCTGCACAGCAACGAGAAGGGGAAACAGACTTATCAGCACAAATGCCTAATAAGCATTTAGCAGAAAAGAAAGTCAACCCGGTCGATGAGGCAATGCGTGTACTGGCTAAAAACATAACTAATGGAATAACAACACTATATAACTATTTTTTCTCTTTCTTAGGATCCGAAACAAAAGCCAGTGATTCTTATGAAGGACATTATGGTATTAATATCGCCTTAGGCGGTGCAGAAAATGAAAATCAACACTCAAAAAATAAAATTCAACCTAATGGTGAACACGGTCACTTATATTTTCATTATGTTAAGCCTAAGGAAGAAAGACATGGTGGTTTATTATTAGGAATAGAACAATCGGCTCCAGGCAAACCCGATCAATACGGTGGTTCTCATGGTCTAGATGGGGCGCCAAAGAATGTTAGTGCTTCGGGTGGCGATTTTTTTTGCAAAGCAGGTGCCTTAGAAAACTTACCGATAGATAATTATTACGACAGCCTTTGGAATTTTATTTCTAATCAAAATTTCAGTGTAATCCAAGAATCTTACAACACAATATGTATTTTATTGGATTTATTATCGCTTGATCCTAGCACTAAAGATGAAGGGATTAATTTTATTAAGGAAATTGTTTCTTCATCAGGACAAGGGAGTAAAGCAAGCATGGATGATTTATGCAATAAATATTTTGTAAAGACCAACCTGTATAAATCATTGCAACAAGACTTTAATGCTAAATTAAGTATATTTAATAAAAAAAATAAATTATCAAATAAAAAGCTTCAAGCCGATTTTAATGATCGATTACAATTACACACACAGTCATTTACAGAAAGAACTAAATGTTTAATGGGAGCAATGCAACGATTAACTGAAGAAAATAAATCGCTGCAACAACAGTTAGCACAGTATCAATTAGCTGAAAATCAAAGAGAGGAACACGTTGCTAGGGAAGATAAAGTAGCGGTAATAAAAAATTTGCAAGCATTAACCAGTATGTTTATGAAAAACGTGACCAATAATATGGGGCGATTTGCTAAAAACTCTAAAAAGGCGGCTATTTTTACTCAGTTAATCAATAAGCTTGATGGAAAAAATGCCAATGAATTGAGCGAAAACGACCTTTTCTGGATGCTAAAGAATTTTATTGGGGTAGCGATAATGAATCGTTATGATAAAAAGGGAGGGCAAACTCATTCAGGCAAGGCGTGTTTGAATTTATTGAATGATCCTAACTATAAGCCGTTAAAAACTCTTTTATTTTCTCAATCATCTCAAATCGACGATTTACAGTATCAGCATTTACTTAGCTTATTCAACGCTACCGAACAACCGTCGTTATTAACTTCCGCACGCCATCGGCAATCACTGTATAATGCCTTTGGTCTTACTAGAAACAACAAGAATATCTTGAGTGCACAACTGGATTTGGCCATGAGAGAATTTCTCTATAAGCCTTAAATTCGCGTTTTAATATTAGGTTAATATTAGTCTGATACGCTATCAAATAACGTTATTTATTTTGTTTGCTAGTATGGCTAAGATCAAAGTCCATCTTTTAAATTTTCATGGCCCGTTTAATTCCCATATTGAGATTGTATTAGAAAATTTATCGAATAAAAATCGGCTTTTTTACAATCTTAACCGTTGGAAGATGCCGTCCAATAAATGGGAAAAATGGCCTAAAGAATATATAACAAAGGCCAGCTCAGTATACAGTTTTGATATAACTGCTGATCCCCGTGATATTACTGAAAGTTGGATAAACTACTGGCTTGATACTGAAGAGAATGCCTCTGTTTTAGGCGATAACTGTGCTGTGGCAACCCAGTGGTTTCTGAGCAAATTTGCTGGCATTCCTCAGCCAGATTCATCTAATTTTAGTTTAAATTATCTTGGTTTTGGGGTTGTGTGGCCCAGTTTTATTCCCTGTTTTGTCACCCTTCCGGGCCGTATACTATCCAATGCTAAATTTCATGTAGAAGCTAAAAATAACCCTGAAATGACTGTGAAATATAACCGATTATTGGAATCTACCTATAAGGCACTGGCTGTATTGGCTTTTGCCGTTTCTTCAACCTTGGCCGTTGCAGCTGTATTGCCATTAGCAATAGCCGTGTTAACGATAGCGGTTACTGCGGCTGGTATGGTTGTAGCTGCTTCCAAGGCCTATCATTTTTTTAAAGAGAAGAGCTCGCCGAAGGAAATCGTTTCAGATAACTATTTTGACGACATAGATAATTTTCTATCAAATAGCAATGCTAGAACGCCTATGCGAGCGGGCTAATAAGGCTTATTGATTGGGTATTATTTCAATGCGTAAGGCATGGATTTCTGTGCCTACCGTATTTCCCAGTGCGGCGTAAACCAGGCGGTGGCATTCTATCAGCGGCTTAGTTTGAAAAAGCGGTGAGCTAATGCGAACCGTAAAATGCCCAGCGCCTTCTTCAGAATGGCCAATATGCTGAGCGCCATCATCAATGATTTCTAAATAGGTGGGTGCCAAGGCTTGCGAAAGTTTAGTTCGCAGCGAGGAGATACGATCGTCTGTTTTAGTTGTTTTCATGTTTTTTCATCGGTTTGAATATAACGGCTCAGATAAATAGCTTGCAGCAGAATAAATAAAAAAGTGATGCCTAAGAAACCAAATAATTTGAAATTGACCCAGGTGTTGGTATCAAACGAATAAGCAACCCATAAATTAATGCAGCCCATCAAGGTGAAAAAAATAAACCAGTTTCTATTCAAGGACGACCATACCGTGTTGGGCAAGGTAATATTGGTTTCTAAGAGATGCTGTATGAGTGGTTTTTTGCCAATGTAGTGCGAAATCAGGGCAATAAAAGCTAAGAGCCAATAAAGTACAGTGGGTTTCCACTTGATAAATAGTTCATTATGGAAAAGTAAGGTACTACCACCAAATAAGAGGATGAGGATAAGACTAATAAGTTGTATACTAGGCAGCGATCGGTGTTTGACCCAGTAACTGATGACTTGGACAAGGCTGATTAAAATAGCGGCTGCGGTGGCAACATAAATGCCATAGAATTTATAAACCACAAAGAAGGCAGCAATCGGTAAAAAATCAAAAAGTAAGCGCATGTGGTCGAAATGGTGGGCTAAATTAGCCTTTAGTATATAACAGTGCTCCGTGTTTAGGAAAGAGTGGTAGCTGTGAGTCAGTTTTTTAAAATCCATCCCGATAACCCACAACTTCATTTGATTCGTCAAGCGGCGAGCTTGCTGATAAAAGGGGGGCTGATTGTTTACCCTACCGATTCTGCCTATGCCTTAGGCTGTAAAATGCGTAATAAGGACGGTATTCAACGATTGCGACAAATTCGTGAATTAGATGATAGGCATTCTTTAACCCTATTATGCCGGAATCTTTCCGAACTAGCGAAGTATGCGCAGCTTGAAAATCCTATTTTCCGTTTGTTAAAAGCCACTACACCAGGTCCTTATACCTTCTTATTGCCGGCTACTCAGGAAGTCTCTAAAACCATCATGAATACCAAGCGCAAAACAGTGGGGGTACGTATTCCTAATAATAAAATTGTGCATGCACTGTTAGAGATGATCGATCAGCCGCTGGTCAGTAGCAGTTTGATTTTGCCCGGTGCCGATTTGCCTTTATTAGAGCCTGAAGCCATGCGTGATATGCTAGGCGAGCGGGTTGATTTAATTATTGATGGTGGACCCTGTGGTTTAGAGCCAAGTACCGTGGTTGATTTAGTGGATAGCCTGCCAAGAATTGTTCGTAAGGGTAGGGGTGATATTCGTCCCTTTGTTGAATCCACTTCGCCCTTGGATTTTTGTCGGCGTTTTTGCTAACCTTTCCATCCTCATATATTTTGTAGGAACGAAGGTTGCTCGATTTTCACGGCGCCTTGCCAAAAATCCAATGACTGTGAGTATAAAAATAGTAAGAGAAAGTAGAGAAAGTTATGAAAGTTCGTACACGTTTCGCACCCAGTCCTACCGGTTATTTACATATTGGTGGTGTCAGAACAGCCTTATATAGCTGGTTATATGCAAAAAAAAAAAATGGAGAATTTATATTACGTATAGAAGATACGGATTTAGAGCGTTCAACACCCGAAGCAGTTGATATTATTTTAGAAGGATTACACTGGTTAGGTTTAAGCTGGGATGAAGGTCCTTTTTATCAAAGCCAACGTTTAGCACGTTATCAAGCGGTATTAAATCAATTACTCAGCGAAGATAAAGCCTATCGTTGCTATTGCTCTAAAGAACGGCTGAGTGCGTTGCGTGAAGAACAGCTCCAGCAGCAAAAAAAACCACGCTACGATGGTCATTGTAGAGACCGTAAAACCGTGATCGCTAATCAACCGTTTGTGATTCGTTTTCGTAACCCATTAGAAGGCGAAGTCGTGGTAGCGGATCAGGTGCATGGCGATGTGAGGTTTCAAAACCAAGAGCTGGATGATTTAATTATTGCGCGAAGCGATGGTTCACCCACCTATAATTTTACCGTGGTAGTAGACGATTGGGATATGCAGATTACCCATGTTATTCGTGGTGACGATCATCTGAATAATACGCCGCGACAAATTAATTTATTGCTGGCACTCGGCGCACATTTACCCATCTATGCGCATGTGCCCATGATCTTAGGCCCGGATGGAAAAAAACTCAGCAAGCGGCAAGGTGCGGCGAACGTATTGGAATATCGAGAAGAAGGTTATTTAGCAGATGCCTTATTAAATTATTTAGTCCGATTAGGTTGGTCACACGGCGATCAAGAAATTTTTTCGCGCGAAGAAATAATCAACTTTTTTGATATAGCGGATTTAAATAAGTCGCCGGCGGCGATTAATCCGGATAAATTAAGTTGGCTCAACCAACATTATTTAAAAACCGATGATCCTAAACAAATAACCCAGTTATTGGAAAAAGAAATGCAGCAATTAGGGATTAATACACAAGGCAAAGATTCACCTGATTTACAGGATGTGGTGATGTTGCAGCGTGAGCGTGTTAAAACGCTACGCGAAATGGCGGAAAAAAGTCGGTTTTTTTATGAAGCGGATTTTTCTGTGCCGCAAACATTTCCTGCGGATATTTTATCGGCATTAAAGGCGCTCCAAGCTCAGTTTATACAACTTAATGATTGGACGAATGAATCATTACATCATGCATTGGTTGAAACCGCAGCGCAGTTTTCATTAAAATTAGGTAAATTAGCGCCCGCTTTGCGCCTGGTGGTAACGGGGACTTCTGTATCCCCGCCTATTAATGTAACTTTGCACTTGCTAGGTAAAAAAGAAGTATTAGCGCGTATGGAAAAAGCCTTGGTTTAAGTAAAGCGGAGGGTTTTACCCTCTTCTTTATTTTCAGGGGTTTCGACTTTTAATGTGGTTGCCGAGGATGGCGCGTGTGCTCCAAACAGTAAAAGCCGTTGTTCTACCGATTAATAGAATTGCTCTAATTTTTCTTCACAGGCTTTAAGTTTTTCTTGCAATTCTTTTTCTGCTTCTTTTAATTCCACTTCCATACTTTTTGGACAGTGAGGACAATCTTTCTCGCTGACTTTACCATTCACCGGAGTTTTTACGAGCCTGACAGATTGGTGAGGTGAAATTGCGTCAAGCAAGGTTGGATTTGCTTCCATGTAATCCGTAATTACTTTTAATTGCTGAGAGGTTACCGGTGTATTGTCTGAAATAAAATGACCCGTACGCAAAAAATGTGCAAAGCTTTGTTTGAATCCTACCATTGTGATTTTTATTCCTTAATTATTTTATAAACAGAAGGCGAATTACGCTGGGTTCAGCATATCTTAGACGATAGAAAAAAAGAGTATCAATCTTTACAACAAAAACCCTAAGTGAGCTTAGACGATGTGACGGCTATGACAGAAAATTTAAAAGCCTTGTAAGCAGAGTTTGAACTGATGATGGATACTGCTTTGAACACTAACAGTGGGGATAAGCAAAGTGATGTACAAAGTATGCAAAAGGAAAGCGTCTCTGAAGATTCAAGCCCTTGGTCTATAAATACAGCGTTATTATCTTATGCTGCTAAGCAAGAAATTGGATTTAAAGCGGGTATTAGACAAAGGTTTTTTTAAAGCGATATCTCAAGCTACTCCTATATATTTACCCGTAAATGCGATGAATAGCACGATGATGAATGCGACATCGATTCAACAGCAATTTACCGAGGTAGATAATAGGGTTGTTTTGTTGTGAGAGACAAAAAGAGAGCGTATTAAGCGCTCTCTTTTTTATCATTCAATAGTATGGAATATATTTTTTCAAAATAATAGCTACTTTATACGGCAATTTTAAAAAGACGCTTTTTCTTCATTCATTCTTTAACGTAAATTTACAATTATTTGTACTAACGTTATTTTCACAACTATATAGACCGGGTCCATAAAAATTCTTCCAGTATTTCTTATTAAATTTAGTTACATCTACAGCATCCGCATCTATATCGCGTAACTTTAAATTAAAATAATTATGATCATAAAATATATACGTACAAGTTAATGAGGATTTTTTTATATCTTTAGTCTTTTCTTGATAAAAAGCACCCTTAAAACTTTCTAAAGAACCAAAATAAAATAGAATTTTATTTTTAGAGTTTATATTTTTATTCATGAAGTTTGTTCCCTTGTTCGTGGATCCCCCATTTAAATAAACTTCAAATTTTTCAATTGCTGAATGAACTTTTTCGGGAGAGGGGCAGGTAGTGGCAAAACCAGGTGAAATAATAAATAAAAAAAATAAACTGCTTATAAATAAACTAGAACATTTCATTTTTAACTCCGAATATTTATATGTTTATGGTTATTAAAAGTAGAGCATAATTGATGCGAAGAATTTTATCTATTACAAGATGTTGAGCTAATAAAGCAATGTTATTAATATTACTTAAATTTTCGCTTTTATTTTTAATTTCTATAAGGACTTTGTATGGCACGAGGTGTTGACAAGGTTATCTTAATTTGTACTGAAGGCCGTCTCCAAGTCGCGTAAGGGATTTTTTAAAAGATTGGAAATTGGTGTAGGTGTTTGAATTAATTGGTGGAGCTAAGCGGGATCGAACCGCTGACCTCTTACATGCCATGCAAGCGCTCTACCAGCTGAGCTATAGCCCCGAAGCCCGTCATTCTAAGGGGTCAGGTCAAATACTGTCAACTCTATAAAGCCCTTGCGCGACTTTTGCGCGACTCAGTTTTCTTTTTTAATGACTGAGCCTCCTTCTCAGTACCATTGAATGCTTTCCTATTTCACATACTTTATTCGCTGCTCGAATTAGATTACCTAATGTTGCCGCCGAATAATGAGTAGTGACACTTTTAGTTTTATGCCCTAGTAAAATTTGCCTATCTTCAAAGCTCACTTCCGCTGAGCGTAGTCGATGTCCAAATGTGTGCTTGAGGTCATGAACCCTGACTTGGGATAATTTTGCTCTGATTCGTGCTTTTTTCCAGGCTGAATTTAATATCCGTGTTATTGGTTTTCCTTTAAAAGCAAAAACATATTCTGGGTGATTTCCTCGCACCGACTCAATTACGTTCAAAGCCATTCTATTTAAGACAACTAGCCTTTCTTCACGGTTTTTTTACTTCTTCTGCAGGAATCATAAAAACGGATCCTTCGGGTATTTTAATTTCCCATTTCCATTTAAGATGACAGATTTCATGACTACGGCAGCCCGTATTAACTGCAAAAATGGCCATTTGTTTTAAATGTTGAGGTAACTCGTTAAATAAGCGGGTTTCCTCATCTACTTGAAGTGGATAGGGTTCTCGCTTATCTTTTTCTTTGAGCAACTTTATTTTAGGTGCAATTTGTAACCAAGTTAGATTATTTTCATCTTTCCAATCATCCGCAGCCAACCTCAAGATACGACGTACAATCTGTAGCGCATAGTTGATAGTCCTTGTTTTCGCACCAGATTTTTCACGTTCTTTAATAAATTCTTTGAGACTGTTCATATGGATAGATTCGATAGGTAGATGTCCAATATATTCATCTAACATTTTTATATAAATAGCATCCGTGCTTAAACTTACTTTATCCGCATTGCTTCGCAAATACTCAATAGTTGCCTCACGGAAAGTCCGCTTTGGTCTTATTCCATAAATACTAGCTTGTCGAATTTGCTCTAAGCGCATTACTAAGAAACATTCGGCTTCTTTGAGAGTGCTTGCTCCAGTACTTTCTGAAATTCGGCGTCCGTTGACTTTCTTGTTAATGTGCCAAATGTTCCCACGTTTAACGAGCCCAGGCATTTTTTTTCTTCCCATTGTGGTCTCCCCTTTAATGGAGGACGACCCTTACACTGCTTATAATCGTCCACCCATGCATCTAAATCAAGTCGATCAAAAGCAATACCTATCTCTCCGATTGGCACTACCATTAAATAAGGTCTCACTTCTTCATTAAACCGATGGCGATCCATTCCCAAATAATTTGGTGCATCACGTAATCGAATTAGTCGCGGTTGCATTCTTAATCCCCTTATTAATTTTTTATTTAAACCAGGTTTATTTTTATCGCTCCATCTTTATCAGGTTATCGAATTTACCTACGACATATGTCGTAGGTAATTTATATAAAATGCTTTTACATAAAAATAATGATAAGGAGCGGATATCAATAATGCTCATCAATTCATTAAGAAAAGTAATTGCTCACTTCGGTTCAACAACAAAGGTTGCGGAAGCTTTAGGAATTCCACAACAAAGTGTTAGTGATTGGTATCGTGGTCGTAGTGAAATACTTCTGAAATTCGCATTACATTTAGTTTGGATGATGCGTGGGGAAGTGGATTGGAAGGATTTGGTCTCTTTTAAAATTGCTTATCGTTTAAAAAATCTCTGCTTATCACTTAAAGAAGTGGGGTTTTATCCTTGTGAATTAATTCATGTATTGACTAGTCGTATTCATGTATCCGCCAACTTAAAACCTTTAAAAAATAAAGAGAATTTTTTAAAGATAAATAGACCACCCTGCATTAATGAAGATTATACACTTATATTCGGTCACAAAAGTTTTTTTATTTACCAAGAAAAAAATAAAAAAACAATCCCTTGCTGGAAGTTTTCTCTGCAAAATTTGGCTGAAGGGAATTATATAACTGAAGATTTAGTAAAGACTTTTTTAATAAGCGAACGTGCAGCAATAGGGATTGCATTAGAAAAATATATTGGAAATCGTCAAGGGCAAAGAACTGATTTATTTGAAATTAAACAAGATGAATATTTTAAACAAAAACTCCGTCTCAATTTAGACAAAGTTAGAGGAAGGAAGATGTTTTTATTTCAAACTCACTTGGATTTAGCTCCAAAATTCAGTACAGGCAAGTTAAAAAAATTCTTCAATAATGATTACGCTATTTATTTAAGTTTAAATTTGCCGTCTACATATCCTTGTATTAACTCATGTAAAGCTTCTTTCATTTCTTTATCATCGCGAGCTGCTTGTAACTTCAAAGCTTTTCTTAAAGATATTGGCGTATCGAAACAAAGTCTAACTATTTCATCTTTAGCATTACTACTTTTAAAGGCTTGCTTCTTCATAAATGATTATCCGGAGAGGTCTAAAAAAAGAGCATTATAACTAACATTTAAAGTATTGACGATGCGAGCTATATTGCTCGTGTGAGTTACGAAAAAGTATCAAGCGTCCCCCAAGGTGAATCAGACCTTGAGGACAAACACAACCAACAACCTTAATCTTGCTAAGGAGCTAGTTATGACCGCAAACGTCAGTTTAAATCAATTAGTCCATCTGAAACAACCTGCCTGTGATTATCTATTTCAAATCAAATGTTTAATTCGGCAATTACAAGAGCTTAGGGATGAAGCGACTAATCTCTTATTTCATGCTCAAGTAAAGTCTAAATCTAGCGATAAATTATCAAAAAATGGCGACATCGCTCTAATAGATATTAAGGATCTGTATAAACTTTACTCTAAAGGGTTGATTAGAATAGAAGCAATCGTGATCGAGTTAATCCGTCGTAAAAGGAAACTAAACCAACTTTATAAAGATTATTTCAGTCTATTGCTAGAAGAGAGGGATTAAATAATAACACCCCTCAACTTAAGTTGAGGGGCATATTTAAATCCAAACCCGCCAACCCCGTTAGGGGTGACAGCGACAATGCGCTAACACTGCTGCTGTCTGGCACTTATCTCAACAACTAACCGTAATTAGGAGTCGAGCATCATGCTTGTACCAAGCTTATATCGATCATCTTATCGAATCAAATTTAATATCACATATGTGAGCATAAAAATTTATCTATTTTTAAAGTTTTTTCAGATCACATCTGTGAATATTTTAAATAATCCTATTTTGATTAAAATAAATCCAACACTAAAGAAAAAAGCGCAGAGAATCGCGCTTACCGTGTTAACAACATTAACACTTACCAATGATCAACTGTTCAGGAGTTGAGAATGGCTAATAGCACAACAAAACGAAAGAAAGCTAAATTCAAGTTAGCCGCGATAGAAGAGTCTTATTATGAGGCGGCAGCCTACGTTATGCTGCTTACCGAAGGTGTCCATAATCCAACTGCTGAAGATATTTTAAAGGCTAGAAATTATCTTTCAAATATATATTTAGGTCTGTCAATTCTTTTAGCGCCTGCCATATCAGAGAAGGATATCCGATTGCTCTATGATGCAGCTTGTGGAATAGAAACAAAAGCCTCTGCACGATCATTAAATAGTAATTCAGCGAATCTTCGGCAAAAAAGGTCGTATTTATTTAAAACGCTAAATGTAAAGAATGCCGATCATGCTGTTTATAGATTAACTCATATGGGTTATTTTCCTCCAAAACAGTTATTTATTCGATCTATTAATTTAGAGGAAACGGATGATACCTATTCTAAGTAAAAACTATGTTTCCATAAAAAATAACAGGATAAATATTTATGCCACAAGCCAGATTTAAAGACTTGATCCGATTCGCTGTGAAGACAAGCAACCTAACTTTATAAAAACTATTATTCTAATATCAATCAGGAGGGGTTATGACCAAGGATATCGGTAAAGATGGCGGGGGGTTGCAAGAAGTAAAAAAAGATGATTTTTTAAACAGGATGCCAAATCATAACTATTTTGCTAAAGACCTTAATCTTAGATACATAGCCTCAGAGTGTAGTGATTCAACCGCCATGTATGCTGGCGTTGATTCTCCTAAACAACTACAAGGAAAATCTGATTATGATTTAATTTGGGCTCCCTCAGCAGAGTCGTTTATTTTAACTGATAGGCAGGCATTGTCTAATCAACCACAAATTAACCATAAAGAAACAGTGCTAGTCCAAAATGGATTTCATGATTTCTTAATAACAAAAGTAAAAATGTATAACCGTAAAGAAGAGGTGATTGGAATTGTGGGGCTTAATATTTGTGTAGATAATTTTACTATTTCTGAAAGAAAAGGGAAATTAGATATTGAGCAAATCATAATCAAAATTTAACACGAAGACAAACTCAAGTATTTATAGGGGTAATAAAAGGGCATAGTGCATTAGAAATAGCCTATACTTTAAAGCTTAGGCTTAGAACAATAACAACGATTATAACGGAACTATATACTTCAATGTACAAGTAGAGCTAAAATAGTATTAGTCGCTGTTAAGAATGGTTGGCATTTTTTAATAAGCGATAACCTAATTTATAAGAAAATTTAATTGATTTATCTTTGAATTATTTTTTTAAATAATTTTATTAATGATGATAATCCACACTATATATTATATCAATAAAATAATAATAGCGCTATATAACGGTGTTTTTTATGTTTTATACGTTTCATAATCCTTTTTCTAGTAAATTTTAGTCAAAGGACATGAAAGTGGAGCAACAAGAACAACAAGAAATAATAGAAAATCACCAAATAATAAAAGAAGCCTTAGTGGTAGAAGACGATAATATTTGCGAGTATTTACTGTGTAATTATTTATCAAATCTAGACTATCGGGTTGAAGTAGCTAACAAAGCTAGCGCCGCCATTCAGCTTATACAGAGTAAACCATATACGCTAATTATAACTGATTTGGGCTTACCCGATCAGTCGGGTGAAGCGGTTATACAGGCGGCGCGTATGTGTGAACTTAACCAAGCAACACCGTTGATTGTTTGTAGCGCGCATGGTGATTTACAAGCGAAAAAATATTTAGACTTAGGTGCGGATAAAGTTTTAGTTAAACCTATTTTGGAAAAAAATCTTGTAGAGGTTATGGAAAAATGTTTTTTAGTTCCAGGATACCAAAGAAAATTTTATTACCAATTTAAAATTTTGTTAAAACAGTTAAAAGAACTTATAGAAGGGAAAGAGCAGTTATTTTTTTCAGAGCTTGAGATAGACGATTTCATCCAATCTTTGCGGCATATTACACAAAAGTCAACTCAAATTAGGGATGAGTATCAGCAATGGGCAAAAAAACTAGGTTCTAAAGAGATGATTAGTTTCAGTTTTTAGCACTGTGGTAACGAGACAATAATATAAACACAGGGAAAGTTAAAATTTTACTGAACTTTCCCTATACAAATTATTTTTTTATGAATCATTCTCATGATTAACAATCAACCTTTAGTAAGGATGAGATTTTATTTCATGGCATCAAAATAGCCATCCATTAGATTAGCTAAAGTTTCAACATGTGGCTTTTGAAACATGGTTTCATGATTGCCTGGTACTAAATAAGAGTTTATTTTGTTATCGCAGAAATTCTCCCAATGATTCATCGGCGCATCCATTGGCCTAAAGATAGGTAAAATTTCACTTGATTTAAAAAGTGCCATAGGGCATGTAATTCGTTTTACCTGATATTTCCATAATAGTCCCAGTCGTTGCGATTGAATACTCAATAATTTTTTAGGCTGTGTTAATTGTAGTTTTTTTAACTCTGTTTCCAACATCTGATGTTGCCTTTCCATTGATTTTTTAAAATACTGAACATCATTTAAGGTGGTAGGATAGACACCCCATCCATCTAAACTAACAATTGCCGTAACTTCTTCCCCTGCTTGATGGAGTATATGGGCTATCTCTACTGCAATGGTTGTGCCAAAAGAGGCACCGCCTATTAGATATTTTCCATTAGGTTGTATTTGTTTTATTTGTTCTAAATAGAAGCTTGCGATTTCTTCAATGCTTTCAAAAACTGGCTTTTCTAGCTCGATACTAGGGTCTTGAAAAGCATAGATGGGACGGTCTTTTTTTAATAATTTAGCTAATGAATAATACCAGAAAATAGTTCCGCCTATAGGGTGGATTAAGAAAAGAGGTGGTTGGTTACCCTGTGGTTGTAAAGTAATAAGGGAACTAGAAGAAGGTTTAGTCTTGGGATTCTTGTTACATAAGGACTGAATAAGATGGGCTTGTTGTTTTAAACTTGGGTAGGTAAAAATATCTTTTATTGAGAGCTCGACCCCTAATTGTTCTTTTATTTTAGATAGTAGCTTCAGAGCAAGCAGTGAGCTGCCTCCGCACTCGAAAAAATTATCTTCGAGATTTACCAGCGCTGTTCCTAAAGTCTCTTGCCAGAGGATAAGTAATTGCTTTTCTTCTTTAGTAGAAATAGCTACATTAATAACGTTTAAATCACTATTAAAATCTGGTTCAGGGAGTGACGATGTATCAACTTTACCATTAAGTGTCAGTGGTATTTCGGTAATCTTAATATAAGCTTTTGGCAGCATATAATGCGGGAATATGTTTTGCAAAGCCAACTTGATTGGTGTGATGTCTAATTTCTGGTTTTCTTTAGGAACGAGATAACAGATGAGGTTATCATAACCATGAGTATCTGTTTTTTTAGTAACAATTGCCTCAGAAATAGAAGGTTGCTTTAGGATAACGGATATTAATTCATTAGGTTCAATCCTTACCCCATTAATTTTTAATTGCTCATTATTGCGCCCTAAATATTCCAAATCCCCTTGAGCTAACCAACGTACAATGTCACCCGTTTTATACATTTTCGGGTACTTTATTGGTTCAAATGGGTTGTCGATAAACCTTTCTTGAGTTAGCTGATCGCGATTATGGTACCCTAAAGAGAGGCTGTCACTAGCAATGTAAAGCTCACCTTCTTCACCTACATCAACAAGGTCATTATCAGTATTTATAACGTATAGACTCGTATTATAAATAGGTTTGCCAATAATATTAGTGGTTAAATCAAATTCAGTATCGGTTACAGTATAGGATGTGATATCAATCGTAGCTTCCGTCGGGCCATAAAGATTATGTAATGGGCAGTGTAAACGCTCAAAAAAAAGTTTTTTTGTTGTCGTGGGTAGACTCTCTCCCCCACAAAATACATGACGTAATGAATGACAACTAGCGAACTGTTCTAATTTAAGTAACTCTTTCAAGAAACTAGGCACTACTTGCAGTGTGGTTACTTTATTTTGGATTAGGGTTTTAACCAATAAATTAGGATCAATATTAGATCCAAAAGGAGCGATAATTAATTCACAACCTACATAAAAAGGTAAAAATATTTCCCATACAGAGGGGTCAAAGGATAAAGGGGTTTTTAGTAAGATTTTATCTTTAGATGTAAGCTGAAATTTATGTTGCATCCATGACATATGATTATTGATGGCTCTATGGTGAATTTTAACGCCATTAGGTACCCCTGTACTGCCTGATGTATAAATAATATAAGCTAGTTCATTAGGATCGTTAATTGAAATAAAGTGATTTGCTTGTGTATTAATTTCTTCCATGCTTTCGTCAATGATGATGTGTTTAACCGGCGTATTTTTAAAATTTGCTACCAGTGCTGATTGGGTTAGTAAATAGGCAACAGAGCAGTCCTTGAGCATGAAATTTAGACGGTTAATGGGATAATTAATATCAAGAGGAATATAGCAATTTCCTGTTTTGAGGATAGCTAGGATGCTGATAATCATCTCTAAGCTTGGCATAAAATGGATTGCGACTTTTTGACCTTTGCTGAGTCCTTTTTTTATTAGATAATTGGCTAGTTGATTAACTTTGCAATTTAATTGGTAGTAGCTCAGAAATTGATGATTAAAACGTACAGCCACAGCATGTGGTGTGGTTTTAACATGGGTTTCGAGGAGTTCATTGACTGAGGTATTTTGCTTGTAAGGAAAACTGCTACCTTGGCCAAGCTGCATAAGGCAAGTGTTATTTTTTTTATTTTGTTGCATTGTAAAAAATAGGTGATATTAAGTTAACCAATTTCAAGAGAGCAAATGGCATAGTTTTTATGTTTATTTTCAAGCAAAGACGGCGGTACATCACCTTTAAACATAGCAACCGTGTCCGCTTCAGGAACTCGATTTAAATTAAAATGCTGAGTAAAGGATTCAATATAAGGGTTATGAGAAGGTGCATCGAGAAATACAGTGGAATTATTTACAGCACCGAGTAAGACTCGGAATAATTTTTGTGCATTCTCTATATGGTCGGCGTACAGAGGGCCGACTCTAAACCCCTCTATACAAGGGCGAATAATTCCAAGGCCTGTTACTTTCCCGCTATCGTCCGTTGATGCAAACCCCGCCACATGTTGGCATTGCATGAATTCGGTTAATAATTTCTTTCTTGATACGGAAAAGATGCTTTGGTCATATTCAATAATAGATTCAGAAGAAACCGTATTGAGATTTTTTATCCCTTCGTTTATCGCATCTTTATTAGCAACACTATTTTCTGTAGAAGTTTTTTGCCAGCGCTGAATATGAAAGCTTTCTTTGAATCCAGAGCGTGCATAGCGTGGTATTTGTGGGGGAACAGCATGTAAGTAAGCCGTGGCGTCAGGATTTTTTTCTAAAACTCTCATTGCATATTGCCATATTTCTGCTCCATATCCTTTGTTACGATATTCTTTTTTTACAATAAAGGGTCCAATAGTAAATAACTGAGAACTATATCTAATTATTGATATGGCACCGACAGGCTGGCCATTTTCCAGGAGAAGAAAATGGCCTTTAGGATCAAGTTTGTGGTAAAAGGAGGCATCATACTTTCCAATATTCCATTTTTCTTCTTTGCACCAACCCATTACCATTTCTAAATCTTTCTCTGTCATATATCTCATGGATAATTCAACCACAGGAGGATTATTTTGTTTCAAATCAACCTTAGAACGTGATCTGAGATTATAAGTAGATGAATTTTTCGTATATGCAACAAACATTATTTTTTGCCTTAAAATTATTATTATTTTCAAAAATAATAACATATTTTTTTGAAATAAATTACGCCTTTTATGGTGAGTCTAAGATCAATTTCTCATGATATCTTAGCCCCTGTACCATAAGGGGCTTGCATCATAAAGGGAGAAATACTAGCATGGCCTTCGTCCTTTATTAGCAGAGGGTTTCAGGCTTGCCTTGTTGAAAAAGGATAATTCCTAGCCTGTCAATTTGGATATAGACAATGACGAAAAAGAAAAAAATTTTCACCAATGAAAACAATATTCTTTCACTGGATTCAAAGTTAGATACCCCAGAAAAAATCCACCATTATTATCAAAAAATAATTGGCTGCATGCCCAACAATGTTTATTGGCTTGATCGCAATTGTATTACACAAGGCTGTAATAATAATATTTTGAAATTATTAGGTTTAAAAACACTCGATGAATTTATTGGGATCACTTATAAAAAAATGGGCGAATTGGCAGGTTGGACAGAAGGCCAAGCGGAATCCTTTGAACGGGATGATAGAGAAGTGATGGAAACAGGAGTGCCAAAATTAAATATTGAAGAGCCACCTTTATATGATGAGAAAGGTAATCCAATTTACTATATGTCTAGTCGAGAACCGATCTTTGATGATAAAGGTAAAGAGGTTATAGGGGTTATTGGAATTTCTGTAGATATAACTCAAAAGAAAAAGGATGCTCAAGCACTTATTTTAGCCAAAGAAAAAGCAGAAATAGCTAGTCAAGCCAAAACAGAATTTCTGGAAAACATGCGTCATGACATCCGGACACCCATAAGCGGTATTGTTGGTAATGCACATCTGATTCAAATGGAATCAGATATTCCAAAGAAAGTGACTAAATATGTTGATGAGCTTGTGCAATCGAGCGATGCCTTATTGGAATTTTTGGATAAAATTTTGGAAAATATTAAGGCGGAAACAGGCGAAATTCCCGTTTTGAAACATAAATTTGACTTAAAAGAAGCGTTAGATCAAATTGTACGTCTAAATAAATCGCAAGCCTTGGTAAAAGGCTTAGAATTAAATTTAGACTATGATCAGACAATTCCGACCTATTTGCTTGGCGATTCTGTCCGTATACAAAAGATTATATTAGAGTTACTGACTAATGCCTTAAAATACACCGCTAAAGGTTCGATTAACATCAGCGCGCGTTTAATAGAAGATAAAAAACGTGAAGCCATTGTTGAATTACGTGTCAGTGATACAGGCATGGGTATTCCTAAAGATAAACATGGTGAGGTTTATAAACGCTTTACTCGCTTGATGCCTTCTTATCAGGGTATTCCAGGTACGGGCTTAGGACTTTCAACGGTTAAACAATTTATCGAAGACTTACATGGTGAAATTCATATTGAGAGTGATCTAGGAAAGGGTACGACATTTATTTGTTTGATTCCTTTGCAAAAACCATTATTAATGGATAAATCCAATGTAGAAGAGTTAAAAGGGAACGTTGTTTTACCGAAAATAAGCGTGGCTAGCGTGGTTAATGAACTTTTAACTCCTGCAGCAGCTATTTCTTCTCATAGAAATCGCGTTTTAATTGTTGAAGACAATACGATAGCAGCCAATGTAGCACACAATATGCTATCAAAACTTGATTGCCAGACAGATGTTGCTCCTGATGGAAAAACAGCTTTAGAAAAAATAGAAAAAAATCATTATGATCTTGTTTTAATGGATATGGGATTGCCCGATGGAGACGGTTGTGACGTAACACAACGTATTCGATTAAAGAAAAAGCAACCCAACCCTTCAGTGCCGATTATTGGGTTAACAGCACATGTTGAAGCTGAAAAGAAGTAGCTTTGCCTTGAAAATGGAATGAATGCGGTATTCAATAAACCACTAACACTGAAAAAAGCCTCTGAGATATTAGCTTTTATTTCACATCAACAGTCACAAACAGCTATTCATAATGAACCCGCTGAGTCTGTAAAATCTGCTCCTATTCAGGATCTTCCTATTTTAGATATTAAAAAAGCGATTGAAACTTTAGGTAAGAAAGAAACTGTTAAAGATTGTTTAGATTTACTGGCAAGTGAGCTGAGTAAAGAGTTAGAAGAGATTAAACAGTACCATAAGAATAGTGATTGGCCAGCGATTAAAAACCTAGCGCATAAATGGAAGGGTGGAGCAAGTTATTGTGGAGCGAGTCGCTTGGAACAAGTTTGCCAAGATATAGGAACGGCATTACGAGCAGAATCGTCTGAAAAGCCCGAAATGCTTTATCAAACGTTACTCCAAGTCGCAGAGGCTACTAAAGAGGCAGTAAAAAAGGGAATTGATTCTCAATAATCAACTCTATGAAGAGGGATGAATTTCTATGGAAAAAGCCACCTCGGCAGTTATGTATTTCTCGTTCAGAAATACATGTTTGGAAGGTGTGTTTAAGCTCCGCTTTCGAGAAACATAAAGAACGATTAGCTTTTCTTTATTTACAATCATCGTGGATTAGCGAACGAAAATTAAAACATGAAAAGTATAAATTAGGCGTGGGCAAAGAAGGCCATTTACCAGATGGGATATTAGTGTTTGCCGATGGAAAACAGGCTGCTATTGAAGTAGAGCTTTCCTCTAAAAGCAGACAACGTTTAGACGACATATTAAAAACTTATGCGACCCAATTTACCCTACAAGAAGTTTGGTATTTTTGTCACGAATCGATGGTGCCTCGATTAAAAGAAGAGGCAAAAGCCATGCCCTTTGTCAAAATTCATGCACTAAAACCATTTTTAGAAAAACAACTAACTCACATGCATGCCCTTACAGGATAGCGTTTTTTTAGAACGACCACGAGAGACTATTCAATGTGTGTTAATTGTACTTTGTTGTCTATGGCAAAGCATAGTCGCTTTGTTGGGTTTGGTACTGTTTATTATCTTAATCCGAGTATTTCGTTATTCCGTTTGGTCGATATTTTTAGTAGATATAGTGAACGAAAACGCAAGAAAGCACTTAAAGGAGAAAAAGATGGGCATGGGTTTTTTACATCTAATCTTACTTCTGCTCCAGCTGGGACAGCAGCGTGTACTACAGAGGATGAGGTTCATGGTTCCGTTAGGGCGGGGCGTCTTCATTTAAGTTGACAAAATGATCGGATTGTTTGAGAGAGTTGAAGTTTTTGGATCAGCAAGCATTAGGTCAACAAGCTAATACAAGTTTATTCTTGTGAAGGTAAGAAAGAACTTGTATTGCTACATTTAGAAATCTAGGGACAACACCAGTTGCATTTATTGACTAAATGTTTATGAATAATTTAGTCAAAGGAGCTTATAGGGATGCCTCTCATTAAAGGTAAAAAAGCAGCCACTAAAAAAGGCTTTGCAGAGAATATTAAACGCGAAATTAAAGCGGGTAAACCGCAAAAGCAGGCGATCGCTATTGCTTATGCCCAGGCAAGACAAGCTAAGAAAAAATCAAAGAAGTAAATTTTTTATTGCTTATCTAATTAATTAAATGTTTTTTTAATAGGGGTAAATTTTCTTGGCTATCATTCGCCGTATTGATGCTATCAGAAAAATTGATTGTTTTTCTCTTTTTTGCCCCTGTAGGTGAGCTATCTTCGGCTATAGCATGGCTTCTATTTCTAGATGTACAGGTTATATTTTCTAAATGCTTGAGATGATGGATCAGTGAATTGATAGAAAAAGTAGTTAGAGTTCTTTTTGCTGAATTAAGGCTTAACATTTTATCTCTAGTATCGCAGAGCATTTTATAAACTATCTGACGATTTAAGTACGAAGGACAGGTGAGACAGACGGCGATTTCATTTTTTAATGGCTCAATGAGCGCGTTGACATTTGGATTAGATAGATTCTGGATGTGCTCCAGTTGATGGTAAAGATTTTTAATCGGTAGATAGTTTTTTATAGATCGGGTAAAGATAATGTCTAAAACATCAATATGACTTGTATGCTTAGTTTTATCCAATAGATTGGATTTACCCATCGTATTGAAGGTCTTTAAATAGAGTGTGTAATCAATTATATCCTGTTCTGCTTTTATACTGGTTCTATACTCTAAAAAATCGGGCATTTGAGCCGCGATATTTTCAAGTTTTTTTATTTGTTTAATAATGTCAATCGCTAAGCTTTGCGCTTTTTTTGGATCCGGACTATAGACCGCCGTGAAAGAATAGATAAGATCGTGAGGTAACAAGCAAATAAGTGTGATGGTTTTGTATAGTTCCTGTTTGAAGCGCGGTGGAGCTTTTTTCGGTGGGTGTAGCGCAGTACTTGGGTTTTCTTGAGTACTCTTTCCCTTTTTCCACATCGTTAAATCAACCCAATTGAAAGGTCTATAGGTACATAGTCCGGGTAGGGATTCGATATCGGCGTGTGTAAAATTTATTTTTTTAATATTAAATAATGCAAAATGGTTTTCTTTAAGATGAGCAAAGCATAAGCCGCCATCAATTTTTACAATATTACCTTTTGCGTCGATAGCAATATTATTATTATTTAAATCAGCTTCTCTAAGAAGTAATGCAATAAGCAACACTGTCGAAAAGCCTCTCATAGAGCCATCTTCAATGGCATTATAAAGATTAGGATTGGATAAAAAAGAGGAATCAAAGCCTTCTACTTCTTTTGATAGCACGCAATAGCGATCAGGGCCTTGGCGTGTTTCTTTTGCCCAACGTGTTTTAGGTGAGGCGGGGTAGAGTAGACGAAAAAATTCTTGAGCAACCGTTTCTTCTATCGCTTCAGATTCCGCTCTTTTTAATATTTCTGTCGTAGGATTTCTAGTGGGAGGTAGGATTTCTTTAAGAACCCAGCTGCTTTTGATTTTTGAGTGTTTAATTTTTTTTACAAAATGCGTAGCATGCGAAGAGAATAAGGTATTTTTTTGGTTATTTTTTATAAAATTATTTAGATTTTTATAATGCGGCATTGCTGATTTTATCGTCCATTTTTTTAGATGATAAATGTTAGCACTTTTTAAATAATAATTTAAATTAGAATGGCTAATCATCTTGCCATTGCCACGCTTCCGCTCGCAATGACAGCGAAGTGCGTGGCAAACCAGTGGCATATTTTTCTAGATTGCTTCACACCTGCGGTGTTCGCAATGACGGTAATTTCTTAGAAGATTAGCTATTTATGTTTATCAGAAGATTGATCTTCAAACGCATAGTTACGGTGGCGTAATTTAGGTTCTCCGCCATAACGTCGCGGATTTCGTCTATGTGATCGCAGCGCGGTATTAACAGGCGTTTTATTTTCTGTTTTTTCACCTGTAGTAGGATTCACTGGTTTTGGATGGGTAGCTATAGCCTGTGTTTGTGTGGGTACTACTTGAGGAACAGCAGCAATATTTGGTTTTTCTACTGCTTCAATCGGCTTTCTAGGCGCCGATGGCGATGGCGTGGTCAGCTGTTGTTTTGTTACGGTTTGAGTTTCCTCAATAGGAAGCATGCGGCGCTCAGGTGAGTTTTTTTTAGGTTGAGCATTTCTTTCGTTTCTTTCTATAGCAGAAAGCTTGGTTTGTGTTTGCTGTTCATATCGCGTGGATGGATTGGCTGTTGGGTAACGATTACCTTGTCCACGTTCTCTTCTAGGACGATTTCGGTTGTTATTATTATTTCTATTTGTTTTTCCGTAACGTCGTTCCTGATGTGGCCTTGTTGTATGATGTTCTGCTTTTTTAGCGGGCTGAGCGGTAACCACTGGTGCGGTTTTTTTAGGCTTAGTTAAATCGCCGAGCATGGAAAGTAGACGACTTAATAGACCCAATTGCGTTTTAGATTTGTTTTTGTTGTGAGGTAGAACAATCGATTTTACAGCGGGTACTTCAGGCTGACGAGTAGCCGGTGAAGCATACGGCATCGAAACATCAGTACGTGTCCTATTTTCTAGTAACTCGTAACTGGTTGAATGACTGCTGTCGCTGTCTTTATCGCCTGTATTTTTGGTTAATGTATTGATTTTGTATTGAGGCGATTGCCAATAAGGATTAGGAATAAGAAGCAACGTGATTTGATAACGTTGTTCGATTTGATTGATGGCAGCTCGTTTCTCATTGATGAGATAGGTAGCCATATCAACCGGCAATTCTACTCGTACTTGTTGTGTTGATTTCTTTAAGGCTTCTTTTTCAATTAAGCGAATCAGCGATAAGGCTAATGACTCAACGCTTCGTACAGTCCCTTGTCCGCTACAATGCGAACAAAGTGTTTCATTTGCTTTGCCTAAGGAGTGACGTAAACGTTGGCGAGACATTTCTAATAATCCAAACGCTGAAATACGTCCTATCTGAATACGTGCGCGATCTTTTTTAGTGGCTTCACGCAAACAGTTTTCAACTTTGCGTTTGTTATCTTCAGAATTCATATCGATGAAATCGATAACAATTAATCCGCCTAAATCACGTACACGTAATTGATGCGCAATTTCTTTAGCGGCTTCTAAATTAGTTTTGATGGCGGTTTCTTCGATATCGCCATTTTTGGTAGAACGACCAGAGTTAATATCGATAGCGACTAACGCTTCAGCGCGATCAATCACAATAGTGCCGCCAGAAGCTAAACGTATTTCACGTTGAAAGGCCGATTCAGCCGCTTCTTCTATATTAAACTGTAGAAAAAGTGGTGTTGGATTTTGATAAAGTGTAATACGCGATAAAAAGTCAGGGCGGATTTGCTCGATGTATTGTCTTATTTTTTCATAGATTTTTTTGTCATCGATAATGATTTCATCAATATCACGTCGCAGATAATCACGTATAGAACGGGTAATCAGATCGCCTTCTTGAAAAATTAAAAAAGGCGCCGAACGCTCATGAAATGCATTTTGTATGGCTTCCCATTGTTTAAGCAATAAACCAAAATCATTTTGTAGTTCGGTTAGATCGCGTCCTACACCGGCTGTGCGTAGAATGAGTCCCATTTCATCAGGAACAGCCAATTGACTTAATAAGTCCTGCATAGTGCGTCGTTCTTCACCTTCGATACGACGAGAAATACCGCCGGCACCCGGATTATTCGGCATCAATACTAAGTAGCTACCAGGTAATGTGATGTAGGTTGTCAAGGCAGCGCCTTTATTACCACGCTCCTCTTTTTCTATTTGTACCATCATTTCCTGACCTACTTTCAGCGAACTTTTAATCGCTTGATCATTATTTTTTGATTTAAAGTAGGAGGGGGCAATTTCTTTGAAGGGGAGAAAACCATGGCGATCAGCGCCATAGTCGATGAAGGCAGCCTCTAAGCTGGGCTCAATACGACTAATTTTTCCTTTGTAGATATTGGATTTTTTTTGCTCTTGGCCAGTATATTCAATATCTAAGTCGGAAAGTTTATTTTCTTCTAACAAGGCCACTCGGATTTCTCCTGCTTGAGTGGCATTAATTAATATTCGATTTTTTTCACTACGCATCGTTGAATCCTATAGGGATAAAAGGTTCAACTAAGCTTGTATTCTTTGTCAACGTGCGAATATACAATTAAAACAAATTAAAACTAAAACGAGTGCAGTTTGAAATAATGGCCGCTTAACCCACATAGATTTACAGTGGGTTAACGTTATTCTTTGCATTTGCATAAGTTATTTTGTCTTTTATCGACGGGTAGCATCGGTTTTAAAATTCTGTTTTCAACACGTTATCAGTTTGTCTCTAATGTGTTCTCAACGCTTAGGTTTTGCTGAACGATACAATCTATTGTATAAGGTCAATACCGTTATCGTGTGCTTTAAAAAGCAGGGGTATCAACCATGTTCTAAAAAAACCGCAGCGGAGAATAGTGACTACAAACTTAGAAGCCAAATCAATTCTTTAATAATTTTGGGGTTTTTTATGGGTGTCCCCCCACCTAAATTTCAATAAAAAACTAAAGCCTTTTGCTTTAGTTTAGGCTTACAAAGCGTTGATTTTTATCGTTCGCTTTGCCTCTCTTAATTAAGTAAGCCCACAGCGGGTAGTCCCATATTGGCTTACAAAAAACTAAATCTAGGGGCATTATAACAGTATTTAGTAGCTTAGCAACCAGCTTAAAGGGGTCTAAACGAGGCGCACTGCAGGGTTTGGGTGTAGCAAAAGGGGAGATTTTGTTTTACTGAAAATTTTGCTATGCTTACTCTGGCCTCACTATGAGGTTTTAGGGTTTTGTCAGGGGGTGGTTTTATATCAGTCCTGAGACTTAAGCCTTTTTCCGAGTCCTGTCATGAGTATGACATCGTTTGGAAAGAGGGTCGTCTACTGACAAGCTTTTTCTTAACGCTATTATGCACTACTTAGATGGGGAATTTTGCTTATGTATAAGAAGTTATGGGTTTCAATGCTGTTGACAGTAGCCTTAGCCGGTTGTGGTCACCAGTCTTCTGATAAGCAAGGCGATCAAATGGATACAGCATTGCCTATCCAAGACCAAATAACGAATCCAGCGCCGGTTAATGGGACTGTACCCGTTAACCCAACAACGGCGGAGCCAACACAAACACCCCCTTCTGCGACAACGGATACAACGCAGCCAGCGGCTGGTGTAACAACGCCAGCAACACCAGTGATGCCAGCAACACCAGCGACTGACAAGGATGCTGCCGCTGCTGCCGCTAAATCCGCTGCAGATGCTGCCGCTGCTGCTGCTAAAGCTGCTCAATAAGCCATCACGCTAAGAAGACAGCGGGGCTCGCTGTTTGGGAGATAAAAAGAGGTTGGAGCGTTGCTTTGGCCTCTTTATTGCTAGCGTTTATACCCCTTGCTTTCATCCTGAATAACGCCTTTTTTCTTTGTTTTTCGATGAAGATTAAGCTGCCGATTGCCCCCTATTTATGGTAATATTCAGCTTATTTTGTGTATGAATGGGTTTTTATGACTGAGTCAGTAGTAGCCAACGAAATTATTCCTGTCACGATTGAAAAAGAGCTTAAGCAGTCTTATCTGTCTTATGCGATGAGCGTTATCGTTGGTCGTGCCTTACCTGACGTTCGTGATGGCTTAAAGCCTGTTCACCGACGTATTTTATTTGCCATGAGCGAGCTGGGGAATGATTGGAATAAGCCCTATAAAAAATCAGCGCGTGTGGTAGGGGATGTGATTGGTAAGTATCATCCACATGGTGATGGGGCGGTCTATGATGCGATTGTACGTATGGCGCAAATTTTTTCGCTGTGCTCAGTCTTGATCGATGGGCAAGGTAACTTTGGTTCCATAGACGGCGATTCTGCTGCGGCGATGCGATATACCGAAATTCGTATGTCAAAGCTAGCGCATGCCTTACTCGCGGATTTAGACAAAGACACGGTTGATTTTGCACCGAACTATGATGGAACCGAGCAGATTCCCGTCGTATTACCTACTCGTATACCTAATTTATTGGTGAATGGTTCTTCTGGTATCGCGGTAGGGATGGCGACGAATATTCCGCCGCATAATCTGGGTGAGGTCATTGATGCATGTTTGGCAATGATCGGTGACCCTGAGTTGAGCATTGACCATTTAATCAACTTGATAAAAGGGCCGGATTTCCCAACGGCAGGCTTAATTTATGGCAGAAAAGGCATTGTAGAGGCCTATCATACTGGAAGAGGGCGCGTATTTGTTAGAGCCAGAACGCAGTTTGAACTGGATGAAAAAACTAATAAGCAGCGCATTATTGTGACCGAGCTTCCTTTTCAGGTTAATAAAGCCAAATTAGTAGAAAAAATTGCTGAATTAGTCAAAGAAAAGCGCATCGAAGGCATTACCGCGTTACGTGATGAGTCTGATAAAGACGGTATGCGCGTAGTGATTGAGGTACGACGCGGTGAAAATGCTGATGTACTGTTGAATAATCTATTTTCGCAAACACAATTACAAGTGACATTTGGTATTAATATGGTGGCCTTAGTCGATGGCAGACCGGCACTACTCAATCTGAAGCAATTCATCGAAGCATTTTTATCCCATCGTCGCGAGGTCGTCACACGACGCACGTTGTTTGATTTACGTAAGGCGCGTGAACGTGCCCATATCTTAGAAGGATTAGGGATTGCTTTAGCGAATATTGATCCTATGATCGCATTAATCAAAGCCGCTAAAGATCCTAGTTCAGCCAAACAACAACTCTTGCAGCAAGATTGGCAATTAGGCGTGGTCGCAGAGATGCTGCGCAAAGTACCTGTATCCGAAGGTAAACGACTAACTGAAAAAGAACTTAGTCTGTATGGTCTTATCTCAGAAACTCAACGTTACCGCTTATCACCCGAACAAGCACAAGCTATTTTAGATTTGCGTTTACACCGTTTAACAGGATTAGAACAAGATAAAATCTTGAATGAATACCGTGAACAGTTAACACTGATCAATGATCTATTAGAAATTCTTAATAACCCCGATCGTTTGCGTCAGGTGGTGCGTGAAGAGTTATGTGCGGTCAGAGAAGAGTTTTTAGATGCACGTCGTACTGAAATTGTCACGGTGGATGCAGAAATTAATGAAGAAGATTTAATCCCATCTGAAGATGTCGTTGTGACACTATCACACGATGGTTATATCAAACGTCAAGCATTAGATGTGTATCAAGCACAACGGCGTGGTGGCAGAGGAAAATCTTCCGGTGATGTCAAAGAAGAAGATTTTATAGAGCATCTATTGATTGCGAATACACATGCTACTTTATTGTGTTTCTCAAGTTTGGGTAAAGTGCATTGGCTTAAAGTGTATAAATTACCGGAAGGAAGTCGAGCCGCGAAAGGAAGGCCCATTGTTAACCTATTAAGTTTGAATACGGATGAACGTATTCATGCGGTATTGGCGGTGCATCATTTTGATCCTGAGCAAGCTATTTTTATGGCGACCGCGAATGGGACCGTCAAGAAAACTAGTTTGATTGATTTTTCACGGCCACGAAATGACGGTATTATTGCGATTGATTTGCGCGAAGGTGATCGTCTAGTAGGTGTTGCATTAACGGATGGGCATCAAGATGTCTTATTGTTTACCGATGCAGGGAAAGTGATTCGTTTTAATGAAAGTAAAGTACGCGCGATGGGACGTACGGCATGTGGAGTTAGAGGCGTTAAATTACAAGAGGGACAACGCGTTATCTCATTGATTATTGCTAAACCCGATGGGCAGATATTAACGGCAACAAGCCAGGGCTATGGCAAACGTACGCCAATAGACGATCATCGTTTGACGGGTCGCGGTGGTAGTGGTGTGGTGGCACTTAAAATAACCGAACGCAATGGTAATGTCGTAGCGGCTGTTCAGGTATTTCCTGAAGATGAAGTTATGCTAATCACCAATAAAGCGACTTTAGTACGTACGCGTGTAGAAGAAATTCGTAGTGCGGGACGACACTCGCAAGGCGTGCGTTTGATTCGGTTAAATCAAGGCGAGACATTGGTCGGTTTGGAACGAATAGAAGAAGAAATTCTTGATGAAACAATAGGGTAATTACTTACTCGTCATTGCGAGCGCGGAGCGCGCGGCAATCCAGAAATACCTTAACTGGATGGCCACGCTCATTACATTCGCTCGCCATGACGATGATTTTTTTTATGAATAAAAAACAAGAATTCCTTGACATTACGACATAGAAAAACTCGTCGCCCTGGCGAACGCCAGGGTCCAAGGGAAGCTAGAATTTACTATTAATCTTTGTAAAAATACTTTGTTTTTCTGGATCCCGCGGTCAGGCCGCGGGACGACGATATAGGAATATGATGAATAAAAAACAAGAACTCCTCCGAGCATTAACAGAGATTAATACCATTAAATTTGGTGAATTTACACTGCGTAGTGGTAAAACTTCTCCTGTTTATATTGATTTACGTCCTATTATTGCCTATCCCAAATTGTTGCGCGAGCTATCTTGTGCACTATGGGATAGAGTAAAAAATCTGCAAACCACATTGTTATGTGGTGTTCCCTATACGGCTTTACCGATAGCCACTTGTATTTCTTTAGATCAAGATTTACCGATGGTAATTTGTCGTAAAGAAGCAAAAGAATATGGCACAAAAAAACAAGTCGAAGGTATTTTTAAAAAAGGTCAAAATTGTTTAGTCATAGAAGATGTGGTGACGACGGGTGGTAGTGTTATTAAGACTATTGATGTGTTACAGCAACAAGGTTTGCAAGTGACCGATGTGGTGGTATTAGTGGATAGACAAGAAGGTGGAAGAGAAGCTTTAGAAGCAAAGGGTTATCGTTTGCATTCGGTTTTTACCTTGGATGATCTGTATCAAGGCTCATAATGACGAAATGATGACTTAAGCTGGTGAAAACCCATTTAAATGATAAAATAAAAATATCAGGAGAGAACAATGAGCAAAGCAGTCACATTAATTCATAAATATTTTCTTTGACAAACTGGATTTTTAACATGTCTACGTTCAATTGGATCGACTATACAATTATCGCCATTATTGCACTGTCGGTGTTAATTAGCGTGATGCGCGGATTTGTTCGCGAGATTGTTTCTTTAGTGATATGGGTTGCGGCCATTATCGTCAGCTTTATCTTTTATCAATATATCGCTGGATTGTTAGTGAATGTGATTCATTCCGATTCAGTAAGATTGGTAGTTAGCTTTGTTGGCTTATTCTTAGCCACATTAATATTAGGTATGCTGATTAATTATCTAATTGGTCAATTAGTTTCCAATACAGGATTAAGTGGAACCGATAGAATATTAGGTATTATCTTTGGTGTAGCGCGTGGTATTTTAGTGGTTGTTTTATTGATGATGCTTGCAGGGTTAACACCTTTTTCTAAAGAACAATCCTGGAATGAGTCGGTCTTGATTCCACATTTTGAACCCATAGAGAATGGGCTAAAATCCTTGTTACCTGACTCGGTAAATGCGCATTTAGAATTAAATAAAGAACGCTTATGAGAAATAAATTAATCCACAGTCTCTATGGGGCAAAACAATCAGCGCATTACCTTGAGTAGTGCTCCAATCACTTAATACAAAGCGCTTTATACGCTTAGCATTTGAATTTTCGGTTGTGTTTTGGAGTAGTTGGATACAAGGCTGATGGGTGTGTCCGTGGATGATCCATTGTGCTGAAGACTTTTTCACTTCTCTAAATACTTCATTCATCACTACATCGTATTTTGCATCATGGCTAGGTATACCGGTGTGCTCTTTTCCACGTAAGTAACGGGCAATTTTCTGGCGTAGAAGCAGCGGTAATTGTGAAAACAGAGATTGTAAAAAACGCGTACGTGCCAGGCGTCGGAAAGCCATATAGCTTTTATCCAGCGTACATAAACTATCGCCGTGTGTCAGTAGCGTCGGTATGCCGTAAAGTGTTATTAAGGTGGGATCAGTCAGTAATTGGCATCCCGCTTTCTTGATAAAACGCTGCCCCATTAAAAAATCACGATTACCCGGCATAAAATAAGTTTTGACACCACTCGCCGTGAGCTCTGCAAGCGAGGAGGCGATTTGCTGATTAAAGGGGGATTCATCATCATCACCAATCCAACTTTCAAACAGGTCACCCAAAATATAGAGTGCTTCGGCTTTTCTTGCTTGATATTGTAAAAAATACAGAAATAAACGTGTCAATGCGGGTTGATTGGCACTTAAATGTAAATCCGATATAAATAAAGTCGACATAGGGTTTAATGATAGCGCAATTTCGTGTTATTTTTATTTAAAATTATAGGGACCTTGTCATAGCCACGGCCGAAATCTCATTTCGGCCGTGGCTATCCAGGAGAAAACTAACCGTTTCACTGGATTGCCACGCGCGTAGCTGTCATTGCGAGCGGCAGCGTGGCAATCGCAATGACGAAAAAATTTATTCCGCTTTTGCTTAAAAAGAATTTATGATGAAAACCCGCTTTGCTCCAAGTCCCACCGGCTATATCCATTTGGGAAATGCTCGGACCGCCTTATTTAGCTTTTTATTAGCTAAATCCCAAGCCGGCCATTTTTTGTTACGTATAGAGGATAGTGATGCCACGCGTTCCCTACAATCATTATCAGAACAAGTACAAGTCGATTTATTATGGCTAGGCTTGCCTTGGGAAGAAGGGCCGGGCAAAGAAAGTAAACAAGGTCCTTATTTTCAATCCGAGCGTCAATCGATTTACGCACATTATTATCAAGTCTTAGAAAAGGCAGGGCGTGCCTATCCGTGTTTTTGCAGCGAACAAGAATTAACCTTGATGCGTAAGCGTCAATTATCACAAGGTAAACCGCCACGCTATACCGGCATTTGTCGCCATTTAACGGCCAGTCAAATTGCTGAAAAAGAAGCGCAAGGCCAGAAAGCCAGCTTACGTTTTCAGGTTCCGGCTTCTCAAATGATTCGTTTTAATGATTTAGTTAAAGGTGAACAAGCGTTTGCCAGTGATGATATTGGTGACTTTGTGATCCAGCGCAGTGATGGTTCAGCGGCTTTCTTTTTTTGTAATGCCCTTGATGATGCATTAATGGAAGTAACCCACGTACTGCGCGGCGAAGATCATCTGACCAATACACCGCGGCAAATTATGCTATTACAGGCATTAGCGTTAGCAGTGCCAACTTATGGGCACATGTCGTTAATTGTGGGAGAAGATGGTGCACCTTTATCGAAGCGTCACGGTAGTTTTAGTATTAAGGCCTTGCGTGAATTAGGCTATTTTCCAGAAGCCTTACAAAACTATTTAGCGCGATTAGGCCATACTTATGCTGATCCTGATTTTATGGACATGCGAACGCTGAGTAAAAATTTTTCAGTTGAACGATTAGGTAAATCACCGGCACGTTATGATCAGATTCAATTACACTATTGGCAGAAGCAAGCGGTATTGCAGAGTAGTGATGATCAGTTTGCTGATTGGATGGGTGAAGAAGTAAAAAAACTTGTTCCAGCGGCATTCATGCCCGAATTTATGACATTAATGCGTGCCAATGTTGCATTTCCAGATGAAGCATTGCAATGGGCAAAGACATTGTTTGTGGAGCTAGTACGCACTGATCAAGCCAACGATTTTTTAAAAAATGTACCGTCGGTATTTTGGGAGTCAGCTTTTACCTTATTAGAACAGCCACTTGAATTTAAAGGCTTAGTTAAAGGACTTCAGGATAGTTTAAAAATAAAAGGTAAAAGTTTATTTGCGCCGCTACGTATGGCTTTAACGGGACGCTTAGATGGTCCGGAAATGGAAAAACTTTATAACTTAATTGGCATTGAAAAAATACGTCAGAGAATCCTTTATGCTAAAAATTTATAACACGCTCACCCAAAAAAAAGAAAGCTTTAAACCGTTGCACGATAAAAAAGTCGGGCTGTATGTATGTGGTATGACGGTTTACGATTTATGCCACATTGGCCATGCGCGTGTGTTAGTTGCCTTTGATGTGGTGGTACGTTATTTACAGAGTCAAGGCTATCAGGTGAATTACGTGCGTAATATTACGGATATTGACGATAAAATTATTAAGCGCGCCCAAGAAAATAATGAAAGTTTAAGTGACTTAACCGGACGTATGATCGATGCCATGCATCAGGATTTTTCGCAATTAAATATTTTATCGCCTACGCATGAGCCTAAAGCCACTGAGGCGATTGCGCCGATGATCGATATAATTCAAACATTGATGGAAAAGGGCATTGCCTATCAATCGGATAACGGTGATATTTTTTATGCCGTTGATAAATTCAAAACCTACGGTGAATTGGCGCACCAAGATCTAGAAAAATTACGCCGTGGTTCTCGGGTTGCGGTTGAGCTTACGAAAAAAGATGCCTTAGATTTTGTATTATGGAAACAAGCTAAACCCAATGAACCGAGTTGGGATTCGCCGTGGGGAAAAGGGCGGCCGGGTTGGCATATTGAATGTTCTGCGATGTCCATGGCAGCATTAGGAAAACACTTTGATATTCACGGTGGTGGTTTAGATTTAGTTTTTCCGCATCATCAAAATGAAATTGCACAATCCGAAGGTGCAACCGATAAAAAATTTGTCAATACCTGGATGCATGTGGGTTTTGTACAAATTAATCGACAAAAAATGTCTAAGTCCTTAGGTAATTTTTTTACCGTGCGTGATGTGTTGGCAGAATACCCGGCTGAAGTGGTGCGTTATTTTTTAGTGGCGAGTCATTATCGTAGTCCTATTCATTACTCACAGGAAAATTTGCAAGCCGCACAATCCGCATTACAACGTTTTTATGGCACTTTGCGTGGTCTTAATTTAAATATTGCGTTGCAAGATTCTGATTTCGCGGCTGATATCAGAGATTATCAAAATAAATTTAAAGCCGCGATGGACGATGACTTTAATACACCCGAGGCATTAGCGGTGTTATTTGATGTTGCACGTGAGATCAATCGAATTCGTGAGAGCGATTCAAAACAAGCTTTAGCGTTAGCCACATTTTTAAAACAACAAGCGGGTATATTGGGTATTCTGCAACAAAATCCGGAACAATTTTTAAAAGCCGGCGTTCAAGCAGATCAATCACAAACGATCGAAACATTGATTGCGGCACGAAACAAAGCGCGTGCTGAAAAAAATTGGGCTGAAGCGGATAAAATTCGCGATGAGTTAGCTAACTTGGGCGTTTCGATCAGTGATAACGCTTCCGGAACCGATTGGCATCGGATGTGATCGCAACAAGTAAATAAGCATCCTTGCTTTTAATCTAGGCTATGGTTTTACATTTTTGGCTGAGGAAGCCCAATCATCGGTGCCTCTGTTTGTGGCTCAGGAATAGGGGTTAAACTCTTCTGCAAGGTTTCAATCTGAGAAAATAGAGCAGAACGAGTGCTTGTTAGGGTTTGTGCCGGCTCATTGATAAGCTGTCTTCCTGTGAACGGAGCGAATAAAATAATGAGTTTTCTTAGCAGCGTTTTTATTGTTTCATAAATTTTGCTTAGCCGCGTGGGTAAATGCTCAGTTCTAACGAGTTGATCCATTTTTTTGATAGTTTCTTTTAACTGATCAAGCAATGCCAAATTATCAGGGGATGTTAAAGAATTAGGTGATACTAAATAATGATGAGGTTTTATATAATCAAACAATTCTATATTCGTCTTTTGCTCCTCTGGATTTTGTAATTGCTGATTCAGGGCTGAGATTATGAGCATTATGTTATAAAAATGATTATAAATTTCCTTTTGATTATTATTAACCTCTCTTTTTTCCTCTATTTTTTTATTGGTTTGATACATATATTCATTTAACAGCAGAACGAGGTTCTGTATTAAATCCTGTTTTTTGCGCGGGGTTATTTCTTCGTTTTACTGGATTGCCGCGCGCTTCGCGCTCGCAATGACGAAAAATTTTAGTTGCCGGCTAAAATAAAAATTAGCTGTTATTTCAAACGTTTAAACGCAAGTACTGCATTTTTTGTACGGTGCAGAGTTTTGTAGTCGTTGCTTATTATTATTTAATTTTTCCTTAAGTAAAAGTTTGTAATCTAGTTATGTAGAAAAACATAATATAGTTAAGAGGAGAATTTTTAAGTTTATCAGCGACAAAATAATTTTAGTTTAATGAGGAGATTTTATGACGACTTCAATTTTAGCAGAAAATACCGTAACAAAAAAAATGGAATCTAATGTTGTTAATCATTTTTCCGAAAATACAACCAATCTTTTTACGGGTTTAGATGAACTTTTAAAACAACTTAGCGATGAAATTGCTAAACATGAACCTATTTACGATGTGTCGAGGGACTTAAAATCACCTGAACCTATTTACGATGTGCCCAAAGCCACAAACTCATATTATCCTATGGCGACACTCTCGACTTACGATTACCCTCAATCTACAGAATCACATGCTGATGTTTCTAACTCATTAGCAAATAGGCCTTTGCCGCCATTACCTGTTGAGCCATCTGGGGTTAGCGAATCCATCTATGAAGATCTTTCTTCATTTAAACCAGCTAAAGATGCTGTGAAAAGCAAAACATCGCTACATCAAGCAAAAATTTATTTATTAAAATCGCTACGTCGTTGTTTGCATGCCTTAAACAAAATTTTTTCCACCATTCAATCTAATCAATCGAATGATTATATGCAAACACTACAGGATGCTATTAATACCGATCCGGTTCTGGATCAGAAAATAAGGCTCGATTTAGCTGAATTTAAATATGCAACACTTGGATCACCTGAAAGCTTAGAGGATCTTATACGGCATTTAGAAAATATTATTTTTGTCTTAGAGGGAAAAATAAGGGCTTCCATAAGAGTTTCTCAGTCCTATCAGTATGGCGATACGTTGAGCGATAAACTGAAACAGCCTATAGAAATGGCTAAATTGGATTTAGATCAAGCGAAGGCACGTTTAGCAGAGGTTAAGGGATTAGAAGCAGAGTTAGCATTGACAAACACGGCGTCAACGCAAGCGCCCGTGAGTTTTGCCGCCATTCGCTCTCATCAATCGAATGATTATATGCAAACGCTACAGGATGCTATTAATACCGATCCGGTTCTGGATCAGAAAATAAGGCTCAATTTAGCTGAATTTAAATATGCAACACTTGGATCGCCTGAAAGCTTAGAGGATCTTATACGGCATTTAGAAAATGTTATTTTTGTCTTAGAGGGAAAAATAAGGGCTTCCATAAGAGTTTCTCAGTCCTATCAGTATGGCGATATGTTGAGCGATAAACTGAAACAGCCTATAGAAATGGCTAAATTGGATTTAGATCAAACGAAGGCACGTTTAGCAGAGGTTAAGGGATTAGAAGCAGAGTTAGCATTGACAAACACGGCGTCAACGCAAGCGCCCGTGAGTACAGTAAATAATCGATTTACTCTTTTTGGAAAAACAACCCCTACTACTAATACAATGGTAGAGAATGCTCTGTATGATAGTATGGATACTATAAAAGGCATGACGAGGAGTGCCGGCTAGTTTATAAAAATTATTAACAAGGAGAGATAATAAGGTTAAAAAATAAAAGAGTTGGTTTCTTTAGAAGAAGTTCTACTGAAACGATTGAGTTGATTGAATTAAATACTTATCCCGCCTTGGAAAAGAATTCCCTCTTAAAAAAGGGGATTCTCTCTGTTTTAAGCCAACTGTATTATTTAGATAAAATAAATAGAGATGCATTGTCTCACTGAAGCTATACCATTACGCAGATATTCACAGCACTAGAGTTTTCGGCTGTGGTGTCGAAAATCCCATTGCTGTGAATATAATAACGTTTTTATTCGCTTAATTTTCCGCGCGGCACTTTTAATATCAGTAATAAGCAAATGAAGGCAAATGCCGCCGCTAGAAACATCGTTGTACTAAACGCATAGGTATACGCCTTCAGTGCAGCCGTTTTAAGCAATGCTACTGATTGAGCGGATAAATGACTGATGGCTTTCATGGCTAAAGTTGATTTCACCAGTAAGCCGTCGATTAAATTTTCTGGCATATGTGCGAGTGATCCGGGTGCGTGCTGAACAAAAGAAGTGAGCTTCCAGGTATTTAAACTGGCTAAAAAGCTTCCTAATACAGCCAAACCAATCGAACCACCAAATTGTCGGGCGCAATTAAGAATAGCACCCGCAATGCCACGTTGTTGTGCGCTAACGGTACTCATCACTGTCGTCATCGATCCCGAAAGCATTAATGGCATGCCTATACCATACGTGAGTAAGCCCGGACACAGCCAACTATAGCGCTGGTAATGGCTGAAAAGACCTATCCAAATAAGACTTAAAATAACCAGTAAACAACCCCAGAACATGGGTAAGGTAGGGCCGTATTTATCACGTAAATAACCACCAATAGGGGCCATGAAAATAATAGGTACCATCGAAGGTAAAAGGAGTAAACCGGCAGCTAGGGGTGAATATTGCAGCACACTTTGTAGAAAAATAGCCCAAAATACGAACACGATACCAACCGCTTGTATGATGACCATCACGGTGGTGACAATAGAAAAAGTAGGATTTTTGAATAATTTAAGTTCTACTAAGGGATGTGCGAATCGACGTTCCCAAAAAATAAATGCAATAAGACCCAGTATGCTGAGAGAAAATAAAGCCAGGATCATCGGTGAAGTCCAGCCCCAATGGGGCCCTTCCATAAAGCTTAGTACGAAACCACTGATGAAAGCCATGGAGAGCAAGACGCCTAAGTAATCAAGAACTAGTTTTTCGGTAGGCTCCCAGCGTGGAACAGCAGAAGCCGATAAAACAATACTAATGATGGCGATAGGAAAGTTGATCCAAAAAACGGCACGCCAACCAAACCATTGTGTGAGGGCACCGCCTAGCAAAGGGCCTAAAGCCAAAAAGATAGCCGCTAAGGCGACATAAATACCCATCGCTTTACCGCGTTCTTTTTCAGGAAAGGCGTTGATGACTAGGGCGTTGGTTGAAGGCATCATAAAAGCACCACCCAGTCCTTGTAGGGCACGCGCAGTGATAATCCAAGCACCTGATTGAGCCAGTGCGCATAATATGGAGGCACTAATGAAAACAATGACGCCAAATAAAAAAGCGCGTTTATGGCCTAGAGTATCGCCTATTTTCCCACCCAATAGGATTAATGCGCTTAAGGCTAATAAATAGGCGTTAATAACCCATTGTAGAAGGTTATTGCTCAAATTTAGGTCGCGTTGAATCGCTGGAAGTGCCACGGCAAGCGCTGTTTGGTCAATGAAGACCAAGGCTAGTGCACTGGACATGGCCAGTAGGATCCACCATTTGCGGTTAGTATCAGAGAAATTAAACATTGTTTTGCTTCTTTAGGCCTTAAAATAGACTATATTTTAATTAAGAGTAACGCCTTATTTTAAGAGCACCCCCTCTAAACAGGTGGGAAGGAGCAGTTATGCGTATACTCATACGATTTGTAGCATTATTTGCATTGCTTGCCGTTTTTCTAGTGATGAACGGTGATAGCTTTGCAGCACGCGGATGGTTACTCCAGTCATTATGTGATGATCCACGTCTTTATTGTATCGCGGTACAAAAAGGGGAAACCTGGCAAAGCTTATTTCCTGATCCAGCTAGGCGAGACCTGGTGATGCGTATTAACCGCATGAACACACGGATATGGCCTGGGATGAAGATCGCAATACCGAGAGATCCCTATAGCGCGGATAGTATGCAGTATACACCATTTTCACCTTACAGAGTTCCCACTGGAAAGAAAATGATCATTTATTCGCCCTCATTAAATGCGTGGGCGGCTTATGGACCTGCCGGTAATATTATTCGCTGGGGACCGGCATCCAGTGGGCAAAATTGGTGCCCTGATTTAGGACGGCCTTGTCATACACCCAGTGGTAATTTTAAGGTCTATGAAAAACGGGGGCCTGCTTGCGCATCCACTAAATTTCCACAGCCAGATGGTGGCGCGCCCATGCCTTATTGTATGTTCTTTAAAGGTGGTTTTGCGATGCATGGTTCAAGTGGGGTGCCAGGATACAATGCGAGTCACGGTTGTGTCAGAATGTTTGTGGAAGATGCACAATGGCTTAATTTAGATTTCGCTGATATTGGTACTCAAGTTATTATTTTGCCTTATCCATTAAATCGTTATGCTGAATTAAGTGAAGAAGATGATGCGGAAGACGATATGGATAATGGGGAAGATATTAATTTATTGGGCCAAATGGATTTAGTAGAAACCGAATCAGAACCTACCTAAATGTTATTTTTTAGTGGGTTTTTGTTATTAGGTACGACCCTGTGGTTTAATCCGCCGGGTCGTCATCTGGTTTGTATTAAAACTATGATACGAAAAATTTATTTTATCAAAAACAAAAAGAAGAGGGTAGGGCATTGCAATCATTTTTAAATCAATTTATACCTTGGATTCAGCATTACGGTAGTGTAGCGGTTTTTTTGTGGTTAGCGCTGGGTATTATTGCTTTACCTATTCCAGAAGAATCCTTGTTATTGTTTATTGGATTTTTAATGGCAAAAGACAAATTGCCTATCGTTTCTACCGTCATTGCGGCTTATGCAGGCACATGCTCTGGAATAACCGGTAGTTATGGATTGGGAATATTCACTAGCCGTTATATTGTTAGGGGTTGGGGACGCTATATTGGTTTGACGGAAAAGCGCTTTCAACGCGCACATAATTGGTTTGAACGATTCGGTAAATGGGCACTGTGTATCGGTTATTTTATTCCTGGAGTTCGGCATTTAACGGGGTATGTAGCGGGTGCATTAAAGCTTTGTTATAAACATTTCGCGATTTTTGCTTATTGCGGCGGTATTGCTTGGGCTAGTTTATTTATGTCTTTAGGTTATTTTTTCTATAAGCCTATCAATGCATTTATTGGCGCGTTACACGCGCATACGGTTTCGCTATTGCAGTTGTTTTAAGGAATATTTATCGTCATTGCGAGCGCCGTAGGCGCGCGGCAATCTAGGGGAAAAGAGAATTCTTTATTGGATTGCTTCGTGCCTACGGCACTCGCAATGATGGATGGCCACGCTCATTTCATTCGCTCGCCATGACGGCGATTGTGTTGGAAGAAGGTAGATACTCCCACGCCTGCCATAGCGTATCAAGTGGAAAATAGAGGCCTAATCGAATTTTATAATTTTCTTTCAACGCGGACATCTGTGTAAAAGCCGCTGCATAGCCTTCGAGCTGTTTTTTATGTTGTTGCATCGCGGTATTTAAAAAAATCTCAGGGTTATCGCCGGTATAGGCGGTTGTTTTATAATCAATGATCCAGCGTACGCCGGCCTCAACAAAGGTGCGATCCATAATAAGCTGTCGCAGATGGTTGTTTTGTGCAACATTTAAAGCGAATTCTGAATGCGCAGCTTGGTGTTGCTGACTTAAAATCCACCGTCCGCGTGGATCCTGGATTATCTTTTTTAATGCTTGTGTTAATTTGCTTAAGGCTTCATCTAATTGTGATGGAATGATGCCGGCTTGTTCTAATAGTCGTATAAAACGGGTATTTTCTTGGGTAAAATCTATTTTATCCCAGTATTCTAAACCGTCTTGGCTGATTTGATATAAAAGACGATGAATAACTGTACCGGTTGCTTTCGCTAAATTAGGTTGCCATTGGTAAGAAAAGGGTTTGTGTGCAACCTTAGCGGCTATTTTGGGGGTAAAAATAGGGTTCTGCCAATCAGCAACTAATCGTTTGACTCGACGTGAAGCAGATAATTCATTTGTTGCTACGGCATCAGTATCTAAGGAAAAAAAATCATCGCGATGAATTATCGTTGCCTGCCATAAAGAGTGCAGTAAAGTATCAGTGGGCACCTTTAGTTCTTCTTTTGAGTCTTCTTTCACTACGCCGAGCAATGATAAGGATTTTTTTGCACGTGTACTGGCGACATAAAGTAAACGTGCTAATTCGTAGCGGGTTTTTTGCTTTTCTGTGCGAGAAAGATAGTTATAAATAAGGTCTTCTTTTTCACTTTTTGCTTTTATGGGCGCTAATAAGCAATCTTTTTTTGTTTTAGTAACATGACGTTCTTGATATAACATTAATTTTGCATTATCGCTGCTGCTTTTACGATGTAGGCAGGGCAAAATAATATGATCATACTCTAGGCCTTTGGCTTTATGTATGGTCATAACGGCAATAGGGTTAGAAAGTGTTTTATTATTTTCTATAACTATGTCAGCGAGTTCTTTTTCTAATTTAAAAGTATCGAATTCATCAGCTTCGGCTAACACTTTTTTTTCTAGGTGATCTAAATAGCTTTGAATATGCGTGATTTCTTCAGGATGATTGAGTGTGGTGGCTCCTCCTAAGCGGAGCCAGGCATTTTTAATCCAGCTTGTTAGCGTGAAGTTATCTTGTTCAGCAAAACAGTGTTGTAAAATAGGCACAATACGACGGCAACGTTGTTTGCTTTCTTCACGTAAATCCATTTTTTCAAAATCCTTAAGTTGTTGCCAAATCGTGTGGTAGGACGATGTATCTGCAGAGAAATGCGTAATGCTATGCAGATCCCTTAAATCTAAACCACAAAAAGGCGAACGTAATAGCGCTAACCAGCTGATTCTATCGCCTAGATGTAATAAAGCGCGTGTTAATGCCACCATATCTTGTACAGCAGAATGTTGACCCAGGCTTTCAATTTCTACCGCGTGATAAGAAAGTCTGGCGGCTTGTAGGGCAGGTAATAAATCTTTTAGATGCGTACGCGCTCTCACTAAAATAGCAATAGAATCGTGTGGATTTTTTTGGCGGATTTCTTGAATGATAGCAATGATTTTATTTGCCTCGCGTAGCGAATCCTCTTCATTCATCCAATACATGCCAACGGCTTTTTCAGTATTTTGTGTTTGAAAAGCAATCGCTGGTGCAAATGTAATAGCACCTTGATTAATATTTTCTTTTTTGGGTAATAGTTGGCTAAAACAAGCGTTAATCCAGCTGATAATAGCGGGATCGGATCGGAAATTGACAGCGAGTGTTAAGCTTTGCAATGGTATATTGCCAATACCGTCTTGTTTTGCTTGTAAAAATAGACCCACTTCCGCTTTACGGAAACGATAAATCGATTGCATCGGATCGCCGACCAGAAAAAGTGTTTTTTCTTCATTCGCTTGCCAGCCGGCAATGAGTTTTTCAATTAGCTGAAATTGTGTGAGCGAGGTATCTTGAAATTCATCGATTAACAGATGTTCAATTTGATAATCCAGGCTAAATGCTAAATCGCTGGGATTTTCTTCATCACCTAAAGCGGCTAATGCGCACAGTAGAATTTCGGTATGATCGACTTTTTTAGCCTGCTGAAAAACTACCTGTAAATGCGCGACTAATAGGGGTAATACATCAAATAAGGCGGTGATTATTTCCCATTGTGCATCGGTGTAGTGCAACGGCGGTGCGCGTCTAAACGCAATTAAAGCTTCATGTAGGTCCGCTTGGTTTTTTAATTGTTCGATGAGGCTCTCTACTCTTTGTTTTATCGCAGTATAATATGCTTTCTTTTGCTTGTCTTTTTCGCCAGATGCGGCAGGGAAGCCTTGTTTTTTTGTTACTTCGTTACGCCATTCATTATCATCCTTTAACAATAAAAAGCATGCTTGTTGCCAATAGTAACGGTTAGCTATTTTTTCTAATGGCTTTTCTACACGTTGCTGTAGAGAAAAATTTAATAACTCAGTGAGTTCTTGTCGTAAATCGCTAGAAATAAGTGAATTAAGTTGAGCGATAAGTGTTTGATTAATTTTTTGTAAGGTTTTTTCTAAGGATTCGCGTAAGTGCGTAGGATCTTGAGTAAAATAGCTTAGCCATTGTTCACGACTGGCTAATAATTCACTTAATGATGCTTCTAGGGAAGAAAAATCATTGTCACCATGTTTGATGAGTTTCAATAAGCTATTTTGCCAAGGAGAGTTTATTTCTAAATTTGAAATGAGCTCTTGAGCCGCTAAACGGTAGAGAAATTCAGGCTTATCGACAGGGCTGAGTTGTGCGTCGAGTTTAGACAGCAAAGGCATCTGACACGTTAAGCGTTGGCAAAAGCTATCAATGGTTTGAATGCGTAAACGATTGGGATTCGCTAGCAGATTCCAATTCATGATTTTGTCATGCGCGATGACGTTTCTAGCCAATTGCCAACGTGCCGCCTCTTTTGTAGAAGTAGGGCAAGGCTGCTCTGCCTTTTCTAAAGCATCCAGTATTCGCATGCGCATTTCATGTGCCGCTTTACGCGTAAACGTAATGGCAATAATCGCTTCGGGAAAACGCACACGGCTGAGTAATATTAAATAACGACGTACTAATAATTCAGTTTTCCCTGATCCGGCCGGCGCTTGTACAATAAATGATTGCTGTGGATCAAGCGCTTGTAACCGTGCTTCTGCATCGTGCTCAATTAGATTTTTCATAATGATTAATACGACAAAGCAGTTGTAAGTGGCAATGTTCGCAGGTGGTTTCTTTTTTAGGATCGACTGTTGCAACACCATTTTGAAATTGAAGTGCTAAATTTTCTAATCTGGTTTTCCAAAAGTTAAGTAGTTCTGGCCAGGTGCTTGGTATGTTCTTATCTTTTGCTGTACCTATCACGTGGCAAAGTCCGGTTTCTTTTTCACTATAACCTTGTGACTCAATGCTATGACTGCTAATACGAATGACAGCACATCCGCTTACATTAGGAAGTGATAAACAATACAGGGGTAATTGCGGTTCATCTAATCGTTCTTCAGACCAACCTAATGATGGTTTTGATTCGCCGGTTTTATAATCAATAATCAGTTGGCTGCCATCGCTAAGCGTATCAATTCTGTCGATGCGTAGACTTAACACCAAATTAGCAAAGGTAACATGTTGTTTTTGTTCGTGTATAACCTGCGTAAAAGGTAATCGATTTTTATCCAACTCGATGAGTTTCATCAGACGTTGTTGTAAACGTTCTCGTTCAATCGCTATAAAATGTGGGCTAAACGTGAGGGGGCGTTTTTTGCTAAATTCTGCAATAGCCGTATCAATGGCTTGATTCATGAATACTTGTAAGCTGTGTGCAGGTTGTTTTAATAAGCTGGCTTGATCGCTTAGGTTATTCCAAAATAGTTCTATCACACGGTGTAACAAGCTGCCGCGATCGCTTTTACTCAGACCGAGCGAAGGTAAATCATAGAATTGAGTTTTTAAGCGAAATTTTGCAAAGGCTTGAAAAGGGCAAGCGGCTTGAGATTTAAAAAGCTGATTGCTAACCGTGCTCAATTCATCCGCTAAAAGTGTCGGCGCTGTTTCGTCTAGATAATATTCCCAATCACGTGTGTTCCAGATAGACTGCACACTATTTTGGTAATCTGGAAGTTCTAAATCGCTGGCTTCAATACTCGGCATATGACGGATGAGTGCACTGGGACGTAATGCTTGCTCATCCTGTTGTATGCTATGGCTAAGCATAATGCTATCGGCACTGTTCAATAAACGTTGGGTGACCAGCGAGGAAAAATAAAACTCCCGTTCGTTGCATGCATGTGGTGTTGCGTTGTCACGTTGCACTGCATAAGGGATAAAAGGATTGGGGTGCGCAGATGCAGGCCATGCTTGTTCGTCTAAGCCCATGATCCATAGGCTATCAACACATAATCCCGCTGTATCTAATAATCCTAGTACATGAATAGGCGTGTCATACGCTGTTTTAGCTTGGAACAGTAATTCATTCGCCAATTGAGTCAGTTGTTGCAAAGCCGCTTCTTGGTTTATTTCACCTAAGATAAAATCTAAACTACTTAATTCATTCAATAATTCAGACCAACGTTCGATTAATTGGTCGTCTTCACTGAGTAGCTGGCATTGGCCGGGCCAACAAAAGGCTTGAAGTTTTTTTACAAAATGCTTTGTCCACTGGCTAGGAAGTTGTTGAATAGGCTGCGTATCAATGAGTGGAATAAGCTGGCTAATCAATTGGTTTAATTGCGTACAGTGCTGTTGTTGACTCAATAAAGCAAGTTGTTTTAGTGCGAGTGTATTTTCGGCATGGCGGCGCAAGTAAATACTCAGTTGTGCACGTGGTGATTTTTCGTCGTCAGCATAGCCAATGTAAGGCGATTGAATGAGTTTGCTTATTTTGCTTAAGGGTTGGCTTGCTTGGGTTTGTATAATCGCTAAGGCGCTTTGAATGAGGGTAAACTCACTCAGTTTTCTGCCCGCCGCGATGTTAAAAGGTAATCGCTCAGCACAAGCAGGGTTTAGTTGAGTAAATATTTCAGTGAAGCTCTCTAATACTTGGGTGCGAATGGCTAATAATTGAGGAACAGCGCAAATAATCGTTTTTTTGCCCGCTTGCCACTGTTGATAAGCCCATCGTGCCATCGTTTGTAATTCAGTTGCAGTATTTTCTACGGCTAAACGGCGTACCCACGTTTTGGAAGACGAAGCGACAAAATATGAAACCTGACTGCCTAATTGCTCAAGCTGTTGTAATAACTTTTTAGTTTGTGGATTAATCTCATCAAATCCAATTAAAAAAATACGTGAGGGCGGTGTTAGGTTTTTATTTTTAAAACACGCCATGAGTAGCGTGCTAGCACGTGCGAGGTCTATGCAAGCATATTCTGTAGAAAGCGCGACAAAACGTTCGCTCCAGGTTTTAAAGGCAGTTGTTTCATGGCTTGCTTGAAGCGGTGTGATGTTGCCGTCAAGTTGCCATAGCATGTTGATTTGCCAGGCTTGTTGCGCTGTCTTTGCAATGTGATCAGGATTTAAAAAATGTGTGTCTGATTGGTTAATAATAGATTGCCAAAGCATGCGTTCTTGATGTGTTGTTAACAAACGGTAAGGAAAACCCGTGGCTTGAATGAGTTGAGTTTCCCATTGTAGTGTTAGCCATGTTTCTAATTTAAAAATACGTAATGATGGCCAAACCTGTTTGTGTTGTGCTTGTTGGTAAGCGGCATAAGCTTTATGTAAAAAGCGAATTAAGCGTTGGTTAGGTGTGAGCAGTAGATCATCCTGTTTGAGGATTTTGAAGAGTTTATTATAAATTTCCATCATTTTTCTCTTGACAAGAGCGGCTTATCTTTGAATGCATCACAGACTTTTGCACAAGTGATGTTAATTTAATTTATTTTTCACCAATATAACAGACCTTGGATTAATTCTAAGCTTGACTTAATATAACTATTTGAAAAATGTAATGTTTTTTATTTTGTATAAAGCTTGTACAAACTGTAATGATGACTTATAAATCAAGCTTTTCAGGCCGCTACCCAAATACTGTCCACAGAGTTATTCACAGAATCTGTGAGTAATTTTTGTGAGACCACTTATAGTCTGCTTTTTAGACAATAAACACTCAAAAAAATGATTTGATTATTTCTCTGTGTTTATTATACTAGTGGCTGGTAGGAAGCCGGCTTTACTATGTTTAAAGCACTGGGCGCTACACTATTTATTTTTAATCACTACAATAACCTCATTCAAATTAGCTAGGGATTCTCAAACTGATGTTAAGAGGTGTTGCCTTCATTTTTGCGTTGGTTTTTATTGCACTGGGGATTCTTGGATTTATTCCCTTGTTGATGTATAACCAGTTGCTCTTCAATGTGTTTGAAGTGAGTTCAATTCATAATATTTGTTATATTCTCACAGGTCTTATCGGTTTATCGGCCAGTGCATCGCCACTCTACGCCCGCTTATATTTTAAAATATTTGGTGTCTTTTATGGGCTGCTAGCCATTTTGGGCTTTGCCTTAAATGGTAATCTATGGTTTCTGCATGTTAATCTGGCGGATAGTTTTTTTTATCTGATCGTGGCGGTGATTGACATTTACTTTGGTTTTACTAGTAAGATAGAAGCCGGCTATCAGTCGAGTTGATCTTTCAAAGCTGCTCCCTCTCTCAGCATTAAGAGAGAGAGTCCATAAGACCGTTTTCTAAAGATGGCCCACAGTCGTCGGCAATCCTTTGTTATTCCCTGCAGGTAGGGTGGATGCTAGAAGTAGGTGGTGTTTCTTTTTGTTGAGGAGTATGAAAAAACGCTGATGAAGGTGAACGTAGGATGTTGAGTGATCCTGGTGCTTCATGAGAACCCATTTTTATACCTTTACTTCGGGGAGTGATGCCCATATCATCTGAAAATTGTTTGTCGGGCTGTATCTCATAGTTTTCGTTTATAAATCTAAACAATGCACTCCCTAATGAAAAGTGGATCTGACCTTTAGGATGAAAAAGGTCTTTACAAAATAATTCTTTTTTGTCAGTGAAATCGATAGGATGTTTATATTCCGCTTTAAAAGCAGGAATAATCCTAGCAAACAGCTGGACAATACTTGCCCCATGTCTATAGGGACCTCTTATTTTGCTAACGTCATTATTTTTTTCTTGCTCATTATTTTTTTTCTTTTCTATTCGTTTATTTAATTCGTCGAGTTCAGCGTTGTTCAATAGGTTTTTTTTGATAGTGTTTCCTGACATAACAGGTTTTCCATCGATAAACAAACAAGCTTCCAGTGAGTCATGTCCTTGCTTATCCTTGACGGGTATTATTAATAACGCATTGCCTGTTATTTCAACTTTAGCTTTTTCTAGATTATTACTATAGTAAACAGAGCATTCCCTAGTATCATATTTTTGACGATCTTCAACAGACTTGATAAGTCTACTAATAAGGCTTTTAGTATTTTTACCATGTTTTTTATGATCTTTTAGTTGGATAAAAATATGGTTTTTTTCTTCCTCAATGAGTTTATTTAATTCGTTGCATTCAGACTTACTGAATGGGATTTTTATTATCTTGTTTTCTGACATAACCGGCTTTCCATCGATAAACAAACAAGCTTCCAGTGAGTCATGGCCTTGGTTATCCTTGCAGGGTATGGCTAATAATGCATTTCCTTGTAGTTTACCTTCAAGTGTTTCTAGATTATTGCTATAGTAAATAGGACAATTCGTAAGGCTATATTTTTCAGGATTTTCAAGAATGTCTGTAAAAACCTTATCAGTATCAAATATTTTTACATCGACATTCAGTTTAGCGTCCCGCATTAAATCCTTCATCCATTCTATAAATTCGGGTTCTGAGGGTCTTTCTACTATTTTTAAGCCAAGCGGATTTTGTTGTTCTTGATTGATTACCCTTGATTTGGCTTGGTCTATTATATTTGGGTATTTTTTTGGTAATTTTACCGGCACAGTGCGCATTTCCCCTTTGGGATTCTGGACAAATTTTCCATCTTGAATGAATAAAGCCTGTAGGTTTGTATTTTGGCCAATAAATAGGATAGCTTGTTTTATTTTATACTGCTTTAAAAAAGCATCTGAATCGTCTAAAGTTTCAAGATGAAAAATAGGGCTAGTGCTAAAATCAATATACGTATATTCGGCCGTCAATTTTTTTAATCCTTCATTATAGGATTGGACTGCTTGTTTTAGTGGTTCGGTTATTTTCGTAGATGCGTTTTCATACCACGGAGTCAAAGTAGGATTGGGTAGGCCTAGCAAAAGAATATGGTGTAAAGAATTTTTGCCTGTGGAGAGAGTACTTACGGTGTTTTCTACGGCGTTTAATGCACTGGATACACCTTCATTACCTGTACGACACACTGTAGCAAAATCATTATTACCTGCAAAGATAATGCATAAATCATTGGGGCTAATACCATAGGGCATATTTTTCAAGGCGCGAACTTGTTTTTTTAGGTAACCAAAATTGAATAATTTACTTTTCAATGTGGCGTTAATGCCCACTCGAAATAAGTTACTCCATTTTTGGCTGTTACTGGCGGTTGAACCACCTTCCGCCAAAGTTCTATCGACGGCGTGTCCTTCCGGAGCAAAGTAATGACTATGCAATGGAGATTCACTATATGCGTTTCTTAATAAATATTCTATCCTTTCCCCTAATGTATAAACGTAAGTGAAGCTATCAGTAAACATGTTATTCGGGTGTTTTTCTAGAAGTATACCGAATTTATAAGGCCCAAACAGCGTTTGATTATATTTACCTTGGCCATTGCCCGTATCACTCAGACTATCGCCAAGCGTATAAATTTTTCCGTTGAAAGTAGAGATTGAATTGGCCATGATAATTTATTATTTTTGTAGGAAGGTTAAAGTGCATATATATTAAATTAATAAAATTAATGATTTGTTAAAATAAAATTAAATTAAGCTTAAGAGCCAGGGCAAACGCATTTAGAGAATTTGCCGTGAAATGAGAAGTTTTAATAAAGAGTGAAAAGAATGAGGTATAAAGTTAGAAGAAATAATGAAAGTATCTGTGATGCTAGCGATTGTATTAGGTAAAAAAAACGGTGCTTTATACTATAAAAACATTTAGCTGATAGGTAGCTAAGTCAGTTGCTTTATAATAACGTTTACCACGACACGCTGGGGCTACTAAACACTGGCAAGTTGTTGTATTAGTGAGGGGCTTATTCTGTTATTTATCCAGTAATAACTTCTTTCTCGTTGGCATATGCACCTTGCCAAAAACAGTATTCTAATTGTGTGGCGCGCTGGAATGCCGCCAGCATATTGCTTTTAGTATGAGCAGAAGCGGTTTCGCCTAATTCATTGAGCGTGTTAATAGCTAAATCAACAGAGGTATTAAACTCAGGACTCGCATAAAGATCAATCCAGTCTTGATAGGGGTTATTGAGTATTTTTTTGGCTAATGCTCGTTGTCCCACCTGTTGATACACCCAAAAACAAGGTAACAGACTGGCAACGGCTTCTTCAACCGGCGCGCTGTGTGCCATTTTCAAGAGATAATCCGTATACATACCGCAAAAGGAACTTTTTTCCAAATTTAAATGCGGTGTAACGGCATATTTTTTCAAAGTAACAAGATGCAACTCACGTTCAGTCTGTAATGCATCTTTGGCAAACTGTAGGAAAAATTCAGTTTGATGTGGCTGGGATAATTTGCGCGCGGTTAATGCCAACGCCTTTGAATAATCGGCAAGATATAAAGCATCTTGAATCAGATAGAAAGTAAACTTTGCGAGTGGCAGTGTGCCATCTGCCAGTTGCTGATTAAAAGGTAGTTCATAAATTTTAGGCATCAGTGCTGCGACACTGTTACGCATTTCATTAAATAGCATGATTGACCTTTTTTAAATAATAAAAGTGATGCACGGGTCCGCTACCTTTACCAATCTTAAGGTTTTTGCCTGCAGCAATGGCTTGCTGTAAATAGGCTTTTGCCTTACGAATGGAATCATGGAGTGTATAGCCTTGTGCAAGATACGAGGCGATGGCAGAAGAAAGTGTACAGCCGGTGCCATGCGTATGTGGCGTATCAATACGTGGGCTATCAAAACAAATAACTTTAGCTTGACCAGGATTATAAAAAATATCCGGTGAATCGCTACTGGTTAAATGTCCACCTTTCAGTAGTACCGATGTTTGATGTGTTTCAGCTAAGTTGATAGCCGCTGCTTCCATTTCTTTTCGATTGCTTATTTTTTTATTCAGTAAAATTTCTGCTTCAGGAATATTGGGTGTAATCAGTGTGACTAAAGGAAATAAACGCATTAATGTGTTGATAGTATTGGGTTTTAAAAGTACATCACCACTTTGTGTTGTCATGACGGGATCTAATACTATCAAAGGCGGCTGATATTTTTTTAAGTTTTGTGTCACTAATTCAATAATGTCTTGCTTATACAGCATGCCGAGTTTAACCGCGGCAAATTGTAGATCCGTAAATACAGCATCCATTTGCTGTTGTATAAAGGCAAGCGGAATTTCTTGAATCGCTCGAACGCGTTGTGTGTTTTGTGCGACTAAAACCGTGATCACAGAAGCGGCATAACTACCGGTGGCTGAAATCGCTTTGATATCGGCTTGTATGCCGGCACCACCCGAGGGGTCGGTACCTGCAATGCTGAGAACACTGGGCAGATTAAGATTGTTTAGCATAAGAAGGTGTCCGTGAAATAAGTTGTGACAAGTGTTGTGTCGCTTGCTTAGGCGAATGAGCAGAGAAAACGGCAGCGGTTAAGGCAATACCTGCAACGCGCATGGTTAAAATAGGATGAATATTATCGGCATTAATACCGCCTATCGCCACAATGGGTTTAGGTAATAGGGTCGTGATTGTTTTTAGGCTTTCAATGCCAATAGGCGGGCTTGCATCGGTTTTTGTGGTGGTTACAAAAATAGGACCTACGCCAAAATAATCACAATCAAAGGATTGGCAGCGTTCGGCTTGCTGAATATTCTGTATAGAAACACCAATGATTTTTTTGTAACCGAGTTGTTGCCGAGCCCACGCATAGGTTTGATCCTGTTGGCCAATATGCACGCCATCGGCATCGATGGCTTTGGCTACGGCAATATGATCATTAATGATCAAAGGGATATTTCTAGGTTTTAATAAAAGCTGCAGTTGTTTTGCAACGGATAAAATAGTTTCTAAAGGTTGGTTTTTCATGCGTAATTGTACGCAGGTCACGCCCTGATCCAGTACTTTTTGCAGTGTATTGAGCTGTGTATGATCGACGATCAAGTAAAGCGAATAATCAATCATACTCTTAGCATTTGAATTTTCGGCGGCGTTGCTATTCAATTTTTAATCCTCATTTATCATGCAGGAACGAAGGTTGCTTCATTTTCGCGGCGCCTTGCCGAAATCCAACTGCTGTGAGTATGCGTTAAGCGCTGATCGGGCAATAAACGGTTCTAAGTCAGTTTGTTTAAGGGTGTATAAATTATCTAATAGCCGCATATAAAAACTGCCGGGCCCCGTCGCTTGCTGTTCGCTGAGTTCACCCAACAAGCCAAATAAGGCAACCGCATGCATAGCAGCCAACAATGGATTTGAATTGACGGATAAAAAAGCCGCGATGATAGCGGTGAGTGTGCATCCCATACCAACCACTTTAGTTAAGAGTGGGCTGCCATACTTTAGCATGATGGTTTGATCTTGATGCACAATGAGATCGGTTTTTCCGCTCACGACCACGGTGCATTGATATTTTTTTGCAATTAACTGCGCCGCGCTGAGTGCTTCATGAGAAGCCTGTGTAGAATCCACGCCCTTGGTTTTAATCTGTTTATTTTCTAATGCCATGATTTCGGAGGCATTACCCCGAATTAGCGTGACGCCTTGTGCTAAGATTTTTTTCGCGGTTTCAGTTCTATATTGGCTTGCACCGGCACCGACGGGATCAAAAATGATGGGGATACCTGAATTTAACGCGGCTTTTTGTGCAGCAGCCATCGCATCAATCCAGTGTTTATCCAGTGTGCCCATATTGAGGACTAAGGCTTGAGACAGCTGAACAATCTCAGACATTTCTGCTTCGGCATGCGCCATAATAGGCGAAGCGCCGAGGGCTAACAGCATGTTAGCGGTGATCGGCATGACGACTAAGTTCGTTATATTATGTATAACGGGATTGCTTTGTCGAATTTGATTTAAGTCACGAAATAACGTGTTTAAACAGAGTTTTATTGTCATTGTACAACTTCCTACGCAGGTATTAGCCCGATCAGGTCAGAGGGTATTTTTCTCAGCCCATTTTAAAGAGCACCCCTGTTGATAGAGTCTATATTAAACACCAGTTATAGCCTTTTGTACAAGTGCCAATGGGAGGTATAAATATCCCCTATCTATTCGTTTCTTGATAAATTAAGATTAGTCTCTTAAGTTAATGATAGAGTAAGGATAATAAAAAAATGACTGTGGCTATCTATCATCCTCACGACAAGTTTTTTAAACGGAATCTAAAGGAAAAAAAGGTAGCAATAGATTTTTTAAAAGTCTATCTGCCACAAGCTATTTATAACGCTATCAACCTGGATACGCTTCAACTCACTGAAAAAAGCTTTATCGTCCCGGAACTTCGAGAAATTCACAGTGATATCATTTATAAATGTGAGATTAAGCAAAAATCAGGCTATCTATTTTTCTTAATAGAGCATGAATCCACGGCCAACGATAAATTAATGGCCTTTCGTTTATTACACTATAGTGTTTCTCTTAGCGCAGAGCATCTGCGACAAGGCAATAAAAAATTACCTATTATTCTGCCCTTATGTATTTATCACGGCGAAGTATCACCGTATCCGCATTCGATCGACCTATATGATAACTTTGAAGACCCAGAATTTGCTCGCCAAGTCGCTTTTAAACCTTTCAAACTCATAGACCTTACTGTTCTTTCAGATGAAGAGATTAGCCAACATGGTTTGGTATCCTTAATGGAAATGCTATTTAAGCATCATCGAGCTAAAAATTTCTTATCGATTATGCGGGAACTTCTTAAAACAAATCTCGTTCAAAATATAGTCAAACAGCTCGATATTTCTTATCTGAGTGATATGTTAAACTATGTATTAATAACAACCCGGGATGACACAGAAGCAAAGGCAGATAAGCTATTAATTAATGAGTTAATAGCAGCGTTTCCCCAACGAAAAGAGGTTATCATGACATTTGCAGAACAAATTGAACAAAGAGGATTGCAGAAAGGTATGCAGAAAGGTATGCAGAAAGGCCGATATGGGGTTGCTAAAAACCTTTTAGCCACGGGTATGCCTATAGAGTTAATAAGACAAGTAACTGAATTACCCGATTTAGATTTAACAGAACTAGAGAAAATCTAAGAAAGATTAATATTCCTAACATGATAGCGCTATGGCTTGCTTACAAGGGTTCAGATAACTGCTATAGTTATTATTATGGAAATTACCCAGCTTAAAACTATTCTGGAAGCGGCTATTCTAGCCGCCGGTGAGCTTAGAGCGTTTGGCCAGCTTATTTTCAGAAGCGCAGCCTGTGCCAACGCCGCTGTTAAAACAGGCATTGGCCGTACTCGAAGAAGATTACCTTGAGCGGGGCATTCGATTGCAGCGGGTGGCCAATGGTTATATTTTTCATACACCGTCTGAATTGGGTGAGTGGATAAAAGGACTTTGGCCTGAAAAACGACCCCGTTATACCCGTGCTTTTTTAGAGACGCTGGCGATTATTGCGTATAAACAGCCGGTAACTCGCGGTGATATTGAAGCCATTCGTGGTGTGGCGGTGAGCCCCAATATTATTAAAGTGTTACTGGATCAGGAATGGATAGTCTCAGTAGGGCAACGCGAAGTGCCTGGTCGACCTAATCTTTATGTCACGACTAAACAATTTTTAGATCATTTTAATTTAAAGGCATTAGCTGAGTTGCCTGTGCTCGCGGCTATTAATGAGACCCTAACGCCTATAAATACGGATGAGCAGGAAATCAAACCAATAATGCAGCCACCACTCGAATCTGGCGCTATAATGCCTGCCAATTAACCTCATTTTATTCCTACGCTATGACAGAAAAACTACAAAAAGTATTGGCCAATCTAGGTTTGGGTTCGCGTCGCGAGATAGAGCGTTGGATTCAACAGGGTCGAGTGAGTATTGGTAGCGACGTTGCAAAACTCGGCGACCGTATTGATCGCCGCGCCAGCGTTTTTATAGATGGTAAGCCGATTAAACTAGCGCCTTCAACACCACTGAAACGACGTGTATTAATTTATTATAAGCCTGAAGGTGAAGTGTGTACGCGTACCGATCCCGAAAATAGACCCACGGTATTTTCACGTTTACCACCACTTCGTGGCGAACGTTGGATTATGATCGGTCGTTTAGATATCAATACATTAGGATTATTAATTTTTACCAATGATGGTGAATTAGCGCATCGTTTATCGCATCCTTCGTATGAAATAGAAAGAGAATATGCAGTACGCGTATTAGGTGAAGTCGATGCTAATATTCTTAAGCGCTTGAAAAAAGGTGTGCAGTTAGAAGACGGTATGGCAGCATTTACACGCATTGAAGAGCGGGGTGGCGAAAGAGCCAATCGTTGGTATCATGTGGTACTGAAAGAAGGACGCAACCGAGAAGTGAGGCGCCTGTGGGAATCACAGGGTATTCAAGTCAGTCGTTTAATGCGTATTCGATTTGCGGATCTTCAGTTACCCACCGATCTAAGACGCGGTCAATGGCGTGAGTTAAAGCCAGAGGAAATCAAGCATTTAGCGCGTTTAGTCAATTTAAGCGAGTAGTTTAGTATGAGGGGCAATATTTCTATTACCCCTCATTGTATTGATACACATAATCGCCACTCAGTTAGTGGCGGTAAATCCCCAGAGAGCTTTCTGGTTGTTTATTTTTTTCTTCTTCTTCTTCATTAATCGAAGCTAATCGATTAACAAAAGGGCGTTTATCAGAAAATGAACGAACTAATACAGTAGGTTCTGTTTTACGAGGCATGACAGTCGTGGGCGAGATAAGATGGAAAAACGTTCCTTGCGTAGGATCAGCTTGCAATGCGCTGGGTAAAGCCGAATCAATTTCATCAGCACCCAGAACCTTTGTTGTGAATGTTTTAGCGAACTCTATGGTGGGTTTATTCTTTTCGATTGCTTTTTTATAAAGTAGAGGAATGCCTGGTAATATAATAGCGCTAGCAGCAGCAGCGGCTATAAGGCTATAGGGAAGTGGTATAACAAGCATACAGAGTGTTATGGCGCCTACTGTGGTAAAAGCGGTGAGGCCTAGGGTAAACAAACCTGCTAAAAAGTCTTTGATAAAAGCGATTCGATGGGTTTTTATGGTTTTATTATTTTCAATTTGGATAGCAACCGCCATTTTTTGATCATTTATTTTAGATTCCTTTTCCTTTGCTAAAAAATCTTGTATTTTTTTATTCCGTAAACCTTCTTTGAAGATATGTCTATAGACAGTTAGATTGCGGTTTTTATCCTCTATAATAAAGTAACATATTCCAGCGACGATATTTAAATTCATACTTATTGTGGAAAGCTCCTGTACCAATTCAGCTGGATTTATTTGAGCGGCATCATGGGTTTGCGATGCTTGAATTTTTTGCTCTAGGTCCATTTTCATTTTTAAATAGAGTTTATAAAATTCTTTTCCAACCGCCGTGGACTGCTCATTTTTCTGATAAACAATTAAAAAGTCATTTTTTCCAATAGGAATGCTTTCCTTTTGCTTCTTCAGATATAAAAATAATAAATAAGAGTGCTATATGTTTGAAGCAAGCCGCTCGTCACTGCTCGTGGCAACCAAGCTGCTCAGTGAAAATTTTACCGAGGAAGAACGTCGCTTTGCTGGAAATATTGCGTTTAAATTAAGAGGACGTATTTCTGCACGCCGAGAAATAGCCGGCAGTGGTGGGGATGAGCTGGGCATGAATGCAAATCCTAAGTTAAAGATAGGCGTTTCAATTGGCTCGACAGTTATAAATAAAGTGATTCCTACGGCATTAAAATGGATATTGCCTGGTATCGCAGGGGCAGCCATGTTCATTGCGGGTGCTTCTATTGGTGTTGCTTCTGTGGTGGTAGGGGTTATAGGGCTGATTGTTTTTGGCGTGACTTATTTATTAGAGACTCGATCTAAAAATAAAATTAAAGGCAGGGCAGATATCTATAAAGATTATTTTCCAAAGGATGATAACACCGTTAAGCTTCTTGCACAGTTGGTAACGCTTTCTATGCATAAGGAATTGCAAGTGAGTGCATTGCAGCAAGCAGCGCAAAAGTATACGCCGTGGCAGCGTATCAAGCATGGGTTGCAATATATCGTGAGGGTAATAACGGCAAAGAAAACGGCGCCAACAAAAGAGCAGGAACGAATAAGAACGCTGGTAAAAAGTGAATTTGGCAAACTATGGGATATTTTTAAGAACTTTACGCGCAATCCAAACGACTATACTTCTTTTCAGAAAAACGCATTAGCGAAAGAAATAATGGGCTTATTTGAGCGTCATTTTGACTTGGGCGATCCGAATGATAGGAGTGAAATTGTTAACGATCGAGATATTAATAGATTATGGATACATGTGTTTGCACGTTATTTAAAAGAGCAAAAACTAGAAGTACGTGCATTAACCATGCGTGGCTTGAAATCTAAATTAAATACGCTTGCTGTGCCACAACCTACGGCTAATGTTGTATCGCCATTGCAAGAAGCTAATGATACAACCTTATCTTTTAAAGCCAGACGTGCTTCCTTGCCGTCATTTTTTTCTCCGAAACCAGCGGCCTTGGTGGTTGCTCCTTCAGTGCCAGAACCGAGCTTGGTTCTTAGCACGCGCTTATAAAATAGCCAGAACCAACTATCAAACTAAACAGGGCTTTTTGTTTTATCAAACGACCCTTTTTATATTTTATATTTTATATATAAAATATAAAATAAAATTCTAATTGTTAATATAATATTAATATTACTTATATAAGATACGCATAAATATTCTAATTAATAATAATAAAAGGTGATTTATGCCCGTCGCAAATAAGCTGTCATTGCTCGATGCAGTCAAATTAATAAGTAGCGATTTTAAAGACAGCGAGCGTAGGTTTGCTGGATATCTATTTAATCATCTAAAGTGTCGCATTGATGAACGTAGAAAAGCGGCGCTAAGGGGTAATTCTAGTTCAGCTGTAGGGGGTAAAATTAAGCTTGCGATAGCGGTGATTAGAACTGTGGTATCTACTTTTGTAGGGTTTGGAGTAGCAATACCGGTTTCTGCGATTGCTACTCCGGCAATTGGTATGTTAGCCGGTGTTGTCGCTTCTTTAGGAACAGAAGTTTTAGGTCGTGGAGTTAATAAAGGGTTAAAAATTACGCCCAAAAGAAGAATTGAACGGAATGCGAAAATATATAATGAATATTTTCCAGAAGAGAATAGCGGTCTAATTAAGTTGTTTTCACAGTTAGTGTCGTTTTCTATGCTGGGTAATTTTCAAGCTATATTCTTATCTCAAATAGAACCTACTCCTACTCAGTTTATGAGCAAAAAAATGGATAAGGCTATAGATAAAGTGGCTCGAGCGAGAAAAGTATCTAGACAAGGCGTAAAAGACGAAATAGAAGCATTGGCAAGCAAAGAATTTACCGTAATATGGACTATTTTTAAGGAATTTACGCGTGATAGGGAAGCATATTCTTCTTTTAATGAAATGCCAGAATATAAAAAAATAACTGATTTATTTATGAAGTATTGTGATTTAGGTGATGCTCAGGATAAGAGTAGTATTGTTAGTGATTTTGAGGTTCATACTTTATGGATAAACGTATTTGCGCGTTATTTAGAAGGAAAAGAACCAGAAGTACGTGAGGAGATACTTATTAGGTTGAATAATGCATTTAGTGCTAATGCTTATAATAGTATGCTCAATGCGGCTAGGCATCAAAGCACTATGGATGTGGGGCAATCTACGGTTTCTTTAACTAGCCAACATTCTTCATCTTCTGGTATAGGCTCGGGCGATTCACTTGCTTCACAGGCTGGAATCATTTATGCGCCGCGATTTTTTGCTCCGCAAGCAGTGGCAGAAGAGCGCTTAGCGGCTAATAATCCGGAACCAGAACAGCACTTAGGCCCTGGTATACGTTTGTAAAAAAATGATCAAATGAGAGGGCGGTTTGTTTTATCAAGCCGCCCTTTCTTTCTTTCCGATTCGACACCAATATTTTTTAAATAGTTAAATGACGATGCTGGTAAATGAAATGAGAGGATGGTTTATTTTACCAAACCGCTCTTTTTTTATGTGCGATTTACCCACCGCTTTATTATTTATATTTATTATATAAAAATATAAATAATATTATATTTATTAATATAACTTTAAGTTTCCTTATTTTTTTTCAGTGCTTGTTGTGTTGACGGTGGCACATAGAGGTTACGTAGAGGCAAAAGCAGAGTCAAAAATAAGTTTTAGAAAAATTTTAGACAAAATAACAGGAAAAAAGAATATGAGATGGACGAAATGGTTCGTTATTTTTCTGAAAAAGCACAATAAATTATGGAAAAAAACAAGTGATTATGGAACAAAGGCAAGAAATTACCGAAACACGACAAGAAGTTATGGAAGAAATGCACGAAATAATTTTATTAAGACAAAAGGAGATTATTGAAAAAAAAGAAACCGGCTCAGAAGCGCTCGAGATTTTTCATAAACAATTAAACACTTTGCAAGCAAGGCATGCGGAACTCAAAGAAAAATTAGAACAGTTGAAGGGACAGCAAAAGACCGCGGAAGAGGGGGTAAAGAATTTAAATCATTTAAATGTAAAGCTAAACGATTTATTAAAGCCAGTAGAAAGTGTAGCACAGGTTCAGCCGATACTTTATTTAAAGCATCGGCACCTAACGTTGGAAAAGCGTCTCATCCACCAGAGTTTTTTGTTCAGAAGCATAAAGATACAAAGCCATCATTTGTATTTGAATACGCTTTGCGCGTATAATCCCCCCGTTTTTCGACTTAAACTTTATTCATTTAAGGCTGATTCTGTGGCTAAACGACCGGTTAATCTCAATTTATTGACTCTGCGCTTTCCTATAACCGCGATTGCTTCTATTTTGCACCGCGTTTCAGGTTTTATCTTATTTTTATTTATTCCTGTCTTCCTAGGGTTCATAGCCGTTTCACTGCGAAGTCCGGAAGGTTTTTTTCTTGCTCACAATGTCTTGACGCATCCACTGGCTAAACTGATGATCTTAGCAATTTTTTTTGCGCTTTTTTATCATATGCTGGCGGGTATTCGACATCTCATCATGGATACAGGTCTGGGTGAAACCCTAAGCACGGCACGTTTTACGGCGGGCCTCGTCATGTGTTTAGCCATTGTCTTGACAACACTGATGGGAATTTATTTATGCTAAAAAAATTAACCAATGTGACTAGTCTAAGTGGTAATGGGTTGCGCGATTGGTTAATACAGCGCGTTACATCGGTAGTGATGCTAATTTATATCGTTTTCCTCTTAGTCTTTTTTGTGGTGCATTCATCACTCAGTTATGAACAATGGCATGGATTGTTTAGCCATAGCGCAATGCGTTTGTTTAGCACGCTCTTTTTATTAAGTTTACTGTGGCATGCTTGGATAGGCATGTGGACGATTGTTACGGATTATATCAAGCCGTTTGCTTTACGCTTGAGTGTACAAATACTAATAATTATTGGGCTATTACTCTGTTTTATTTGGGGTTTAGCTATTTTTTGGGGTAATTAATTTATGGCAATACCCACTTATACCTTTGATGCAGTGATTGTTGGTGCCGGCGGTGCCGGTATGCGTGCCGCCTTACAATTAGCGAACTCGGGTCAAAAGGTGGCGCTGATTTCTAAGGTGTTTCCTACACGTTCGCATACCGTTTCTGCGCAAGGTGGAATTACCTGTGCCTTAGGCAACGCCCACGAGGATGATTGGCGTTGGCATATGTACGATACAGTAAAAGGTTCTGATTATTTAGGTGATCAGGATTCTATCGAATATATGTGTAAAACGGGTCCAGAGGCGGTATATGAGCTGGAACACATGGGCTTACCGTTCTCACGTATGGATTCAGGTAAGATTTATCAACGTCCTTTTGGTGGCCAATCTAAGCATTTTGGTGGTGATCAAGCCGCTCGTACCTGTGCGGCGGCGGATAGGACAGGTCATGCCTTATTACATACACTGTATCAACAAAATGTAAAAGCAAAAACCCATTTTTTTAATGAATGGTATGCGATTGATTTAGTTAAAACGGCGAAAGGACAGGTGGCGGGTTTAACTGCTTTATGTATTGAAACCGGTGAAGTCGTTTTCTTTCATAGCCGGGCGACGATCTTAGCCACTGGCGGCGCGGGACGTATTTTTCAATCCACTACCAACGCTTTGATAAACACCGGTGATGGGATTGGTATGGCGTTGCGTGCGGGCTTTGCGGTACAGGACATGGAAATGTGGCAATTTCATCCGACGGGTATTGCGGGTGCCGGCGTGTTAGTGACCGAAGGCTGTCGAGGTGAAGGCGGTTATTTGATAAATAAAAATGGCGAACGTTTCATGGAACGTTATGCACCGCATGCTAAAGATTTAGCCTCTAGGGATGTGGTAGCGCGGGCGATGGCCTTAGAATTGCGTGCAGGCAATGGCTTTGATCCGCACGGTACAGATTATGTGAAATTAAAATTAGACCATTTAGGTGCCGATCTGATTAAGAAGCGTTTACCCGGCATACGCGAATTAGCCATTACCTTTGCCCATTTTGATCCGATTACCACACCGATTCCCGTCGTACCGACTTGCCATTATATGATGGGCGGACTACCTACTAATGTGCATGCTCAAGTGCTAACGCTAAACTCACAGGGCCATGATCAAGTCGTTGAAGGCTTGTATGCAGCGGGTGAATGCGCATGCGTCTCTGTGCATGGTGCTAATCGATTAGGTGGTAACTCGCTACTCGATCTCGTGGTATTTGGTCGTTCTGCCGGATTACATGTAGAACAGTCATTACAAAAAGATTTACCTTTACTGTCGGTAAACCCAGACGATTTAGAAGCGGGATTAACCCGACTGAATCGTTGGAACAACACCGATAAAGGTGAAAGTGTGGTTGAGATTCGTCAAGCGATGCAAAAGAGTATGCAGAACGATTTTGGTGTATTTCGAACCGAAAATTACATGCAAGAAGGCTTAGCAAAACTGACTGAACTCAGAGAACGTTTACAACATGCGGCATTAACGGATCGTAGCCAAGTGTTCAATACGGCAAGAGTGGAAGCGCTTGAATTAGATAATTTAATGGAAGTGGCGTATGCCTCGGCTGTTTCAGCGTTAACGCGCCAAGAAAGTCGTGGTGCACACAGTCGCGAAGATTATCCAAAGCGAGACGATAAAAATTGGCTGAAACATTTACTGTATTTTTCTAAGGATGCTCAGGTCGCTTATAGAGCAGTGAATATGAAACCTGAAAGTATGGCGCCGATGGAATTAAAAGAGAGAGTTTATTAAGAAAATACTTTGTACAAGGCAAAAATTATAGTAAAAGCCCGTCATAGCGAGGCGGGAACCTCAGTTCCCGACGTGGCTATCCAGGAAAAGTTGATTTATGTCACTGGATTGCCGCGTGCTGCGCACTCGCAATGACAAAAAGTTTTACATGGCATGTTATTGTCCGTACTGAGAGAAAATATTTATTTCTACCACTTAATTTTGTGAAGGTTTGTTAAACATGCAATTTTCTATTTACCGTTACGATCCCGATAAAGATAAAAAACCGTATATGCAAGACTATACGCTGGCATTAGAAGCGGGTCAGGATATGATGTTGCTGGATGCTTTAGAAGCATTGAAAGCACAAGATCAAACGCTTTCTTTTCGTCGTTCTTGCCGTGAAGGGGTCTGTGGATCAGACGGTATGAATATTAATGGAAAAAATGGCTTAGCCTGTGTGACACAACTTTCAAGCTTGAAGTCGCCTATCGTATTAAGGCCTTTACCTGGATTGCCGGTCATTCGTGACTTAGTGGTGGATATGGAGCCTTTTTATCGTCAATATGAAAAAGCACAACCTTATTTAATTAATGATAAAGAACCACCGGCTAAAGAGCGTTTACAGTCCCCTGAAGAGCGAGAACAATTGGATGGTCTGTATGAATGTATTTTGTGTGCCTGCTGTACCAGTGCCTGTCCTTCTTATTGGTGGAATCCCGATAAATTTTTAGGACCGGCGGCATTATTATGGCTGTGTCGATTTTTAGTTGATAATCGTGATGAAGCCAAAGAGCAGCGCCTGGCGGAACTGAATGATTTATTTAGTTTATTCCGTTGCCGTACTATTATGAATTGCACGACGGTCTGCCCTAAAGGTTTAAACCCGGCTAAAGCGATTGCTCATGTCAGAACCATGCTGTTAAAAGAAGAAACCTAAAGTGCTCCAAAGCTAAGCCCCGTCGGCAGAGAAATCGTCATGGCGAGCGAATGCAATGAGCGTGGCCATCCAGTCAATATGTTTTTTAGCATCGAATAGTCTTTGTGCTTGTATAATAATGATACTTTGGATTGCCGCGCACCTTCGGTGCTCGCAATGACGGGCGATGAAATTATTAGGTTGCATTTTGGGCAGAAGAATAAGAAAATCCTTTCACTGCAAGTAGGGGTAAAATTCAACTAATGACCGAGCAAGTAAAATCCGCATTTCAAACCTTGCGTACAGATTCTTATCTATTTAGTGGTAATGGTGCTTATCTAGAGGCACTTTATGAACAATATTTACATGATCCTAATCAGCTAAGTAGAGAATGGCAGACCTATTTCAATCAGGTTGTCGATAAGCAAAAGGACGTTTCCCACGCTGATATTCGGGCTTATTTTTCCGAATTAGCTAAAAATCCTGCACCTTTAACCGTGCATGGGAGCCCGGAAGATGCCTTATTATCCAAGGTACATAATCTGATTGATGCCTATAGGCGCTATGGTCACTATCAAGCCAATCTCGATCCCTTAAGGCTAGCGCCAAAGCGAGAGATAGTTGATTTAAGTCTGGAAAATCATGCTTTAACCCCAGCCGATTTATCACAAAACGTTCATTTGGGCGGTTTATTAGGCTTGCAAACGGTTACGGTGCAAACCGTGATTGATATTCTAAAAGAGATTTACTGTTCTTATATTGGTTTTGAAACGCAGCATATTGCCGATGCCGGGCAGCGCGCGTGGTTACAAGCGCGTATTGAATCGGTAGAAGGGCAAGCGAGTTTTTCCAACGACGTGAAAAAAACCATTTTAAAAGGCCTTATACGTGCAGAAGGGTTGGAAAAATATTTAGGCAATAAATTCGTTGCACAAAAACGTTTTTCATTGGAAGGCGGGGATAGTTTAATTCCTTTACTTGATGAATTAGTCGCTAGAGCGAGCACACAAGCGGTGCAAGAGATTGTAATTGGTATGGCGCACCGAGGTCGCTTGAATGTGTTGATTAATGTGCTTGGGAAATTGCCGAGTAAATTATTTGAAGAATTTGAAGGGAAATTGACACAGGAAAATCGATCCGGGGATGTGAAATATCATAAAGGTTTTGCCACCGATGTTAAAACCGATCACGGTGCATTACATATTGCGATGGCATTTAACCCTTCACATTTAGAAATAGTGAATCCTGTGGTTGAAGGTTCGGTACGATCACGCCAAGAACGTCGTAGTGACAACATCGGTCAGCAAGTATTACCGGTATTAATCCATGGTGATGCGGCTTTTTCAGGTCAAGGGGTGGTGATGGAAACCCTAGAGCTTTCGCAAACAGCGGGTTATGGCACTGGCGGTACCTTACATATTGTAATTAATAACCAAATTGGTTTTACCACCGATCCACAAAATGCGCGTTCGAGTTGGTATTGTACCGATCCGGCTAAAATGATTGACGCACCTATTTTTCATGTGAATGGTGATGATCCTGAATCCGTGTTATTTACGCTGCAATTAGCATTTGATTTCAGACAAACCTTTAAAAAAGATGTGGTGATTGATTTGGTTTGTTATAGGCGTCATGGTCATAATGAAGCGGATGAACCCGCTGCAACACAGCCATTGATTTACCAAACCATTAAGCAATTACCCACGGTACGCACGCAATATGCCGAGCAATTAATCGCGCAAAATGTCATTAGCAAAGAAGAGTTAAGCCAATGGATGGATGCTTATAGAAACCAATTAGATAAAGGCGAACCGGTTGTCAGCCGATTATCAGTGGATGAACATGAAAATCCTTACCGCATTGATTGGCGTCCGTATCGTTACCACGATTGGCGAGAGGCTGAAGACACTGGCATTGCGTTACAACGCTTAAAAGACATGGCGACCTCCTTGGAAACCTTGCCGCCAGGGTTAACCTTACAACCGCAGGTCGCTAAAATCATCGATGACCGACGCAAAATGACTGCAGGCCAATTAGCGTTAAATTGGGGTTACGCGGAGATCTTGGCTTATGCAACGTTGTTGCAAGAAGATTATGGCGTTCGATTGTCGGGGCAAGATTGCGGTCGTGGTACCTTCTTCCATCGGCATGCGGTTTTGCATGATTTTAAGACCAATCAAATTTATGTGCCTTTGTCACAGCTAGCCAAGCATGAAAAAGCGTTCACCGTGATCGATTCAACCCTATCCGAAGTGGCGGTAATGGGTTTTGAATATGGGTACGCTATTTCTAATCCGAATAGCTTAGTGATTTGGGAAGCGCAATACGGTGATTTTGTGAATGGGGCGCAGGTAGTGATAGACCAGTTTTTAAGTTCCTCTGAACAAAAGTGGGGCAGATTGTGTGGTTTAGTTCTATTATTACCGCATGGTTACGAAGGCGCAGGACCGGAACATACCTCGGCACGATTAGAACGGTTTTTACAGCTGTGTGCACAAGATAATATGCAAGTGTGTGTACCAACCACACCGGCGCAAATTTTCCATTTATTACGACGACAAATGTGTAGGCCGTATCGCAAACCGCTGATTGTCATGTCGCCTAAAAGCTTGTTACGCCATAAATTAGCGATATCGTCCTTAGAAGATTTAGCCAAAGGACGTTTTCAAAACGTGATTGCGGATGAACGCGCGCTTAAAAAAGTAAAACGCGTTATTTTATGTAGTGGAAAAGTCTACTATGATCTGCTTGAACAATGTCAGGCACAAAAAATAGATAATATTGCACTGATTCGACTAGAGCAGTTATATCCTTTCCCCAAAGAAGAATTAATCGCTGCCTTAAAGCCTTATGAAAAAGTAAAAGATATTATTTGGTGCCAAGAAGAACCTAAAAACCAAGGGGCTTGGTATGCTAGTCAACATCATTTTATTGACTGCTTAGCTAAGAATCAAAGCTTACATTATGTAGGCCGAGCGGCTTCCGCAGCACCGGCGGTAGGTTCACCCATTGTGCATGTACAAGAACAACAAGCGCTGATTAAAGAAGCGTTAACATGCTAGAACGTCGTTTATTGAAGCTTTCATTAATTATAAAGTGAGGAATCCAATTGTATGAGTATTGAAATAAAGGTTCCCATGTTACCGGAGTCGGTGGCTGATGCGACAATCGTCACGTGGCATAAAAAAGCTGGTGATGTGGTTAAGAGAGATGAAAATATTGTCGATTTGGAAACCGATAAAGTTGTTTTAGAGGTACCTGCTCCTGACAACGGTGTATTAGGTGAAATTCTAAAAAAAGAAGGGACTGTGGTCAAAGCCGGTGAAATTTTAGCCACTCTAACCAAGGATGCCAGTATGAAAACTGAAAAAACGGCTGCTTCAGCAGCGGCAGAAGAAGCAGCGCCTGCTAAAAAAACGGCACCGTCAGAAACTGAAAACCCAGCCGCGGGTCCCGCAGCACGCCGAACGGCTGCTGAACAAGGAATCCCATTAGAAGGGATTCAGGGTAGTGGAAAGTCGGGTCGTGTCACGCGTGAAGATGTATTAGGGAAAACGCCATCACCAGCGGCCATGCCTACCAGTCAGCCAGCTACGATGCCGAGTATGGTGGCACAACAAGGTGATCGCATTGAAAAACGCGTGCATATGACACGTTTACGTGCCATTATTGCGAAGCGTTTAGTTGAGGTTCAACATACCGCAGCGATTTTAACGACCTTTAATGAAGTTAATTTGCATAAAGTGATGGAACTTCGTGCCAAATATAAAGAAAGCTTTGAAAAAAGACATGGCACGCGTTTAGGATTTATGTCATTTTTTACCAAAGCGGTGATTGAAGCGCTTAAACGTTATCCGGCTGTGAATGCCTCTATCGATGGTAATGATGTGGTTTATCACAATTACTTTGATATCGGTATTGCGGTATCGACCGAGCGCGGCTTAGTGGTTCCAATTATACGCGATGCAGATAAATTAGGTTTTGCCGAAATTGAAAAAAGCATTGCGAATTATGGGCGCAAAGCCAAAGAAAATCAGATCGCGATTGAAGATATGACTGGCGGTACGTTTACAATTACTAATGGTGGTGTTTTTGGATCATTGTTGAACATGCCTATTATCAATCCGCCACAAAGTGCTATTTTGGGAATGAATACCATTCAAGAGCGGCCTATTGCAGAAAACGGCCAGATTGTTATTCGTCCCATGATGTATATTGCATTGTCGTATGATCACCGTATCATCGATGGCAAAGAATCAGTCGGCTTTTTAAAGACTATTAAAGAACTGTTGGAAGATCCGGCGCGTTTGCTGATTGATGTTTAAAACAATAGTAGAAGAGAGGGTATCGTTGATTTAAATGATACCCTTATTAAAAAAAACCGAAGCTGTGTTCTTCGGTTTTTTTATTCTGTTGGATTTGTCGTATTATTTGAAAATAGTTATCTACGCAGAGAATGCGTGTTTCTATTGTCAGCTATGTTCTGATATATAGGTTCGGCTTTTGAGGTGCCAGTTGGCCTACTTTTAGTTGTGAGCATCGATTCAAACGCTTGCTGTGTTAATGTTATTATTTGTAGGGCTGTAAGTCCTTGCGTATTTTTTCTTTCTACCATTTCAGGCTTAGATTCGTTTAACACGTAACAGTATAATTGATAATTTCCACTTTTTGCCGCAAGGTGTAGCGCAGTATCACCATTAGGTGTCGTTTTACTCATCGTATCGGGTTTAGCTTTTTTAGAAAAAAAGGATGGTTTGATCCAATCAAATATTTTTGATTCATGTTTCTTGATTGATTTTAATAATTGTTTACTTAGATCAAGGTTGCCACGAGAAATTGCTTCATGGAGGGGTAAATTACCCTTGTTATTAACGATTAATTGAGTCTTTGGAGCTTGTTCGAGTAAAAAGTTAACCGTCTCTTTTTGAGCATATCTAATTGCTGTGTGGAGTGGTGTATTTCCCTTTTCATCTTTATAAGAAAGATCAGCGCGTTTAAGTAGGAGCTTAATCATCTCGGTTCTGCCATGTTTTGCAGCTAAGTGCAAAGAACGATTTAAATTTTCTTGCTTAAATACGCCATAACGATGATCTAATAATTTCTTAAACATACCAATATGATTTCCTTCTATCAGTAACCTTAAGATATTTATTTGATCCTTTTCTTGGGGTTTAGCACCATTTTTAAGTAATAATTTTAAGGTTTTTTTGTCAGTATATCCATTTTCTAGGGCAAATATTAGGCCAGAATCTAAATCTTTTTGGGTTAAATTGCCTTTTTTCAAAGTGTATTTTAAGGTAGAGTAAATACCCAGTTTGATATCGCTCTGTAGCCTTAATAAAGCTGTTGTTTTGCTTTTCTCGTTACTGTAAATATTTTTAAAGCTAGAGTTATTGCTGCTGTAGCCTGAGTCCGTCGTTTTAGTCTGCTGTTGATATTTTATTGTAGGCATAATTTTGTTACCTTAATTTTTTATCTATCTTATATATTATAAAATTACTTTCTTAACAAAAAATTAAATATATTTTCTGTGAAACGGCAATTCAGGGGGAATCGGGCTATAAACCCGTTATATATAAGGGATAAGGCCTGAATCAGAATTCAAAAACTAACTAAATTTAATAGTGATTTTTTTGCTTTTGTTTGAAAATACCGAGAAAACATAGCGCGATTGCCATGAACGGTAATTTAAAAAAAATAACACTAGAAAAATAGTTATTTTTTTTACATCATTTAAAACACGATTCTTGTTTAAAGAGAGACGCTTCACGTTACGATAAAGCGTCTCTGTAATGGCAGAAGGATAGGGCCATTGCAAGCGTAGCGAAGCAATCCAGGAAACATCATAGCAAAGCGTGTTCTAATCCAGTTAAAGAACCAGATTTTTCTTCGATGGCCACGATTGGAACCTCGTTACCGCCTCGCCAGGACAGACCTTGTTGCATCCTCCAACAAGATTCGTATTTAAAGCATGAAGGCGGATTCTAACCTATAATGGCTATCTTTTTTGCCATATCAGCTACAAATGAGTATGATATGGCCTCTTGTACCTGAAGATAACAACGGGAGAATAATTAATACCATGAACCTACATGAATATCAGGGTAAACAACTCTTTAGTCAGTATCATTTGCCCGTCCCTCCCGGAAAGGTAGCGGCAACGGTTGAAGAAGCCTTGGCCGCGGCGGAATCGCTAGGTGGTAGTGCATGGATGGTAAAAGCACAGGTTCATGCCGGCGGGCGTGGTAAAGCGGGTGGTGTTAAGTATGTCACCAGCAAAGAAGCGGTAGCAGCAGAAACCAAGCGCTTACTAGGATCGCGTTTAGTCACATTTCAAACCGATGCGAATGGTCAACCGGTTAATCAGGTTTTAATTGCTAAACCCTGTGATATTAAACATGAATTTTATTTAGGTGCGGTATTAGATCGCAGTACGCGTCGTGTGGTGATCATGGCGAGCACAGAAGGTGGCGTAGAAATTGAAAAGGTAGCGGAAGAAACGCCGGAAAAAATATTAAAAATTAGCATGGATCCTTTATTAGGTATTTTACCTTATCAGGCGCGTGAGATTGGTTTTAAATTACAACTCAATGCGGCACAACTCAAAGCATTTACGCAACTATTAATTCAATTAGGCAAAATATTTGTTGAGCGTGATTTAAGCTTAGTCGAAATTAACCCCTTGATTATTGATAGCAACGATCATGTTATTTGTTTAGATGCTAAAGTCGTTGTTGATGATAATGCTTTATTTAGACAGCCTGAATTACGCGATATGCGTGATGCGAGCCAAGAAGACGAACGTGAAAACCGTGCGCATCAATGGGAATTAAACTACATTGCGCTGGATGGTGATATCGGCTGTATGGTTAACGGCGCAGGGCTTGCAATGGCGACCATGGATTTAATTAAATTGCATGGTGGTAATCCAGCTAACTTTCTTGATGTAGGCGGTGGTGCGACACAAGAGCGTGTGACAGAAGCCTTTAAAATTATTTTATCGGATGAAAAAGTAAAAGGTATTCTGGTAAATATCTTTGGTGGCATTGTACGTTGCGACATGATTGCCGATGGTATTATTGGTGCGGTGCAAGAGGTGGGTATTAAATTACCGGTTGTAGTGCGTTTAGAAGGAAATAATGCTGAATTAGGCGCTAAAAAATTATCCGATAGCGGTTTAAATATTATTGCCGCTAAAAGTTTAACAGATGCCGCACAGCAAATTGTGGCTGCCGTAAAAACATTGGCTACCGCATAATACTTCACTAAAAGGTTAAAAAAATGAGTATATTAGTCGATAAAAATACGAAAGTAATCTGTCAGGGGTTTACCGGAAAACAAGGTACATTTCATTCCGAACAAGCCATTAAATACGGAACACGCATGGTGGGCGGTGTTACGCCTGGTAAAGGCGGCACACAACATTTAGGTTTGCCGGTGTTTAATACCGTTGCGGATGCTGTAGCGAAAACCGGTGCCGATGCGAGTGTAATTTATGTGCCCGCGGCTTTTTGTAAAGATTCTATTATTGAAGCGGCCGATGCCGGTATTCAGTTAATTGTTTGTATCACCGAAGGTATTCCTGCGCTGGATATGTTAGCGGTTAAAGTGTATTTAGAAAATAATACGTCTGCGCGTTTAATCGGACCTAATTGCCCCGGTATTATTACCCCCGGTGCTTGTAAGATCGGTATTATGCCTGGATTTATTCATAAACCGGGTCGTGTGGGTATTGTGTCGCGCTCAGGTACGTTAACGTATGAGGCAGTAAAACAAACCACTGATTTAGGCCTTGGACAAAGCACCTGTGTTGGAATTGGTGGTGATCCTATTCCTGGTATGAATTTTGTCGATGTATTACGTTTATTTCAAGACGATCCACAAACAGAAGCGATTGTCATGGTCGGTGAAATTGGTGGAACTGCCGAAGAAGAAGCGGCTGAGTTTATTAAATCCTATGTAACAAAACCTGTTGTTTCTTATATTGCAGGTGTTACGGCACCAGCTGGAAAACGCATGGGACATGCGGGTGCTATTATTTCGGGTGGAAAAGGAACTGCGGCTGAAAAGTTTAAAGCATTAGAAGCAGCCGGTGTTCATACCGTCAAATCACCTGCCGATATGGGGGAAGCAGTTGCTAAGTTTCTATGAGCTTTAAAACAATTCTACAATCTATAGGAAATACACCGCTTGTTAAGCTAGATAATATTTCACCAAATAAACTCGCCACTATCTTAGTTAAATGCGAGTTTATGAATCCGAGTGGTAGTATTAAAGATCGCATTGTTTCTTATATTATTAATGATGCAGAGCAGCGCGGTTTATTAAAACCGGGTGGAACCATTGTAGAAAATACATCCGGTAATACGGGTGCAGCGATTGCGATGATAGCAGCGATTAAAGGCTATAAAGTTATTTTGACCATGCCTGATAAGGTCAGTCAAGAAAAACAAAATGCTCTAAAAGCGTACGGTGCAGAAATCGTCGTTACACCGACTTCGGCCGCACCGGATTCGCCCGATCATTATGTCAATGTGGCTAAACGTCTAGCGAAAGAAACAGCGAATAGTTTTAGTATTAATCAGTACGATAATCCAAAAAATCCTGAAGCGCATTATCATACGACGGGTCCTGAAATTTGGCAGCAAGTGCAAGGACAATGTGATATTTTGATTGCCAGTGGCAGTACCGGCGGTACTATTTCAGGCGTAGGACGCTTTCTTAAAGAAAAAAATCCAAATATTAAAGTGATCATGCCGGATCCTAAAGGTTCTATTTATTATGATTATTTTAAAACTGGAAAAGTGCCGGAATCAGGTAATTGTAGTTATTTTGTAGAAGGGGTCGGTGAAGATCATTTAGCGAAAGCGATGAATTTTTCTGTATTGGATGATGTTATTCCTTTTGTCGATAAAGATGCTTTTTCAGTCGCACGGCGTTTAGCCAAAGAAGAGGGACTTTTGGTGGGTGGCTCTGCGGGCGCCAATGTTTGGGCCGCTTTAAAAGTAGCTGAAAAAGTGGATAAGCCCACCACCATCGTCACGATTTTACCTGATGGCGGCGTTAAATATCTCAGTAAAGTTTATAATAATGACTGGATGAAAGCACACGGACTTATATAAACGTCATTTAGTCGTCATGGCGAGGCTGGAACATCGTTCCAGCCTCGCCATCCAGGAAAAAACTATCTTTTGCTCTGGATGGCCACGCGCATACGCGCTCGCCATGACGAAAGAATTAAGGTAATTGAAACGCATCGGAATAAAATTCTTTCGTTTCTTTCATCTCCGCTATAACCGTATCAGTTACTCTTTTATCATTACCGTCAAAAAAACCAATACCTTTTTTTTGTAATTGTTCCATCATGCTTTCGGCTTCTTTCTCGCCAAAGAGTTCTTCCATTCGTTGACGAGATACATGAGAGATACTGCCATTACGGATACCCTTTCTAAAACTTTCTTTTTCTTCTTCTTTTATCATTTCGTCAGATTGTTGTTTTCTCTGTTCTTCTTTTACAACCTGTCTAAATTTTTTTAGCGACGGCGTTTCTAAATAGCTATAAAGCTGTTTAAAAAAATCCAAGCTGGTTTTTTCTTTAATTTTAAATTCTTCTGGTATTTTTTCTAATATTTTTTCAAGCAGTTGTATTTGATCCCCGTAGATAGAATCTCCAGTTAAAAATTCGCGCCATAATATGTGTAAATTTAATTTTTCAGGTGCATGTTCTATTTTTCCTATTATTGTTTTACTGATATAAGTTTGAATCGATTTGAGGCTATTTTCTATTACGGTAACTTGTATTTGAGTTGAGAATATTTCTAAGTCAGTGTCTTTAAGGCAAAAATCGGTATATTTTTTTGCTAGAGCATTGAGGTTAATCGTCTTTTTTATCACATAAAAAATGGCAAGGGTTTGAAATAGATTGAGAGGGTATTTTTCTAAATTCTTTTCAATGAGAATGAAGGTTGAGATATCTAACTCTTTTTTATCTAACGGGCTAAAGTGTTTAATAATAAGTTTATTAATAAATTCAAAGGCTTGTTGTTCAGTCAGAAAATTAAAAATATCCCCAATTAAAGATTCATTATGATGGTTAGTTTGAATTAATGAATCTTTAAAAAGCGTCGTTTTTTCGCTATTAAAAAAATGAAATAAATTTTCATTTAATGATGAAATAGCATCGTTTTCGTTTTTTAAAAGGATTGAGTCCAGATTATTATCTGGATTATCATTGAGATTTTTTTTCCATTTCACGATAAAATTTAAGAAATTATTCTTTAAATCTGAATATAAAATTTTTAAAAACTGCATAGCAAATATAGATTCTAAGCTAATAATTTGTTCTATATCTTTTAATTTATCTACAATGAAATCGTAAGGGATTGATACGAAAAATATTAATTTAGCGTTTGAGTTAAATCTATGATTTAGTTTTTCACAGTATTTGATATGTTTTTCATAATATGATTTTTCTTTTTTTGATCCAAGAAAAGATTTACTTAAACCGGTTATATAGTCATGGAAAATCGATTCAGGTAGTCGATTTAAAAATTTATCAAGTAGGGCGTCACTTATTTTTGAATCAAATCTGTTAATGAATGCTTCTAGCGATAAATCGCTAATTAAATTTTGCTGATAAAAAATAGTACTGTCTATTATTTTATCGATCAGCGCATTTAAGGTATTATCGGGGTCAAGTTGGGAATAGTTATCTAAAATAACGAATAGATCGTAAAGGGTATTAAGATTAAATGGGGTATTCGGTTCGTATTTTTTTTTATTAATAAACTCACGTAGTTTAAAATAAAGTGGTGGCGGCTTTTTAAAAAAAGGTAAATAATAACGAAATAATAATGCCCAGCGTGGTGGTATTAGTCTATCAAAATATCTTAAGTCCATGATAATTACTTCTATAATTTAGTTCCTTTAGACTAATCTACCAAAGTTATATAAAGAATAGAAGTAATCTATAAGAAGCAGTTTATTTTCCTTTGAACCTCCGTTGTATTATTAGAAAGCTTATCTACTTTGTTGCATGACCCAGTATATTATTTTAATCGGCTTTGTCTAGTTGAAGGTGATATTATCTAAACGCTTCACATCTTGTAATTTCTTATGATGCGAAATAAATAATATTCGATTCGCTATTTTATTAATAAAATGTCTATCGTGGCTAACGAATAGCAGCGTACCCGAATAATTTCTTAAGGCATTTGCCAGGGAATCGTTGGCTTCAATATCAAGGTGATTGGTCGGTTCATCCAATACCAGTACATTGGGCGATTCGAGAATCAGTTTAGCGAGCAGTAGGCGTGCGGCCTCGCCACCACTTAAGGCTAAAATATCTTTTTGTACCTCGTCTTTAGTAAATAATACCTGCGCTAATACTTTGCGTATCGTCTGCTCACTGGCTACATTGACTTGGTTGGTTAACCATTCTAAGACGCTCGCTTTTTTATTCAATAAATCATGATGATCTTGTGAGAAATAGCTGATTTGTGTTTCATATCCCCATTCAAAATCACCGTGATCGGCGGGGATTTTTCCTAGCAATAGTTTGATTAAGGTTGATTTACCAATACCGTTTTCACCGACAATCGCAACTTTTTCGCCACGCTTAATTTCAAAACTTAAGTCTTGAAATAATTTTTTGTTTTTAAAGTCTTTAGCTAAATGCCTAACCTTTAACACCTGCTTTCCGGAGGGACGGAGTGGGTTGAAGTTAAAATGGGGTGTGAGGCGTGAGGATTTTTTTATATCTGGAATCTCTATTTTTTCAATCATTTTTAAGCGTGATTGTGCTTGTTTCGCACGCGAGCTAGAGGCGCGGAATTTATCAACAAAGCGTTGCATTTCGGCCACCTTAAGTTCCGCATGTTGTTTTTCATGCAGTTTTTGTTCTTCGATTAATTTTTTTTCAGCCAGGAATTTTTCATAATTCCCACTGTATTGACGTATTTCACCGTAATCCACATCCAGTATGTTATCGGCTAGCCGATCAATAAAAGCGACATCATGTGAGATAAATAATAGCAAGCCTTGAAATTCATTTTTCAGATATTGTTCTAGCCATTGAATTGATATGACGTCAAGATGATTAGTAGGTTCATCTAACAGCAGGATATCCGGTTCCTGAAATAAGGCTTGTGCTAATAACACACGCAGTTTAAATCCACCCGATAAGGTGCTAAGTGGTTTTTTATGATACTCAGGCTGAATACCAAGACCGGTTAATAGCTTTTCAGCTAAACCTTCCGCCGTATAACCATTCAAATGTGCAATGGTTTCTTCTAATTTGCTAAATCGATTAACGTTTTTTTCATCCCACTGATTAGCCGCCAGTAATTTTTCTTTTTCTTGCATGGCTTCCCAGAGGGCGGGTTTTCCTTGCAGAACAATATCTGTAATGATGGTATTTTCATAGCGAAACTGATCTTGTTTTAACCATCCTACGGAAGCAGATTTAGGAATAGAAAGGCTACCAGCAATGGGTTCTTCCGTTCCCATGAGTAGTTTTAGAAAAGTAGATTTGCCCGCTCCATTTGCGCCGACTAAGGCATAACGTTTTTGATTGGAGAGAATAAGCGTGACATCATAAAATAATAGCTTTTCACCATAAGCCATGCTCAGTTGATTAATCGTTATCATACAACCTCGTCATTGCGAGCGCCGTCTAGGCGTGAAGCAATCCAGTTAGGTAATTTCTTCATATAAATCTATAAATCTATCTAATTTGGGTTTATTGTTTTATTGCCTGGATTGCCGCGCGCCTGCGGCGCTCGCAATGACGGTAGAAAGTTTTGCTGCGCGCGCAATGACCTCATACGTTGAATAAGAAATGAATGACATCACCATCTTGAACAAGGTAGGTCTTACCTTCTAAACGCCATTTTCCCGCTTCTTTAGCGCCTTGTTCGCCTTTATATTGAATGAAATCGGCATAGCTAATAATTTCAGCGCGAATAAAACCTTTTTCAAAATCGGTATGGATGCAGCCTGCTGCTTGCGGTGCGGTTGCACCTTTTGTGATAGTCCAGGCGCGCACTTCTTTGACGCCCGCGGTAAAATAGGTTTGCAGACCTAAGAGATCGTAACCTGCTCGAATCAGTCTATCGAGCCCGGTTTCTTTTAAACCCAGTTCAGTCAAAAATTCTTTTTTTTCTTCTTCGCTTAAATCAATACAGTCTTCTTCCAATTTAGCACACAGCGGCACAACGCTGGCCTGTTCTTTTTGTGCAAAGTCTTGTAACTGTGCTAACAGTGGATTATTGCTAAAACCATCTTCATCCACGTTCGCAATATAAAGTGTCGCTTTTGCGGTAAGGAATTGATAGGGGCGCAACAGCAATTTTTCTTCGGGGCTTAATGACATTAGACGAAGTAGCTGTCCTTCATTCAGCGCTGGAATAATGCGTTCGAGCAAGCTTTTGGTTTGGCTAGCCAATTTATCGCTGGATTTCTTTAAACGTAAAATGGCTTTTTCAGCGGTCTCTAAATCGGCTAAGGCAAGCTCGGTATTGATGGTTTGAATATCGGCAATCGGATCTACTTTTCCGGCGACGTGAATGATATCGGTATGTTCAAAGCAACGTACTACATGCGCAATCGCTTCTACTTCACGAATATGTGAAAGAAATTTATTACCGAGTCCTTCGCCTTTTGCCGCACCAGCGACTAAACCGGCAATATCCACAAATTCCATACTAGTGGGTATGACTTTTTGTGGTTTAACGATGCTGGCTAATTCAGCTAAACGTGCATCAGGAACAGGCACAATACCGACATTCGGTTCGATGGTACAGAAAGGGTAGTTAGCGGCTGCAATACCCGCTTTAGTGAGCGCATTAAAAAGCGTCGATTTTCCGACATTAGGAAGACCGACAATACCGCATTTAAATCCCATAAAATTTTCCGCTATTTTTCTTCTTGAATGGTATGCAACGCTTGTATAGCGCGTTGTTGTTCGCCACTGGCAAAGGTGGGTAACAGGGTTAATATCTCAGCGATGACGGCATCTATTTTTTGCCGGTCAGCGACAGAGGGGGAGTTTAACACGTAATCATGTACACGATCACGGTGTCCTGGGTGGCCAATACCTAAGCGTAGACGCCAAAAATCCTTGCTGCCTAATTGGGCGACAATGTCTTTTAAACCATTATGTCCACCTTCGCCGCCGCCCTGTTTGAATCGGGCACAACCTGGCGCTAAGTCCAGGTCATCGTGTACCACTAAAATGGCTTCAGGTGGAATATGATAAAAATGGGCTAAGGCCCTGACAGCGCGACCTGAATGGTTCATATAGGTCGTAGGAATCAATAAACAGCACTTCACATCACCGAATGCCATTTTGGCGACCAAGCCTTGGAATTTAGTTTCTGCTTTTAAAGATGAATTGCTTTGCTTAAGCAAGGCTTCGACCAGCCAAGCTCCGGCATTATGCCGGCTTTTTGCGTATTCCTGGCCAGGATTTGCTAAGCCGACAATCAGCCGAATTTCGAAACGGGGTAATTTGCTCGACGGCATTGTTAAGCACCTGGGTTTGATCCTCATTTACCTTGAATAGACCTCGTCCTTGCCAGTCGTTCGCCACGAACTCAAGCAAATTCCTGTGTTTCGAACGAAGTCTAGTATCGTGAAGCTAAAGGATAATTATTTTTTATCCTTCTCAGCTTGATTTTCTTCAGGTGCAGCTTCTTTAACGTTGATTGCAGGTACTTCAGCGGATTCAGGCGCTGCCGTAGACTCTTCTTCTACAGCACGTTGGAGCTGAATATTAACCACCGGCCGGTCATCGTCATGGGTTAATGCGATTAACTCTACCCCTTCCGGTAAGGGAAGTTGTGATAAATGAATTGCCTCATCAAGACCTAACTTTGAAACGTCAACGTTTATAAATTCAGGCAATGCATCCGGTAAACAGCGCACTTCGACGCTGTTCAGTAATCGAGCCATCACGCCACCGCCATTTTTGATGCCCGGTGCAGTCTCTTCACCCTCAAAATGTAGGGGAACTGAAATGGTGATTTTTTCTTTTGCGGTGACCCGTAATAAGTCCAAATGGACGATACGTGGCTTAAAAGGATGACGTTGCAGGTCTTTTAAGACCGCTTTTTGCTTTTGGCCATCGAGGTCGATAGTCAGAATATGCGAATAAAAGGCCTCATTTTCCAGTGAACGCAGCAATTGGTTGTGGTCAAAGGATAGGGGCATAGGGGGTTCTCCGGCACCATAAAGGATGGCGGGAACGCGGTTCTCAAGGTGGCGTAGACGGCGGCTCGCACCCGTCCCAAAAGCCTCTCGAGTTTTTGCAGAGAGTTCAAATGTAGTCATGGTTAATTCCTCAAAAAATAACAAACCCATCCCGCGACCAGGATAGGGGAGAGTAGTTTACGGGGGTTTTGCTAAAAATACCAGCGATAACAGCCTTTTTAGACCAGGAATATATCGGCATGCCGTTGTATTTTATGGTGGGTTGAGTGTTGATTTATACCATTGGAAGTCGGGGTATAAAAATTATTTTTACGACAGAAGTTTTGCGAATTTTTGTGCAAAGTTTAAGGTTACTCGGCAAGTATCCAGCGTTCTGTTTACCTACTTAAATTAGTATTAATAATAACAACTTAATTTTTATTTTAAGATCGGTTAAGATTAAATTTACTTTCTTTTAACTGTATGGAAATCAGGAATTTTATGGCTGTAGAAAAAAAATCAAATGAATCTGTTCTTGACATTTTAAATTTAGAATATTTTAAGGTAGTGGAAAAGAATGAAACTGATCGTGAAGAAGAGTTAGAAAAAATCCGCCAAGCGCTTTCAGATTCAGAGTTTAGCGAAGATTTCACGAATAAAATATTTAAATTATACGCTGAAAAACCTAAACTAGCCTACGCTATTAAATTTGTAAAAAAATTAAAGCAAGGCGATCAATTTTCAGAAGATGAAATTTTAAACATTATTCCTGTTTTTTTTACTATAAACCTTCGTAATATTAAAGCTTTTGAGACTTGGATTTTAAGCACAGAAGCGAAAGACAAAGACAAAGACAAAGCGTTGTTTGTTGTGCAACAATTAATTGATAAAAAGCTCATAGAAAAGGTTAGTTTTGAACAAATATCATCTCTGATGCAGAAAGCTAACTATGATGTAATGATAAAGGCTTATTTAGATTTTATTCAAATAACCGTGGCTTATCCGAAAATAACTTCTTCCTCTAACAGGCCTAATCAAGCTAACTCCCGCACAATTACTGAAAAATCGAATTATGAAACGCTAAAGGAAAACTCTATTTAACGAAGTAGGTGATCCTGTTAAGCGGGTAGCTACTTTGAAAGATTTATTACAACAGGGATATTCTGAAACTTTGTCTGCAGAGGGATATAATCTTAAGCTAATCAATCAAATCTTGTTAGGACTAGGAGAAAATACGGATGAATCAACCCTTAAAGGTTATATACAGTCTATTCAAACTGATAACCAACAAGCAAAGTTTAACGAATTCCTTAACCTATCTGAAACTTTAAGTAGAAATAATAGTGACAGATTAGTTAGATGCATAGATAGCTTAAAAAGTTTAAGTTTTTCACAGGAGGAGATTTTAGGGTTATTTAAGTTTGTTTTTGCCACTAGGACTGGTAGATTAGATCTTAATGGATCTATGTCTAAAATCGAAGTATTGACTGATCTATTGGGGTTAGGAGTTAAAGATAAAGCAAGTAAGCTAAAGAATATACAATCAATTCATGCCGCCGGGTTATTAATATTTGACTTCGATCCTAGTAAGGTTCAGCAGGCATTAGACGTTATGTATGCGGCCACGCAGTGGAATAAGGACATAACGGATAAAAAACTGGATCAAAAAATGGATCAAAAAACATTAATAGCTATTTGTAAACACGCGATAGAGTTCGCAGATTCTAAGGCCGTATTGCAGACGCTGCTGGTTATAGAGGCAGTTGGTATCAATACCCAACTTTTTAAACAGGAATTACAACCCTATTTGTCAACCTTTCCTGCAGAGATAGCGCAGCTCATCGCCACTTTAACCAAAGCATATGATGGCACCATTAAAAAAGAGTTATTGCTTGAATGTTTGCTTGTTGCTAAAGAAAAATACGAGGAGGATAAAAAAATCGGTTTAGAATTAGACACTATTGTTTATAGTAGTTTATGGAAAGAAAAATATAAAGCTTTCTCCGAGGAGAATAAACGGCTTATTGAGTCTTATACCGTTAAATTAAAGGGTCTTGCCTATACTGATACTTTCCTTTTTTCACTTTTAGATAACGAGATGCAGTCTGATGCCTACCTGAAGCGATTAGAACTGGCTTCTGCAGTGGTTAATAAGTGTAGTGATAAAGCAGCTGCTCTACAGTCTATCCAAGCGCTAAAGGAGAAATCAGGCGATCGGGTTGATGAAATAATGCGTGTTATTATGACATCAGTTAAAGTGGATGAGGCCTTAGAAGTTGCGGCCTTAAGTAGTACAGAGTTACTCGCTGAAGATAAACAATCGCTGCTTTCGTTAATTTTAAAAGCTAGGCAACCTAAAGAAGCGAAATCTATCTTTGAAATATTAAACAAGCATCACTTAGTCGCATCGACTGATTTATTTAAGGCTATTTTAAAGCAAGATGAAACTGAAGGTAAACCGACAGTGGATCGCATAGACTCTTTTTTCAATCAAAAATCAGAGCTCCCTAAGCCGATAAACACAGAAGTATCAGACCTCATCTTATTATCGGCTGACATAGCGAATGCATCGCAGCAGGTTTCAGCACTACAGGAGCTAGATCAACGATTTTCTAATTCTAAAAGCCTCGTATTAGATATGCTAAGCAAGCAGAGTGCGGATAGTGAGCTAGCACTTGAAGAAATACAAAAATTTAAGGAGATGGCAGGTGACGGAGAAATAAGTGCTATCTTAGCTGAAAAAAATCCTCTAGAGCGAATCAAGGCATTCCTAGAGCTCTCTACCTTAAATGAAGAACTCAAAGGGCAATACCTTGATTTGGTTCTTAATGCACATCAGCCTGATGCAGCGGCAAAAATCGTAACCGATTTAGCGGCACGGGAAGCTATAAAAGAAGAGGGCGCATTAAAATGTATTGGCCTCATTCTAGATAAAAAACAGGCGACTGAAAGAGAACAAACCAAGTTAGCCTTTATAAAGCTTAAGTGCTATCCCATTACATATGAATTGATTGACTGTGCGCTTAACTTGTCTGAATCAGCGCTCGAAGAGGTTCTGCAAGTTGCGCTAGAACTTTTTGTGCCAGAACCTTGTAGCGATAAGCCAATAAGCGCGGGGATGTTTGAGAAAATGTTAAGCACTGAGTCTGCGATTCAGTTTAAAAATAAGCTAATGCAGCTAAAGGAAAAGAATTTATTAGATTTTGTTTCTATGCATGCGCTTTATCACAACTTAGATTGGAACAAGGGTAAAAATGAGTTTCTAGCGGAGATAGAGTCGTTACAAAAATTGCAATCAAGTGTTGCTGCAAGCTTATTTGCGTGTATTTGTACTTCTGCTAGACCGATTGACGCGGCAAACATTTTAATTAAATTAAATCAGCAGGGATTGATAAAAAAAAGCTTCTGGACTAGAGCTATCAATGCGAATGATTTAAAGGTTTTTGAGTATATCACAGCCGGAAAAACAGCGGATGAAATGGATAATCGATCCACTAATTTTCAATCTGTTCGTCAAAAGTATTTATTGGATTTTAGTAATTCCTCTCATTCTTTAAATCTTGCTTGGGCTTTAACGTCGGAGAATGGCAAAAATAGATTAAATGGTTTAATAGAAAACTTGGATGCGAATAAGATAATAAGGAAGAGTTTCTGGACCGGTAAGATTAAAGATCAACATCAAACTGCGATTAGAGCTATTTTATCCGGTAAGGATGATTCTGCTATAACCACTCGAGCAAGGAATCTTGAAGCTATTGTGAATGCAAAATTATTTGATTTGATTTATAAAGCGGATTTATTAGATTTTATTTTGTATGCGCCTCAAGCGGATGCAAAGGCACATATTGCGTTTCTGGTTGATTTAAGGGAAAAAGGTATTTTAAAAATGAGTTATGGTAAAGGAAAATCAGCCTGGGTTGTTAATCTTAAAACGGCTTTATTACAAAAAGATAAACAAGCTATTTATTCATTGCTTGCGAGTAAAGGTTTGATTCATGATCATGCTTTGGTTAGAGCTATTTTAGATTCACCCGTTGTTGTACTTAAGGAAGCTAAGCTAGAGCAATTGCTAAAGTTAGGTTTGCTAAAAAAAAATTGGCGGACAGGAAAATTAAAAGCCAGTTCTTATCAGTTTATTACAGCGCTCTTACAATCTAAAACTGAAGAGGAAAGACAGCTAGCGATTTCTACTTATAAAATTAAAGGGACACTAAGCAGTATTGAGCAAGCAGAGCTTACTAATTTATATCCAAAAGCAACACTAACGTCGCCAGTACTGCAGGGATTAGCAATATCACCACCACCGCCGCCGCTACCACTACCAATCAGCCGAGCAGCATTGCTATCGTCGCCATTGCCGGCCACGGTTCCACCAACATCGCCAATGAATGGAGCAGCTCCACCACCACTGCCAATAAGTGAATTATTATCGTCAAAGCGCTTATTCAATGCAGGCACTCCTAATAATAAACAGCAAGCTACACCTAAGCCAAGCAGGGAAGCTCTTAATGCGGAGATAATATCGAAGGGAGGTCTAAATGGGTTAAAGAACAGAGGGGTAGGGGGTGTTAACCTTTCATAACTAAGCGATAAAAATATTAACCGTGCTTGGTTAAAGGTTGCGCTTCGCGATGAGTGCAACCTTTTTATGGTGTGATGAGCATAAAAAAGGCCCGCTTAAGCAGGCCTTTTTATTAAGTTCATTTATGTTTGTTAATCAACAAACATTGAGCTGACAGATTCTTCGCTATTAATACGACAGATGGTTTTTGCCAACATACCACTTAAGCTAAGCTGGCGAATTTTTTGGCATTGGCTAGCTTGCTCATGCAGAGGAATGGTATCGGTTACTACCAGTTCATTAATACAAGAGGCTTCCAAATTCTTGATAGCATCCCCGGATAGAACTGGATGGGTACAATAAGCGATGATATTTTTAGCGCCATTTTCTTTGAGTGATTGTGCCGCTAAACACAAAGTGCCGCCGGTATCGACGATATCATCGACTAAGAGGCAGTTCCTATCTTTTACATCCCCTATCACATGCATCACTTCGGTTTTATTAGGGCCTATGCGCCGTTTATCAATGATGGCGATATCCGCATCATTGAGTCGTTTTGCAATGGCTCTGGCGCGAATAACACCACCTACATCGGGCGAAACCACAATCAGTGGATCCTTTTCTTTATAGAGTGTGGTGTTTTGAATATCTTTTAAAATTTCAGGTGTGGCATAGACATTATCAACCGGGATATCAAAAAAACCTTGGATTTGATCGGCATGTAAATCGACGGTTAATACGCGACTGATACCCACTGCGGTCATCATATCGGCCACCACACGTGCGGTGATTGGTACACGAGAGGAACGAATCCGCCGGTCTTGGCGGCCATAGCCAAAGTAAGGGACAACCGCTGTAATGCGTTTTGCAGAAGCGCGACGCAAGGCATCGGCGATGATCACTAATTCCATCAAGTTGTTATTAACAGGAGGGCAGGTAGGCTGTATGACAAAGACATCTTGACCACGCACATTTTCTAAAATTTCTACAATGATTTCGCCGTCACTAAAATGCCCAACAGTCGCCTTGCCTAATTCCATGTCCAGTTGTTTAACTACTTTTTCAGCAAGTGGCCGGTTGGCATTGCCCGTAAAAATCATCATTTCAGACACAGCAAGACCCTCATAATATTAAGTATAATAGTGGGATAAATAGAATAAAGCATCATTAAAAAAATTGGCTGGGATGCTAGGATTCGAACCTAGGAATGCCGAGATCAAAACCCGGTGCCTTACCACTTGGCGACATCCCAATTTTTTAGTATACAAACTGTGCCATGCGCTTGATTTCATAGAATTCAAGTCCATTACTGCGTTTGTAAAGCGTCTAGTTTTCTATGCAAAGGCGATATGCTTAATCCTTTGCTAATAAAACTTCGATAACGCGATTTTATTTTTTCTTGCAACAGCTCTGCCTGTATTTTTGTATCTAATGCCGTAAAAATACATGAACCCGTTCCGGATAAATGTGCAGGCGCGAAATGATTTAAATAATCTAACGCTTCCGCTATCACTGGATAGTCTTGCCTGACAATCGGTTCAAAGTCGTTACCTGTTTTTAAGTGTTCGCTTAAAAACGTTTGTATTCTGATGGCTGTCGTGTTGTATGTCAATCGGGGATCTAAAAAAAGTTTTGCCGTGGTAATAGCTTGTGGTGGAATCAATACCAGATACCAGGCTTCTGGCAGGGTAATTGCTTGTAGTTTTTCACCAATCCCTTCAGCCCAGCTGGTATGGCCTTTAATAAAGACCGGGACATCAGCGCCCAATGTAACACCTAATTTGAGTAACTCATCCAGCGAAAGATTCAATTGCCAAAGATAATTTAAAGCCAGTAAGGTGGTGGCTGCATTTGAGCTTCCCCCACCTAAACCGCCACCAATGGGAATACGTTTTTCTATATGTATATCCATGCCAGTATCGATTTTGTTTTTAGTTTGTTGTAGTAGCCTGGCGGCTTTAATGGCTAAATTGTCATCTTCTGGAATAACAGAAGGGGAGTCTGGCTCGAGTGCAGAAAAACACGTACAGGTAATTTGTTGATCAGAACGCGGGGTGAACGTTAATTCATCACCATAGTCCAATAATTGGAAAATGGTTTGCAAGTCGTGATAACCATCGTTGCGACGCCCAACAATATGCAAAAAAAGATTGAGTTTTGCGGGCGATGGCCAGTAGGTTTTCATTAAAGTGATTAATTAATGTCCCAATGCGTGATTAAAATGCGTATTTTCCACTGCGGATTAGACAGCACAATTTGATCGGGAATATCCATACTCTTCGCACTTGAATTTTCGGCTGTGTTGCCGCTCAATTCGCACTCCTCATGTATGCCATATACACTGCGGTTGCTCATTTTTGCGGCGCCTTGCCGAAAATTCCATTGCTGTGAGTATGATTTTCCTATATTGGTATAATGTAAGTATTCGATTCGCCAACCGGATTGGCGTAATTTGAGTAGGCGATTGTAGGCATCTAGGCAGATGGTATAACGTAATTGAGGAGCAGGTAGGCCGCGTAACCAATAATATAATTGTGAAACGGGCAGATGTAACCCTGTTTGTTGCGCTAATAAACTTTCGGCGTTGTCTGCGCTAATGACTTGATTGCGTGTAAATAAAGTGACTTGTTGTGGATTTCCGGAGAGTAGAATACTTTGAATACCAAAAGGGCCAAATAACCGTAGTTGATAATTGCGTTGAATTTGTTGCCAATTAAATGAAGCGTTGGCGCCTGAGCCTTTGTTTGCATGAATAGCAATATTGCCATTGGCTTGCCAGCTTTGTAAGGTATTGAGCTGGGCTTTACGTTGAGCCCAAGGCAGATAATGATTAACCGGCTTATTTCTCGTGATTGGCGCTTGCAGAAAACTTGCGCAACCACTGAGAAAAAACGTTAAGATAAGCGCTATAATCTTTATCATAAAAAATTGCAACCGGATTGCCGCCCACTTCCTGTCATTGCGAGCGGAGCGCGGCAATCTCAAGGAAGAACTTTAAATTTAAGGCTTAAGCATTCTATGCGTCTTGCACGTATCTATCAACAGCAACCCTTAAACAGTGGTAAAATAATCCACTTATCAAAAGAAGCGGCGCATCATTTGGTGCGTGTACTGCGTTTAGACGTCGGTGCTGAGTTTATTTTATTTAATGGTGAAGGGGGCGAGTTTAAAGCCCACATTACTTCTGTGCAGAAAAATAGTGTTTCTGCACAAATAGGCATATTTAATCCCGTTGATAATGAATCTTCGTTACAGATTATTTTGGCACAGACAATCGTTAAGCCTGAAAAAATGGATTATGTGTTGCAAAAGTCTGTAGAATTGGGCGTGACGCACATTGTTCCTTTAATAACGGAACGTTGTTTGTTGCCGAAGCTATCACCGGAGCGTTGGGAAAAACGTTTAGCGCATTGGCAAGCCATTCTGATTAATGCCTGTGAGCAGTCAGGAAGAACCAAAATACCCACGGTTAGCCGGGCTGTTGCATTTAAAACGGCGCTACAACAGATAAAAGCTGACATTCGGGTCATTTTAGCACCCAATGCAACACAAACATTTTCTCAATTATACTCACAGCAATGGGATTTTCAGCAAGGCGCCGCGAAAGAGAGCAACCGCAGTGTATACACGATACATGAGGATTGCGAACTGAGCGGGAACACCGCTGAAAATTTAAGTGCGAAGAGTATGGTTAAATCGTGTTATTGTGCGGCAGTGCTAGTGGGTCCTGAAGGAGGATGGTCGGAAAGCGAAATGAAGAGTGCTCTCGCTGCCGATTATTTGCCTATACAATTAGGTCCACGCATTTTACGAACTGAAACCGCTGGCTTAGTTGCTTTGACTTTGCTTCAAGCGGCTTATGGCGACATCTCGCTAAATTTAGTCTAGGATAAAAATACATTGATAAAGAGAATTGTGAGATTTATGGGTAAAAAAGCTAAACCCCTACGCGTGGATCCGTTTGCGAAGCGCGAAGCAGAAAAGTACAGTAATCCCATTCCCAGTCGGGAATATATCTTAGATTATCTCCAACAATGTGGCCATCTTGTTAAGCGTGAGGAATTGTTTCAAGCCTTAGGTTTAAAAAAGGACGATCCTGAACAGGAGGAAGCCTTACGTCGCCGGTTACGTGCGATGGAACGAGATGGGCAAATCGTGTTAACGCGTCGTGATGGTTATGGGTTGCCCGATAAAATGAATTTGCTACGCGGGCGCATCATTGGTCATAAAGATGGCTTTGGTTTCCTGGTTCCCGATGATGGTAGTGATGATTTATACCTGAGTGCACGGCAAATGCAGTGTGTTTTTCATGGTGATCGTGTCTTAGCCCGTGTTGCGGGTACGGATAAGAGAAATCGTCGCGAAGGCATTATTGCGGAAGTGTTAGAACGAAACACACCCTCACTTGTGGGCCGCTTTTTTTCTGAAAAAGGGGTTGATTTTGTTGTCCCTTCCAATACCCGCATTGCACAAGATATTTTACTGAGCCCAGAAGAACAAGTAAAAGCGAAAGAAGGCCAAATTGTTGTGGTTGAAATTGTCAGTTATCCGAGTTTTCGTAAGCAAGCGATCGGCCGTATTACGGAAATATTGGGTGATCACATGGCGCCCGGTCTGGAAATCGAGGTAGCAATTCGTAATTATAATATTCCGCATACCTGGCCCGATGCCGTACAAGCTGAAATGCAGCAGTTTGAAGAAGGTTTTTTACCGACTGACGAGAAGGATCGCAGAGATTTACAATCACTGCCTTTTGTGACGATTGATGGTGCTGATGCCCGAGATTTTGATGACGCGGTTTATTGTGAGCGGCAAAAAAAACAATGGCGTTTAGTGGTTGCGATTGCCGATGTGAGTCATTACGTTAATCCCAGTAGTGAATTAGATAAAGAAGCGCAGGCGCGAGGTAATTCGGTTTATTTTCCGAATACCGTCGTTCCAATGCTACCCGAAGTGCTTTCGAATGAACTTTGTTCTTTAAAGCCTAAGGTTAATCGTTTATGTATGGTTTGCGATATGTTGATTTCACCAAAGGGTGAGCTCAAACGTTTTGAATTTTATCCCGCCGTTATTCATTCACGCGCACGACTGATTTATAACGACGTAGCGGCATGGTTAGACAATAAAAAATGTCCGCCAGCTTATAAAGCCGTATTACCACATTTACATGATCTGTATGCTTTATATCAGTTGTTAAGAGAAAGTCGTGAAAAGCGCGGTGCTATTGATTTCGAAACCACCGAAACACGTGTTATTTTTGGTCCAAATCGTAAAATAAAACAGATTGTTCCTACAGAACGTACCGTGGCACATCGTATCATTGAAGAATGCATGTTACTGGCCAACGTTTCAGCGGCACATTTTTTGCTAAAAGCGAAAGTTCCTGCCTTATTTCGAGTTCATGCGGCACCTGCTGCAGAAAAGTTAGCAGATTTAAAAGCATTTTTAGCTGAATTGGGGTTGCGTTTACCCGGTGGAAAGGTGCCGAAACCGGAGGATTATTCGGTCTTTTTAAAATCCATTGCACAGAGGCCAGATGCTCATCTGATTCAAACCGTGTTGTTACGCTCTTTAAGCCAAGCTGTTTATAGCCCGGATAATATTGGCCATTTTGGTCTTGCTTTTGATGCTTATGCACATTTTACTTCGCCGATCCGTCGTTATCCGGATTTAGTTATTCACCGTGCGATTCGACACGTGTTAGCTAAACGCAAACCGAAAAAGTTTATGTATGATTTAGCCAGCATTAGTCGCTTAGGCGAGCATTGCTCGACCACTGAACGGCGCGCAGATGAAGCGACCAGAGAAGTATTAGATTGGCTCAAATGTGAATTTATGCGCGATAGGGTAGGTGAAACGTTTGAGGGCTTGATTACCAATGTGACAGGTTTTGGTTTATTTGTAGAGCTTAAAAATATCTATGTAGAAGGTCTAGTGCATGTAACCGCCTTGCATAATGATTATTATCAATTTGATGCAAAAAAACACCGTTTATTCGGTGAGCGTAGTGGTATTACGTATCGTTTAGGCGATAGTGTGCGGGTTAAAGTAGGGCGTGTAGATTTGGATCAGCGCAAAATTGATTTTGAGTTAGCGGAAGAAGAACAAACAAAACGTGTTAAAACTACGTTCAAAAAAAAGAAAAAAAAGAAAAAATATTTTGATAAAAAATAAACTATGCTGAAAAAAGAATTTATTTTTGGTTTTCATGCCGTAGAAGCGATTTTGCAACAGTCGCCAGAAAGGGTATTGCAGCTTTATCGCCAAGAAGGGCGAGAAGATAAACGTTTAGAATCTATTATTAGCTTAGCAGAAAGACAGCATATTCCTTTACAAATCGTATCCAGAGCTACTTTGGATAAATGGACAGCAGCAGAACGTCATCAAGGTATTTTAGTCGAAATAAAATCGTTTCCGGTGAAAGAAGAAAAAGATTTATTCCAGTTCATTGATGGCTTAGAAAAAGCGCCTTTTTTATTATTATTAGACGAGATTCAAGATCCACATAATTTAGGTGCTTGCCTACGTTCGGCGAATGCGGCGGGTGTGGATGCGGTTGTTATTACACAGGATAGATCTGTGGGTTTGACGCCTACGGTACGAAAAATTGCGGTGGGTGCTGCTGAAACAACGCCCGTATTCACCGTGATTAATCTGGCGAATACTTTACGTAAATTAAAAAGCCAAGGTATATGGATTTATGGTTTAGATGGCGCTGCCAAGAAACCCCTTTATGATATGGATTTAAAAGGCCCTATAGGTCTAGTATTAGGCGCAGAAGATAAAGGGTTAAGACGTCTTAGCAAAGAACTCTGTGATGGCTTATTGGCGATCCCCATGCAAGGTTCGGTCGAAAGTTTGAATGTTTCTGTCGCTGCGGGTATTTGTTTGTTCGAAGTGCTGCGACAACGGCGTGTAAATTAATTAGCGCCGTTAATCCATCATTCCGTTCTATAATTCTATTTAAAAAAATTTTGTAATAAAAATAATTGATTTTTTATTGATTAATTAGTTTGGTATGATGAATAAGGGGGTTATTAACACTTAGGAAGGTAATTTATGGTTATAAATAAAGGCGCTTATATATTTTCTACACAGCATGGCGATCGATTGAAACGTGTGCTATGCGATCGATCTGTTGCATTTAATTTTCATTCATTTGAAAGTTATCGCCTATTAGAAACAACAGGGGTAAAAGAAACAGGTAAGTTAACAGAAGTAACCTTCTATAAGGACTTGTTACCTAGGCATTGTAAGTTAGAACTTGTAGAGGGTGCTTTAGCGAGTTTAGAAATGTTTCCTAATAATGCTCAATTATTAACAACATTTGTAGATTATATAGAGAATAGCTTTTCTGAACATGCAGGCTATTCTTTTATAAACGGTGTAACATGGGGGCTACTCGTGACCTGTATAGTTGTTGATGTACCCCTTGCTTTATCTATTGCTGTTTGTGCGTTTGTGATCAGTAATATTTTGTATGACGATTATTGGGGAAAAAAGCTGGGTATATGGGTAGGAGAACTAAGAGAAGGTTCTGACAGAAAGCCGGTTAATCTCGAAGAACTTGAAGCCAATCTTATCGCACTTGTCGGCAATTGCACAACAGCAGAAAACATCGGCGAAGCAGCGTATAGGGAACCATTAGCGACTATTAATCCTAGTGCTCCTTCGTATTCTTTTTTTCATCATTACCCTAGTCTAGCAACAGAGTATCAAGAATTAGACAATAATAAGCATGATAACGTCAGGGATTATCCTAGAGAATCATTATGTAGAGGTTATTAATTTTAATTAAAAATAAAGGAGTTATATGCCTATAAATGATAAGAGAGAATATATATTTGCAGAGCGTTATAAAGAACAATTAATATTCGTTCTAAGGGATTCATTTGCATTTAATATCAACTCATTTGATAAATCTTGGACCGTAAAAGAAAAAACGGGTGAAGCGGGAACACTAACCGTAAGAAAAGTAAGGGTAACGACGGCTGAATCGCTATTACCCAGGCATTGTAATCCAGAATTAGTTGAACAAGCTTTAGCTTATTTAGAAGCTAATTTAGAAAAGCATTCACTAACAAACAGCGTTTTATTATCACTTGAAAATGAAAACTATAAATTATTAGCAATATTAGGAAAATACACAAGAAATGATCGCTTTGATTTGATGGGATATAAGATAGCAGTGGGAACAATGTTTGCAATGATGTCCATAATGCTTATCTGCGTTATGCTTATGGCTATTGTTTTGTCTTTTCCAATTTTCCCACTCGGTACGATTGTTTATTTCGGTGCTCTTTTTACTGCAGCTGTTTCTTGTGCTTTGGGAATAGTGATGGCAAATACCGAGGGCGTTTTAGGAGTAAAATTTGGAAGATGGATTGGCGATCTTATAAAGGGTAAAAACCGAGAACCTAGCAATTTACAAGATCTTGATGAAACGCTTAATCAATTTATTAATGAACAAGCAAAAGCACTACAGCATGAAGAAAAAGTAGAGCCAGTGACTTATACTAAGATTTACCCTCCACTATTTACTAGTAATAATTCTGATTTAACGATTCAAGATGCAGCAACTAATACAAACGATGATAGTTTCCAGCAAGTACCAGGAAATAGGTTTAGTATGAAATAAAGATTTGTAATAAAAATTATTTTTTTCTTATATGTTGAAAAACAAACTGCTCTTGCAAAAGGTGGCTTATGCCTATCAGAGGAAAGGGGAAAGTATATCAATTTAGTAAGTGTTATGAAAAGCGATTTAAATCTGCACTACAGAATCGATCGCTTGCAATCTATTTCTGGTCAGATAACAATTTCAAACTAATTATCAGAGAAAGAACTAAACTAGGGACCATAAAGACCATCAGAATAAACAAAAGGATGAGAATTCTTTTTTACAAAGCCCTATTACCCAGACATTGTGACGTCAAATTAGTTGAGCAAGCCTTAGATCTTTTACAAAAATATCCCGAAGAGAGTGAGTTATTAAACAATATAGGAAAATATATAAAAAATGACCTATTTGAATATATAGGCTATTGGGGAGTATTAATAGGAACAATCGGGTCTTGTTGTTCTGTTGGTATTACCTGCATTGTCATTATTGTTTATCCTCTTATTCTTCACTCTTATTTAGGCGTTTTCAGTATTTGTATTATCGCGACCACTACTACTTTTTTTATCTTGGATGCGTTTTATGATAATGCGTTAGGGCTGAAGTTTGGCAGATGGATAGGCGATCGGATAGAAGGCACTCAGCAAAAACCCATTCATTTAAAGGAATTTGCCGAGAAACTGAGGACGCGTATTTACGGTGATGAAATAGAAGAAGCGATTGAAGAAGCCACCGCTGAAGAAATACTCATGCCACTGGATGAAAACAGTCTCGTAGAATCTCAAAAATATAGATTGGCTCGTCAACGTTTAGACTACTTTTGGTCAACTGGCTCAATAATGCCAAATACACAGCTAAATGCCTTACACGAGTGTCAGAGAACTATTTATCAGTATAGCGGGTCTTGTTCATTAGATAGCCGCCCCTAACATTTAGCCTAAACTCAGACTATGATAGTATGACCTTGCTTTTTGCCACTTCTTAAATTGAAAGGAGAGAATGTATGTGCCGTCGATTTTTCCCAGCCATTATTATTATTATCGCTATTATAATGGCCTTTGCAGCCAGTGTGGCTAAACCAGACTCGGTTGATTATATCGTCATGACCTCGCGTTTTTTTGATATTATGTTGCCTGTTTTGGCGGTAGGTGCATTGATTAAGTACCTATGTTGCCATCGCGGCAAGGGCTGTAAGTGTCCTTGTGAACATTGTAAACAATGTGGGTGCAAAGATTAATCACATTTGAGGGTGCGTCCCGCCATCACTATCTCTTGGTTGTGTCCTTTGGTCAAGCCAAAGGACACAACGGCCAAAGGATCGCCAGGGTATGATCGCGGGATATCTAGTAAAATAAAGTGAATAACGATACGCATTATATGCAGCGGGCATTAGCCTGTGCTGAGGAAGCAAAAAAACAACAAGAAGTACCGGTAGGCGCTATTTTAGTGGTCAACGACCATGTCATTGCTAGTGCTTATAATCAAACCATTGCCCAATGCGATCCGACTGCCCACGCAGAAATTCTGGCGCTACGACAAGCCGCAAAATTAATACAAAATCATCGCTTACTAGATGCAACGCTCTACGTTACATTAGAACCTTGTCCCATGTGTGTAGGTGCTATGATTCAAGCTAGAATTAAGCGTCTTGTTTTTGCGGCGCCTGATGAGCGACTGGGTGCTTTAGGTAGTCTATTTAATATTTTACAAACAAAAGGAATCAATCATCATTTTTCGGTCACTGAAGGTCCTTTAGCGCACGAGTCGGCCCAATTATTGAAAGGTTTTTTTTTACAACGTAGGCAGAAGAAAAGTAAAGAGTAAACACGACGCATTTTCATATGCAAGTGGAGATTAAGTTTCAGACTTTCGCTCATTTTCTTATAGTCTACATCTTACTAAGCTTTATGTTAATATAGTACTTGCGATTAAATTTACGGGTGAGTAAATTTAATTTTGCTCTTTAAAGGAGGGGTGGCTGAGCGGTTGAAAGCACCGGTCTTGAAAACCGGCAAGGGGGTAACCCCTTCCAGGGTTCGAATCCCTGCCCCTCCGCCAAAAATGCAATAGACAAGAGGAGTAGTCATGCCATGATTAACGTTGTTATCGTTGATGATCATGCATTAATGCGTTTGGGCATGAAGCGCTTGTTAGAGGACGTTCGTGACATCAAAGTCATTGGTGAAGCGGAAAGTGGTGAAACAGCGATTGATTTAGTAAAGGCGACTAAACCCGACGTTGTTTTAATGGATCTTAAAATGCCAGGAATAAGCGGTTTAGATGCAACACGCCGATTGATACGTATCAATCCAAAACTTAAGATTATTGTGGTAACGGTTTGTATTGAAGAACCTTACCCTGAACAATTAGTTCGTGCCGGTGCCTTAGGTTACATTACAAAAGACGTCACAACAGAAGAATTAATTACTGCCATTCGAAGAGTTGTCTCAGGTAAGCCTTATATCGCACCCGAGATTGCGCAAAGTATGGCTTTGCGTCAAGTATCGAATGCGGCAAAGTCTCCTTTTGCACAGCTCTCTGAGAGAGAACTGCAAGTGATGTATATGGTCACGCAGGGCATAAAGGTTCGCTCTATTGCGAAACGGCTTTGTTTAAGCCCTAAAACAGTTAATACCTATCGTTATCGTTTGTTTGAAAAGTTAGGGGTTGATAACGACGTCAAGCTGACGCATTTAGCTAATCGATACAGCATAACGAATGGGGAAGGAGAGGGAGATGAGGCTCCTCTAGGGGAGAACGAGGATAAATCCTCTATGGAAGGAAACCACTAGCTAAAAAAGTCTGCTATTTCGCATAACTTGCCATTATGGACTATGATAATTTTACCTAGTATTGAAAAATACCTAGGCGATTGTTTTCTTGATAAGGAGGTTTTTTTGTATGCATGTATTAAGACAAATTACTTTGTTAATGGTGCTTGCTTTTTCAGTAAGTCCAGCTTTTGCCTTTAACAATGACGCCTCTTGTTGTGACCAACTGCGCAAAGAAGTACAAGTTCTTAGAGAGCAACAAGCTAGAATGACTAGCGAGTTTAAAACTCAGGAAGTGAGTGAGCAAAAGAATTTTCTAAGCGTTGGCGGTATGATAGGAGGATTAATTAAAGTCCTTTCTAATCAATTTCCTAATATGAAGGGTCCTTTGGATGCAATTAAGAATATCGCTGATGCGTTAGGAAAGTAAAAAAATAGAACCTATCTATAACACTTGAATTTACGGGCGTGTAAATTCAAGTGTTTTTTATAACAGAAATTATTAAAAAAACGTTGCTTTTATGACTAGAAAAAGGTTGGCTTTTTTGTGTTGGTACATCACAGCGATCTAAAAAAGCGTCTTCCCTTTCTAAGCACGGGCGCCGGTGTTTATTTGCTGTTAAATGATAAGCAAGAAGTGCTTTATGTGGGCAAGGCGCGCAATTTAAAAAAAAGAGTCAGCAGCTATTTTCGAGGCAAGCAGACAAGTCGTCTCACTTCCTTAATGCGGCAAGTGACAGCACTTGAAACAACAACGACTGAAACTGAAAATCAAGCCCTTTTACTTGAAAGTAATCTGATTAAACAACTTAAACCGCGTTACAATATTCTATTACGCGATGATAAAAGTTATCCTTATATTATTCTCAGTGCCCATCAAAGTTACCCACGTTTAGGTTTTTATCGTGGTGCTAGAGTAAAAAAATACCGTTATTTTGGTCCTTATCCGAGTACCATGGCGGTTAGAGAAACTTTAAATCTACTGCAAAAATTATTTAGAATCCGATCCTGTAGCGATAGTTTTTTCCGTAATTGTTCGCGGCCCTGTTTGCAATATCAAATTAAACGTTGTACCGCGCCTTGTGTTGGGCTTATCACGTCAGAAGATTATAAACAAGATGTGCAACGTACCGTTTTATTTTTGGAAGGAAAAAGTCAAACGGTTATTGAAGATCTTGTAGCTCAAATGGAAGCATTCTCCAATCAATTTGATTATGAATCAGCGGCACGCTTGCGTGATCAAATTGTGGCATTGCGAGAGATTCAACAAACACAAGTTATCAGTACCGGCTATGGCGACCTAGATATTTTTTCTTTAGTGTATAGCGCAAGCATTTACGTGCTTTATGTGATGCAAGTTCGTCGTGGTCGCTTATTAGGCGGCAAAGCGTATTTCCCGAGGGTACCGGCTAATATGACTGATGCTGAAGTGTTATCGTCTTTTATGGCACAGTTTTATTTACAGACAGAAGGGAGGCATACGATTCCTGCAGAAATCGTGGTGCCAAAAAAAATCTAAGATCAAGACTGGTTAATTGAAACATTAGTTGAACGTGCTCGGCATAAAGTCAAAATTTCAGACAAGGTAAGCGGCGAGCGGCGACGTTGGCTGGCCTTAGCGACAGAAAATGCCCAACATGTGTTGGGTGCTCAGGTACATGATAAACAAGTTTTTTATCAGCAACTTGAAAATCTTCAATTGGTTTTATCGTTGGACAGCTTGCCACAGCGCTTAGAATGTTTTGACGTCAGCCATAGTCAGGGTGAGGCAACGGTTGCATCATGTGTGGTATTTGACCAGCAAGGTCCTAGAAAAATGGATTATCGTCGATTTAATATCGAAGGGATTACGCCTGGTGATGATTATGCAGCGCTTAACCAAGCGTTAACACGACGCTATAAGAACTTAAAACAACATGAAGAAAAGTTACCCGATATCTTATTAATTGATGGTGGAAAAGGCCAACTCAAACAGGCCGCGTTAGTACTCGAAGAATTACAGATTTCCGGTATCTTACTCTTAGGTGTTGCCAAAGGTCCTGGGCGTAAATCCGGTTTAGAAACCTTGTTATTAGCTAAAGGAGACACGTTGATTAAACTAACACCCGATTCGCTCGCTTTACATGCCATACTGCAAATTCGCGATGAAGCACATCGTTTTGCCATCACAGGCCATCGGGGTCGGCGTGCGAAGAAGCGCAATACGTCTCCTTTAGAAAATATCCCGGGTATAGGATCGCTGCGTAGACGAGAATTATTGCGTCAATTTGGGGGATTACAAGCACTACAATCAGCTAGTGCTGAAGATATTGCCAAGATACCCGGTATCAGTAAAACATTGGCCCAACGTATTTATTTTGCTTTAAAAGACTGAGTGAACCCGTTAAACTCCCTTTTTGCATTTATTTATACTTACAGCAATAGGGTTTTTGGCAAGGCGGAGCGCAAAACGAAGCCACCTTCATTCCTACATGATACATGAGGATGGCGAGTTGAGCGGGGACGCTGCCAAAAATTCAAGTGCGAAGAGTATAGCCAATTAGGGTAATTTTACTCCATGGGCATTCCTAACTTACTTACTTTTCTGCGTATTATATTAATACCGGTTTTTGTTTTATTATTTTATCTTCCTTTTCGTGGTAGTCATGTATTAGCAGCAATGATTTTTACCTTTGCGGCAATGACCGATTGGTTAGATGGTTATCTTGCGCGTAGTCTTGATCAAGTATCCAAATTAGGTACCTTTCTTGATCCGGTAGCTGATAAATTAATTGTGGTCACGGCACTCGTTTTATTAGTGGGCGATCATGCCTTACCCTATTTAGCTATTCCAGCGGTCGTGATTATAGGAAGAGAAATTATGGTTTCTGCGTTACGTGAGTGGATGGCAGAAATTGGTAAACGTGTCAGTATTAAAGTTTCAACACTCGGAAAAATTAAAACCGCCGTGCAAATGTCGGCAGTGATTTCATTATTACTTTATAAACCAGGCGGGTGGAAAGCCTTTGCAACATTGGGTTATATATTACTTTATCTTGCTGCATTCTTTACTTTATGGAGTATGTGTATTTATTTAAAAGCGGCATGGCGTGATTTATCTGCTTGACAGTATTCTGGATGCAGTTACAATATCAGCCGCCAAGTTCAACGCAATTGCGAAGAATATATTTGCGGGAATAGCTCAGTTGGTAGAGCGCAACCTTGCCAAGGTTGAGGTCGCGAGTTCGAGCCTCGTTTCCCGCTCCAATAAATGATTTTTATAGCCTAAAGATACTCACAGCAATGGGATTTTCGGCAAGGCGCCGCGAAAATGAAGCCACCGGAGTGTATAGATGATACATGAGGATGGCGAGTTGAGCGGGAACACAGCTGAAAATTCAAGTGCGAAGAGTAGAGGTTTCGGCTAGGTGGCAGAGTGGTCATGCAGCGGCCTGCAAAGCCGTGGACGTCGGTTCGATTCCGGCCCTAGCCTCCAGTATACTCATGCGAAGAATATATGAATTTCTGTTTTAGCTAGTCATTGCCCGGGTGGCGAAATGGTAGACGCAAGGGACTTAAAATCCCTCGGGGGCAACTCCGTGCCGGTTCGAGTCCGGCCCCGGGCACCAGCCTTAATATATGGGTTATTTGTTAATAATGATATCGACACTTTGCTATATATATGTCGTTAGCCATTATCTTATAAACCAGTCTATGTTCTTGCGTAATACGGCGATTCCAATAACCTTTTAGTGCATGTTTTAAAGGCTCCGGTTCCAGTATAAATTCCGGTAAATTTACGATAACGTCTCAAAGGAAAACCAATGACATTTCTTGTGACTGAAAAATGTATTCGTTGTAAATATACAGACTGTGTGGAAGTTTGCCCCGTGGATTGTTTTTACGAGGGGCCTAACATGTTAGTGATTCATCCTGAAGAATGCATAGACTGCGGTCTTTGTGAACCTGAATGCCCGGTTAATGCGATTTTTGCAGAAGACGATTTACCTGAAAAATATAAAAGTTTTTTGTTGCTCAATGATCGACTTGCCAAAAAATGGCCTAATATAATTACTCGTAAAGACGCGCCAGCGGATGCCGATGACTGGAAAGAGCAGGAAGATAAATTACAATATCTAGAAGAATAATGTCTCTTAAAATCTTAAGCCTAGAAGCTAGCACTGAAGCCTGTTCAGCGGCTCTACTGCATCAAGATGTGATACAGGAGTGTTATCAATTAGCGCCACGCCAGCATACCCATTTAATTTTACCCATGCTGGAATCCTTGCTAGCAGAAGCTACGCTAAAGCTGTGTGATTTGGATGCGATTGCTTTCTCTCGCGGCCCAGGTAGTTTTACCGGTAACCGTATTAGTGCAAGTATTGTTCAAGCCATTGCCTTTGCGATGGATATTCCGGTAGTTTCTATCTCGAGTCTGCAATGCTTGGCGCAGGGGGCTTATCGTGAACTCCACGCAACGCAGGTATTAGCCGCCATGGATGCTCGCATGAATGAAATCTATTGGGCAAGCTATCGCTTAGGCGATGAGGGCATTATGCTTGAATATGACCCTGAGCAACTTTCTGATCCGAAGCAATTTCCAGGGACGGCTTTATCTGATTTCATCGGTGTAGGAAGTGGTTGGGATCATTATGCTGAGCTATTAGAACCACAATTTAAGGAAAATCAGTTGCAGCAATGTTATCCAGGGCGCTATCCTAGAGCCTATGATGTTGCGTTACTTGCCGCACATGCCTATAAAGAAGGCCAGGTGGTTTCCGCAGAACAGGCGGTGCCTGTCTATTTAAGAGAAAAAGTCGCCTCGCCGAAGTGTTCTTAGCGTGGCCATCCGTCATTGCGAGTGTCGTAGGCACGAAGCAATCTAGGAGATACATAGCTGGATTGCCGCGCGTTACGCGCTCGCAATGACACTCATTATTATAAACTGGAGTCATGATGGATAAATATTTATTGAGTATCTTAGTCTGTCCTTTGTGCAAAGGCAGTCTGGTTTATGATAAATTGGCACAAGAATTAATCTGTCGATTCGATCGTTTGGCTTATCCTATTCGTGATGAAATTCCTATCATGTTAGAGACAGAAGCCAGAAAAATATCTTTAGAAGAATACGATCGTTTAAGCTAACGGTATGACTATGACACCTGATTTAAAAATTATACTCGATCAAGCAGAACAGACGATTGAGAACACACGTCGCCTGTCGGATTTAGAACAGCTGCGATCCAGCTTACTGGGTAAAAAAAGTGTACTCAATGATTATTTGAAAAATTTAGCGCAATTACCCGCTGAAGACAGACCTAAGCAAGGACAAGCCGTTAACCTGGCTAAACAACAGATAGAGGCCTTGTTGAGAACGCGATCCGCGTCATTAAAAGAAGCCGATATTGCCGCACGCTTAAAAAGCGAAACGATTGATATTAGTTTAGCAGGAAGGGGTCAGTCTATTGGAAGTTTGCATCCGGTAACGCGAACGCGTGAACGCATCGAACAGTTTTTTACTCAAGTGGGCTTTAGTGTTGCGGAAGGTCCAGAAATTGAAGATGATTATCATAATTTTGAAGCCTTAAATATTCCGGCTAATCATCCTGCGCGTGCGCTGCATGATACCTTTTATTTTCCTAATGGCTTGTTACTGCGTACGCATACGTCGCCGGTGCAAATACGTGCGATGAAGAACGCTAAAATGCCGCTTAAAATCATTGCGCCTGGTCGTGTGTATCGTTGTGATTCCGATGTGACGCATACACCCATGTTTCATCAACTTGAAGGCTTGCTGATTGATGAATCGGCTAACTTTTCTGAGTTAAAAGGATTATTAAGCGAATTTTTACGACATTTTTTTGAGAAAAAAGATTTAAAAACCCGTTTTCGAGCGGCATATTTTCCTTTTACCGAACCTTCGGCTGAAGTCGATATTCAATGTGTTTTATGTTTAGGAAAAGGGTGCCGTGTTTGCAGCCATGCGGGTTGGTTAGAAATTTTAGGTTGTGGCATGGTGCATCCTAATGTATTAGAAAAAGCCGGTTTATCGGCTGATAAATACCAGGGTTACGCATTTGGATTGGGAATCGATAGGTTGGCGATGTTACGTTACCGTATCCCCGACTTACGCTTAATGTTTGAAAATGATTTGCGATTTTTAGAGCAATTTTAATATGAAATTGAGTGAACAGTGGTTACGTGAATGGGTGAATCCTAAGCTAGATGTGCATGCGCTGGCTGAACAATTGACCTTAGCCGGATTAGAAGTGGAATCCGTTGATCCGGTTGCAGGGCAATTTAATCAGGTGGTCGTAGGGCATATCAAAGGCGTTGAGCCGCATCCGGATCCAAAAGTATCCCGTTTACAGATTTGTCAGGTCGATGTGGGTAGCAGTGATTTGCTTACTATTGTCTGTGGTGCGCCTAATGCGCGCGCAGGATTAAAAGTAGCTGTGGCATGTGTGGGCGCCACTTTACCGAATGATATGCGCATAAAAGAAGCAAAATTACGCGGTGTCGTTTCTCAAGGCATGTTATGTTCGCAATCCGAATTAGGTCTTACTAAGGAATCAGAAGGTATTTTAGAACTTCCTTTAGATGCACCGATTGGAAAAGATTTACGTGATTATCTGCAATTAGATGATCATGCGATCGATGTTCATCTAACGCCTAATCGGGGTGATTGTTTGAGCGTGAAAGGATTAGCGCGTGATTTAGCGGCGTTAACAGGAAGTCCTCTGCTTGCGCATGCTATACCAAATAGTACCCCTGATATTACCGATCAATTACCCATCACGATTAAATCGGCTGAAGATTGTTCTCGTTATTGTGCACGGATTATTCGTGGTATTAACCCACACGCGCAAACACCGATTTGGATGGTAGAGCGTTTACGTCGATCGGGTTTTCGAGCGATTTATCCGGTGGTTGATGTTACCAATTATGTATTACTCGAACTAGGACAACCGCTGCATGCCTTTGATTTGTCACGCTTAGACTCAGAAATAATCGTTCGTCGTGCTAAAAAAGATGAAAAACTAGTTTTATTAGATGGAAAAGAAGTTTCGTTAGATAAAGAGACTTTAGTGATTGCAGATAAAACCCAAGCTCAAGCGATTGCGGGTGTGATGGGTGGTCTTGATTCATCAGTTTCTACCCAAACAACCGATGTTCTTTTGGAAAGTGCTTTTTTTAATCCGACTGTGTTGGCTGGGCGTGCCCGACATTATGGTTTAAACAGCGAATCCGCTTACCGTTTTGAACGGGGCGTGGATCCTGATTTGGCCTCACAAGCGATTGAACGTGCGACACAACTACTCCTTGAAATAGTGGGTGGAAAAAGTGGTCCGGTGCTTGAAAGTCAATCAGTATTGGCAAAACAAACCGCTATTACCCTGAGTCAAACACGTGTAAAAAAATTACTAGGTATTACTTTAACTGAAGCAGATATTGAAGGTATTTTACAGCGTTTAGGCATGGTTTTTAGCAAACACACGCATGAAGAAAACAGTTGGCAAGTAACGCCACCTAGCTGGCGTTTTGACATACATAAAGAAGCGGATTTAATCGAAGAATTAGCCCGTGTACACGGTTATCCTAATATTCCTGAAACATTGCCTTGTGCCACATTACATTTTAAGGGGAATACGGAGAGCAAATTACCCTTAAACCGAGTGCGTCAACTGTTAGTGGATCGTGATTATCACGAAGCAATCACGTATAGCTTTACATCACCGCAACTACAACACAGTATTGATCCACAACAAACACCTTTTACCTTAGTCAATCCTATTTCCAGTGAACTGTCTGTGATGCGAAGCAGTTTATGGCCGGGTTTATTAAATGCGGCGCGCTATAACCAAAAACGTCAACAATCGCGTGTGCGTTTATTTGAGACGGGGCTTTGTTTTCAAACAGTTCAGGAAGCGCTATCACAAAATCCACTGTTAGCCGGGATTGCGATGGGTGATAGTGCAGCAGAGCAGTGGGGATTAGTAAAAAAACCCATCGATTTTTTTAGCGTAAAGTCTGATATTGAAGCCTTATTGCGTTTAACGGGGCAGCTTATCGATACACACTTTATTCCGACCTCACATCCTGCATTACATCCTGGTCAATCGGCAGAGTTAATACAAGGCGAAAAGGTACTTGGTTATTTTGGCGCGTTGCATCCTAAATTGTTAATGGAATTAGATTTGATAGGCCCGGTTTATTTATTTGAACTTTCATTGAGCAAGATGACGCAAAGCACATTACCTTGTTTTGAGCCTTTTTCTAAATTTCCGCTGGTACGTAGAGATATTTCTTTTTGGATAGAAGAAACTTTTTCCGCACAAGCTATTTTAGAGCAGGTAAAAAAAGACGCTGGCGATTGGCTGAATGATACTTATTTATTTGATGTTTATCATGATAAGGAAAAAGAACAAGGCAAGCGCAGTCTTGCGTTGGCTTTATTATGGCAACACCCTTCTAGGACCTTAGTCGATACAGAAGTTGATGATTTACTTAAAAAAGTCATTCAGGGCCTGCAACAACGTTTTACTATTCAATTAAGGGAATAGTATACTCTTAGCATTTGACATCGGCAGCGTTTCCGATCGATTCGCACTCCTCATATAGGTTATATACCTGGTGGTTGCTTCGTTTTCGCGGCGCTTTGCCCAAAATCCAACTGCAGTGAGTATAAATAATGAACAAAGTCTTAACCAAGGCAGATTTAGTTTCCTGCTTAAGGCAACAAGACCCTAATTTAAGTGGTACTTTAGCTACGCAATTAACTGATGCTTTTTTTGGAGAAATTATTGATGCGCTTGAAAAAGGCGACGATGTAAAGCTTTCAGGATTAGGCAGTTTCCGCCTTCGAAACAAAAAAGCACGTCCAGGACGGAATCCAAAGACCGGTGTTAATACCATTATTTCATCACGTAATGTGGTACTCTTTCAAGCGAGTCAGAAATTAAAAGCAACACTAAAAAATAAATCGTCTTAACTCGTTTACGCCCACATTTTTTTGTACATTTAATATTTAGTATTATTAGATAATGTATAGATACTTTCTTTTAAATGATCTTATTGGGTAAAATATAAGTCTATCCTTAAGGATGCAGTCAAATTTTATAGTTTATAAAAGGAAATAAATTATGCCTAGATTTACCCTGATTGAAGTGGATAATTTTCCTATTTATGAATATATCATTGAGATGGTTGCTCTTCCTTTTTATTTACGAAGAGGTGCTTATACACATCGAGAAGAGATTGATTTTGCAACTGAAGCAGAGATAAATGAGGCGATAGCAGACCGGCAATTGCCAGAAACCACTACTACTCCAATGGTTGTTGAATACGAAAATATGGGTGATAACAGAAGGCTAATTTATAGCCTTACTGTAAAAAGTCATTTTCTTTTACCTTTTGATATTCGTTATACAAACTCTCTGAATGGAATCCTTTTATTCGTGGATACTGATCAGGCGGGTAGAATGTATAGCAGCATGTTACCACCAGAAATGCTGGTGGTGGTATTGCGTGCTAGAGCGAATAGATTTGAGGAACAGCAGCTTGAAATTCAAAATGTATTGCGAGAACTTAATGCATTGGAAGGCCAACAACGTGTAGCTCAACTGCCTGAAACGCCTCCAACGGTTAACATTAATTCGGCGCAGAATACGCATACGGCATCTGTGCATCAATCAGTGACTAAGGCGATTGTAAATTTACAAATACGCTATCAGGATGTACTAGATGAAAAAAATAGCATCGATCAACTAAAAGCAATGCTGGCAAGACTTAAGCCTAACGCTTTGCATCTAGACTCTATCATTATTAAGGGGGCAAAGCAGTCTATTAATACCTTGGCTCGAATAGCCCATGAGGTAGAAGGAAGTTCTGGCTTAACAGTGCATCATATTGTTGCACTCATTTGGACCGCAATAAACGATAAGGATGAGGAAGTCCTTTTAGTGGGAAAAGAAGAAGCTTTAAAACGACTTATCCACAATCTATTTGAAATTCAACGTGGCTATAACCTAGATGAGCAGGGGAATGACGATGGTGAATCGGCTAGGCCCATTTGTTTTGGTGGCACTATTAATATGCTAGTTGATACCTTAAATACTATCCATTCCGATGTACAAATAATCTATGCGACAACCTCATCGGCGTCATTAAAACTGTTTGCTCTGGTTAGAGAGCATGCCGTCGGATTTATTAAAAGTAGCGCTAAAAAAATCATATTGTTTGAACAAATGAAGCGTAATAAAGGGGTTGATGGTTATCCTATCCCTGAATTTGTTTTGGTGGGCATTAAAGAGAGAGTTAAGAAAATTTTTGAAGAGGAATTTAAAAGCTACCTAAAAATCCAGGATCTGAATGAGATTTTTTCCAGTTATGGTTGTGTTAATCTGACAGAAAATGACTTTAATGCCATTAAACTCTCGATATATACAGAATGTGAAGAAAAAATTGCCCTATTTAGAAGGCATATTAATAATCATCTAAGCGAGTCCTTAAAAACTTCTGACGTACCACAGAGAAATAAACAAGAAATTGAAAGGTTAAATAACGCACTCAATGATATGCTAGATGGGCTTATCGATGTTATTAAGAAAAAAGACGAGCTTGATAAAGATTATTATAGGCTGTTTAAAAAAGAGTTTAAGCGACTATTGAATGAGAATATGCTATTTTCTTCTTCAACCTTGGAAATATTCCGTCATCAAATTTTAATGTTCCTCAATAGACTGATAGAGATTTTAACTGGAAAAAAAATAGCTTCTATTTCATCTGGAACCATGCTGTTTAAGCAAAAACGCGAGATACAGCTTAGCTTAAAAGATAATTTTGAATACGCTATCAATCATCTGCCAATGGCCTGTAGCCCCTAATTAGGGCTAGCACCGCTAACCTTCAAACAGCCTTGCGAGTTTTCTTTATGGGCATTACAATGGCTGCCTTTTCGGGGCGTAGCGCAGCCTGGTAGCGCACCTGCATGGGGTGTAGGTGGTCGCTGGTTCAAATCCAGTCGCCCCGACCACGAAAATCAACGTCTTAGTGTGCTCTCCCTCAACCTCAGCGCGGTACAAAAAATAACCATTTCTCTGTTCTTAAGGCTCTATGTGTTATCGAGTTAATTTATTTTTCCATAAATAGTGTTTATTTCGTCCATTTTATAAGAAAAATTGATTTAAATTGTTCATAAGTTACTCAAAGCATGATATAAGATTTTATCGGGCAAGAGGGATGTAAAGCCGTATTCGCTATAGAAGGCGGTTAAGAGCACGCGTTTATCATCTGAAAAAGCTATTATATTAGCGACAGTTGCATCACAGGCAAGGTTTATTGAAAAACAGGGCTATCATTATAAATGGAAGAAACCACCGACAATTGATCAATCAACGTTAGCTGCATTTAATAATGAATCTATACAGCTATTTTGGAAAAGTTTTATTGAAAAAAAGGACATTGTGACGATTGATAAGCATTTTAAAAGGATTGATGCCGATACCCTACACAATGTTGTTAAGTGAAAATAAAACACTCTGGATTATGGGAAGTAATGCGGATAAACAGCTTGCATTCGAAAAGGATGCTCCAGAACAGCTGGGATTATAAAAAGTTTCTCATATGGAGGATGTTAAGCAGATCGTCGCAACGGATTTTACAACCGCCATTTTAGAAGGAGAAAGTGTCATTCATTGTTTTGGTATTCCAACATTAAAACCTCGTTGCTTGCTGAATAATAAGCTAAGCTTGTTACCGGATTGGGTGACGATAGCTGAAAATCTGAATGTGGTTGATATCTCAGTTGGTCAAAGGCATGCATTACTTCTCACCGCTGAAGGCGAGGTCTATGGTCTGGGTTCTAACGAGTATGGTTTATTAGGACTAGGCGACATAACTATCTGTGGTGCTAGGTTATTCATGCACTATAAAGCCCGTGTTCGTGCGAACATTTACTGCTATAGTAAAGCAAGAGGAACGGTTACCTTATCTTAGTCTATTGGCAAAGCAGGAGATAAAAAAATGGCCATTTATCAACATATCTTAGTCGCAATCGATCTGCACCCCACCTGTGATGAAATTATATTAAAGCGTGCACATGAACTAGCAACCATGAACAATGCGACCTTATCAGCTATTCATGCGGTCGAACATATTAATGCCTATGGCGTTGCGCAAGCCTATCCAGCCGTCATGGATCTAGAGGGTGAAATGTGTGCGGAAGCAAGAAAACAATTGGCTGAATTATCTAGTAAGTTTTCTATTCCTGCCGATCGACAATATGTTGAAGTAGGTTCACCCAAGGTCGTTATTTTAGATAAGCTAAAAAAGTTGAAGTCAGATTTAATTATTATTGGTAGTCATGGGCGTCATGGTATTGGCATATTGTTTGGCTCTACGGCTAGTGCAGTTATTCATCATCTGACGTGTGATGCCCTAGTTATCAAAATACCTGACCATAAAATAACATAACGTCATTGCGAGCGCAGCGCGGCAATCTAGCTATGTATTCTCCTAGATTGCTTCGTGCCTATGGCACTCGCAATGACGGATGGTCCGCTCACTCGCGTTCGCTCGCCATGACGGTGATGTATATTTGTTTATCTACGATTTTTGAGCTACAGTAAGAGGGTATTATTGCAGTAGTATGCAAAAAATAAGACATTTGTAGTGAGATAGGCGTGTTAATACGTGTTACTTGATTAAATAAAGGAGTATTTATGTTCAAGAATCCGAGTGTTTTAGATTGGGTTGCACTAGTTATCTTATTTATTGGTGGTTTAAACTGGGGCTTAGTCGGTTTGTTCCACTTTGATTTAGTCACTGGTATTTTCGGCGATTACAGTCCCATCGCAAGAATCCTGTATATTATTATCGGCCTTTGCGCTATTTATGTGTTAGTTCGTGCGCTAAGCTGCTGTAAAAAAGGGATTTCAGTACCTTAAGTTTTCGTCATGGCGAGCGAACACGAGTAAGCGCGGGCCATCCGTCATTGCGAGTGCCATAGGCACGAAGCAATCTAGGAGAATGCGTAGCTGGATTGCCGCGCGCTTCGCGCTCGCAATGACACTAAATTTTTACGGCACTCGCAATGACGAGTAGCTAGCTCATTATTCCAAAGCATTCGGTGTTAATTCCACTTTTTCTATTTTTTCAAAACGTGAACTGATCTTATCCGCTGATGTTTTAGCTTCTTGAATATCAGTATGTGCTTGTTGAATATGTTTGGATAGATTATCCATACGTACTCTAAATCGAGAAAAATCTTTGCTTAATACCGTTAGATGTTCTTGAATCAAATGTACCTGTTCACGCGTTGCGGCATCTTTTAATACCGCACGGGCGGTGGTTAAAATAGCCATCATGGTGGTTGGGGACACTAACCAGACGCGTTGACGATGCGCCTCTTCCACTAAATCATAATAATTAGCATGAATTTCAGAGAAAATGGCTTCCGCTGGAATAAACAGCAAAGCACCTTCAGAGGTTTCGCCAGGGATAATATATTTACTTGAAACTGCTTGTATATGATGGCGTATATCGATACGAAATTGTGTGGCCGCTGCTTTTTGTTCACTTTTTGGTAAATCATGATCGGTTAATTTGCGAAAACCTTCTAAGGGGAATTTCGCATCAATAGCTATACTACCGGTGGGAGGAGGAAGCAGTAACAGACAATCTACCCGTTTTCCATTACTGAGGGTGTGTTGCAAACTAAAATGGGCAGGTGGCAGCACATTTTTAATCAGCGCATTTAATTGTACCTCACCAAAAACACCTCTAGAACGCTTATCTGCTAGAATTTGCTGTAAATTAATCACGTTGTTAGAAAGTTCAGTGATTCTTTTTTGTGCTTCATCAATCAGGGCAAGCCGTTTTATGACATCGCTAAAGGTTGCCGTGGTTTGTGCAAATCGATCAAATAAACGTTTTTCCACCTGCCCGCTGATCAGGTGTAATTTTTCTTGTGTATTTTCAGTTAATTTATCCATACGTTGGCTAATGGATTGCAAGCCTTGTTGTATGCTGTCTTGCAACAGTTTTAAATTACCGAGCTGATGCTGATCAAATTGTTGTCTGTACAGATTTAATTCGCGAAGCAATTGCTCTTTTGATTCGGCAGCATGGCGTTGATCGTTAACCCGTGAATCACCGAGCTGATTGAGTAAACGATTAATATCCAACCAACGGCTTTCCATTTGTACTAACTTTTCATGTTGGCGCTCTAATTTATAAAAATGAAATAGCGCAAACCCTATCAAGCTGGCAAGCAATCCTAAAGTGATATATATAAAGTTAATGGCGATCATTTTTTCCTACTCTATAAATAAGCAATCAGATGATTAAAAAATATCTGAGTCGCTTGTTATTAATGCTACTATTCTGTTCAAACGTGGCTTATACGGATGACAGCAATTCACAACGACAATTATTTTGGCAAGCACGACAGCTTTTATTAGCTAAGCATTACCGGCAATTTGAACAATTAAGTGATCAGTTAAAAGATTATCCCTTATATCCTTATTTATCCTACATCAAAATAAAACAGCAACTAGCTTATCAGAATGTCGCTGAAATAGACGACTTTTTGGAAACCTATAAAGACACACCGTTGGCCGATAAACTACGTATGGAGTGTTTAACGCAAACGGTCAAACGAAGAGATTGGCTACACTTTATACATTATTATCGTCCCATTTATGCGCCTACCTTGCAATGTTATTACCTGAATGCCTTATTAGCGACCAATCAAAAACAAGCGGCCTATAAAGCGATACCCGAATTATGGTTAACATTGAATTCGCCACCTTATATCTGCCACCACGTATTCTCACATTGGGAGCAGTCAGGTGAGTTGACGCATGAACTAATTTGGAAAAAATTAGAGCAAGCGATTCAGCGGAATAATGTGCCTGTTATTCAGCATTTAGGGCAACGGCTAGCGGCGGATGAAAGGCAACAGCTTAAATTATGGTATCGGGTACATAATCATCCGTTGCTGGTGGAACAAAGCGAACAATTTGACAGCGATGATCCCATTGATAGAAAGATTTTACTAGACGGCATAGGCCGCTTAGCGGCAAAAGATCCCAGTGAATTGGTTGAAACATGGCCGCTTTTGACAAAAATGTATCCGTTTAATGAAGCAGAAAAGCAAAGCTTGCTCAGTAGCTTATCTATTTCACTGGCAAGGCATGCTGACTTAGATGCAGGCACATGGTTAAAACAAGTTAAGCCCACCTATGCAGATTCAGTGCTACGTGAATGGCGGGTACGTAATGAGTTATTAAATGGAAATTGGAAGCAAGCACTGTATTGGATTGATCATTTAACACGCCGTGAGCAAAAGCTTCCGTGTTGGCGTTATTGGCGGGCGAGGGCATTAGCAGAAACCCAGCAAGCCCAGGCGGCCACCGCTATTTATAAAAGCTTAGCCGCTGAAGTAGATTATTACGGTGTATTAGCCAGCCAACGGCTAAAGCAACGCTATTCTCCAGTGACACGCCGGGTATTAGGCAACCCCTCTGCATTGCAACAAAACGAGGCCATACAACGTGCAAAAGAGCTTCATGCGCTGGGCTTTACAGGCGATGCGCGTCGTGAATGGTTATGGGCCCTGCCGTCTTTGTCTATTCCCCAACGCCAAGCGGCTGCACAATTAGCAAAGCAATGGGAGTGGTACGATTTAGCCATCATTGGTGCTGCCAAGGCTAAGATACAGAACGATGTTCGATTACGTTTTCCGATGGCTTATCGTACCCCGGTATTAGCCACCGCAAGAAATTTACATTTAAATGCGGCTTGGATTTGGGCCATTATGCGCCAAGAGAGTGCCTTTATGTGGAATGCAAAATCAAGTGCGGGAGCATTAGGGTTGATGCAAATTATGCCCGCAACCGGGAAAATGTTAACGAAAAATCTTAATTTAACCTCGAGCAATTTATTAGATCCTAAGCAGAATATTCGTTTAGGTGGCTTTTATTTAAAACATTTATTAAAAACATTTGATGGTAGTCTCGTATTGGCGACAGCGGCGTATAATGTAGGGCCTACGCGCATTAAAAATTATCAAACACTGTATCAACGTTTGCCACGGGATGTTTGGGTAGAAATTTTACCTTGGAAAGAAACGCGTGATTATATTAAAAGCGTTAGTTTAGCCCGAAACTTATATGGCCAAACCTAAGTAATAAATTTTTCTGCTACTTGCCAGGTAAATAACCGCAGTCATGCGGTAAATTTAAAGAAAAGCATTGAAAATCTGATCGCCTTAAGGAATATTTAATTTATTTCATCTATTATTTATCACCTAATAATAATAGGATAGCTCTGATATGGCGTTGGACAATAAAGATAAACTTAGCGCATCGCTGTTTAATAGACTTAAGCGCGATGCTGATCTCAATCGTTTACTATTTGATCAAAACAAAACATTAGAGGAGTTTTTAACCCTCTTTCCGTTTAAGAGTCATTATTCTTATCCTACGAATAATGAGAGATCATACCTAAAGTATACTAAAGAAACAAAAAATAATGGCACTGTTTTTGAGACATTGTTCCAACCTATTGCCAATTTAGGATTGTGGCACAATCCGACTACCTCGAAATTTTATTTTCTTGCTGACTGTTATAATGACGGCGAAAAAGGCGAGTTAGTACAAAGAATCGTCTGGGAACGTATAAATAAAACCATCGATTTTTTACTCTACTTTGACATCAAAAATAACGACTACCTTGTAGAAAGTTCTTATAGACAAGAAAAGAAAAATTGGCTTTATTTTGTTAATTCTTATCCTTTTCTTGATTATAAAGGGATGGATATATGGTATATCTTAAATGAGTATGAAGAGGAAAATGAGCCTAAAAATTTAATAGCATTGTTATCGGAGCAAGCCGAATGGCTTTTACATTCAGAAAATAAGTTCTTATTGGAAGAGTTATTGCACAAACTATTAAGCCATTACATAAGTTATTTTTTTAAACTTAGTCTTGATGAAGAGATTCCATCAAGCGCAGCAAAGTATCTAAAACGTTTTATAAGGCATCAGGAGAAGGCGTATTCTTTAAATCTAAAGGACATTAATAATCAAATAAGGCATATTATCGGTGGCTTTGGTGAAGCGCTATTAAACAACGGTCACTTTGAACGCAATAAATCCTCTTTGCAAAAAAATATCGATAAGAACAGTTTTCCAGATGTTGGTTCAGGCTATACCCTTAAACAAGAAGATTTATACGTTTATTTACAGTCCAAATTCTTTTCAGACAATCAGGCTAAGAATACGTTATTTAAAAAGCTTAATTACATTAAGGCTGATGATGGGTATGATTATATACCGGAATGCTGTTCCAAATTAAGGTTAACCCATTACACCGAACTGAGCACGCTTTCCAAAGAAATCTTCGATTATGTGACTGTATTAATTGTTAATTTTGGTACGGAAGAGAATCCAAAATGGACTTGTCTGAAAAAAAATGCAAAAGGAAAGTGGATTATTTATTTGCCAAAAAATTATCAGAGAGATCAAATTGCAATCGCTGCAATTCCTTATGTTAAAAAACAGACCTATTCGATAAGCATTCAACCAGAGAATTGGAGCGAATGGAATACTACATTGCTTAGCACCATTATTCCTTCCTTATATAACAATGAAGAAAGTAAAATTGAAAAACGCATCCAAAGTTCTACGCTTGAAGAGCGTTTTAGTGCTGTTACTGAAATATTTTCTTCTACTGATAAAAAACAACCCATACACCAAGCCTTAGTTTTATCCGGTCGTTATTCAGGGCATTCTGTAAATGATCTTGCTGGAAATCCAGATTTAATCAAGGAAAATCCATTTTTAAGTTTACCGGGTTATATTAATTTTAACGATCAGGTATTACACAGCAATAGATATATCTCAAGCGTTAATAAGGCACTCATCTTATCTCCCTCCAATGGGAAAGAACTCATTGCAGGTTTATATAAAAATGAACAACCTAAGGTCATTATTAAATTAACGGGTCAGTTTAATCTTTCAAAGGAAGAATATGAGTTATTGATTAAATTGCTTGATCATGATGCCTATATTTTAAAGATTGAGTTTAATATTGCAAAAGACTTTAAAGAGAGCGCGTCTGAATTTATTAATCCATTGATTAAACATGCAAAAATCTGTGTTGCTAGAAATCACTATCTTAGCCTTCAGTTTGAAAAAAATTTCTTTTTACCCAGCTACTATAATAGCTTAAAAAATTCCGAGTGTATGTGGCGTGATATTGGTGACTCTATTATCAAGTATTTAGATGCCAATCGAAAAAACTTTGCGGATAAAAAATTTGTTGAATCTTATTTACAAGCTAGATCAAACTTGTGTATTCAACCAAAATATTGGCCTCTTTTGGGTAAGCCTGGACTAGACACATTTTTCGAGCAACTAAGTGAATTTTCTGTCGAGGGTAAACTATTGTATGGCTTTTTTGACCTTGAAAGTGAAGTAGAGCCTTTATATACCCAAATTTTTTACATAAAACTCAAAGCGTTTTATGAAAATAGGCTGCAAAAAAATGATGAAAAACATTTAGCTGTTTTTGAGAAACTTGCCGTTGTCCTTCCTCAAAAATCGTTAGATGTGCCTAGTATTGCTGAACTGCTGTGTCTATTGGATCAGTATGACAATCAAGCGCCTTTATTGAAACAGTGTCTAGTATTACAGGCGTTTAAGGTCGATTCGAAGGAGCATATTCATTTATTAAGCGTATTAAAAAATAAAGTTCAACAGAATAATATTAAAGTTCAAATTGCTATTCCTGCTTTAGATCATCAATATTTTACCGATACCGACAAAGCATCTGTCGTTGCTCAGTATAGAGATTTACAAAATCAAATACAGTTTAACTGCCAACAAGATGATGCCCGCCAAGCCGTCATAGAAAAGGCTAAAAAAATCTTAACGCACGATAGAGTAGTACCTCAATCTTTAGCACCCCAATCGGATGGAAAATTAATCGGCGACAAGCAATGGTTATTCAATGAAGCGCCTGCATTGTGTTTTCAACAACAGCAACAGCAACAGCAACAGCAACAGCAACAGCAGCAACAACAGCAGCAACAAGCTTCAAAGTTGGACGCTTATTTAAATGACGAATCACAGCTATTGACGCGTGATAATATCAGATCCTATTTATCTAAACATTCAAACTATCTTTCAGCCGATCAAAAACAAGCTTTTGAGCAGCAATTTGCAAGTGATGGGCTTCGATTATTCAATGCCGTGGTAGGTAGCACGAAAGAAGCAAAAGGATTGATTGGTGGCATAGAAAAAAAAGCCATGGATGTTATCTTATTACATTCGCGTTCATTTCAAATGGGCCTATCGATGCATTATCCGCCTGCAGGATTTTATTTTTGTAAAGGAAAAACTGATCGCATCATTTTATGTTATAGCGAACAAAGGAAAGTTTCCGATCTAGAAAAACAATTATCTGCGGAAAATGTGATTGCCTATAGAGTGAGTTTAGAGAATAAAATGCCGGCCGAAGTCATGCTAGGCGATTACCGTTTGTTTAAAAACATTGCGAGTGAAAAAGGCAGCCCCTTGAAGCTATGTTTTGATTTAGCAACCCCATCTTATGATAATTCAAGCAATTTGCTTATTACTGCATTTAGTAAGTTACGTAGAACTAGCCAGATAACCCCTCATTTATTTAACAATAGATCTTTACCTGTTGCTATCGCACAAATGAGTTACTATGCCGTGAATGGATCGTTGTTCTCGGAAAATGATTTTGCCGAAACAAGCCGCAAGCAACTTAAGGTGTTTTTGACAAATAAGGATGAATTTAACGAATTATTTATTGAATTATGTTTTGCTGAAAATTTCCTGACAGAAACTAACTTAAAGGCTTTAGGACAGCTTTATTATCATTATGGTGATAAAGCGATAGTTCAATTTTTTAAATTAGCCGAATTTATCTATCTGCATTTTGATCAGGACCATTTTAAACAGTGGAAAATTAGTTTTGTTGATCCAGTCGTTAATTTTTCTGAACTATTAGATCTTGCTCAAATTGACGCGGTGTATGATTGTGTGACAACCTTTGAAAATAGCAGCAATCAACCCTATCGTGCCTTATTCTGGGAACTAGCGAAAAAAAATACCGATTCTGTAGGGTATCATCGGTTTTCTAAATCCTGGAGTAGCTTTAAATGCTTCATGGATTATCTAAAAGATAGGTCGTTAGAAGTAAAAGAAGATGCGATAGCCGCGCTGATGCTTAATGAAAAGCCATTTCAGTTATCCTTGTTTATAGAGCGGGTTATCTATGCACTGGATAAAATAGAACACAGTGGCAAAGATGTGCGCGCGAAGCAGCAAAACCTTCTTAAAAATTTGGCTAATTTTTCTTGGTGTTCCGGTGATCTGATTTATGCTATTGATGAAGGTTTGTCTTATTTTGACCCGGATTTGGAATTAAAAGATTTTAAAGCGTCAGAAAATAAAATTTCTTATCGTGTCTCGATGAGTCCAAGCAGCGATAAGCAAAATTGGATGCTGAGAGGGTTACGCTTTGCTGCATTCCTGCCCGATATTACCCGGGATCAATTTAAACAATATAAGACTCTCTTACACGAGATTAATTCTTTAACGATTCGAGATGATAATAAAGAAAGTTTAACGACACTACTTTTTATTACCACCTGTAGCGGATGTGATTCAATTGCCGATTTAAAGTGCGGTTTGTTTAGTCAATACGCAGAAATGGATAGTTCATTTTTTAGTTTTATAGCTGATTTTAATAAAAAATTTGTTTGGGAGGCTGAAGCTCCATTCGGCACGGAACCCTGTCAATTACACCTAGAAGACGTCAGTATTGTTTATGATTTCTTCAAGGAAAATCAGTTGTTAACTGCGTTTAAAAATAAAAGTCATCATTTTATTAATGCGGCTGGAAAGTTGTTACAGTTTAGCAAAGAAAAGCATTTAAAAGAGAACAGCTTTCTTCAAAGATTGAATAGCTACGATCATAATTTAACTGATAATAAATATTATCTTTCTAGCCTGGCTTATTTTATTTCTCACGGTCAGGGAAATACAGAAACAAGCGTATTTTATGATTTAATTGAAAGTACTTATGCCGCTAGTCCTAAGCACATCCAGCAAATAGATTTTTTATTTAAACAACTTAATACGATTGATTTTAATCAGAAATTTCCGACTATAGCGGAAATTGAAACCGTTTTAACGCAGATTAAAGATGCGGCAGATGAACAAGCGGTGAAAAATATTAGACGCGACTTTATTAAACAACAGATTAAGGCAGGCTGTGTTATTCCCTTGCAAGATGCGAATTATCGCCAGTTGTCAGATAAAGAACAAAGCCAAGCTTTACAACGCTTAAAATTATCAGCCTTGTACTATGATGAAAATCAAAGCTCGCTAAAGGATTTATTTACGCATATCGCAGTCCCTTCAAATAAAAATGCGAATATCAATTTGTTGCTAAATGAGTTAGGACAGATTTTGTCGCAATTGGATACGCATCCTGATTTTAATCAGCTTATTCAGGTCATTGCTTTGCTTAATAAGCAAGCCGAAAATAAAAATTATTATTCTTTGGCAGCGTTGAATTCCTTATTATCCGCTTTATTACCTACACCGAATGGATTCGTGCAGCTTTATGCTATAAGCACATTAGATGTTATTTTAAGTGAATTAAAAAAACAACAGGATAAGCAGGGCTTAATTAGCCGTGATCTAAGCTTATTATCTGACACCATGCCGAGTGATTTACTCAGCGTTATTAAACGATTAGAGGCGCGATCCTTTACGCCAAAACAAAGCGTTAAGTTAATCCAATTTTTCTTAAAAACCAAGAAAAATAATTTATTAGATTACGGTAAATGCTTAGATGTTTTAAAAGAAGTTAAAAACAGTGAAGTTATTCTTGATGGTTTTTTGGATTTATTTTTACGTATTTCGGAAGAAATTGAAAGTAATGAAGATAAAGATACACAAGAAGAAGCTATTAAATACCTGAATACGTTATGGATTTTAGATTTAGCCGGAGATGAAAAAAAACAAGCGATCGTTATTCAGCTCATAACACTTAGTCTAAGCACTAACTCAGCAAGCACTTTTTTGGCTAAGCTCTCAGAGAATTGTAAAAAAATCCCAGCCTATAAGCAATTATATGAACTAGACGAAAATATCTTATTGATATTGCTTCAAGCCATTAAACAATCGAAATTACTGAGCGAGGATTCGTTCCCGGATTGTGGTGAACTGATTGGTTTATTAAGCGCATTATCTGACGAGGAACTTGGAAAGTTGGCCGCATATTATACCTCAGCAGTACCCGTGCCTGATCTTGATTTTTATAGACATTATAAACAGCAGCATAATGATACTTCTGATAATGCAACAAATATTACTCAGATGTTGAATTATTTTGAATGTTGCTATCAAAAGATAGATAAACGTGATTATAGTGTGACGGATGAGGATAAAAATAATTTAAAACGCATTTTATCGCAACTGAAGTTTAAGGGTGGTGAATCGCTAGCCTTTGACGAACAACAAACGCTGATCAGCCTCTTATATTTTATTAACAGCTATAGTCAAGCAGAAGGGTTAGCGACATTAACAACTACTGATCTGGTCATTAAACTGCATGGCTTAGCGGAGGATTTACGTGCAGGCAATCAGGATATGTTTGATAAGATGGCGCTGGTTGCCATCCTACGTGAAATTTTATTACGCAAAACCGGTAAGTGGGCGACGCAGACACAATTATTAGCCTTGATTCAGGGGCTTATGACTCACGATCAAAGCTTGATCCTTCAGGTAGCACCTGGCCAAGGAAAAAGTATGCTTACCGCGCTTTATACCGCATTTTTAGCGTTAGAAGGTCATGAGATAGATATTTTTAGTGCTAAAACCGAGCTTTCTTTGCGTGATTACAAGGAATTCTTACCGCTCTTTAAGACCATGGGAATCCCTTGTGGTTATATTGATCAAGCTTCTGCTGAAGAGGATTATAAATTGGCAGCTAACGGCTTAGGCGCGGTTAATTTTACCACGCCCAGTGGATTGAGCTTATTTTATGCACGCTTTGTGCTACTTGAAAAAAATATATTTTCAGAAAAAAATAACCGCATTGCTTTTATCGATGAAGCAGATTTCATCTTTTTTCAAGAATCTAAGGTTCAATATAATTATGCGCCAGGCGAAACAGCTATTTTTGATCCGAATGCTTGGGTTTATAAGGTTGTTTTCGATTTTTACGTCAAAAATAAAGCTAAGTTTACGGCACATATTCAAACAGACGACTTAAACCCGTTGCTTGAGGCGATTAAAGCCCATTGTTTTTTAGCGTCTAAAAACTCTGACTTTGTCGCACATTATGCTATTCAACAACCCAATCAAGCGACGGCAGAAATCTTAGCTACATTAATTAAAGCAGCCCATGCGGCAAGCCGGTTAGTTGAAAATAAAGATTATTCTATTATCGAAGAACAACGTTTAATTCAAGAGCAGTTGATGACGGTACGTATAGCGTGCCCTTTAATTGAAAGTCAGCTTCAGTTAGGATCAAGCTATGGAAACTATGTACAGCAATTTTTACATATTGCCTTGAATAAACGCGAATCTGATCAAGGCAGAACCCCTAATTTTTTAATTAATCCGCTTTCCTCAATTGCGCTATCACTCAATGTACGATCGTTTCTAGCTAATTATTATCAAACTTGTATAGGCTTGACAGGAACCGCTGGCGGTCGCGAAAAACGCAGGCTGTTAGAAAAAGAGGGTTTTCAAACACTTAAAATACCGCGGCATACTGAAAATCAGGTTAAGGCATTAGATCCTATTTTTGCTTTGTCATTCAAACATCAGGTTAAATCTATTTGTGATACGTTGATTAACTACCATCAACAGCCTATTTTAGTCAGCTGTCGTGATGATAAAGCGGTACTAGCGCTGCATAAAGCAATTGAGGCGGAGCTAAAAAAACTAGCGTCGGAAAAAAAAGATCATGTAGCACACGAAATCCTTAACTCTTTAATTTGTGATACCAACATCAGCGGTAAATCTGAATCAGAAATATTAAAAGAAGCGGGGAAAGCGGGTAGCGTCACACTCAGTGCTCGAATGGGTCGTGGTACCGATATTAAACCTTATTCGCCGGAGGGGGTTAAGGTTGATTTAGGGGTTATACGAAGTTATTTACCGGGTGAAAATGATAGTGACAGAGAGACTTTGAAACAAGAAATTGGGCGTGTAAATCGTGGTTACGAGGAAAAAAAGATAGCCGCTTTTTATATAGACATTTATGATCAATCCGAAATTAAACGCAGGATTACTTCTGCAGAAGAAAGTGAGCCCAAGCTATGGGAATTAGCCAAAGCCTATACAAGATATAAAATAAGCAAGCGAAACTTAAAAGCAGGTAAAACGCTAACTGCTATTTCAGAATTTGAGTCGGAAACTCTAGTTGAATTTGAGTCGGCGCTAGCAAGGATAAATAATCCGCTGAGCAATGCAAAAAACCAAACCTTATCCACCTTATCGCTTTTATTTTCAATTTTTGTCTTAACGGGAAAAATTACTCTTACCGATACCGATGAAAAGAATAACGAAAAATGGATTGGCTTCTTGAAGCAAGTGAATCAAAGTTATGCTGATTTTCTTTCGCAGAACGAAGGCACTGCAATCAATCAATTTAATCGGTTTATTGATGATTTAAAATCAAAAACCAGTGATTTATTTAAGTCATTAGGTATGATTGCTTGGCAAGGAGAGGCTAAAACTATTGATGATGCGCTCAACGCACTTAAGTTAAAAGAAATCGATTTAGAAGACGCTTTAATTGAAGAATGGCAAGTACCAGAATCTAGAGTAGAGCAATCCCAAAAAGAAGATAATCCCGTAGAAGGATTACTCGGCTTTTTACCCGATTACACCAAAAAGATTAATGAATATTTTTTTTCTAAACATACTAAAGAAGCTTGTAATTTAAAAAATAGTTTTCTTCCGCAAGGCGATAAAACTTTGGTAGCGTTTTTATCGCAGTATGGATTTTTTAATAAAAAATAACATTTATTCAAAGGAAGCATTTCAGACGATCGATTCTGCGCTGAATGAATTATTTAATTCAAACGCTACATTATTAGTACCATTAGATAAGATTCAGATCTTATTAGACATTTTAGTTAAAAATGATGTTCCCAGCCGTTTAACGGGTTTTATTCAGCTATTATCTATTTTTCATCAGCATGTTATTTTTACCGGTAAGCACCCTACAGTAGCGCATTTGAGCTATTTCTCAATAGTATCCGAAATGCTCGCTGATTTAATGAGCTATACGCAGACTGAGAAAAACCAAGAGGATTGTGCTAAATTTTTAAGTACATTATTAGACGCGCTTCATGCTGGTTCGCTTGATCTTAAACGCTTAACGGCTATTAAAAAATATATTACCGGCAATCCATTAGCTTGTGATCTACTCATCATCTTTTCAGAAAAATTAAACAATAATAAATTTAACTATGTATATGATTTAATTTTAAAAATTAATAATCTTTCATCCGTAAACGATCTAGAGGATAGACTCGATAGCTTTGTAACCATTATTCTAAGCAATCAATCTACATTGCTTCACAAGCCTGAATTTATAGGGTTTATTACCTCGCTTTTCTTTGCTGATGGGCTCACGGTTAATGCGAGCGTTTCCGAGAAAGCCGAACTATGTAATATTTTATTTGAAGTGTTAGATTTGGATCTAGCAACGCCCGAGCAGATTAAAGCCGGTTTTTACACTCACGATTCGGCGCTTAGAACAATACCTGAAATAAAAAGTTACTTAAGGGAGGTTTTAAAATGGTCGCAAGAGGCTAAGGTTTATTTAGAAAAAGCATCCTTAAATAAGAAGGATGGCATAGGCCAATCTATTTTACAGTGCTCGCAGCAAGATAATTCTGAGCAACATAACGATAAAAATTTATATTTTTATCACTCACTCAATGACAAAAAATGTCACAATGTCGTGCCAAATCTTATTTTAAAGCTAGGCAAGGATTATTTTACTCAAGCAGCTATAGATGATAAAAAACTATCTGAAAGCCTACACTTGGCGGGGTGTTTATCGAAGCGATTAAATTATATAGACGCTAAGACGGCTAAATTTATTGAGTGTTACAGACAGGATGAATCCGCCTTAGGTCTTAGTAAAAAAATAAAAGCTTTCCATGAAGATAAAAATGAAAAAACACTTTTTACTTCACTGGAGAAGGCTGAATCTAAAAAAGAGCGGATGCTATGCGCCTTATTATTAAATTCTGGATTATTAAAAAATCGGGATGAGCAAGATGAGAATAAAACCGCATGGTTGGAGGAGATTAGCCAAGTTTATGCTAGCTTAATCACAGCAGCGCTTAAATCAATCCGTAAAAAAGAATTAAAAGTTCAAACGCTGTTAAAAGAGCTTCAGCATATCAATGAGAATAAAAACACTTTTTTCTCCAATCCTGCTTGTCTTTCAAGCGAGAGTACCGATTTAAAACCCGCACTATTAAAAAACATATTAGCGAATATTATTCAAAATATGACTGAATTTGTCGATTCGGATCAAAATGAGCTTTCTAATCAAATAATTCAGCATTTAAAAGGGTTAAGCGATACGATTAACGATTCGGAGATCATAAAGATTTTTAACGCACTTAAGTCGAATAAACCTTGGCATGATAAGCTGAGTGATCTAGACGATAACCTGAAACCTTTGCTTGAAATGAGTGAACTTTATAAAAAATTTGAGAGGTTAAAACAGCTATCTACTTTTTTCAAAAATCAAAACCAAGCAAAGATAAAAAAATTCTTGAAATCAGTCACAGCGCAGAATTGTCAACACTTGCATGAGTCTATACTGCTAAAATTAGCCGAAGAATATTGTGCTGCTTCTATATCGGACAAGGCGTTAACATACTGTCTCAAACTAGCAGCTCACTTTGGTTCTTATTTAAACCCACAAAATCCTGAAGCGGTGGTTAATTTTTTAACGGAAAATAGCAACCGCCAAGAAAATAAAGATCGACATGATAAACTTATTGCGATTGCAAATACTTTGAAAGTGAATTGGGTAAAATGGTTTAGCAAGGTTAGCTTGTGCTGGGAACAGCGTGTCTTATTCATGAGCTTATTAACTAATGATGTCATTGCTGGCGCTAATGAGACTGATTTATACACCGCGGCTTGGGAAAAATATTCTCAGTTAGCTGAACAAACAATACATTCAGGCGAGTGTCGATTTAGCGATACGCTCAACCTATTAAGTGAGCTCAGTTATGTCGTTGCACCAGAAAAAGAGACCCGACCTGTAAAAGAAGATCAAACACTAAGCCATGATTTTGATCAGTGTAAAATAAAGTGGTTAAAAGATCTTAATCAATATGGTGGATTTTTTTCGACAACTGATCCCACGCGTAATGCACAAAAGAAAAAACTGTGTCAGACCATTCAATCGATTCAAGCTGAACAAGCAATGCCTTATCTGGAAATATTGAAGGCGGTTGAAGCCTTACAGCTCGATATTTTGCAGAGTGACCAATATTCAAATAGAAATAAGCAGAAGGGATTTAGCCGCTTACTTGATTTAAGCATGGGTATTAAGCTAGATGTGATAAAAAAAATAATGCAAAGCAACGATTCATTCCAGATTACAGAGGCCTTCGCGCTGGTTAACAAAGGGTTTAAAGAGAGTGAGGCACTATTAAGTCGTCGTCTAGCGAATGAGGGTAGTAGCTTATTACTGAATTTGATAAAAAGCTGGTTCCTTAAAATAAAAGCACTCTTTTCTTCTGATCTTGGTACCCAAGTAAGGGAGTTACCTAAACCGGATAACTACCAAAAATGGCCGAAACAGCTCAATTATTTTATGGAATACTGGAAGAGGAATGATGGTTTTATTTATGAAGAACGAACAAGAGATTACGAACTTTATTCTATAAGCAGGTCTTGTTAAAAAGAACCGCCGTCATTGCGAGTGCCGTAGGCACGAAGCAATCTAGAAAAAGTAATATGTAACTGGATTGCCGCGCGCTTCGCGCTCGCAATGACGAGTCCTTGCCTAAGGACGTCGTCCCCGGCTTAATGGACTGCTCTCCAAGGACGGCGGCCGCGGGACGACGTCAATTTCTTACTTTGGCATTTTTTTCACGATTAAGGCATTGGTTACGTTCGTCACACCTTCAACTTGTTTAGCTAGCTTGGTTGCTTGCAGTTTTTCAGCGTCTGTATCTACAAATCCCGTTAGCTTGACTTGGCCTTTATAGCTCATAACAGAGATAGCTAAACTTTTAAGATCGGGATCAGCCAATAACTTTGATTTAACTTTCAGTGTGATGACACTGTTATCAACATATTGACCCGTGGATTCTTGTGGTAGTATTTTATGATTACCCATAGCCATTGGACCAACGATAGGTAATGCGATTAAGCTTAAAATAATAAATAATTTTGCTTTCATAATAATGAATACTCCTATTTAAAAATAGAAACCTTAGCTTTTGACTATTTTTTTACGGCTTTGTATTAAAATAGATGACTAAATAACCAAATAAGTAGTAATACGGCAATAGGGATGCCCAATAACCAAGCAATTAAATATTTCATCGTTTTTATCTCGTATTGATGATCTTCTAGAGAAAAAAGCCTCTCTATCAAAAGAGTAGTCAAGTCATTCAATAAATCAAGTTTAAGGGCAGATAGGCGGCTCTGCCGTCATTGCGAGGCCATAGTGCGTGGCATGCTGACTGGATGGCCACGCTCATTACATTCGCTCGCCATGACGAATTGACCAAGGATTGCTGAAAAAAGAAAGTTTAGTCGATCTTTTTTTATACAATCGTAGTCGTACCCCTATTAAAAAGGAATATCATCATCAGCAAATTCGGTCGCCAACTCGGCTGACTTGTTCATTTCACGTGCAGGTTGCGTTGCTGAGAAATTATTACTCTGTTGGGTAAACGCGGGTGCGTCTGATGCTTGAGCGCCGCGACTATCAAGCATTTGTAATTCATTTGCCACAATTTCAGTGGTGTACCGATCTTGACCTGTTGTTTTATCTTGCCATTTTCGGGTTTGTAGACGGCCTTCAATATAGACCTTAGAACCTTTTCTCAGATACTCACCAACAATTTCAGCCAGTCGCTGAAAAAGAACCACGCGATGCCACTCGGTGCGATCATGTTGTTCACCGGTTTGTTTGTCTTTCCAGGTTTCACTGGTTGCAATATTAATGGTTGCTACGGCAGCACCACTTGGCATATGGCGAACTTCAGGATCCGCACCTAGGTTACCTATCAAAATTACTTTATTAATGCCTCTAGCCATTAGGATACTCCGACAAAAGCGATACTAAATATAAATTCTAAATCTTGTGAGTAAAAAAAGAAAGCTAAAACTAGGGTTTTATAAGAGGTTTCTTTTCGCAATGTTCAGGGTTATAGTGCAGAGTTTGTTAGATCGTTAACCTGGGTTTATTCTAAAATTTAACGTAGAACGCTATGGATACTATTCAAATTCGCGGTGCACGTACGCATAATCTAAAAAATATCGATTTAGACATACCCCGCGGACAACTCGTTGTCATGACGGGCTTATCTGGTTCGGGTAAATCGTCTTTAGCGTTTGATACGCTCTATGCGGAAGGACAACGTCGCTATGTGGAGTCTTTATCCTCCTATGCACGTCAGTTTCTCTCGATGATGGAAAAGCCCGATGTGGATCACATTGAAGGGCTTTCTCCAGCCATTGCTATCGATCAAAAATCGACATCGCATAATCCACGTTCTACGGTGGGAACAGTCACCGAAATCTATGATTACTTACGTGTTTTATTTGCCAGAGTAGGGCAGCCGCATTGCCCGATTCACGGTACTAGCTTAGCGGCGCAAAGTGTTAGCCAAATGGTAGATACCTTGATGGTGTTACCAAATGAGACGGGGCTTTCGATCTTAGCGCCATTGGTGCGCGGGCGTAAAGGCGAATACAAACAATTGTTTGATCACTTGCGTAGCCAAGGTTATTTGCGCGTACGTATTGATGGAAAATTACAAGAATTAGATCAGCTTTCTTCTTTAAATGCTAAACAAAAACATACGATTGAAGTAGTAGTGGATAGAGGCATTAAAATAAAACCTGAAAATCGATTGCGCTTAAGTGAATCCTTGGCAACCGCCGCTTCACTCAGTGAAGGTTTAGTCATGGTAGTGGTACAACCGGATGCCACTAATAAAAAACCACAGGAATTAGTTTTTTCAGAACGATTTGCTTGTACAGAATGTGGTTATAGTATCAGCGAACTAGAGCCACGTTTATTTTCATTTAATAATCCAGCCGGAGCTTGTCCACAATGTGATGGTATTGGCTATGAACACATTTTTGATTCGGAAAAAATACTGTCGCACCCTGAAAAAAGCTTAGCTAAAGGCGCGATACAGGGCTGGAACGCGCAGAATCCGTATTATTTTTCGCTGTTAACCGCGTTAGCCAAGCATTACGACTTTTCTCTGGATAAACCATTCGATAAGTTGCCAAAAAATATTCAAAAGATGATTTTAAACGGCAGCGGCGAAGAGGAAATTAATTTCCAATACCGTACTGAAAAAGGACATACCTATAGCAAAAAGAAAGCATTTGAAGGCGTGATACCGATGATACAACGTCGCTATCAGGAAACGGAATCACAAATGGTCAGAGACGAACTTGCGCGTTATTTAGTATTAAACCCTTGCTCAGCATGCGGTGGTACACGTTTAAAAGAAGCTGCGCGTAACGTGTTTGTCGCTGATAAATCCATTGCACAATGGGCGGCATTACCGATTGATCAACTGCGAACACGTTTTGAAAAATTAAACTTATCTGGACAACGTGCTGAAATTGCCAAAGGTTTAAAAAAAGAAATCATTGATCGTTTAAAATTTTTAATTGATGTGGGCTTAAATTATTTATCATTAGACCGTAGTGCCGATACCTTATCAGGCGGTGAATCGCAACGAATTCGACTGGCGAGTCAAATTGGTTCGGGTTTAGTGGGTGTGATGTATATTTTGGATGAACCTTCGATTGGCTTACACCAACGAGATAATGAACGATTGCTCAATACCTTATTACATTTACGCAATTTAGGTAATACAGTTATCGTGGTAGAACACGATGAAGAAGCTATACGCCATGCCGATTATGTGGTGGATATGGGTCCTGGTGCCGGTGTACATGGCGGACAGGTTATTGCACAAGGCTCACCCGCTGCCATTATGCGCAATCCAGATTCCTTAACTGGAAAATATCTTTCTGGTGAACGTCATATCGATGCACCTAAAAAACGTCATAAACCCAATCAAAAACACTTACTGAAATTGATAGGGGCTTCCGGTAATAATTTAAAGAATATCGATATTACTATTCCTTTGGGTTTGATGACTTGTATTACTGGCGTTTCGGGTTCAGGTAAATCCACCTTAATTAATGACACACTTTATCCCATTACCGCGAGAGCATTGAATAATGCCACGCTGATTCAGCCTGCGCCTTATACTGAAATCACTGGCTTAGAACAACTGGATAAATTGATTGATATTGATCAAAGCCCTATTGGACGTACTCCTCGTTCTAATCCGGCTACGTATATTGGTCTGTTTACACCGATACGCGAGTTATTTGCAGCCACGCCAGAATCGCGCTCACGCGGCTATAAACCCGGGCGGTTTAGCTTTAATGTCAAAGGCGGGCGTTGCGAAGCCTGTGAAGGAGACGGTGTACTGAAGGTTGAGATGCATTTTTTGGCGGATATTTATGTACAGTGTGATGTCTGTAAGGGTAAACGTTATAATCGAGAAACCTTAGAGATCCAGTATAAGGGTAAAAATATCCATGAAATTTTAGAAATGACTGTAGAAGATGCGGCGATTTTCTTTAAGCCTGTTCCTGTACTGGCTAGAAAGCTACAAATGCTGATGGAAGTCGGTCTTTCTTATATCCGTCTCGGCCAAAGTGCACCGACACTCTCCGGCGGTGAAGCGCAACGCATTAAACTAGCGAAAGAACTCAGTAAACGCGATACGGGCCAAACGCTTTATATTCTTGATGAGCCCACAACAGGTCTACATTTTTACGATATCGAACAATTGTTAAAGGTTTTATATCGTTTACGCGATCACGGTAATACGGTAGTGATTATCGAACATAATCTGGATGTCATTAAAACGGCGGATTGGATTATCGATTTAGGTCCCGAAGGCGGAAATAAGGGCGGGGAAGTTGTTTGCGAAGGAACACCAGAGCAAGTGGCTAAAAATCCGGCTTCTTATACTGGGAAATTTTTAAAACCCTTGCTGGGAAAACAAAGCGGCTTGTCAGCCGAAAAAAATGGCCGTCATGGTTAAAAACAGCTAAAGTAACATTCCTCAAATTTTACTAATTTTTTTCTTAGCTGATTTAGCTTAATTCTACATATAAATCAACTAGACGGCCACGCTCATTTCATTTGCTCGCCATGACGACTGCGTCATTTGCGAATTGTCAAGAAGTTTTTATCGTCATTGCGAGCGCGCAGCGCGTGGCAATCTAGTTAGATAATTTCTGCATATAAATCTATCCAATTTGGGTTGATATTTTCTATCAACTGCAGTTTCTTTTTTCTAGAACCCGCCTTAATTTGTTTTTCTCTCAGGATAGCTGATTCCATTGTTTCATGTAATTCATAAAATACTAATAATTTACAGTTATATTTTTTAGTGAACCCATCAATGATCCCTTCTTTATGCTCATAAATTCTTTTAACCAATAGGGATGTTACCCCGGTGTAAAGGGTTCCATGCTTTTTATTGGTTATGATATAAACAGCAGATTGTTTCATCCTATTATTTTATTGCCTGGATTGCTTCGTGCCTATGGCACTCGCAATGACGACCGATTAACTAACCAACGTTATAACCTACACCTACACCAACAAAATCGATATTACCCGGACGGTTTTTCCCTAGCGGTTGTATATGCATCCAGGAAGCGTCAACCGAAATATTAGGCGTAATATCATAGCTCGCACCCAAAGCCGCTTCGGGCGCCCATGTATGTTTGGCAATAGGGCTAGGTAATTCCGATGTCTGAGCAGAACCATTCTTTAAATTTACAATTTTTTTATTGATATTGATGCAGCTTGTTACATAAGCCACGCCTAATTTAGCGTATAAATTAAATTTATCAAAAATCGGAACAATACGCTTGCCGGTTAAGTCAATGACATCTTGTTTTAATGCGGCAGAGAGTGAAAAGTTAACTGGAACATCCTGCATATAAGCCTTAATCGTACTATGTAGTTCTTTTTTTCTTAATGGCAGATAACCCATTTCAAGTGCAAAATGTTGATTGAATTGGTAACCGATGGCGAAGCGACCCGTTAGGCTATTATTCGATAGATTGGGAGAATCCAGGGTAAATTTATCTTGAATAGCCCCCAGATCGGTTTTACTCGCCATATGCGTATTTGCATTACCCAGCTGAACGGTGAAGTACATGCCAGGCACTATAGCATTAGCAGCTATAACATTCAGTGCATAAACACCGAGTACGGTGGTTATGATAATCTTCTTAAGCATTTTTATTATTCTCCGCTTTTAAGTAACATCTTAGGGCTGCCTAAACGCGCTATCAATAGCACTTAATAGAATCTATTATCTAAAAAACTCATTAATGTGCTAGAAAATACTGTCAACTGGATGGCCACGCTCATTACATTCGCTCGCCATGACGATGACCGTGTCATTGCGAGTACCGTAGGCACGCGGCAATCCAGACAAAGGAGATATTTTTAAATAAAAAAAGCCCGGATGAACCAGGCTTCTTCGATCTTAGAACTAACATCAGAGGAGTAGACTAATCCGATTAACCGAAGTGGTAACCTAAACCAACCGCAACAAAATCAATGTTACCGGGACGGTTTTTACCAACAGTTTGGATATGTGTCCAAGACGTATCAAGCGATACATTTGGAGTAATGTCATAGCTCACACCAACGGCAGCTTCAGGCGCTAATTTGTGATCAGCAACCTGGAATATACTATTAATATTTCCATTAGCATTAGGATGGTAGACTTTTGCATAGGTGCCTGTTGTTATCACATAAGCTAGACCTAATTTTCCATAGGCATTAACACGATCTGAAATGGGAAGAATACCTTTTCCTGCCACATCAATAACAGATTGTGTCAGCGATTGATTTTGCCAAAAATAGCGATCCGTGAAGTATCTTTTTCCAGTATTTAAATTAAGATAACCTAATTCAACAGCAAAGTTTTGGTTGAGTTGGTAACCCACTGCTAAACGACCTGCCAAACCATTGTTTGATAAGTTGTTTGAGCTTTGGTCTGTTATTGACATACCAGCGATGGTATCGCCGAATTCTGTTCTAGCACTCATATGAGTATTTGCATAACCCAATTGACCAGTCACATAAGGACCAGGAACAGCCGCATTGGCAGCTATCGCGCTAAGTGCAGACACACCTAATACGGCGGTTGTGATTACTTTTTTGAACATTTTTATTATTCTCCTAAGAGCTTAACTAGTTAAACGAGCGACCATTTAATCGCCTGTTTAATAACTTGTCAAGTTGTGTCAAGCGCTAATAACTTATATCAAATTAATCTATGAGTGATTATTAATGTAAGTAAAAGTGCGGGTAATTCTTAAAGAATCCTTAAACTAACGATAAAAATAACTGTTTTAATGAAATCTTAATCTTATAAATTGAATAAAAAGTGTTCAATAAAGCATCGCCGTCATGGCGAGCGAATGAAATGAGCGTGGCCATCCAGTCATTGTATTTTCCTAGATTGCCGCGTGCCTACGGCATTCGCAATGACATTAAAATAAAAAACCCCTTGTGCAAGGGGTTTTTTTAACACGATAACGAACTAACCGAATGTGTATCCAACACCTACCGCTAGAAAGTTAATGTTATCCGGACGGTTGTTACCTACAGGGTGAATGTGTGTGAATGAAGTATCAACGTTAATATTGGATGTCACGTCATAGCTCATACCAACAGCCACTTCAGGTGCCCATTTGTGTTTAGCAATACCTGCTTGATCATTAAAATTACCCGTGGTTTGATTTGTATCTGCTTGTAAACGGGTTGTTAAGTAAGCAACACCGGCTTTACCATAAACATTAACATTATGCGTTACAGGTAGGATGCCTTTTGCAGCAACATCTAGCGCGTATTGGTTACTAGAAAAAGAGCCTTTGTCATCAACCACAGTTTTACCATCTTGTAATTGTAATAAACCTGCTTCAACTGCAATGTTTGGGGTTATTTTATAACCCAGTGCCAAACGACCCGCAATACCATTGTTATCAAGAAACCCTCGCTCTAGCTTAGATTTCATACCGGTATCAGCGTAACCAATTTGACCTGTTACATATACACCGGCTGGTACTTGGCTGGTACGTGGTACAGAAATGGTTTCAAACTGAGCGTTGCTGTTTTTTGCTTCTACAACAACAGGCTTCGCTTTGTGTTTTGCAGGCGCTACTTTGGCAAGTTTTTTGTCCTGTTTTGCGTTTTGAGCGGTATCTGAAAGCGCTGCTGCATTAGCGTTCACAAGTGCTAAAGCGGAAACACTGAATAAACTAATAGTTATAATTTTCTTAAACATTGTTATTATTTTCTCCTGAAGAGATTTTCTTATTAGAAGCTCTATTTAATCGTCTGATGGTTGTATTGTCAATTTTTACAGCCAGTTAATTAGGCGAATCAGTTCATTATAAACAAAAATGCATCTGGTTTAGCCAAAATAATAAGCAACACCCAGTGCATAAAAATCACTACTCGGTGCATGATTGCCACCACCTATCTTTTGAATACGATTCCAAGAAAGCTCAATCGGTACATTAGGTTTTAATGCATAACTAATTCCTAAACCAAAAGTAGGTTCTAGTGTATTAGCGTAACTATTAGTAGTTGAGGTATAGGATCCCTTCGTACTTGCATAACCTTGGGAATTAGCTTTGACATAAGCGACACCTAATTTTCCGTATGCACTCAGCTCAGTGGTCAGTGGTAATATCGCTTTTCCGGTTAAATCAAATGCTCTTTCTTGAGTGGATGCCGTTGCCAGATAATTTGCACCGTTAGTTGCAGTAATATCGCTGTTGCTAAAACGACGATAACCAACTTCAACCGCTAAATTTTGATTTAGCTGATAACCAAAACTAAGTCTATAAGCGATCGCCCAATTATTTAAATCAGGCAAAGCAACCGGCGAAGCACCGTTGTTCACAGTCACCAGATTGCCGGTATTAATATGTGTATTACCGTATCCCAATTGTGCGCCAGCATAAAATCCAGCCATCTCTGCGCGTGCCGCTGGCGTAATACTAAAGGCAGCAATACTCATGAATAAAGTAGCCGTAGAAATTTTTTTTATCTTTTTTGTCATAGAGGGACTCCTAACGTTTAGAATTATAAATATCAACTCTGTGTGAAAAATAGTGTAACACCGTCATAGCGAGGCTGAAACTTTGTTTCGGCCGTGGCTATCTAGTAAAAGCTAACTTTTCATTGGATTGCCGAGCCCGTCACCTTTAACAAGGTGACGGGCTCGCAATGACTAAAAAATTTGTACGCTAACCAAAATAATAGGCAACGCCCACCGAATAAAAATCAGCGCTAGGGGTTGCATTATTTCCACCCACACTTTGAAAACGTGTCCATGCTAAATCAATTAATATATTCGGTGTAATGTCATAACTGAGACCTAAACCAAAAGCAGGATCCCAATCATCCGAATAACCTAAATAAGATTTTCCATTGACGATGGATGAGCCATTTGCTTTAACATAGGCTAAACCCATTTTTGCATAAATATTAAAATTATTAGAGAGGGGCAATAGCGGTTTTGCCATAAAATCAAGCGCATTCTCACTGAGCGATATAGTTTGACCTGAAACACCGCCTACACCTGAAAAATCTACATCAGAAAACCGGGTATAACCGATTTCCAATGCTAGATTTTGGTTGAATTGATAACCACCAGCAACACGACCGGTAAACACGACTTTACTATCAATAGAAAGTGCTGCCGCATCGGACGCTTCAGCATGCGTATTACCCGAGCCGATTTGACCTAAAATATAAAACCCAGGAATAGTGGCATTTGCTAACACCGGAAAGCTGCTAAAAAAAACAAATAAGCTCTTTAGCCAAATTTTTTTACACATCAAGCGCTCCTTGCTAATATATTGCAACGTTATACTCTGAGTATATCCATGCAGTCGATTTTCTTCTTGCTTATTATACGATACCTTTCATGAAGCAGCTAACCCGTCGTTTACGACCCTATGCACATTTATTGCGACTCCATCAGCCTATCGGTGGTTTTTTGCTGCTATGGCCTACCTTATGGGCCTTATGTTTGGCAGGCGAGGGGCATCCGTCTTGGAAGCTGGTTTTTTTATTTAGCTTAGGTACTTTTTTGACACGCGGATTGGGTTGCGTGGCTAGCGATATTGCGGATAGGCACTTTGATGGTTTGGTGGCACGGACTAAAAAGAGACCGCTAGTCACTGGCGAAGTAGGGCTTAAAGAAGCATTTGCCCTGTTATTATTGAGCTGTATTTTGGCACTTGGTGTGGTACTGCAACTTAATGCACTCACCATCAAGCTTTCTATTATTGGCCTTGCGTTGGCCCTTATTTATCCTTATGCCAAACGTGTGACTTATTGGCCACAAGGGGTATTAGGGTTGGCTTTCTCATGGGGAATTCCGATGGCGTTTGCCGCGCAAATGAATCAGGTTCCTGCCATTGCTTGGTTACTATTTATAACGGCCGTTTTATGGCCATTAGCCTATGATACGATGTATGCCATGGTGGACAGGGAAGACGATAGACACATAGGCGTAAAATCAACGGCACTGTTGTTAGGCCGGCATGATCGTCTATTTATCGCAGCCATCCAGACTAGTTTTATGGCTTTGTTGATTTTATTAGGGTTTTTGCTCAAACTGCAGGCAAGTTATTATTTATTTTTAAGCCTCGCGGCGAGTTTGTTTGTTTATCAACATTATTTAATCAAGGATAGAAACCCTGAACGTTGCTTTAGAGCTTTCCTTAATAATAGTTGGGTAGGCGCCTTACTGCTTTTAGGGTTTGTTTTAGGAATGCATCCTCTATGAATAAGACGGTTATTTACCCCGGTACATTTGATCCGCTCACGAATGGGCACTTTGATCTCGCGCAGCGGGCATCGCGTTTATTTGAGCGGGTTATTGTGGCGGTGGCTAAAAACCCAAGTAAGACCCCGTTATTTGATCTCAATAAACGCATCGAATTAGCGAAGGAAGCGTTAAAAGGCTTGAGCAATGTGGAAGTCACCGGTTTTGAAGGCTTACTGATCGATTGTGCACGACAACATCAAGCCCATGTTATTTTGCGCGGATTACGTGCCGTTTCAGATTTTGAATACGAGTTTCAATTAGCAAGCATGAATCGTAATATGATGCCTGAGCTAGAAACCTTGTTTTTAACGCCGGCCGAGCAGCACTCCTTTATTTCAGCGAACCTGGTCAGAGAAATTGCCAAACTGGGGGGCAATGTGACACAGTTTGTGCCGGCTATCGTGGCACAAGCCTTAACCAAGTTAAATCATAATATGAAAAAATAACGAGACTATGTCATTACTAATTACTGATGACTGCATTAATTGTGACGTCTGTGAGCCTGAATGTCCGAACGAGGCTATTTCACAAGGCGAGCTCATCTATGAAATCAACCCCAACCAGTGTACCGAATGCGTCGGTCATTTTGATGCGCCTCAATGCGTCCAAGTCTGCCCCGTCGCGTGTATCCTCATCGACACTAAAAACCCCGAATCCCCCGAACAGCTGTTAAAAAAATATCAAAAACTTACCTCGGACGCTTAGTAACACAGGTCTTGCGCGAAGGGTGGCATCCAGGTGCGCTTTCTTTTGAGGCATAAGCCATCAAAAAAAGCGTACCTGGGTGACAGGACCCTGAGCATAAACCCAGCAAGAAGTAAGAAATAAGGTTGTTTTTTTACAGCGTAAACCTCATAATACGCCCCTTTCAATGTTGTTTATCGAGGGCCTTCTATGGCAGTCCAGAAATCACGCAAATCTCGTTCTAAAAGAGGCATGCGACGTGCGCATGATGCTTTAACATCGCCTTCCTTGGCTATTGATGCCACCAGTGGCGAAACCCATTTACGTCATCACGTCAGTAAAGATGGCTATTATCGTGGAAAAAAGGTCATAGCCGCTAAGGAATAATCCCTTAATGACCCTCTATACCATCGCAATTGATGCCATGGGAGGCGATCATGGGCCTTCTGTGACCGTACCTGCGGCCATCATGGCTCTCGAGGATGATGCGAATTTAAGCATCATCCTCGTAGGCGATCCGGCGGTTTTAAATCGGCAGCTTCGACTTAAAAAAGTGGCTGTTCCCGAGCGTCTAAAAATACATCCTGCTTCACAAACCGTGGCGATGGACGAACCACCGGCTTTAGCATTACGCGGAAAAAAAGACTCATCGATGCGAGTAGCGATTGATCTCGTCAAAGACGGTCAGGCGCAGGCCTGTGTCAGTGCAGGAAATACCGGTGCGCTTATGGCAACGGCCCGTTTTGTACTAAAAACCTTACCAGGTATTGATAGACCCGCCATCTCTGCCATGCTTCCCACCATGAAAGAACACACTAAAGTGCGTGTGCTTGATTTAGGGGCGAATGTCGATTCACAGCCCGAAGCGCTTTTTCAATTTGCAGTGATGGGGTCGGTATTAAGTTCAGAAGTGGATAATATTGATCGTCCGCGTGTGGCTTTACTGAATATTGGTTCCGAGGAAATAAAAGGTAATGAGCAGGTAAAAAAGGCCGCTGAAATATTAAAAGCGAGCAGCCTCCATTATATTGGCTATGTGGAAGGCGACGCAATTTATCAAGACGTTGCTGATGTTATCGTCTGTGATGGCTTTGTAGGAAACGTTGCTTTAAAAGTAACGGAAGGCGTTGCCAAACTAGTCGGTCACTATACTAAATTAGCGTTTAATCGGAATTGGTTTTCAAAACTTTCTGGTTTAGCCGCATTACATGTTTTAAAAGGATTACGTAAACGAATGGATCCCGCACATTACAATGGTGCTAGCTTAGTCGGCTTAAAAAGTACTGTAATTAAAAGTCACGGTAGCGCCAATGATCTCGCCTTTAAAAATGCAATTAATGAAGCCGTTTTAGAAGTTAAAAAGAATATTCCTGAACGTATTCAAGAACAAGTGATTGGACTATTAAAAGAATCTGATAGTACTCTATGAAATACTCTAGAATTGCTGGTACAGGCGCGTACTTACCTAAAAACAGTGTAAGTAACGCCGATCTCATTAAACGGGGTATTGATACCACTGATGAATGGATAGTCTCTCGCACCGGAATTCGCGCACGGCATTTGGCAGACGCGTCGGATACCACCTCAACCATGGCCACTGCGGCTGCTAAAAAAGCATTAGAGGCCGCAGGTTGTTCTGCAAAAGAAATACAATTAATTATTGTTGCAACCAGCACACCCGATAAATATTTTCCTAGTACCGCTTGTTTAGTGCAATCCGCGTTAGGTGTTGATGGTTGTCCTGCATTTGATGTCGTTGCGGCATGCGCCGGTTTTAATTATGCGTTAAGTGTTGCCGATCAATTTATCCGTAACGGTCAAATCAATTCAGCCTTAGTGATTGGTAGCGAGACTATGTCTAGCATCATTAACTGGGAAGATCGCTCAACCTGTATTTTATTTGGTGATGGCGCGGGTGCTGTTGTGTTACAAGCAAGTGATACGCCTGGTATTATTTCTACCCATCTCCATGCCGCCGGCTCCTATAAGGATCTACTTTTTTTAGGTACAGGTTTACGTGAAGAAAAAGCCCATTTAGTCATGCAGGGAAACCCGGTATTTAGAATTGCTGTGAAGAAATTAAGTGAAATTTTAGATGAAACCTTGCAAGCAAATGGCATTCAAGCCTCAGCGATTGATTGGTTAATACCCCATCAAGCTAATTTGCGTATTATTACAGCGATGGCCGATAAGCTTAAGTTATCTATGGATAAAGTCGTTATTACAGTGGATCAACATGGCAATACTTCGGCCGCGTCTGTACCCTTAGCGCTGGATACCGCGGTACGGGAGGGTCGAATACAGCGCGGACAGTTATTACTCATGGAAAGCTTTGGCGCAGGACTCGCTTGGGGATCGGCATTAGTACGCTTTTAATGCTGGAGGAGATTCACTTATCTCAAGCATGACGTAAACTTGCGGGTCGTATGGATCGCCTAGTCTACCTCCTTAAATAAAAAAATTTTCTATAATTTACGATACAACGCTATCAAGAAAAACCAAAGTAAGATTACGCCACACTGACATGTTGTTTGCTAGAAAATATCAATATATCGGATATATTGATATTACTTGGCAACATTTTTGCTGCAGTCCTATATTATACTCCATTAAATAAAAAGGACTTATTTATTATGATGGCAAGGGATCCTGCTTTAACAGAAAATTTTTTTTCACTATCTTCTATTAATAATGACAAATACGAAAATATACAAGCAACCATAAACTTATTAATAAAAGAGAAATTATATTCTTATTTACCTAACGTAGAACCTATTTACGCTTACAATTTAGCTTTACTTAAAGAAGAGGCTAAATTACAAAATGAGCTTAGCGTTACTATCGGCAAAATTAAACAATGGGCAGATGAGCAATCCCTACCTGATACAGTAAGCTTAGTAGCTTTTAAAGAAAAATTAGCTATGCCTAGTGATGCCATCGTTATCATGTATGGCGCTGGTAAAAAAAATCTAGAAACTGTCGCCGTATTGATCACAGAAACAGCCATTAATTTGGAACAGCGAAAACAGATTGTGATTAATATGCTTGCTGATAAAGAACTGACAAAATGTATTACCGGATGTTATTCGCGTATTTCCTCTGCCGCCGAACAATTAATAGAAAGTTTTGAAGGTCCTCATCAAACCCGCTCTTGGGTTCAGTCCTACATTAATACCGAAGCACGTCAATTAGCCGCTAAAACTGCTTTTCCGATGCCAGTTACTTATCAAGCGTTGGTATGTAAAGCTAGCGGCTGTTCCGAAGAAAGCAATATGCTACATGCCAATAATTATTTGCTAATGAAAGCAAAAGAACGTGGCTTACCTGTCACCGTAGCACGTGATACGGGTGCTATAGCATTTGATACAACCATTAACACGAACGATAAAGCTATTATTAACACTTATATTAGCTATTTAGAAAAAACTTTGAATGCAAATAATTTAGTTACCTCTATTAGTGAAAAATTACATAGAGACATCCAATATCTGCTTTCTCGAGATTTGAATTACGCCGATAAAATAAATATGATCATAAATAAATTAAATTTATTAGGTGAAGATAATTTTTATCCCGGTGAAATTCTTAGCGAGGATGGCCATTTAAAAAGTCCCGACTATATAAAAATAACCGTAACAGAACGTTTAAGCAAAAAAGAACCTTTAACCATAACCCATCATTTACCCAATATGGGTTTATTAGAAAAAGCAGAAATACATACCATACTTAGTCCAGAAGATGGAAAAACACTCAAATTCCATCGTTTTCCTAGCTTAGCACTTAGCTGGTTTCAAAAAGATGATGAAAGGAAACCCTTTCTTCCGTTCATAAAAGAAAATGGCCTTTCTCATTTTATGGCTTGGGAACCTCTGCAACAGCAACCTGATGGAGATGATTCTATATTGGTTCTACACAATTTTCTTATCAAAAGTACTAAAGATTTATTACTTATTATTGACCATCTGCCCAAGGAAAAATCTTTTTTAAACTGGATATCACTTAAACAGATAGTATCGTTCGTCAAACAGGACGCTACGCCCGAACAGTTCGTCGATATATTTAAAAATATTTTGTTCATTCCTAATAGAAGCCAAGCCAATAAATTTCTACGCGAATGCGGTAACGTATTTGTTCATAACATGCTCCGAGATGGGATCTTTCAGTCAAGTGTTGATATCGCATTTCCTCAATTATCTTTTACATATACGGCTAAAGATTATAGCGTTAATGTCAAACAAACGGTTCTAAAGTTAACAAAAGAATTACTTCAATTGATCACTATAAGTAATTTTAGAAATTTTAATGGATTTGTTTTTTACAAAATAGAGTATCTTGATTACCTAAACCAAATTTCTTTCAATCATGCTGATTTAAAACAGGCACAGTTCTTTCAACCGATTAATAATTGCAAATTTGATTTCGCTGATCTACGCGGAACAAAATTTCATCATAATTTAAATACTTTGTCACTACAAACCGATCTTAGAGAAGTAACGTTTCCCATAACCAATGCTGAAGTAACCGCACTGAATTTACGTGGAGCCCAATTATCCACGACTTCTTTTGCACAGCTCAGGAACTTAGACATCACAGATTTTTCTAGCACTGACTTAAGGGAAGTAAATTTCCAACACGCTACAATTAAAAGCCGTTTACAATATCTTAATTTTAACGAAGCCAACTTAGAATCGGTCGATTTAAACAACCTGAATTTACAAAGCACATGGTTCATTAAAACCAACTTAGCCAAAGCCAATTTAGTCCGCACTGAGCTTAGTTTTGATAACAAATTTGATCAGCAAACTAACTTAGCACATAGTCAACTTACTTTATCAACCTTATATTCACTATATCAAAAACTAGGTATTAAACACTTTGATCACTGTACGATAGTAATTGACGACGTTAGTATGGCAATCGATTTACGCTTTGAAAAAGCGAGCTTGCAAGGCGCAACGTTTATTGGCAAAAAATTAAAAGGGATTTTTATTGAATCCGATCTCACTGATACAACATTTAGTCCATCTACTAGCGCTACCTCTGATCAAATCCAAACATCTACCTTGCGTTTAGAAGCTAAGTTTAAAAACTCTCTTCTTAACAAAGCAAAGTTTAATCATGTGCGTTTTTTAAGGGATAATCATTTTTCTGATTCCTCAGTACAAGCTATTGTTTTTAATGCTGTTGAAATGAGTGCCAGTTTATTGTTTTACTTTTATGAACAAGGGCACCGTAATTTTCAAGGTATACACGAGTTAAAAGAAGGAATACTCTCTAATAAATTACCCCCTTTACCCCCTTTACCCCCTTTTCCTATTATCCAATAAGGTGCGGTCGTTCTCGCCGTTCACTGGATACCCGTTGTACGACCCATTTTCTATTTCAACATCCGATGAAAAAAACTCCACCTTTTACATCGCTGGAGGATATTAAACAATTTGCACAATCATTGGGGGAAAAATCATTTGTGCTAGAAACACTTACGCTTCGTATAAAACCGATCTTTTCCTTAGAAAATACCGATGAACTGAATATCCATTGGGGTTATCAGCCACAAGATATCGATTATACTAAATTACTTAAATTTATAGAGCAGGCTAGACAAGCCTCTACTCGTCCTACATTAAAACTACAATCTTATATTTACCAACCTGTTATTGATACGAAGGCACTTCAAGAATTTACTCAAAGTTTAGAGTTCCTGGGATTTAGAGAGGTTAGAGTAGACTATTTTAACTCACAAAAACAAGCTTTAATCATGAAGATTGAAGCGGGTTTATTTTTTATTACATCAAGGCAACAAATCGCAGCAACCACGCTTCACACCGATTTAGAAAATAAGAAAAGTCTATTTATGCCTACTCCTATACCTAAAGAAACCCATCAAGCCCGCTTAAATCGTATTACAACACGGGTAAAAATAAAATTAAAAACGTTTTTTCGTGCTGCTGGTCAGCAAGGCGCACACTATCAAATAGGTGCGGCCATCATGCATATATTACATCAGTGGTATATTAACCGGGCGCCTGAAGCGAAAGATATTAATGAAGCAACTAAAGCAGATTTAAAGTTGTTAGCTCAGCGTATCGCCATAGAAGTCGGTAAGCAACGATCGGCCACTAACCGTCAAATAGAACTGGCTGAAAGACTAGCAAGCCAATGTATTGACCGTGGCGAATGTTCAAATGAAGAGCTGGTCATTAGCGATGTGATTGATAGCCTATACCAAATGAGACCCGACCTAGTGATAGGCAACGAATATTTATTCAAAAAAACAAAAGAACTTTTTATAGAACTTTTTATAGAAATTGGTTCTTTTTTTACAAACCAGTTCGATAACATTAAGCAATGGTTTAGGGGGGGTAATAGTAAATTACAAAAAAGAGCCATCGTTGATTGGTCCGAATCGCCTCTTTTAATGAAGTTTGTCAAAAAGATTGAAAGTGGGTTTTATATGTTAGACATGGAACTACAACAAGACGATTCTTTCTCTGATGAAGAACTGGTAGGGGTTCTGTCTAACCTTTGGCTAAACCTAGCTACACAGGTTGTAAATAATACTACGACAGCTGAATCGCTTTTAGCTTTACTGAAAAATACTACCTATATTGAGCAAACTTTAAATCTACAACTAAATACATCACTTTTGAACAAATCTAAGTCACTTCCACCACCGATCCCACTACCACTAATCGAAAAAAAGGAAAACGAAAACTCAGAGGACTTAAGTTTAGCAGCCTCAACTCTTAATACAACATCAAATTCCGAGCGTATGCCACGTCAAAAACGCGCTATCCCTTTAAATAACCCTTTTATCTCAGACAAAATATGGGACCAAAGTGAAGCGTATCTCAATAAGCACACTAAACAACAGTTAAAACCGCATACTATTCATCGATCTAAACCTGCACCGCAGTTTTTAACTGCTAAACAACCAAAACCAAAGCCTAAACAAAGCGAAAAGCAACTATTAACACTGCATACGAAGCAAAAAAGAAAACACAAAACTCAAAATAACAATACGTCACACCTACTCAAATCCGTATCTATAAAACAACCCACGTTGGCTAAACTTAATTATCTACCGAGGAAACAAACACGGCCTGTCAATATTACCCCGCATTCGGTTAAAACCAGTCTAGCTAACAACGTACCGAATTTATTTCACAGAAAAGAAATCGCGAAACACTCAGGAAAGTACCTCGGTATAGAAGCCTCCAGCACTAAAAATACATATTCTCACTACCAGAATGCCACTCACACGAGTCCCGGTACTTCACGCGTAACGGCTAGCAGCGATCCCATCAGCACACTGTTTTTTTTGGACACTGCTGTACGTTATTGGACCCGAAATCCTCATCGTCCTATGGTTAAAGAATCTGCCGCTAGCATAAACAAAGGTGTTGAAAAACAAATACAGCACATTATGCAAAGAAAATTTAAAAAACCTTAGTTAAAAAGTATAGACAATATTTCCATTAAAAAAGCCTATTCTGAGGAAAATCAATTTCCCCCTTAAAGTACACGGCAGCGCTATGGTACACTTGAAGCGCTCGTTTCACTGATTTAAGCACAATGAACCTATGTCTAAAAAAATTGCTTTCCTTTTTCCGGGTCAAGGCTCACAAGCTGTTGGCATGTTATCCGAACTCGCTTCTCATTATCCCTTAATCGAAGAAACGTTTGCTGAGGCTTCGCAAGCATTAGAGTGTGATCTTTGGCAATTAAGCCAGCAAGGCCCAGCCGAACAACTCAACCAAACTCAAATCACGCAGCCAGCTTTGTTAGCGGCCAGCGTTGCACTGTGGCGACTTTGGAAAAAAGAGGGCGGAAAACTTCCGTTATTAATGGCAGGCCATAGCCTGGGTGAATATTCTGCCTTGGTTTGTGCCGGGGCACTCGAATTTCCTACAGCAATACGATTGGTCGCTGAACGAGGACGCCTAATGCAAGAGGCGGTTCCTAGCGGCGTGGGTGCCATGGCAGCCATCGTTGGTTTAGAAGACAGCGCACTACAAGAGCTGTGTGCATCAGTAGCGCAAGATCAGGTATTATCGCCGGCAAATTACAATTCCATTGGACAAACCGTTGTTGCAGGGAATAGTGAAGCGGTGGATCGATTAGTAGAAAAAGCCAAGCAAGCCGGTGCTAAATTAGCCAAACGTATTCCAGTCAGTGTACCTTCGCATTGTGCATTAATGAAACCTGCGGCAGAACGTTTAGCGGATTACTTAAATACGGTTTCTTTTTTAGCACCTCAATTTCCTGTTATTAATAATGTAGATGTCAAAGCAGAGGAAACACCCGAAGCGATTAAAGACGCATTAGTAAGACAGTTATTTAGCCCCGTACGTTGGGTGGAAATTATACAATATTTAGAAAAACAAGGTATTGAACAACTCATAGAATGCGGATCGGGTAAAGTATTGGCTGGTTTAAATAAACGTATTACGGATATTCCCACCTTATCAATACAAAACCCTGACCTATTTAAAAATGCTTTAGTCGCGTAAGGATTTTTATGTTATTAGAAAACAAAGTTGCATTAGTCACCGGCGCTAGTCGAGGTATCGGCGCTGCCATTGCCTTAGCATTTGCAAAACAAGGCGCCCACGTCGCTGGAACAGCAACCACTGCCGAAGGTGCAGAAAATATTTCCAAGCAATTCAAAGAATTAGGTTTAAATGGCCAAGGGTTTGTCTTAAATATTACTGATCTTTCATCGATAGAAAATTTATTTACCGAACTCAAAGCCTTTGGCGCTGTTGAAATTGTGGTTAATAATGCGGGCATTACGCGTGATAATCTTTTGTTACGCATGAAAGATGATGAGTGGAATGCCGTGATAGAAACCAATTTAAATGCCGTTTTTCATTTAACGCAACAGTGTTTGAAATCCATGGTCAAAGCGCGCTATGGTCGTATTATTACGATTTCATCGATCGTGGGCACCACGGGGAATCCTGGCCAAGCCAACTATGCAGCCGCTAAGGCAGGCATCATTGGCTTTACCAAAGCCTTAGCCCAAGAAGTGGCGACGCGCAACATCACCGCTAATGTAGTAGCACCCGGTTTCATAGAAACTGATATGACAGCCAAGCTCAATGAGGAGCAAAGAAAACAACTATTGCAGAAAATTCCATCGGGCCGTTTAGGCAAACCAAATGATATTGCACAAGCCTGTGTCTTTTTAGCATCCGCTTGGGCAGATTATATTACTGGCCAAACACTACATGTGAATGGCGGAATGGCGATGGTTTAAACGGGCTTTTCAAAAAAAATTTCCAAACAAATTCAATAGCGTCAGTTCAATTTAATGACGCTACTTGCGTTCCAGCAAGAATTGAATAAACTAAGCGACAGGTTTTTTACTAAATAGAGAGGAGATACGAGTGAGTACAATTGAAGAACGTGTGAAAAAGGTTGTTGTTGAACAACTAGATATCAAACCAGAAGAAGCCACCTTGGAAGCTTCCTTTGTTGATGATTTAGGCGCCGATTCTTTAGATACCGTTGAGCTCGTGATGGCACTAGAAGAAGAATTTGATACCGAGATCCCCGACGAAGATGCAGAAAAAATCCGTACTATTCAACAAGCCGTTGATTATGTAAAAGCACATGGAAAATCATCAGACTAAGGATCCGTTTAAACTTAATATGACAGCGGGGGCAGACAAACGGTGAAAAAAAAACGACGTATTGTAATAACCGGCCTTGGTATGGTGACCCCGTTGGGTCTCTCGACTAAAGAAACCTGGGAAGCCATTCTTGCTGGCAAAAGTGGAATAGCACCTATTGATTTCTCAGCGCCGGACTCACTCTTTAAATCGTTTGAGCCGGATAAATTCCCCTGTCAGTTTTCTGCAAGTGTAAAAGGTTTTGAGGGATCAAACTATATCGATAAAAAAGATCTAAAAAAAATGGACTTGTTTATTCAATATGGTTTAGCCGCTGCGGTTGAAGCCATTACGGATTCAAAACTCGAAATTACTGAAAAAAATGCCGACAGAATTGGTGTCGCGGTTGGATCGGGTATTGGCGGCTTACCTTTTATTGAGGAAAACCATAGCAAACTCGAAAAAGGGGGGCCCCGAAAAATATCACCCTTTTTTATACCGGGTGCGATCACCAATATGGTGGCCGGCCAAATCTCCATTCGTTATGGCATGAAAGGGCCTAATATTGCAGTTGTCACCGCCTGTACCACCGGTACACATAATATCGGTTTGGGCGCGCGTACCATCCTCTATGGTGATGCAGATGTCATGATAGTAGGTGGATCAGAAATGGCAACTACGCCGCTAGGTTTAGGTGGGTTTTCGGCCTGCCGCGCCTTATCGACACGTAATCAAGATCCACAAGCCGCCAGTCGACCTTGGGATAAAGCCAGAGATGGATTTGTATTAGGCGATGGTGCCGGTATTTTAGTATTAGAAGAGTATGAACGGGCTAAACAACGTAATGCCCCGATTTATGCTGAATTAGTCGGGTTTGGTATGAGCTCTGATGCGTACCACATGACAAGCCCTGCACCGGAGGGGCAAGGCGCTATGGCCGCTATGTTAAATACCCTACACGATGCCAATATCGATAAAACAAAAGTGGGTTATATCAATGCACATGCGACTTCTACACCCTTAGGTGACGAACTAGAACTACGCGCTATCCGTCGCGTGTTTGGCGAGCATACAAAAAATTTAGCTATTAGCTCTACCAAATCAATGACTGGTCACCTGTTAGGTGCAGCGGGAGCGGTTGAAGCTATTTTTACTATTTTAGCGCTGCGCGATCAAAAAGCGCCACCCACGATTAACTTGGATAACCCAGGTAATCCGCCTAATCCAGACAATCCCAATAGCAACGATGATGATTACAGTGGTCTAAATTTTGTACCGAATAAATACCAAGAATTAAAAATGGAATATGCCTTATCCAATTCATTTGGATTTGGTGGAACCAATGCCTCATTGCTTTTTTTGCGCTTATAAGGGACCTCTTTTTTAAGCATGTCTAAAAAACTGACATTGATTGCTCTCATTGTTTTTTTTCTATCGATTTTCTTAACGTATTTTGCCGTACAATACCATCGGTTTTTGATAACACCCTTATCAAAAACTGAAGTCATCCATTATGTGCTGAAGCCCGGATCATCAATGCATCGTTTGGTAGATGATTTGCAAGCACAAGGGTTTATTCAACATCCGCGTTTTTTTTATTTTCTAGCTTATTCAAAAGGTGCAACGAATAAATTAAAAACAGGTGAATATTTATTTGATCCCGGCACAACACCTGATCAGCTGGTGGATCAAATGCTGTCAGGCCGCGTTATTTTACATCGTTTTACCATTGTAGAAGGCTGGACTTTTCAACAGCTGCTCACCGCCTTACAAGCATTGCCTTATGTAAAACATACTCTCAGTCAAATCTCATCCGAACAAGTGTTAGCTAACCTTGGTTTACCGCCTGAAAACCCAGAAGGTTTGTTCTTTCCTGCTACCTACTATTTTAGCTTAGGTGCGAAAGATACAGACTTATTAAAATGGTCTTACCTACTTTTAGAAAAGAAGCTAAACCAAGAATGGCTTAAACGAGCCAGCGATTTACCTTATAAAACATCTTATGAAGCACTGATTGCCGCTTCATTAGTTGAAAAAGAAACTGCTATTCCTAAAGAACGGCCGATGATTTCAGGTGTCATTGCGCGTCGTCTAGAAAAGGGGATTCCTTTACAAATTGATTCCAGTATTATTTATGGTTTAGGCAGGCACTATACTGGAAAAATAACGCTGGATGATTTGCGAAAAGATACGCTTTATAATACCTATACTCGAAAAGGCTTACCGCCTACACCGATTGCAATGCCAAGCTTGAGTTCTATTCAGGCCACACTACACCCTGACGGCACTCAAAACCTTTATTTTGTGGCCAAAGGTGATGGTAGTCATCAATTTTCGAGCAATTTAGCTGAACACAACCGAGCCGTACAAATTTATCAATTAGATAGGCGTTACCCCATTATTGGTAAAAAAACTAAAGGTTGCCAATCACTATGGTATTTAAGCAAGCAGATGAAATCACTTTTTTGTCAATTAAATGAGGTAAATTCCCATTAATACGTCACATGCGCGCTTTATTACCCTAGAAGGTATTGAAGGCGTTGGAAAATCAACACAGTTAAAATTTATCAGTGACTATCTAAAACAAAAAAATATTCCTCTGACCGTAACACGTGAGCCCGGCGGTACACCGCTGGCAGAAGCCATTCGAGAATTAGTACTAACATTTGATTCATCTAAAGAAACGGTCACACCTGAAACCGAATTATTACTTTTTTTTGCCGCACGTGCGCAACACATTCACACCGTGATTGAACCAGCGCTAGCGCGGGGTGATTGGGTTATCTGTGATCGTTTCATTGAAACCAGTTATGCCTATCAAGGTGGGGGGCGGGGCATCGATTTAGCGTTTATTCAGGATTTACAAAAATGGGTGCAAAAAGATTTAAAAGTTGATTGCGTGCTCTTATTGGATGCGCCCGTTGATCTGGCATTAAAACGAACGCTACGCCGAAAAAAAATTGATCGCATCGAATCTGAAACCGCTGATTTTTTTAATCGTGCCCGTGATACTTATCTTGCACGTGCAAAACAAGCCCAAAATAACTACCATATCATCGACGCTAGCCTTTCATTAAAAGAAGTACAAAAACAAATTCAATCAATATTAGATAGGCTCTTATAAAAGTCATGGCGAGCGAATGAAATGAGCGTGGCCATCCAGTTTACTGTATTATCCTGGATTGCCGCGCGCCTACGGCGCTCGCAATGACGATGAATTTTATATTTGGTATTCGCCAACCAGGAAGTTAGACCATGCCGTCAAACCCATTACAAAATAGCTTACTACCCTGGCAACAGCAGCAATGGACCGATCTCTATCAACTACATAGTACGAATCGCCTACCGCATGCCTTACTTTTTACTGGACAATCGGGTTTGGGAAAATATGCACTGGCTATACAATTTGCAAAAAGCTTGTTATGTAAAGCCACAACAACCCCAGTACATGCTTGCTATACGTGTAAAAGTTGTTTATTAGTCGCTGCGCAAACACATCCCGATCTGACTTGCATCGTTCCAGAAAGTGCAGCTAAGTCGATTAAAATTGAACAAATACGTCATATTATTCAGCATTCAAACCAAACCACGCAATCGGCTTATAAAATAATTATCATTAACCCAGCTGAAAGTTTATTAGTGGGTGCCAGCAATGCCTTATTAAAAAACTTAGAAGAACCCACGGATCGCACCTTATTTATTTTGATTAGTGATAAACCAGGATTACTGTTGCCCACTATCCGTAGCCGCTGTCAATTTATTCGTTTTACACCACCTGCCTTATCCTTAGCAAAAAGTTGGATAAGCCAGCAACTAGCGGATGAAACGGATGATACTATCGATAGTCTCTACCATTTAGCGAATGGCGGTCCTTTAAAAGCACTAGAATATGCCGAAACAGGCACACATAAGTTATATGCCGACTTACTCCTTGCGCTCACGCAGCTATATAAAAAAGAAATTGATCCTATAAAACTGACTGAAAATTACTCAAAAACAGACTTATCTATGCTATTACACTGCTTAATGAAAATCGTTAGTGATCTTATTAAGTGTCATTTTATATCTGAAGATCACACTATCCCATTACGTTCATTGGCACATAGACTCGATCCTACTTTTCTTCTCAATTTTTTTGATCAATTAATCGAGTTACAACAACATACAAAAGTAGCTTTAAATCAAGCATTGCTGTTAGAAGATTTATTTTGTCATTGGTCCTTGCAAGGTGAAATATGTACCCCTTAGTTGATTCGCATTGTCATCTTGATCGACTGGATTTAAATTATTTTCAAAAAGATCTACATCAGTTGTTAGCATCTGCCAGAGAGCAGGGTGTTATTCATTTTCTCTGTGTTGGTATTGATTTGGAAAACTTTCCTCCGGTTCTGTCTATTGCCGAGCAATTTTCCGATGTGTCTGCTTCAGTCGGCATTCATCCCACCGAAGACCTTGCCGAAGAACCATCACTGGAGCAATTAATTGCGCTGGCTAAACACCCCAAGGTGGTTGCTATCGGTGAAACCGGTTTAGATTATTATCGTGATACGACTAAAAAATCAAAACAACAAACACGATTTAGACAACATATACAAACGGCGTTAGCCGTTAATAAACCGTTGATCGTACATACACGTCATGCCCGAGAAGATACGATAGCGATCTTAAAAGAAGAGGGTGCTGATAAAGTGGGTGGCGTATTACACTGTTTTACCGAAGATTTAGCCATGGCAAACGCCGCGATTGAAATAGGATTTTACATTTCTTTTTCCGGCATTCTAACTTTTAAAAATGCTAAAGAATTACAAGCGATTGCCCAGCAACTTCCACTCGAACGAATTCTGATTGAAACGGATTCCCCTTATTTAGCACCAGCCCCTTTTCGTGGTAAACCCTGTCAACCGGCTTATGTACACTATGTTGCTGAAAAATTAGCTGAACTTCGTCAATTACCCTTAGCAGACATTGCACAACAAACAACCACTAACTTTTTTAAATTATTCCACGACGCACAACCTAAGCCCTAATGATGCAAAAATTTCTTTTGACTACGATCCTTATTCTTAGTACTACAGCAAATGCGCATAGCGTCTCAGAACAAGCTACTGAAAAATATTTCGCCACGATTAAAAATAATCCTAAACAACGGGATATTTTTTTAAAAACAATGCCTAAAGGAGGGGATTTACATAATCACCTGGGTGGCGCAAGCCTAGCAGAAAACATGATTCGTTATGCTAAAAACGATCACCTGTGTATTAACAAGCAAACCTTGTCAGTTCAGGAACAAGTCGCTTGTTGTCCCACTTATCGCTTAAAAAACCTCATTCACACTCCTCGTTTATATAACGCAACGATTGATGCATGGTCGATGCGAAATTTTTATGCGGGCAAAGAGTCAGGTCATGATCATTTTTTTGCAACATTTGATAAATATGCCCCTATTTTAACCAAGCACCGTCATGAAATGACGGCAGAAGTCGTTAAAAATGCATGTGAACAAAACGCGCTTTATTTAGAACTCATGATAACGCCCGATAATAATGCCTCCGGCCTGCTAGGCAAGCAAGTAGGGTGGAACCCTAATTTAAGGCTATTGAGAAAAAAACTTTTAAATCACGGTTTAAGTACGATTGTAACCCACATGTCAAAACAACTCGATGGCGATGACAAAATAAGTGTGTGCCCTGATTTTAAACTACGTTATCTTTATCAAGTATTACGTGAACAGCCGCCCGCACAAGTCTTTGCACAATTATTAGCAGGGTTTGAGCTAGCAAGCAGAAACACGCGCGTACTTGGCATTAATATCGTTCAGCCTGAAGATGGGAAAATTGCTATGCGAGATTATACGTTGCATATGCACATGATTGCCTTCTTACATAATTTATATCCTAAAGTACCTATCAGTTTGCATGCAGGCGAGTTAAACGCTAACTTAGTTCCTGTCAGTGGATTACGATTTCATATTCGTCAAGCCGTAGAAATAGCACATGCAAACCGTATTGGTCACGGCGTTGATATTCAACAAGAAACGCATTCCGTCGCATTACTCAAAGAAATGGCAAGAAAACACATTTTAGTAGAAATTAATTTAAGTAGTAATGAGGCTATATTAGGCATTAAAGGCAAATCGCATCCCATATTATTATATAGGCGCTATAACGTACCGGTGGCATTATCGACCGATGATCCGGGTGTACTCCGAACCAATCTGACTGAACAATATAAAAAAGCTATTTTGAGCTACGATTTTTCTTATTTCACAATAAAGAATTTAGTACGTAACAGCATTAGCTATAGTTTCTTGCCGGGTAAATCATTATGGAAAGATAATCAATATCACCAAATGATACCGGCTTGCCAAACGCCGTCCCGCTGGCCGTCGCCTTCTGGCTTGACCAGAGGGTTGATCGCGGGATCCATCCAGTGCCAATATTTTCTAAAGGCCAACGAAAAAGCACAATTACAATGGACATTAGAAAACGAATTTTCAAGCTTTGAAAAACAATTTCAATGATGTGTGCTATTCAATAAACTCAAAAATTCAGCGCGTATTTTCATATCATCACGAAAAACACCTAACATAACCGATGTTTTAAGCGAAGCAGTTTGTTTTTCTACGCCGCGCATCATCATACAAAGATGTTTTGCCTCAATAACAATAGCAACACCTTTTGCATTAAGTAGACTCATCAATGAATCGGCTATTTGGCAGGTTAAATTCTCTTGTATTTGTAAACGTCGCGCATAAAAATCGACAATTCGTGGAATTTTTGAAAGGCCAATAATTTTGCCATTTGGTATATAAGCAATATGACAGTGACCCATGAAAGGTAACAGATGATGCTCACATAAAGAATATAATTCGATATCTTTAACCAGAATCATTTCAGCTATGCTAGAGCTGAAAAAAGCACCGTTCATCAGTGTTTCAAGTGATTGTTGAGTTCCACTGGTTAAATAACGCAGCGACTTTTCAACCCGTTCTGGGGTTTTTTTTAAACCTTCTCGCTCTGGATCTTCTCCTAATAATTTTAGAATCTCTGTGATATGTGTTTGCATATTTTTATGTTCTCGTCATTGCGATTGCCGCGCTTCGCTCGCAATGACAGCGAAGACGCGTGGCAATCTACCAGGCAGGAATGGCTTGACCATGAAATAGTTGTTGCGCAGCGGCTAATACTTCCGGCGAGTGCAAGGCTTTTACCAGTACTTGTAGTTTTGGATTGTCTTTATCCTTTTCTTTTGACACTAACAAGTTAGCGTACGCTGAATTTTTATTTTCGGAAAACAATGCATCTTGTTGAGGATAAAGGTTTGCGAGTACCGCATAATTGGTATTAATGACTGCCGCATCTACATCAGGCAATGAACGGGTTAATTGCGCGGCATCTAACTCTTTAATCTGTAAATTTTTAGGATTAGCCATAATATCCCGTGGCGTAGCAAGATTTTTTGCATTTGGATTTAACTTTAGCAGTCCAGCTTGCTGGAGTAATGAGAGCGCACGCGCTTCATTACTTGGATCATTCGGAATAGCGACAATAGCATTTTGTTTGATTTTGTCTAAAGCCTGTATTTTTTTAGAATAAATACCCATCGGATAAATAAAAAGCTTCGCGATAGGGATTAAGTGATAATGCTGCTGTTTATTTTCCTCATCTAAAAAAATTTGATGTTGAAACATATTGGCATCTAAACTACCTTCACTTAATGCCCTATTTGGCAGTGAGTAATCTGAAAACTCAATAATTTTTAGGTGCAAATCCGATTGTTTTAATAAAACTGATTTAGCCACTTGCATTAATTGGGTTTCAGGACCACTGATAGTCCCTACACGAATTTGCTCGGCATCACTTTTTGAATAGCATCCACTCAGACTGCAGACAAAACAACTGAATACAAAGAATAGACTTAAAAATTTTTTTAGCATGGTTGAATAAATCTCTTTCTATACTATCTCTAGTGGGAAACCCGTTTGACCCATCGATCGCCCACATATTGTATACCTTGTACGAAAGCTATCAAAATCACAATGGTAGCTAGCATAACGCCCATATCAAATCGTTGATACCCATATCGTATCGCGAGATCGCCTAAGCCACCACCTCCTACTGCACCCGCCATCGCTGAATAAGCTACTAAATTAATTAAGGTAATCGTTAAACTATTGATAATGCCAGGCCTCGCTTCAGCCAGTAAAATAGCTTGTATCAGCTGGAAAGAGGAGGCCCCCATGGCTTGACCAGCCTCTATCAGGCCTGGAGATAGCTCATTAAGGCTATTCTCAACCATGCGCGCAAAAAAAGGGATTGCCGCTAAGCTTAAGGGGACAATCGCCGCATTGGTTCCAATCGAGGTTCCTACTAGTAATCGAGTCAATGGAATGATGGCCACCATTAAAATAATAAATGGAATAGAACGGGTAATATTAATGAGCATCGCTAAACATCGATTAAGTAGTGGATGCGGTAATAGCTTATTAGGACGCGTGACAAAAAGTAACACACCTAAAGGCAACCCCAGGATAAAAGCGAGGGAGCCCGAAAGCAAAACCATATACAGGGTTTCTGCTGTTGCATTCATTAATTCAAACAATAGATCCATCGACATAACCCATCACCTCAACCTGAAGACCTTTAGCAATTAAATAATCGATACCTTGTTGTAACGGTGCTTGATCACCCATCACTTCGGCCACCATAATACCCAAAGTGACGTCTTTTAAAAGCTCAATATTGGCTTGTAAAATATTAAGGTGTATGCCTATTTTACGCATTAAATGTGCAATTAAGGGTTCGGCTGCTGCGCGACCGTGAAATAAAATGCGTAATACCGCGTGGCTATTTTTTTTTCTAGTGGGTTTAAGACGCATTTGTAATAAAGGCGGAAGCTCCTGTTTTAGCGAATGATACACAAATTTTTTCGCTAAAGCGCTTGAGGGCTGCGTAAAAAAACTAACAATATCAGCAACCTCTACCAAGTGACCTCGATCCAACAAGGCGACGCGATCACACAGTGTTTTTATGACTTCCACTTCATGCGTAATGAGAAAGATAGTCAATCCAAGACGCTGATTAATCTCTTGTAGCAACTGAAGAATATTTTTAGTTGTTTCAGGATCCAGCGCAGAAGTAGCCTCGTCACAAAGTAATATTTTAGGTTGATATGCCAGTGCTCGGGCGATCGCAACACGTTGTTTTTGACCGCCGCTGAGCTCGGCTGGATAACAAAGTTGTTTATCACTTAACCCGGTTAAAGCCAATAAAGAACTTACTTTATCATCTATTTCATTTTTTGCTGTATGAGCAAACCGTAGAGGCAACGCAACATTTTCATAAACTGTCTTGGAAGAAAGTAGATTAAAATTCTGAAAGATCATAGCTATTTGGCGCCTGACACAGCGTAATTGTTTTGGTTTTAAAGCGGTAATCTCCCGATTTTCTATCCATACTTGGCCGCGCGTAGGCTTCTCCAAGAGGTTAATACAGCGGAGGAGGGTGCTTTTTCCAGCGCCGCTTTGTCCCACGATACCAAAAATTTCCCCTTGCTTAATCTCAAGATTAATTTTATGTAATACATGCAAGGGTTTAACTTGCGTACCATATGTTTTTTCAATATCTACCAGTTTTAACATGACGACACAATATTAATTTTTAACCTCATTCATAGAACCAAGATTTTATTCTTTAGATTATAAAAAAGCGAGTTGTAACGTCGATTGATAAAAATTATCCATTTTATAATTAATTTATGCTTTGAGTAATTGAAGTTGTTTGTTAGAATGTTGTGCTTAATTTAATTCAACAAATAATACAGGAGATAGATTATGCTTAATACGATAATTCACAGAGACACGCAGAATCCTAATGGTAATACGGCTTTACATTTAGCTGCAATGAATAGCCATCTAAATAAATGAATAGCCATCTAAATATAGTTAAAACCCTAATAAAATCAGGGGCTAATGTGAATATAAAAAATAATGAGGGACAGAAAGCATCTGATATTGCTAAGCCTGAAAGTAAACGCTTGCTTCTAAGCCCAGAATTAAGTCTGGCAGCAGGTCCTATATTTTTTAACCGTGCTCCCACCAACAGAGGTGATAATGCAGCAACAGAGAATGATGTTGATGCAACGGCTACGCCGGTTACCAACCATTATTCAGCGAAATAGAACTCATCACTACCCAAACTTCCGACTTCCGATAAGTTTTCTTATCGGAAGTTAGAAAGTAATTTTTTTTTCAGTTAATTTTTCCATAATACTCTTAATACCTGTTAGCCTATCAACTGCTTCTAATATATTTTCTAAAATTCTCCGAATTCCTCTATATTTTTCTAAAATTGGACGAGAATTTTTGATTACATCAAGCACTTTCTCTTGGTATTCTTTAGACAAAGTGTCAGCTTTTACTTGAAGTTCTTCTAATTTGCTTTCTATTTCAGGATATATACGGCTTGGTTCTATTATTTTTTAAGGCCTTCTTCAATAAGCGCTGCATCCACAGCGGGACGCATCGCAACGCGGTCAAAATAAGCGCCTAAATATTTTTTTTGGTGAATATCAAACTTCATAGCAACTGCCCAACGCAAAATAGTAAACAAATACGCATCTGCTACACTGAAGTGATCGTTTTGTAGGTACTGATTTTCTTTTAATGCAGTATCGAGGTAATTGAATTGCTTATCCAGATTTTCGCGCACGATTATCTTATATTCCTCTGGTGTTTTTGGGTTAAACAAGGGACTAAAACCCTTATGCAGCTCTGTCGAGATGTAACTAAGCCATTCAATGGTATGGTAGCGTAATAAACTATCAAGCGGTGGAATCAAGTTGCAGCTTGGTAGCTGGTCCGCTAAATATTGCACGATTGCCACCCCTTCAGTCAGTAAACTACCATCATCCAATAAAAGTGCAGGCACTTTGCCTTTTGGGTTGATGGTCAGATAGTTTGTACCTAATTCAGTTTTCTTTTGCGCTAAATCGACTTTCTCTAAGGTGAAATCTAGTCCTATTTCACGTAATACAATATGGGGGGATAACGAACAAGCACCCGGACTATAAAATAGTTTCATTGTGAGCTCCTTACATTCATTCTATAATAGCAGCCTTTAATAAGATAATAAAAACTTTCGTCTAACTTGAATTTACTAAAAATCAAGCTAAAACTATACACAATTGCCCGCCCTACTTCGGCTGTTGTAGTTTGATTCGATAAATTCGCCGAACAAGAAAATAAATGGCTTTGGCGTAGCCAATGGAAAGTGATGTAAAAAATATTATCTTTTAATAGAACCTTTTGTCCGGATTTATTAATTTTATAGTCTTTTCTAATAAATTCATTTGCTTAATAATCGCTTTATACAATGCTATAAACGATGGATTTGATGAGAAATCCACAGCTATACTCTTATAAGATTCATCGATTATTTCACACGTGGTTGAACGTTTTCTACATTTAGGGCAACAACGTCTACGCATTACTTTAGAGAAATTTTCTTTTCCTCTGGAATCCAAGACAATTGTTTTCAAATAGCCGCAATAAAAACATTTCATGATTGATTCCCCTGAAGCGGCATACAACATCCTTTTTTATTTTAGATAAATATGACAAATGTGGTTATATTCTTATCTCTCTATAGGTTATCAATATAAAAAATACAGCAATATGCTGTTATATGTCAAGGAGATAAATTAAAATGAAAAAAAGCTATACAGAAACGAAAGGCTATCGACTTCGTTTAGCACGAAAGGCAAAAGGTTTGACACAAATCCAATTAGCAAAAGAAGTAAAAACTACACAACAAACCATTCATGATTATGAAAAAAACAAACGAGGCAGTTATGCTGATACTAACTTATTGGTTAATATTTCTAATACGTGCTCAGTCACAGTTGACTGGATATTGACGGGAAAATCAATGAAAAATAATCAATTAACTATTCCCATTTTACCTTCCCCTAAAAGTTTTTTAGCTTGGTTTCAACAAAATATATCCGATTTTTATAAGCATAAACAAAAAGTTGGTTTTTATTTAGAAGATAATTCAATGGTATCAGAAAAAATAAATAGTGATAGCTTTAAACCAAGAGATATCATCATTATTTCGCCAAATAAATGCCCTGCTCCGAACGATTATGTCATTGCTATCACGGCCTCTAAAGAATCACCTATTTTATTTCGACAGCTTTTATTTCGAAAAAATAACTACCTGCTTAAGCCACTTAATAGTAAGTATGCCTCTATTCTATTTGAGCCACCCATTAAAATAATTGCTGTCATGATTGAACAACGTAAACTATTTCGTAATAAAAATATTATCCCCTATTTGCAAGGTCCATAGATTGTCCTAATACAACCAATAGCCTAAGGATTTCCTTATAGGTTTCATCTGGGGTTAAATTTCTCTTCAGTAACTTGTTAATCAAATGACTATTAGCATCATCCTTTTGAATCTCTTCACAGGTTGTCCAAACTTGACTACAGTGATAACATCGCCGGCGACGTTTAACAACACTGCCACTGGCTTTTTCTCTGGAATCTGATACTTGTATTTTTCTATAACAGGTAGGACATTTCATATATTCCCTTATATTTATTGTCTTGTTATAAAAAATTACCAAAAAAACATAAGCGTTTAAATAAAAATCAATATAAGGTATTCTTTTGCTTTATATACCAATATTTTGAGTGATCTTGCCACGTTCCTTAGATATATAAAATACTGATTAGTTAGATTAGATTGAACTACACATTTTTTATTGATTATGTTGTACAATTCTTTTAGATTCAACAAAAATCCATATTGTGATTTATCAATCTCGCTATAGTTTTTCATTAAATTACCCGTAGTGTTAACGCTAACAATCGTTTCGACTATTATTTAGTTGTGCTGCTAAAGATCTGATCTGATTTATTAATTCAATATTATTTTTTTTACAAAGCGATAAATCATTACTTAATTTATCAATAGGTACGTGTTCTACTTTTTCTTCATTCTGCTTTAGATCATCAATTTCTTTTTGCTTTAATATGTGACCACGTATCTTTTTTCATTTAAGCACCTCCTTATTAAATTTATAAAAAAACCATTAATAGCATAGCAAAATACATAGATAGGCATTTACTATAATGTAGTAAATCAGGCTAGGAATAAAAATGTATTGGTACACACATTTATGTAAGTATTTTCCCTAGACAAAACGTCATAGACATTTTAACTATTTTTTTTCATTTAAATTCCTTTAAAAAAAGCGTTAATTAACGATAAATATAAGGTAATAATATGAACATCTTAATTGTAGAAGATAATCGGATTCTACAAAAAGTATTAAGTATTTTTTTTAATCGATACCTAAACATAAAACCCTTGATAAAAGAAAATGGTCAAATTGCTTTAGATTTTATTAAACAGAATAAAAATAAAAAAATTGATTTGATTTTTACCGATTTGAGAATGCCAGAGATGGATGGTATAGAATTTTGCAAGGAACTTAGAAAAACCGATAAACTAACACCTATTATCCTTATGACAGCGCAATACGAAAAATTCCTAGCGCTTGAATATGAGGGTGTAAATGAAATTCTAATGAAGCCATTTAAACTTGATTTCCTCGCTAATATTATCTCTAGGTATGGTAATCCAATAGACTACCCTATACCATAAGATAGTCTATTGTCGAAATTTAATCTACAAATAGAGATTCAGGGACCGTACACATGAATCCTATAGAAATGGATTTTTCTAATAGTTGTTCTTTAGTCGTCACGCCTAGTTTTAATTTTACTTTTTCAAGATAGGATCTAACGGTACTAGGTATAATGGGTCTACCGGGCCTAGATAATCGTCTGGAAATTCCGATGGAATTAATACCATGGTTATACCAAAATAGAACTTCTTGCTCTCTTTTAGTCAGCCCTTCAAACCCTTGATTATCTTGTACTCTATATTGGAATTGTTTTCTTTTTAGCCCATTATTTTCCATTAAAATAAGCCGTCCTACATCTAAGAATGCGTTTTCAGTGATATCTATAAAATTATTTATGATACCTAATACTTCATTAGATTTTTTATCTATCAAAGGTTTTTGATGTCCAAGTAAAATTTTCCATCCTGTATCAAAATTTGCATATGAAATAACTTTAACAATATTTCTAGTATCGCTAGCGTACTTTTCATCCTTTTCCCATATGTCATGCACTTTATGGGCCTCTGATTTCAATTCGCTATAAGTTGTATCAAACATTTGATCTTCGTTTTCATAACCTGAAATTTCTACTCCTACTTTCGATACCCGAATAAATTTACCTTCCTCCACATCTCTTATAGAATTAATTCCAGGTATATCGTTAATAGGAAATTTTTCGGCATAGGCTATTAACTTTTTCTTTTTTTCTTCTTTTGTTAATTTCATAAAAATCACTCCTAATTTTCAGAATTTACTAGTATACCATTTAATATTTAATAAAGTCTTAATAATTGTTTAATTTATAAACAATATCCTCATGCGCTCTAAATATTGGCACCTAAAGTAATAGCGCGCCTTCATATTGATTTTTATTTAAACGCTTATGCTTTTTTGATAATTTTTTATAACAAGACAATAAATATAAGGGAATATATGAAATGTCCTATCTGTTATAGAAAAATACAAGTATCAGATTCTAGAGAAAAAGAAAATGGCCGTGTCGTTAAACGTCGCCGGCGATGTTATCACTGTAGTCAAGCTTGGACAACCTGTGAAGAAATTCAAAAGGATTCGAATACGCATTCGATCGACCATCTAGCGACTAAAAATGCCACCCCAGCCGAAATCTATAAGGAAATCCTTAGATTGTTGACCGCGTTAGGGCAATCGATGGGCCTAGCCATGGATAGATTTATTCCGAAATAGCTTAGGTTTAACTCAGAAATATTTATCTTTGCTTATAATCTATCTGGCTTAATCGTACTCCAATTACGACAAGCCGGACAAAACCAGTCTAAAAATTTACTATTAAATCCACAACGTAGACAACGATAAATAGGTTTGTTTTGTAATAGCTTAGCCATCAGTGTCTTTAGAATAGCTAAGTTATTTATCTGCTTATCTTTATGTATTTTTTCTTCACTGGAAAAATGCTCTTCGCCTAAGTGTAAATCAATTAAATGATATAAACCCTGTAAGGAAGGACTACTTTCTAATTGCTGAACAAGAAACTGCTGTGCTTTTTCTCTATTTTTTTCTTGGATCAATTTTACAATAGCCAGACAAATAGATATTTTTGAGTATTCAGATAATGTTGTATATAAATAATTAAGCCAATCCACTTCACCTGATTCACGTTTTAGATAACACTGACTCAAAGGCGATAGTGTTTCGGTAATATAGTCTGGATCTTGCTTTTTAATGCTTTGGTATATCTGAATGGCCTTTTCCCATTTTCCTGCTTTGATAGCTATTTCACCTTTCATTAGCGTAGCACGTACACAACTTGGATCATACTTCAGCGCTTGCTCTAGAAATATGATCGCTTCTTTTGGTGAGGGTTTATTCTTCACTGTGCCGAGTGCCAACTCACAATAGTAATGGGCAATATTTTTAATAATGCGTGGTTCCCATTTAGAGATTTTTTTAGCATTTTTTATGGCGACTTCCCAACGTTTTTGTTGTTGGTAAATTTCTAACAAATAACGTAATGCGACGCGGGTATATTCATTATCCTCTTCATTCGTTGCGACCTCAAAAAATAAACGCTCTGCCCTATCTAATAATCCACCATAATAATAATCTTGGCCTAATGCTAATAATGCCTGTATTTTTTGTGATTTAGGTAATTGGGGTCTGGCAATCAAGTTTTGATGCAACCGAATAGCACGATCGATTTCACCTCGGCGCCTAAACAAAACACCCAGTGCCAAGTGTGTCTCAACGGTTTCGGTATCAACTTCTAGGATTTTAATAAAGGTATCAACCGCTTTATCGGCTTGCTCATTTAATAAATAGTTTAAGCCCAATAAATATTCACGATTGAAGTCATTTTTTTTATTGGAGGTAGAGTGAGAAAAATGGTAATAAGCCGCATACCAGCCTGAAGCCGCCGCAAAAGGAAGTAATAAAAATAATAGTTCCAGCATACTAGTGAGGATGATCTTTAAGAGGCAAAGCACGCAGATTAATTAGCTCTTCCTCAACTAATTTTAAGCGGTGTCGTAAGCGTCGATTCGCATATTTTAATTTCACATAGATACTAAAAGCGGTTAGCAACCCTAATAAACCACCTAGAATAAAACTTAATATGGCTAATAAGGAAAGCGGTAATTGTGCTGTTCCTAGATAATAATTAATACTGACCGGCGCTGCATTAAGACCGGCAAACGTAAGGGCGAAAAGAACTAATAAAATGAGGAACAAATAAGTTAGGATGCGCATAAAACTAATACCCTTCCTATCTAACAATTACCCCACGTTTTAACGTGGGGTATGCAATTGCTATAAGTCTATTAAATAGATGATTTTTCTTCTAATGGAGATAAAGAAAGAGAAAGGATATGATTTTTACGATCAATATCTAAAATCCTAGCTTCAATTTCTTGTCCGACTTCAAAGGTTTTACCCTCTTCGCCTAACTCTGAGGTTTTAATTTCAGCTTCTACATTATTTCCTAAATCAACTTTAATGACATCAGTTTCAATGGCTCGTACTTTCCCTTTTACCCATTGATCTTTCACATAGTTATCAAAGGGATGAGCAGAAAGTGAGGCATTTTCATTCTCTAATTGTTTAATTCCGAGTGAAATACGCTCACGCTCGGGATCAATCGATAAAATAACGGTTTCGAGCTCATCACCTTTTTTATATTTTCGTACCGCTTCTTCACCCGATAGGTTCCAAGCAATATCCGAAAGATGAACTAATCCGTCGATGCCGCCTGATAAACCGATGAAAAGTCCAAAATCGGTAATCGATTTAATTTTGCCGGTAATGTGCTCACCTTTTACATGCGTATTGGCAAAATCTTCCCATGGATTTAATTGACATTGTTTAATCCCTAAAGAAATACGACATCGATCCAGATCGATATCTAAAACAACGACCTCAATTTCCATACCTACTTGCACTATCTTGTTCGGATTAATATTTTTGTTGGTCCAATCCATTTCAGAGACGTGGACTAAGCCTTCTACGCCTTCTTCAATTTCTACGAAGCAACCATAATCAGTGACATTGGTTACTTTTCCTTTTAAGCGTGTGCCAACAGGGTAACGCTTAATGAGGTCTAACCAAGGATCACCGGCTAATTGTTTTAATCCTAATGAAACACGTCCTCGTTCTTTTTCAATCTTCAGAACAATAACTTCAATTTCATCGCCTATGGTTAACACTTCACTTGGGTGTTTAACACGCTTCCAAGAAATATCAGTGACGTGAAGTAAACCATCGATGCCGCCTAAATCAATGAAAGCACCATAATCAGCTAAGTTCTTCACAATACCTTTGATAACTTGGCCTTCTTCTAACTCTGTTAATAATTGTTCGCGACCGGCTTGCCCTTCTGATTCAAGAACAGCACGACGTGATAAAACGATATTATTACGCTTCGGATCAAGTTTAATGACTTTAAATTCAAGTTCTTTATTTTCAATAATACTGGAATCTCGAACAGGTCGAACATCAACCAAGGATCCTGGTAAGAAAGCACGGACATTGCCTAATTCTACGGTAAAACCACCCTTCACTTTGCCCGTTACAAAACCTTTTATAATAGAGCCTGCATCATGTGCTTTTTGTAGTGAAGTCCACATTTCAGCACGTTTTGCTTTTTCACGCGATAAACGTGTTTCACCAAAACCATCTTCTAAAGATTCAATGCTAACATCAACTTGGTCGCCTACCTGAACTTCTAATTCGCCCGCTTCGTTATAGAATTGTTCTATAGGAATTAGACCTTCTGATTTTAAATTAGCATTCACAACAACACGGTCTTTTTCAATTCGAACTACCGTACCGCTGATGATCATTCCTGTATGAAAAACTCGATCTGAGAAACTTTCCTCAAGTAATTGCTTAAAACTCTCTGTCATATCGTTATATCACTTGTTCTTTTTTAGAGAACCATTGTAAAAATAGCGCAAAAAAATGCGCAGTTAATATTCAGTCATTATTGCAAAATAATGACCCCCATTTATCCCACTTGCAGTTTATCTAGGATACGCTGCAGCACGTCCTGAACACTTAAATGCGTGGTATCGATCATAAAGGCATCTTTGGCAGCTTTTAAAGGCGCGGTAGAACGCTGTTTATCCTGATTATCACGTTGGTCAAGCTCTGTCCGTACTGCGTCAAGGCTAACACGCTTCCCCCTCGCCTTCAACTGTAAATAGCGTCGTTTTGCACGTTCTTCTGGGCTAGCGAAAAGGAAGATTTTGAGCACAGCATCGGGGAAAACGACAGTTCCCATATCTCGGCCATCAGCGACCAAACCGGGGGCCTTTCTAAAGGCTCGCTGGTAATCGAGTAAGGCTTCCCGAACCTTAGGGTAAGCACCTAGTCTGGAGGCCAAACGTCCAGACTCCTCGGTTCGTATATCCTCGGTAATATCACGCTCTTCCCAGAGAATTTTAAGCTTATTATCGGTAGGGTTGCTAATAAAGCGCAGTGTTAATTGATTGACTAAAGGAAGTAACGACACCTCTTCTAAGGGAGTAGCAGTCGCTACTGCTATAAAGGCAAAAGCACGGTAAATAGCGCCGCTATCTAAAAAATGCCAACCTAGTTTTTCAGCTAATTGGCTACTGACTGTGCCTTTTCCAGACCCACCGGGGCCGTCAATAGTAATAACGGGGGCTGAGGTACTCTCTAACAACATGATAAATAGGCTTCCCAGGCAGCTTCTCGGTATCGCCTCGCTTCAAGCAACGGGTCGCTGGCCTGATAAATACCCCGCCCCACAATGATAATATCGGTTCCATTTTCCAGAATAGCCTGCTCAGGTAAGATATAGCGCTGACCTAAGCTGTCATCCACCTGATGCCATTGTACGCCCGGCGTCATATGGATGAGTCCAGGATTCTGAGTTAACTGTCTTTGCGCAATAAAGCCCATCACAAAATCAGTGTAATCTTCAGCCATTTTGACACTGGCTTGGGTATAGCTACCCCTAGCAAGCGAACCTACAGAACTCATTTCTGCTAGCAGTAATAACCCACGCTGCTTAAAGCTGCCCACTTCTTGTAGCCCTTGAATAATCCCAGGCCCGGGAACCGTATGCGCATTACTAATATCAGCCCACTCAACAATTTTATAGAGTCCCCCTGCATATTGCTGTTTCACCGTATGGCCAATATCGGCAAATTTTCTATCCTCAAAGATCAAAAAAGTATGCTTTTGTGCCAAGACTTTGAGCGCTATCAAAAAATTGGCATCAAAATCACTAAGAATATCGATATGTGTTTTTAATAAACAAATTTCTGAACCGACACGATCAACCAAATTTAATAGTTTTTCACTGTCAGTTATATCGGCTGATAAACAAAGATTAGATTGTTTACTCGCTATAATTTCACACAAACGTTTTGCCGTTTTATTAACACAATAGTTAAGGCGATCGGTATAAGGTAGTTTTTTAATTTTTTTTAACATGGGCGATTAGAAGAGTAAAGGATCAAAGGCAGTCATCATGGGCTTAAGTTGCATTTCCTTATTTAATTGATCGGCTAAGGTTTTTAGTTTTGCCGACTTAATTTCAGGCCCAACAAAAATACGCAGCGCAGGACCCGTAGAAAGGATCACTTGGCGCATATACGCCTTAAAACCCTTCTGGCGTAAAGATTGCATCAGCGCATTGGCCGCTAAGTTTTCCTGCAACTTGAAATCAGCTACTTGCAATACCCAAGCCTGAGCAGGGGATATAAATGCTTGATTTGAGCCTGGATTAAATTGCTCTTGGGTAGGGGAAAAAGGCCAATGCGGCATCGTTAAGGATCTAAATTCCACCGGCATCTTTTTGTAAAGGGGAGGTATAGAAATAATAAGTACCGCCGTCACGACAACCGCCGCAATGACCCTACTGTTTCTTAATTGCGCCACCTCTTTCCCCTAAAATTTATTCTATAGGATTATAACCCATTCATTCAGCCTAACAACCTCATTATTGCGAAGCACTAGAAAATTCATCGTCATTGCGAGCGCGTAGCGCGTGGCAATCTAATAAAAAGGAAAGTCTTTCCTAGATGGCCGCGCTCATTTCATTCGCTCGCCATGACGGGGGGATCTTTTTTAATTGTATTGCAATAAATATAGTTTCTTTATATTATTGTAAAGAAAATAATAGGAATTTATTTTTATAATAAAAGGGAACTTTAGTGTTAGATACCCTCTTAAAAACTACAAAATTAACCGCGCATGCCTTTCAACCGAAACCAAAAGATCTCGATATTCTCAAAAACAGTGAAAAGTTTTGGCAAGAAGAATATCAAACCCTCGATGCCATAAAGGGTTTCAATAGTTTCTATCTTGAGCTTCGTCAAAAACACGCTGAAATCAATCAGCTATTTGATAAATTAATAGAAACTATAAAAAACTCTATAGAACCTAACCAACTATCAGAAGAAAGCATAAAAGCACTTCAAGAACTAAGAGAAAAATATTGGCATCCATTTTTTAAACGTTACCAAGAAAAAATAAAAAAGCAATTAGAAATTATTACTTATTTCTTGATAGTTAATAATGACTTTGATAAAAAAATGCTAGTCTTTTCGTATCTATCAGAAACGAATGTTTGCCCAGAAGGCTGCTATTCTAAATTACAACAAATTCTTGATGACTTAAACAATAAAATCAGTCTATCGAGTTGGTTAACTGATTTACGCAAAGCGATCATTCATCGTTATTATAGTTGCTACTACAATAACCAATCGGTACATAGTTTTAACGCTATTTTAATTTATACTCAAAAAATAGGCTTAAATGTACTGGATGACGATACAACCTACCATGATTTTAAAGAAGACCAGTACGTCCAACCTTTATCAGAGAATAAAAAAAAGGAGTTTATAGATTTTTTCTGTTCTCAATATAATGTACGAACCATTATTGAATACGTTACCGAACAACTACAATTACAAACTAAGCAATCCCTAGCGCCATTCCAAAAGGAAGTCTCTCCTTTTGGCTTAGTTATTCCTACTAATATTACCTTTTCTACTATTAATGATAAGCTAATACACTTACCCATCAAATCTTATAGCCTATTTAATACTATTGATGAAGATGACGGCTACTTTCAACTTAAACCACCCCTAGAGCTAAGAACAGAAGTCATCGTTTATTTATTAAATAAAAATATTTTAGAAAAAAAAACAAAAACATTTAAATTTAATGAAGAAAATTGGGTGTTTAATATCATAATGGGTGATAATTACGGTGATTATGGCTTTATTTCGAGTTATGTCGAATTATATTATGAAGAAAAATATCTTTTATCTACTTTTGAAGAAAAAAAACTATATCAATATGTTTCCTTAGAACAGTTTCATGCAAACAAAGCATTTTTTCGATTAGGTCAAAATGCTTTTAATTATTTTTATAAAAAAAAGGCTAATTTTAGCAATTGCTACTTAATAGATATAGATTTTCAAGCGTTAGGTGCCGATTTTATCTCCGAGCTTTACGACACTAACGATGATGATGCCTCTTTTATTCGCGCTAAATTAACTTATAAACAATTGCTGTGTTTTTATAACGCAAAAAAATATCATACTTTAAATAATAGTTATCTCGTCACTATAACGAACGCTCAGCAATTTTTTAAAATCATAACGGAAATTATTGGACCCGATAAAAAAGAACAAGCTTCCTTTTTAGAGCGTCATACCGCTATTTTAACTACCAACAAACTATATCGAGAAATTTTACAAAATTTACAAGATGAAATAATAAAAAAAGAACAAGATTTAATCGAAGCCATCAAAAAAATAAATTTTCTTGATGGAAATATTTTACTTTTATTATCTACAGAAACGCCTCTATTTATTATCAGCTTTACACTTATCGGCCTATGGGAATTTTATTATCTACCCTTAATCTATTTTTGCACCAGCTTAATATTTGCGATTATTTTAGTGCCTATTTTCTTTATTATGCTAGAGGAATTAAAAGATAATCTAGATCCTCTTAATTATAAAAATAAATTAGACGCATTAAGAAAAGAAGAAACGGAACTTTTAGCTTTAGATGAAAAAATGATTGAATTTAGTAATGAACAGGAAAAAATTGAACTAACGACCAAAGAAAACGATGAAAATAACGCGATGATGCCTACTATAGCTTATTCGTCTAACCCAACCAGTATCAGCACCCATTTATTAAAAGACCAGAGAGAATCAAGCCCAGATAGGGGTGAGAGCTTATTACTCAATAACACCCTTCTCCGTAGCACTATCTAATGCAGCAAACACTAAACTAACGGTATGAAATGAACCAAAAACAAGCACACGATCGCCTTTACTGGCCACTTTGCATACCTCTTGTACTGCAATATCAGGCGAAGAAAATATTCGTGCTGAATCTTTAGCATTTAATGCTCTCAAGTGCTGATTTAACTGTTCTGCTGTAGCCCCTCTAGAAACCTCTAAACCAGCCAAATAAAACTGATCAATCTGTGCCGTCAATGGCGCTAAAGTATTCCTGATATCTTTATCTACTAACATACCAACAACCGCGTGGGTCTTTCCAGCACAAGGTTCTTGCGTCAATCTTTTGGCTAAACATCTTCCTCCAGCAGGATTATGTGCAACATCAAGAATAAATTGCAGATCGCCGTGTTCAATCATTTGAAAACGACCTGGAATAAAAACCTGTTTTAATCCTTCTTTTATGGCCTCTAATCTAATAGAAAATTGATGGCTAAGTAATTCAATGGTTTGCAAAACAGTCGCTGCATTCTGTAAGTCAATTTTTGGCAAGGGTAAATCCGTTAAGCTTTGTTGTTGACTCTGCCATGACCAGGAGTAAAGCTGTTTTTTATAGTCAAATTGCTGTCCTTGCCTATATAAAAAAACATTTTCTAACCTAGCATGCTCATAAACCGATACGGGAAGTGAAAAGTCACCAACAACACAAGGCTTATTCGGACGCATAATACCGGCTTTTTCTTTAGCAATCAGTTCTCGTGTATCACCTAGCCATTCCATATGATCTAAGTCTACCATGCTAATCACAGAAATATCAGCATCCACACAATTAACTGCATCCAAGCGGCCTCCAAGACCCACCTCTAAAATAATGGCATCCAATTGTGCTTGTTTAAATAATAACAACGCCGCTAACGTTCCAAATTCAAAATACGTTAAGGAAACCTCAGCACACGCTTCGGCAATGCAGTTGAATGCCTCACATAATTCCCTATCGCTAACCGGCTTTCCAGCTATTTGTATGCGTTCATTGTAGTCAAGTAAATGAGGTGAGGTATAGGTTCCTACGCGATATCCCGCTGCCGCTAAAATCGCTTGGGTTAATGCAACACAAGAACCTTTTCCATTCGTTCCAGCCACCGTAATAACAGGGCAATCAAAACCCAAGACACCAAGACGCTCCGCCACTATTTTAATGCGCTCTAAACCTAAATCGATGGCTATAGGATGGAAGGTTTCTAAATAGCTTAGCCAATCCTCTTTACTCTTCGCACTAGAATTTTCAGCAGCGTTCCCGCTCAATTCATAATCCTCATGTATCATGTATACACTCCGGTTGCTTCAATTCATGACTTTATTGTATTCCATATGCACTGCAGGTACTTATTTTTGCGGCAACCTGCCGAAAATCCTATTGCTGTGAGTATGAGGTGTGGAGAAAGAAGGCTACTCATTATCTGTATCAAGCGCAGAAATTGAGTAGTGGTTATTATTCTCTTGTAGCAATTTATTTAACAATGTCGCTATTTTGGTTTTCAATTTGCGTCTATCCACTATCATGTCGATAGCACCATGCTGCAGTAAAAACTCACTGCTCTGAAATCCTTCTGGCAATACCTGACGAACTGTTTGCTCAATCACGCGAGGACCTGCAAACCCAATCAATGCTTTAGGCTCTGCAATAATAATATCGCCCAACATCGCAAAACTAGCCGATACCCCACCCATCGTGGGATCAGTCAATATGGATATAAAAGGCAAGCCAACTTGTTTAAGTTTTCCTAATACTGCACTGGTTTTCGCCATTTGCATCAATGAAAAAAAACCTTCTTGCATTCGGGCACCGCCACTGGCAGCCACACAAATAAAAGGCAGATTCAACTTTATCGCCGTTTCCACCCCACGAATAAAACGAGCACCCACCACTGAGCCCATCGAACCACCCATAAAATCAAACTCAAAGGCGGCGGCAATTAATGGGATTCCATTTAACTGGCCTTGCATCACCACCAGCGCTTCTTTCTCACCGGTTTTTTTTATCGCTGTCTTCAAACGGTCCTTATAAGATTTTTCATCTTTAAATCGAAGCCTATCCACTGCTTCAATCTCACCACCTATTTCTTCGCCTGTTTCGTCGAGAAGTTGCTGTAAACGCTGCCTGGCTTTAATACGATGGTGATGAGTACAGGTAGGACAAACGGCTAAGTTACGTTCAAATTCTGCCCGATATAAAGTGGCTTGGCACGCTTTACACTTAATCCATAGTTCGGGCCCATCGGTTGTCTTTGTAACAACCGTGCGGATTCCCGTAATTACTTTTTTTAACCAACTCATACTGTCTATATTCCTAAAAAAAATAAACTTTTTACCTAATTATTCTCTTAGTGGGGGACCAAAGAACCACTATCATTGCACGAGCCGTGAGGAGAAGCAATCCAGTAAAAACCGAGTTTTTCCCTAGATAGCACAAGGCGGAAATGAATTTCTGGCTTCTCCATGCTGAGATATTTTAGTTTTATCTTCTACAGAAAATCACTTTCAGCAAAGCACCTATTTAATATTTCTTTAATTTTCCCAAAGTAAACTGATTATATACTGCTCATAATGGGTGGTATATACGCTCTAAAAATATCTATCACAATAAAAAAACAAAAATGAAACATTTTAATTGGCTGGTAAAGCTCATTTTCTATAAACATCAAGAAAAAAAGGCCACGGTAACAAACACTCAGGGTGACTCACAAAGCGTTTTTTACCCGGTAAGTTATCTAAGCCAGCAACATGCCAATTTATGTACAGATGCCAGCGAAAATATGCTATACTATTTTATAGGAAATCCCATAGCAACCATGAATATCAATTCACGAGGCACCTTTCAAGGAAGAGAACCCGACAACGACGGCTTTGAATTAAGTAATATAGCTATTACTGAGATTAAACAAAACCTGAAAGATAATGGCCCTTTTATATTAGCATTACCCTTAAAATATGGTGTTCTACATTCGGTTGTCGTAATAGGCTTTTCTAATAATCAATTGATCTATCATGATCCATTAACTGGGCCAAACAGAATAATGTCTATCGATGAGTTAACACAATTGAATGGCGATAAAAAAATAGAGATAGCACAACCAAAATTTTTTAATGGAAAACACTTCAAAAAGCAGTCATCTACCTTTGAGCAAGGCCAAGTAATTACTTTACCAAAAAAATATGCGTATTTTTTTAGCCCTGAAAAAATGAGTTATGAAGCCAGACAATGTCAAGCCATTATAGATTTTCTAACTGATTATGCAAAAAATTCCTTATGGAATATTCGTAAAAAACATAAAAACCAAGTTAAAAAATTCTTAATGGAAAATAACAAAATAAAAAGTCTTTCCGCACTTTTAGTCAATTTAAAAACGTTAGAAAATCCAGCTAAATCGACGAAAAAAGATCTTTATGCGCGTTTACAAACAATAAAACTTATATTTGGAAGAAGATAAGAATAAAAAGCATTCCTTGAGCAAATTAACCGCCTATTTTCAACAACTCCCAATATTTTTGATAAATACTTTCGGCATCCCCCACATCTGCTTGCACCACACTACGCTTTAAGATCGACTGAGCGGGGTAAATCATGGGATTGCTCAAAATTGATTTTGGCATCAATTTAACAGCCCCCTCATTCGGCGACGCATAGCCCGTTGCTAAACTAATTTTCTTGGCGATATCAGGACGTAAAATAAAATTTATAAAACGATAGGCATTATTCAGGTGTGTTGCGCCGATAGGAATGGCCATACTATCAATAGAAATAACAAAACCGTCCTTGGGGTAAACAAACCGAATCGCCGGGTTTTCTTGAGCGGCTTGATAAATATCACCATTCCAACCCATACCCAAAGTCAAATCTTCATCAATAAACAATGACTTTACCCCATCCGCATTGAATAATCGAACATTCGGCATCAGCTGCCTGAGTTTTAAATAAGCCTGGCGAATGTGCTCGGGATTGCCGTCATTCGGAGAATAGCCTAAGACCAGTAAAGCAACCGAAAATACCTCATGCATATCATCTAACAAAAGTAATTGTTTACGATACTCGGGCTTCCAAAAATCAGCCCAATTTTGAATCCCAGCAAGCGCATGATAGTGCGTATTCACGGCAATGCCAGTGACACTCCAAAAATAAGGAATACTATAGCGATTATCAGGATCATACGCTTTGTTTAATAATGCTGGGTTTAGATACTTAAAATTACTCAGCTTGGCTTTATCTAAAGGCTGCAGCATCCCTTGTTTGCGCATACGATCAACAAAATAGGTCGAAGGCACGACAATATCATAACCTGAAGTAGGATTTGCCTTGAGTTTAGCATACATCGTTTCATTACTATCATAGGTCGCATAATTAACTTTAATGCCAGTTTCTTGAGTAAATTCTTTTAAAACATCACTGGAAATATAACTTGACCAGTTGTACACATTGACGACATTATCTTGCGCGAAGGTAGCACTATTAAAAAACAAGCTAATAAAGCAGCAGAAATAGACTATTAGCACTCTCATCCTACTTCCTTCTTGCGTAAAACCAGTTGAAATACCACGACGATACATAAAGTAATGGCAAACATCACAGAACAAAGTGCATTTAATTCCGGTTTTAAGCCAATACGTACTAAAGAATAAATATAAAGGGGCAAAATTTGAAAGTCGGGACCCGTTACAAAGAAACTGATAATCACATCATCCAGCGATAAAGTAAAACTCAAAAGCCATCCCGCCAAAATAGCTGGCCATAACATAGGAATAATAATGCGGCGGAAGCTCATAAAATCACTGGCACCTAAGTCCCGCGCTGCTTCAAAAATATTTTTATCTAAACCGGTTAAACGGCTGTAAACCGTCACCGCGACGAAAGGGATACAAAAAGTAATATGTGAAATTAATAAGGACCAAAATCCTAACTGCATTTTAATAAGAAAAAATAAAATAAGTAAGGAAATTCCCATGACGATATCTGGCGAAACAATTAATACAAACATCAACCCATGTAGCAGTTTTTTTCCAAAAAAAAGATAACGATAAAGACACGTCGCGGCCAAGGTGCCTATACACGTCGCCAATGTCGCCGCTAACACACTCACTTCTAAGGAATGCAATGCAACCACGGCTAAATCGTTATCATCGCCTAATTGTTTATACCAATCTAGGGTAAATCCATGCCATAAAGAAGAATAAGTCGAATTATTAAATGAGTAAACAATCAAAATAATAATAGGAAAATAAAAAAAGCAGTAAATAGCGGTTAAATAGCTAAATTTCGCTAATCGATTCATGCTGTTGCCCTATTTTATCTGCGCGTCTATAAATCAACAAAAGGAGTCCCATACTTAAGGTTAATACCATGCTAACCGCTGACCCTAGTGGCCAATTATGTGCAGATAAGAACTCATTTTGAATAAGATTCCCCACTAACAATGATTTTGCCCCACCTAAAATGTCAGGAATATAAAACATACTCATCGCCGGCAAAAAGACTAAAACAATTCCACCCACAATGCCGGATAAGGTTAAGGGCAAAATAACTCGAGCAAAAATAGTGATGGTATTAGCACCTAGATCACGCGCTGCATCAATAAAACGGATATCTAATTTTTCTATATTGGCATACAGCGGTAAAATCATAAAAGGCAAGAGACTATAGACCAAGCCGATAATGACCGCGCTGGGTGTATATAAAATAGAAAGCGGTTTATGAATAATACCCAGCGATAGTAAAACCGTATTTAATAAACCTTTTGCTTTTAAAATAGAAATAATCGCATAAGTTCGAATTAATGAACTCGTCCAAAAAGGAATAATCACTAAAAATAATAATAGACTTTTATACTTAGATTGCATTCGCGCTAAAAGATAAGCAAAAGGATAACCTAGACATAAGCAAATCAGCGTACATAACCCCGCAATACAAAAAGAGTGCCAAAATACTTTAAAATAAATGGGATTAATTAATGCGCGATAATTTTCTAAGGTAAATTGCCAACGCACCAAATGCACGGGATCGTTTTCTAAACAGCTGGTGATTAAAACCAACAGAATGGGTAATAAGGCAAATAGCGATAACCATAGCCAAATCGTCGCAATATTTGTCCATTTAAATAAACGATCAGCCTTCATCTGGTAAAATAACCTCCCATCCTGGAATCCAATGCACCCATACTGATTCACCGCTATGGAAATCTAATTTCTCATCGTCTTCATTGAAAAACTGTGTTGCTGCCAATAGGGTTTTACTTTCTAGGCGAACCATTAAGTCCACCGTTGAGCCTTTATAAATTACTTGTTCTACGACGCCAGGAAACATTTGCGAGGTATCAGTAACTTCCGACGGTGACCAAACCTCTAAATCTTCAGGACGAACCAAGGTATAGACTTTTTGATCCGGCGTAAAATGACGGCGATTTTTTAAGGTAAACTGTTTTCCTTCAATAATGACATGCATAACATGTTCATCTACAGAAACAACTTGAGTTTCAAAAATATTCACTTCACCGATAAAACGTGCAACGCGCAAGCTATGCGGCTCTTCATACACCTCGCGTGGTGTTCCAATCTGCTCAATGCGTCCCTCGTGCATCACAACCACACGATCGGACATCGATAAAGCTTCTTCTTGATCATGCGTTACAAAGATAAACGTAATTCCCAATTGCGTTTGTAATTGTTTTAATTCAAGTTGTAGCGTTTTACGCAGGCGATAGTCTAAAGAGCTTAAAGGTTCATCCAGTAAAAGAATAGAGGGGTTATTCACCACAGCTCGCGCAATGGCAACACGTTGCTGTTGTCCACCACTTAATTGATACGGCTTGCGTTCACTTAAATGCTCCAATTTGACCATTTTAAGCGCATCTGCAACTTGCTGCTTAATCGTCGCTTTTGTCACGCCGCCCTTGCACCGCAAACCAAACGCGATATTGTCAAACACATTGAGATGTGGAAATAATGCATAGCTCTGAAAAACCGTGTTGACGTGCCGTTGTTGCGGTGGCAAACCCTTCACATTTTTCCCATTAATACGAATAATTCCACCATCCGGCTCTTCAAAACCAGATATCAAACGCAGTAACGTGGTTTTTCCACACCCGCTTGGACCTAGCAAGGTCAAAAATTCACCGTGTTTCACTTCAAAGTGAATATCTTTCAAGATTTCTTGATCATGAAATTTTTTGTAAACGCCCTCGAGCTTAAGCACATTCCCATTCATTAAATAGGCAACCTCATGTCAGGGTGGAATGGTAAAATCGAGAGCGATTATGCAATGTGTAGCTGGCTATGTCTACTTTTTGTATTTAGGCAAATGCTTGCCCATGCGCTTTCTTTACAAATCAACTATTCAAGTGATTGATAAAAATTTTACCGGGGACGAAGGGCTTGATAAATTGCAGGCGCTGGTTCGTTTTCTAAGGTGTTTACGATCGGCTTAACTCTACGATTAGCAAATTCTTCGGTGGCTTCAGACTGCCCATACAAAACCGCCGATGCAGCCGCTTGTATTTGCTTATCCATTTTTGTCGCTTCAGTTTTTTGTTTTTGAATACCTGCAGGTGCTTTCCACATCGCTAAAATAGCAGCATATTCAGGTTGCTTATTAATATACTGCAGACAATCCAACACGTTGCTTTCTAATTCTTGTGGCATTCCTATAAATAAGGATGGCATGTTATCTACATAAGCGAGGTCTTTTTCTGTGCTACCTTCCTTTAACTTCCCAGTATTGGTATCGATAAGAATCCTATACATAAATTGCTTATAGCTTGGCTCAATAATGAGGTCGGAGCCCTTCTCTCTCAAGTAATAGTGATCTGGATTAGGGCTCACTTTTTCAAAAGAAGTGATAGCGGGAGAAATATTCTCTTGCAAATACGTTAACACGGCATCGCAAGCTTCTCCGCAAAAACCATGCCGGTAAACCTCGGTGATATCCTTCTCAAGTTTTGGCATACTATAGCCTGGATCTTCCATTAAATCACGCATTAACGCTTCAGTTCCCTGATTATTTAATACCGCTTTTTTGGTGACCGCCTGGTCCAATTTATATTGAATTTCTTTTATTTTAGCGAGAAAAGCATGGCATTTAATGATTACCACCATATTATCTATGGGCAATGATATCTATTTTTTATTAATATAATATTAAATGATATTTATAAAATAGATTATAGGCGGGGGTTGCTCTAGTGAGAAGGCAAGCTAAGCGGTCTATTTCCTATCGTTAATGAAGAAAGATGCTCTTTAATCTGATTAATATCAGATGTTGGTAATTTTATTAATACATTTAACCCAAAACTAAATTCAGTACCCTGAATAACTAACTGAGCATTATTTTTTGTCTGTTCATACAATGTATCAATTTTATTGATACTATCTTTAGCGGCTAGCAAATATAATTGCTGTGAATCACTTAAATTTACATTTTCTTCTTCTGTTAAGCTAACTTTTTTTGCTAAAAATTGTAATTCAATGGCTTTTGAATAGGCGTAATGATAAACAAATTTTAAGTAGTGAAAAAATACATTATTAGTATCGTTCGATGCCCATAAATTGATGGTTTCCGCTAATTTTTCAAGTCGATGGTGTAAATACAATCTAGTTTCATCAAGTTGAGGCAGGGGAGCGATTTTTCCCTCTACACTATCTGTTAACTCATTTAACTGATTAAATATTTTTATTAGGGCATACTCGATAACAAAAGGGTTATTCGTCGTATCGCCAAAACTTTCTTTATTAATATACAAGAAGTTCTGCCAATCTTGTAATGTCATATCAGGAACAAACTCTTTATCACAGAGTAGAGTATAATATTGTAAAAGCTGGCAGGCATAGCGCACGAAGGCCACCGTATTGCTATCACCCGCTAATCGTTTTATTAGCTGAGAAAAATCTAATTTTGCTCTAGCCAGCGGCTCCTCACTTTCGATTCGAGTCTTTAAGATTTTATTACCTAAATTTATTATTAAAGCCGATATTAAAGATAGCTTAGCTTTAGAAATACTCGCAATTTCTTCGGTGTTATATCCAGAAACTCTAATAGCCGTTAATAGCGCAGTCAGCTCAGAAAGCGTCTTGTTCTTATCTATACCCTCTTGTGGCTTTAATTTATATGAGAATAATCCGAGCATGGGAAACCTTATTGATATTAGCGAAAATAAATTAACATACCTTGGCATCTATAGCTTATAACACATAGGTTTAGATAACTGTTTAATCGCTTTACACTCAGAGCTGTCGTCCTGCGGCCGCTGTTATCTGGCCATCTTCCTTTGGATTGACCAAAGGATTGACCGCTACTCAAGGACGTCGTCCCGTGGCTTGACCCCGGGATCCATAAAAACTAGCCTATGGACCCTGGCTTTCGCCAGGGCGACGACCCTGTGTCGTTAGCTTTATAGTAAAAGCTATAGGTAAAAATTAAAATGCTTTCATTCTAAACGCTGCGTTTTCCTCCGCGTGATAAGGAGAGTCTTGTAAGCGATGATAAAAATCAGCTAATTCTTTTTGATCACTGACCATAGCTGGCTGTGTTTGCCCTGGCGAATAAACCCGTATAGGGAAATCAGGTCCGGGTGTATAAGGATTTGCTGTCTCCGTACCATGCCATACTAATGCTTCTCCTGTATAGCCAGCTTTTTTGAGAGTCTTATTAAGTTGCTCAACAATTTTAAGTTCAGGAATAGATATATTTCCTTTAGCTGGATCCATAGTCGTTGCTCCATCGCTTCTACGCATTGAATCTACACATTGTTGCCAACGCTGCGTAACGGATTGGCTTGCCCCTGCTTTGATCTGAGCATGAATAACCATTGGTCTATTAACAACCGATTGATTTTTATGCGTGTAAATACCGAATAAATCATAATCCGCTGTTACAGCTGCTTTTATCCCTGCTCCGCCTGGGTTAGCCAACGCCATCAGAGGCTTATTATCGTACCAAACTTCCCAAAAATTGAGATCTTCTTGATTTTGTTTAAGCACAAAACAGTGAGCGTCACCATCATAAATAGATTCTATACGCTTAATTTTAATATCATTTTGTTCCAATTCTTCTTTAATAGAGATAAATCCCTGGGTCTCTAGCATGTTAACGCGACCAGTCGTCACATTTAATTGAACGAGCTCACATCCAGAAGCCAAGGACTTTTGGATACGCTTTGCCTGTTCTTTAGCATCTTTTTTACCACCTTTGCCAAATAAAGGCTCTTGCATAATAAATCCAGCTGTTATGCCTGCGCTACTAGATTTTGCTTTAAGGAAAAGTGTTTTAGTATCATACCCTTCCTCAATCAGTTGGAATGCCATAGGATTAACCGGGCGTACGGCAACAATAACCTTGTTATCATCAACAGTACGTTGTATCCCTTGCTCAAAAGGTAACGGTTGAAAATTCGCACTGCCACCATCTAAACTATCATATCCCCTATCATACCTTTCATAACCTTCATCAATTTGCAATGCCTGCGGTTTAACTGCACGGATGGCAATAATAAGCCCGGTTTCATCGACAAATTTCTGAATAATCTCTTCATACGTTAAATATTTAAAAGGCTCATTGGTATCATTACAATTAAAAAAAGTTAATTTTTTCGACATTTTTTACCCCAGATCTTAAAAAAGGAGTGAGTGTAAAAAAGTATCCTTAAACAAATATGACTAAAAAATTAAGGGAAAATGAATTAATAAATACTTAATCTGAAAAAAAAATCGATTAATTCAGCTTAAATTCAGATGATTTTGAATAGAAAAATTAAATTAAATGAATCGTAGGCGCAGGAATAGAGAACGTCTCAGGATAAAAAACGTGGGAGAGGTATAAGCCATTAGGATGCGCGGTTACCGCTGCTTTTGTCCGATCTTTTGCTAATAACACGGTTTCAGCCCAAACAGGTTCTCGTTGGCCCGAACCTATCAGCATTAATACACCCACAATATTTCGCACCATATGATGTAAAAAAGCATTGGCTTGTATATCAATGAGAATTAAATTGGATTGTGCTCGGCTTATTTTAAGATGTTGTACCTGTCTATGACTGCTTTTAGATTGACAACTCATGGCACGAAATGAGCTGAAATCATGCTCACCGATTAAATAATTAGCCGCAGCTTGCATCGAGGTTTCATTCAAAGGGTAATAACAGTGGGTAGTTTGTTGATTCCATAGCGCACTGGCTAATGGCTGATTATAAATAAGATAACGATAGCGACGTGCGATAGCTGAAAATCGGGCATGGAATTCATCTGGCACTTCGCGTACCCAATCAATGCGGATATCGGCTGGAAGATGGCTATTAATGCCTAAAACCCACGCTCTATCATTTCGTATAGCAACAGTATCAAAATGCGCTACCTGCCCTAATGCATGCACACCTTTATCGGTACGCCCGGCACAGGTCAGTGCAATAGGATGATCGGCTACTGTTGCAATCGCTGCTTCTACGGTCGATTGAACGGTTTGCAATCCTGCTTGTGTTTGCCATCCATGATAGTGAGTACCTTGATAGGAAATACCGAGTGCAATTCTCATTAAAACCATCGTCTTTTGATTAACTTCGTTGTTGGACGTCGCCCCGGCGAAAGCCGGGGTCCAGAACATACTTTAATTTGGATTCCGCGGTCAAGCCGCGGAACGACAACTTTGGGGAGATAGTCTACACTTTACTCTTAGCCACTATATTCGCATTAGCGGCCGAAATCATGGCTTGAAACTGCTGCAACCTCGCTTGTGCGGCTTGAGCCGCTTTAGAGTCTGGATAGCGTTGAATTATTTTTTTAAAGGTATCCATTGCTGTGGATTTTTCGCCTTTAGCAAAATAAGCTAAACCTAATTGTAAAAGTGCATCTGGAATGCGAGCATCTTGTGGATAGGCCGCGGTAAAATGATTAAATCGGCCGATTGATTGTTCAGGCTGCCCTTGTAATAAATACAGTTGGCCTAAAAAATAATTGGCATTAGGAAGATTAATATCCGCAGGGTATTTCTTGATAAAATCCTCAAATCCCTGAATAGCTAGCGGGTATTGTTTATTTTTTAGCAGTTGAAAAGCCGCTTGATAAGCACGTTCGCCCACGGCGGTTGCTGCCCCAGGAATCGGATTAACTGACGTTTTAACTGCCGCAGCCGGCGCTGAAAGATTTGTGTGAGTGGCGTTAGCTACTGGTGATGAACTTGGGTTTACAGTGGATCCCGCAGAAACAGGAGCGGTTCTAGAGGTTAATCGTTTATCTATATCTTGATATTGGCTTCGAATTTGATCTTCTAATAATTTTATACGATGTTGCTGTTCTTCTAGTTTACCTTGTAGCACTTGTACCTTTTGTGTCAAATCATCCACTTGTACTAGTAATGGATTTAGATTAGCAATTTGTTGTTCTTGAATGGAAAGGCGCTGTCCTAGTGAAAACGAGGACTTATTGTTGGCTGCAGAGTTAGCTGCATTCTCTGTATCCTTTGGCACAGGAGAAGATGCCGTCGATGAGGGCGCAGAATCATCACCATCATCATAGGCATCAACAACAGGCGCTATGGCGTAAGCGCCTATACTAATACAAAAACCTAATAACAAAATACTAGCTCTAATAAATTTCATTGATTAAGTTCCTAACTAATTTAAGCGGCTTGAACACGCCGCATTGAGTTACTCTTTGTCCATAATAACAGGCGCTTGGTATTGTAAATTGGCGCGGCGGTTTTTTGAATAATCCGCTTCGGAGTGGCCAAACGCAACCGGTTTTTCTGCACCATAGCTCACGAGGCTAATTTGATTCTTATTTACACGATTCGATTGCAAAAAATTTGCAACGCTCAATGCGCGTCGTTGACCTAAAGCAATATTATATTCACGACTACCACGCTCATCGGTATTACCCGCTATTAAGATTTTAGCTTGTGGATGCCTAATTAGGTAATGTGCCTGTATTCTTAGTGAAGGAATAGCATTGCTTTGAATAGCACTACTATCAAATTCGAAATAATACGTTTGATTTCCTACTTTAAGAGGGTTGGTATTAGCTTCATCTGCATAAAAACTACTCACATCTCCGGCTCCGCCGATCATAGCTTTATCTGAGTTTTGCCCCGCATTCAGGTTCCCTTCTCCCAACTCATCTTTCCCTGTTGAACAAGCCGCCAAAATAAAAAAGCTTGCACTGATTGCACTTATTTTTAGGATTTTTTTAATTAACATTGATTTTCTCCATTAAGATTTTGTTATGACATAAAAGGTGACCATGTCGGATCTTGCACATCACCTTGTGGCGTTGGTAAACGTAAATTTATTCGACCATCCACGGATACCATACCTAATATACTGCGGTTTCCCGGCTTTGATTCATAGAGCAGCATTTGACCATTTGGCGCAAAACTAGGTGAGGCATCGTAACCAGAATGCGTCAATACTTGTAAGGTATTATCATCGTTTAAATCTTGTACCGCTATATTATACGATCCTTGTTCCTGATTGAGTACCACTATCGTTTTTCCATCATTAGCAAACGAAGCACGTGCATTATAGTTTCCATCATAAGTAACACGACGAACGTTACCCGAACGAAGATTAAGTTGATAAATCTGTGGACCACCCCCTCTATCCGAGGTAAATAACAAGGATCGTCCATCTTTAGAAAAACTAGGTTCAGTGTCGATAGAAAGACCAAATGTCACTTGTCGTAATGTTTTATTGGCTAAATTCATTAAATAGATTTTTGGTACCGCCGAATCTTTTGATAAGGCTAATGCAAGCGTTTTATCATCCGGTGACCAGGCTGGCGCACCATTAATACCCGAATAACTGCTCACTAATTCACGCTCGCCGGTATTGACCTGTTGTATATAGACGCGTGGTAATACTTTTTCAAATGAAACATAAGCCAGGCGTCGGCCATCACATGACCAGGCTGGCGACATAATGGGCTGTTTAGAAATGAGTAAAGGTTTAGCGTTATAACCATCCATATCGGCTACTTGTAAACTGTAGCGCCGATTGTGGCTATTTTTATCGGTAACTAAGATATAAGCGATACGTGTTGAAAAAATACCTTTAAGACCTATTAATTTTTCATAGATAAGATCACTGATATGATGTGATAAACGGCGCAATTGTGCTTCATTGGCGGTAAACTCCTGTTGAATCAAGGCTTGGCTTTGTCCTTGAGCAACGTTAACGAGAGAAAACCGGACTCGATATTGCCCTTTACTGATCATCTGAATCTGTCCTACCACCACATCGTCAAACTTTTTATTACGCCAATAAGACGCAGAAACTTGGCTTAAGGTATAAGGTAAACTGCCGCTTTGTGGTGTAGCGACTTTAAATTGGCCGCTGTTACTTAAATCATTTTTTATAATCGCGCTAACATCGTTGTTTTCAGCTAAATTGTCTGATCCTGAAAAAGGCACTATCGCAATAGGTAGTTGATTAGAAACCCCTTGCGTCAATTCTAAATTAAGTGCGGCACGTGCGGGTGAAACCCATAAGTTGATTAGCAGTAAAATAATAATGTGTTGAATTCTCACATCAATCCTCTAATATTTTTGTTGGCAATGTGTCTCTTTAATACCGAAAGCAACCAATACGGCTAGTAAAAGACTGCTTAATAAGACGAGTAATGCCCAGTGAAAATCAGTAGTAGAATAAACAGGTAATCCATTCTCGATTAATCCACTCCAGTTTTTCTGTAATAACCATCCAATTAACGGCTGAAATCCTGCACCGATTAATACTGAAGCCATATTAGAAAAAGCCACTGAGGTACCCGATACCGCATGTGAATTAATTTCAGCCGCGACGGCATAGGCCGTTGCAACCCCGGTATTGGCTAAGCCATACAGAAATAATAAGCTAAATAAAAGCGGTAACGGTAAATGTGCTACCATTAATACCACGCTCGCAATCAAAAAGCTTAAACAGGCCGAGAGTATCAAAATTATTTTTCGACGTTTTATTCGATCAGAAATCCACCCGGTTAAAGGTCCGCCGATTGCCCAGCCAATAAAGATCAATCCAATTGCCATAGCGGCTATTTCATTACTTAAGTGGTAAGCCTGACGAAAAAATTTAACGCCCCATAGTTCAGCTAATGCTGCCGTGGGCGCATAAAGAAGGCCCGCAAATAAAGCATTCCACCAGCTTTGTGGATTCTTTAAAACCTCAATTAAGCCTGACCAGGGGGAATGCAATAAGTTTTTTTTAGTGGGTGTAATGGTATGAGAAGTTGGTCGATCGCGTACCACGATGGCAATAACAATAGCTAATACCAGCATAATGCTCGCAATTAAAAACAAAGTAATGCGCCAGCCAAAATGAGCCACTAAATAAGCCATCGGCATTTGTCCGATAGCGGCCCCTAACATCCCTATTGCCTGTGTTAAACCCGCCAGCAAACCAAATTGATGCGCCGGAAACCAGACTGACGCGACTTTTAGTGCGCTGACAAAAGCAAAAGCTGCACCAAAGCCCATCATTAAACGTGCAAGGGCTGCCACATGTATATGAGTACTAAAAGAAAAAATAAAACAACCCGCGGCACAAACTAAAATCATGCTGGTTAATAACCAACGCAAACTAAAGCGATCGATTAATATCCCTACCGGTATTTGCATACCCACATAAGCATAATAAAAAAAAGCCGATAAACTCCCTAAGGCTAATGCTTGTACTTTAAAATCTCGCATCAGCGAATCGATCATAACGCCCGGCGCCACCCGGGCAAAATATTCTATAAAAAAAGCGCCCGCCGCTAGCCCCCAAATTAACCAAGGATAGGAAGGCGATTGCAAACACTTTGCTATGCGCTTCGCACTAGAATTTTCGGCTATGTTCCTGCTCAATGCGCCATCCTCATGTATCATATATACACTCCGGTTGCTTCATTTTCGTGGCGCCTTGCCGAAAATCCCATTGCTGTGAATCTATTAAGACGAGATTGGACATTTTATAATCATATCATTTTTAAACACAAAAATATCCGTATACTCATTGATAAGCAATATATTAAAGAGAGACTAAATTTTTGTCTATCGATTTGTCAAGAATGAAAACAACGCTGTGGTACATGTATCGATGGTGATGCATGGCTATTAGAATAGCTTTCTGATAGCTTGCCTCTCAATAACCCTTTTGGCAGAAATCGCTGCTGCTTTGATTTTAATTTCTGGAATGTTATACCTAGTAGCTCACTTTTCAAGAATATTGTTTCTAAATATTTTCTTTCTAAAAGTTTTCGTTCTAACGAAGTTTGCTCTAAGCCGTTTAAGAAGTCTTCTTCTATGTTTTCTAATGCATCGAGCTTCCATTCTAATATCTCGACTTCCCTTTCTTTTCTTGCTGCATGTTTTACTCTATAGGATTTTTGTCTAAACAAGGAAAATTACGTTTCTTACAACAGAAGAAATGTGGACTATTATTAGAAGAGTTCATTACCCTAGAGAAAAATTTTAGCGAGTCTCGTGGAAAAGTTAATTCACTGCGCCAGTTACTCGCCAAGCGAACCTTAGAAAAATTGCTTATCCCTTGTTTACATAAGAGATATAGCTGCGAAGCAGATAAAGTAATGTTCGTTATAATAGACTTTGTTAGTTGTACAGATACTAACTCTGACGTTGAAAAATCAACCTCACTTAAATGCGCCCTATTAAAATCTATACCCAACATTTCACTGCTATCAAAACTAACTCCATTTAATTGCGTACCCTCAAAGAGAGTATCGATCAATTCACCTCTCCTCAAGTGAACATATGATAGTTTAGCTTCCTTTAAATAAGCGGATATGATCTCAGTATTAACAAAATTGACATGCTTTAAATTAGCCGCATTAAAAACAACTCGAATTAAACTGGAATTCAGAATATCTGTATCTTTTACATTCGCTCCTATCGCGTTAACAGCCGATAGATAAGCTCTCTCAAATGTACACTTTGAAAACTTAGCATAACTAAAATTAGTATCTGATATGCGAGTATCGATAAATATCACCCCTTGTAAATTTGCATGCAGAAAAAGACAGTTTGAAATAGCTTCATAAAATTCGACATTCGATAAGATAGTGTTTGAGAAATCTATATTGTCTAAATAGCTGGCTCTTTCTACCGTGTCGTAACGTATATCTCTTTTTTTAAACCGAATACCACTAAAATCCCGAAAACCAGCCTTTATTATCCTACGGATAAACCAGTTAATCATGGATAAAACTTTATTATGATTGAGGTCTTCTACCTGCTGGAGAATATCATCCAATATCGAATAAACCAGTTTAGAATAATGACTTATAAAAAACTCTTTGCCTTGGCTTGATAAACCCGTGAATAGCGTATAAAAATCAATGAAGCTTATAGATTCATCTAATTTATCGACTAGAATTGAAGGTATATCAAAGCCAATAATAGCTAGTTTTTCTAGTATGTTTAAATGAAGAGATTCAGGTAAGTATTTAAAAAATAAAATAAGATCTTGTATGTTCTGCAGAAGATCATTTAAATTTTTAGGATCAGAAAAAATATGGCTGTTTAACCACTCAACCCCCTCTTCGGTTGTAAGAACATCAAGAAGGGCTTCGCGCCTATCCTCTCTCTTCACCCAACTTAAAGCAATATTATTGGGATAAATTCTAAATAATGTTATATTTAAGGTTGGATTTACTGGCGCTTGATAGGCACCTAAAATAACCTTAAACCAATCAAGCAAAGGATTATTTGATTTTATAGGAGTAAACTCTAACCACTTGCTATCTAGCAAACGCTCGGCAATGGTAATCATAAAATCATCTACTGTTTTTAAGCCCCCCTCTTCAGTGAAAATTTCAGCCCAACTAAATTCAGCATCGTTACCTAATTTGATTAATTGACTCTCTATAAAAGTTTGTAGTGCCTGATAATCACCTAAATAAGTCGAACAGGACTCATAAAGTCGATAACTCATGAATCTAACTAAATTAGTTGCATTGAACCGCCGTTCAAACTCATGAAAATATTGAACGTAAAGGCTATCTTCTTGCCCAGGTTTCTTAAATTTGCTGAACTCAAGCGTATAAATAAACTCATCAACATAAGGATCATTAGGCAGATCTAAAAAATAGAGCCTTAAATCAAATTTAAGCCGTTCACAGAGATAATTTACCGCATGGATTTCGTAATTTGCGATTGAACGGCCTGTATAGGCACAAAGAACTGCACTGTAAGATCGGGAATCGTGCAAGCTATTGCTTAGCGCTACTTCTCTGGCCATTATCACTATAAATGATTTTATTAAATCAATCGGTAAAAAATGGTCATTGCTTCTTAATTTTTCTGCTGCATCAGAGAGATTTGTCAAACAAGCCGCTACACAACGATTAAAGTTATTTTCATCTAATAGTAAAACAATCACTTCTTTTCGAAATTCTAAGCTAATGCTTTCGTCTCTTATTAAAGCAGCAATGATTTCAAGGTTTTTTTTACCTTCGCTATAAAGGTAAGTTCTATACCAAGAAAATGCCTCGCCTTGTAAGCGATGTAAAAAATTTGTTAGTACGGAACTCGCTGTAGACTGGCTGGCATCTTGCTGCCATTTGAATACAATTTTTTTTTCTAGGGCCCAGTCATTAATGTAGTCAATACATATTTTTAATTCTGTGATTAAAATATTAAATTCTTCTGAATGAATAAAATGATCTATCGCTTCAGGATCATTCAACCGCTCGTTATAATAAATAGGTGAACGCTGATCATAACCATAAACATTTTTAATTCTTACATCGATATCAATACAATGCGCGTTATTCTCAGGATAATCGTTAAATGACAGCAATTTCTTTGATAGTAAGTGGTTTGGAAAGGAAAAAGGCTCAGCATGTTCCTTAGGTAATTTGCGAACCATAATAATGATTCTCCTTGAAATAGATACATAAGGATACCAAGAAATGAGGCGTGATAAAAAGAGTTAAATAGCTAAGAAATTAAACCTTCTGGTCTTACAGTGAGATTAATTTGCCTAAAGCTATTAAACAAACCACTCTCTTTAGGAACAGGTAATGGTGATGCTTTATAAATAGCCGTCTGTACCGAACGATCTAAAACAGCGTTACCACTACCTTTTATAATCACCACTTCTAATACCATACCACCGGGCGCAAGTTGTACCACTAATCTGGTTTCTAAGTGCTTATCCACATCAGGGGGAATAATCCATTGCTGTGCAATAGATTGCAAAATTAAATGTCTATATTTTGTAGTCGCTGCTGCATTACGCGTTGCCATTTGGTTTTTCTGTAGGGTACTACTGACTTCTTGTTGTAATAACTGCTGTACATTTTTTTGTGCTATTTGTAGAGATTTAAGCGATAAAGGATGGTTAGCATTTTTTTCTTTTTTTACTAACTTATGTTGTGTTAATGGAGTGGCTGTTTTTTCTGGCGTAGTTATCGTTGTTTTTAAGCGGGGTTTAAGCTGCGCTGGCGTTGGATTGACTTGCTTTTTAACTATTTTTTTCTCTTTAACCGCTAACGTTAGAGGACTTTTTTCGATTAGTGCAGGCTTTATAAGCACAGGCGCTGTTTTAACAGGTATTTTAATTTTTTCTTCGGCAGCAGGAACAGGCGGCGACAATGGAATAGTCTCCATCGCTGTCGCATGAATAATCGCTAAAGGCACTGCAGCACTCAACAATAAGGGCTTAGGACAACGCAGTGTTAAAAATAAAGCTGAAAACAATACAATATGGAATAAGGTGGCAAGTAATAAAGTAAAACGATAATCTTCTTTACAATTGACAGAATAAGATTTCATAGCTCAAGCAGCCAATTTATGAGGGGACTCCGTTATTAATCCAATATTAATAGCACCCGCCTTCTGTAATAAAACCATGGCGCCTACCACTTTCCCATAGTTGACGTTCCTATCTCCCTTAACAAAAACTTGACGCACTTGATTTTTTTGCTGAGCTAATTCTAATTGTTGCCTGACTTCTTGGCTAAGTTGTACCTCATCAAGCGCTACTTCAGGATGCACGCTGGTATTTAAATAAAAATGACCTTCACCATCGACTGAAACAATGATAGGTTCTTGTGATTGTGAGATTGTCTGAGCTTGTGCTTTGGGCAAATTAACTTTGATGCCCTGAGACAATAAAGGCGTTGTTACCATAAAAATAACCAGCAATACCAACATGACATCAATATAGGGGACCACATTAATCTCTGAGAGTGGACCTTTATGGCGTTGATGCCGAGATTTATTATGAAACATGATGACTACCATGAATCTGTCTATGGAGAATATTTGAGAACTCTTCTTGGAAAGTATGGTACTGATGGAGTAAATGCTGAATTTGACTGGCATAGCGGTTATAAAAAATAACCGCTGGAATCGCCACAAATAAACCCATGGCTGTCGCAATTAAGGCTTCAGAAATACCGGGTGCAACCATGGCAATTGTTGACGCTTGTTGCGAAGCCGATAACGCTTGAAAGGAGGTCATAATCCCCCATACCGTTCCAAATAATCCGATATAAGGGCTGGTAGAACCTAAGGTTGCTAAAAAATCGAGATGCTTTTCTAAGCGTTGGTGTTGCTGCGCGTAAGCAATACGCATGGCACGCTGAACTCCTTCCATAATGATGACCGGTTTATCGCCTACTTGTTTGTGTAAGCGCACAAATTCACGAAAGCCCGCATGAAAGATATGTGCCAAGCCTTCGTGTTCATCGGCGACGCGACTTAACTCAGTATAAAGTTTACTCAAGTCCAAACCTGACCAAAATTTTTCTTCAAATTCAGCCAGCACCGTTTTTGTGCGTCGTAGAAAAAAACCCCGATGTAGAATAATTGACCATGATAAAATTGATGCTAAAAGCAGCAATAGCATCACCAATTTTACAACAAAGCTTGCTTGTAAAAAGTAACTCCAGAAAGTTGGATCAGCGATTGGCATTCATATCCCCTTTATTTATGCATCAATTATTATAATAACAGCAACCATCGTCATGGCGAGCGAACGTTAGTGAGCGTGGCCAGCCAACACTTTTTTCTTGGATTGCCGCGCGCTTACAGCGCTCGCAATGACGTCGTATCTCACTTAATCTTATCAGAAAAATCAAAAAGAGGTTGTTTATCGGCATTCAGATGCGCAGGAAAAGAAAGACCGAAGTGCAAATAGGTCTGTTTAGTAGCAATGCGACCCCGTGATGTACGCATCATAAAGCCTTGTTGAATTAAATACGGTTCAATCACTTCTTCGATCGTATCGCGCTCCTCACCAATAGCTGCCGCTAAACTATCTAAACCAACCGGACCACCATCGAATTTTTCGATAAGACTGAGTAATAATTTACGATCCTGTTGATCAAAACCTTGCCGATCAACCTCCAACAAATCTAATGCTTGGGCCGCCAGTGACCCATCAATATGCCCATCGGCTTTCACTTCTGCAAAATCCCTAACCCGTCGCAATAAACGGTTAGCAATACGCGGCGTACCCCTAGCACGCTTAGCAATTTCCATCGCACCGCTGGGATCAATTTTTACGTTCAAAATACGAGCAGAACGGATCACAATACGACTTAAATCTTCCACATTATAAAATTCAAGTCGCTGCACAATACCAAAACGATCACGCAACGGAGAGGTCAATAACCCCGCACGCGTTGTCGCGCCAATTAAAGTAAATGGTGGTAAATCTAATTTAATAGAGCGCGCCGCCGGACCCTCGCCTATCATGATATCTAATTGGTAGTCTTCTAAGGCGGGATATAATATTTCTTCAATAACCGGACTTAAACGATGTATTTCATCAATAAATAAAACTTCTCGGCCTTCTAGGTGTGTCAGCAATGCTGCTAAATCGCCCGCCTTTTCTAAAATAGGACCCGAGGTTTGTTTCAGCGATACGTTCATTTCATTGGCAATAATATGTGCCAAGGTTGTTTTCCCCAATCCCGGCGGCCCCACGATGAGTACATGATCCAGTGCTTCATTGCGTGCGCGTGCGGCCTGAATAAAAAGGCTCATTTGCTCAGAAACAGAAGACTGTCCTAAATAATCAGCCAGCGTTAACGGACGTATACGTGGCATCAGCTTATCGTCTTCAGATAATTTTTTAGCACTAATCAGTCGATCAGATAACAACATAGCGTCAAGGTATATTAAGAATAACTATGCTTAGTATATACCCATTTCGCTTAAAGAGTTGGTATCTCCAATTCAAATGACTTCTTTATTGCGTTATTAAATAGTAGCGCCTCTTCTAAAGCTTGCCGCTTCAGCATATAGAAATTTTCACTCTGCTGTATAGGCATTTAGGCTTCAACAGGATGGATTAAATCGTCGATTAAGCGGGTTTGAAGGTCTTATCTTGGCTTTCTTCAGAGGTACTCGATAAAGACCTGTCACTTAGGCTTTCCGCGGTAGATAATTTGAACTTTTTACTTGCCATACCTAATGGCGAAGCTTCACGTTTTCTCATATGTTTTTTCAAAGTTTTTATTTCGTTTAAAAAATTAGGAAAGCGTTTTAAAGTGTCATCATTAATGGACGCTAATACTTTTGTATTGCTAAAAATCTTGTAGCATATTAAAGCATCATAAAGAGAATACTTGCTATCGCCTATCTTTTCATCTTTTATTAATTGTAATTCTTGCTGAAGGCTATCCCATTCATTTGCTAGATAGTCCTCCAAAGAAGAAACAGACTGAAGCAGAGCTTTAGGCTTTAATAATCGTGGATTTTCTAATAAAATAATCTTAAAAATTTTAACAATTTCATCTATAGAAGCAGCACTACGTTTTGACAATTTAACTTTTATAAGCTCATCTATTAAAGGATAAAAACCAGTTTTTGCCGCATATTGCAGTGCTGTCATCCCATTTTCATCCTCTATTAAATAGTCCGCCCCATGAACTAAGAGCATTTTATTAGCTATTTCACTTTTATAGTACAAAACATTAAGATGGAGAAGAGTACAGCCTTTTTTATCGGGTATATTAATATTAGCGCCTACCTCGATGAGCCTCTTTAATAAATCATTATCTTCTGTGTCGTTTTCTAATACATTATGGATGACGGCATCACCCCGTTCACTAAGGGTATCAACCACCGCATCAGCGCCTGCATCTAAAAGCATATCGACTATTTCAATATCACCCGTGCAATACAGGTAATTGAAGCACAGTGTGTCCGGTATCAGTAACTACTTTAACATCAGCGGCATTTTCTAAAAAAAGCTTAACTAATCCCGTAAAAAAACTAGTGCTCGCTTCATGAAGCGGCGTTATACCGGATTTGTCTTTTAGATTAACGTCTGCCCCATATTTTAATAATAAGTCAGCCAAAATTTCTCGATTGGATATATTTTCACAAAACTCCCCTTTTGAAAGATAATGCAATGCAGATTTTCCATTGTCATCTAGTAGCCAGTTTGCAACATCATTATGTTGGTATTTTTTTAAAAACTCCTCAATCGTCGCAGCATTTCCTTCAATAATAGATTTTTTAAATTTTTTAATCTCTTCTTCCATTTATACTTCTCCATAATATTTATGATCGGAATAATTATACGTGTTTTTATAAAAAAATCATGCTGTAAACATTAATATTACTTTTTAGGTAAGGATTAAACGGTAGATAATAAATGGAAATAGTAGGTTTAACGCTTAGCTTAGTGCGTATCCATATTTTTTAATGCGCTACGAATCAACATTTCAACCGATGAATGATCCGCTTTAATTTTTAATACGGCACGATTGGCTTCTTGAGGTTTATAACCTAAGGCAATCAACGCAGAAATAGCGTCTTGTTGATACTGACGCGACATATCTGTTTTATCACCCATCGTCGCAATAGACTTCTGTGATTCATTATTAACCAGCGCACTTAATCGATCACGCATTTCAATCACTAAACGTTCGGCGGTTTTTCTGCCAATCCCAGGCACACGTTGTAACGTCGCAATATCTTGCTGTTCTACACACGCAATTAATTCAGACGATTCAATTTTAGATAAAATACCTAAGGCTACTTTAGGACCCACATTGTTTACTTTTAAAAGCTGGGAAAATAAAGCACGTTCTTGTGCATCACTAAAGCCATATAAATAATGCCCGTCTTCACGAACGATAAATTGCGTATAAAGCATCACTTCTTGACCCAATTCCGGTAACTGGTAAAAAGTATGCATCGACGCTTGTACTTCATACGTAAATGCATTCGCCATTTCTAATAGCAAAAAAGGCGGTTGTTTTTCAATTAACTTGCCACGTAATCGATTAATCATCGTAACCTTCCTCGTCTAAATCGTTTCTGTAATCCCATTTCTTGCGCAAGTGCTGTTTGTAGCGGTTTTGATTGTGCATGACAGACGGCAATGGCAAGCGCATCCGCCGCATCCGCTTGAGGAGAATCGCTTAAATTAAGCAACAAGCGCACCATGTGTTGTACTTGCTGTTTATTCGCCGCACCATAGCCTACAACGGATTGTTTAACTTGTCGCGCCGAATATTCACTGACAGAAAGCTCGGATACCGCCGCAGCAACAATGGCAGCCCCTCGGGCTTGACCTAATTTAAGTGCGGCATTGGGATTGATGTGAAAAAAAACTTGTTCAATGGCAACATCGGTCGGTTTATATTCGTTTAATATAATTTGTAAACCATCGAATATTTTCTTTAAACGTTCTGAGAAAGGGTTATTTCCTAACTTGATACAACCACTATCAAGATAAGTGAGTTTGGATTCGGTACTTTGGATAACCCCATACCCGGTAATACAAGAACCCGGATCGATACCCAAAATAATCGCCATAATAAATTTGCCATTGTTATCATTGCGAGCGCGAAGCACGCGGCAATCCAGCTAGGGATACCTAGATTGCTTCGTGCCTACGGCACTCGCAATGACGGATGGCCACGCTCATTACATTCGCTCGCCATGACGGTTTCTGATTATTCCTGATTAGAATAAACCATTTGTACGTCGTCTAAATCTTCTAACATCGATGTTAAACGTTCCATTTTCTCCGCATCGTCGCCCGACAATGCCACATGCGTTGCCGCCAACCAAGTGACTTCACTATTAACCGGCATTAATTTTTTTTCTTCAAATAATGCTTTTAATTGTGGCAGCAATGTTTCTGAGCTAAACACATCAATACTTTTATCGGGATACGTCACCACGTCGTCCGCGCCCGCCTCTAATGCTAGCTCTAAAATCTTTTCTTCTTCAGCACCCGGCTCAAACGTAATAACGCCTTTTTTATTAAATAAATAAGCAACAGAACCGCTAGTACCCAAATTACCACCGCATTTTGTAAACGCGTGTCGTACTTCAGCAACGGTTCGATTTCGATTATCCGTTAATACATCCACGAGAACGGCCACACCTTTTGGCCCGTATCCTTCATAACGTATTTCTTCCATTTGCGCGCCTTCTAAGCCACCGGCACCTTTTTTAGTCGCACGCTCAATCGTATCCTTGCTCATATTCGCCGATAAGGCTTTATCGACAGCTAAACGTAAACGAGGATTTTTACTCAGCTCCCCGCCACCCATTCGCGCCGCGACCGTAATTTCACGAATCAATTTGGTAAATAATTTACCGCGCTTAGCATCTTGTGCATTTTTTCGATGCTGAATATTTGCCCATTTACTGTGTCCAGCCATACCACTTCTCTTTGTTTACGGATATTAATTTTAGCTTAAATACACATGCCCCTATCATAACTCAGTCGTTCAGGCTATAGCAAAAAACTATTTGCGGAAAGATTTTTTATTTATATAATAGTTCGTGTATTAAGCGAAACATCTATACATGTTAACCGCGTAGTGATAATTATAAAAAATCTATGATACAAAGCAGAATAGGGACTTATCCATGCGAAAAAGAAGAATTAGTGAAGTAAGTAAATCTCCATGTGATGCCTACATTCATCCATATTATAACGAAGTGAACCATGGCCGTAATAAACTTAAAATAAAAGCTTACAATGTCCGTGAATTGCAGGCTATTCCTTTAGTTGCATTAGAAAGCAAATTGTATGAGGAAGAAGATTTTGTTATACGCCCCATAACAAATGGTAGAGAAACAGTACTAGTGAAAGCAGGAAAACTTTTAATCGAATATTGCCCGGGAGGAAAAGAATCTTTTGCGCTGAAAATAATGTTGATTGATAGAAAAAATAGGCAACTACGTTATTTTTTAAATATAGAGAGACCACGAGGATTTAGGGGATTGCCCTTTGAACGTATAATACCTATACACTTATCTTCATTTTATAGCTCGCGCACAGTAGGCGTCAAAAACCCCCTACTTATTAAGGAAGAATTTTTCCTAGCTTACGAGCTAAATTTGCTACTAGAAAAGCTTATGTTAGGTGAAGATCTTAGCCAACAAGATAAGATGGAAGCAAGAGTACTCCAGCGCAGGCTGTTTTCGGGGCTTACCCAAGAACAAGAAAATACGGATGGAGTGTTGCGCCGTGCTGAAGAACGAGAAGAGCGAACAGAACAAGAACGATACGAACAAATTATAGATAATATTGAGGAACAAAACCGAAACCAAAGAATAAAAGCTGCGGTTCCAGATAAACGTGATTTCGATTACTTTCATGCTCATCCTGAAACTAAACCCATTAGCCTTTTCGAAATCTCTGCTAAGCTTCTCTGTATTGCATATGCAGAATTAAGTCTTTCTGTAAAAGAAGTCCGCGATGTTTTGTGTGAGTATCTAGAAGCAACGGGTAAAAAAGCAACTTATTTTAATCAAGCATCTATTAAGGACACCATTCTTAAAACCCCTATGGACCAGGGTCGAGTAACGATTTTCGGGTTTATTGGTGAAGCATACACTTTATTTGATGAGGCCATCAAGATGCTAGGGTGTTCTGCCGATCACTCTGAAACAGACTCCTGTTCAAGCCAGCAAAAATTACCGTCTACTGCTTCTTTCTTTCCCCAAACGAGTTCAAGTACTGATCGAACAGAAGCAACAATGAGACAAAAAGATTATTGTGAAAACAATATGGCGTCGAGAAATCAACCGTAAAAAGGAGGCCGTCTTTCCAGGATGAATGTGGATGGTGGTGCTCCTGAGACACCGGACGTAAATCGCCTTGGCTCATAAAAAAGCCGAAACAACCCTGTTTCGGCTTTTTTCAATCCTACTTAATCAATCGAATCCGTACAAAAAATTCGTTGATACTGGATTGCCGACACTAACGACATAAAAGGCAATAACCAAATCAAACCAACCCCTAATGTTACAAGACCTATGCCTAAAAATAAAAAACTAGTCGCTAACAATAAAGCTATATTTTTAAACACATGCTGGTTAATTGACTTAAAAGCAACCGTAAAACTTTCTTTAAGCGACATTTTTTTATCTAAAATCAATAACATGCTCATCGTAATAAGCATGGCGATATAGGTAAATAAAATAATAAATACAATAAATTGTATTCCCATGCCAAGAGCAAAGGCATTTTCTAAACCGGGCGCATTAAACTTGTTTAAAATCAGTTTCCCACTCGAAACTAAAAGAAAATTCAATAAATAAAAACTCACCGCAATGATCGTTAACGGTTTCCAGGCTTTACGGAATTCAAAAACCATCGTTGAAGTAATAGATTGACGACGAAGATGTTGTAACGCTAAAAAAACCAGCGACATACTTAATAATAAACGTAATACTTCAAAAAAACCGCCAGCAATAAACCCACCTATCGCCCCTGCCTTATACAAGTGCAACACCGAGCAAACCGCCAAGAAAAATTGAAATAACACATAAATACCCACTAGGGTAAGAAAAAGTAAGGCAAACCCACCCCAAAAAGATTTTTTCATGCCTTTTATTCGATGCCAGGCTTCAGAAAAAATAGCACGGATAGGAATGGAATACTGACCTGTTGTTGCTTTGACTAAATTAGGTGGTAACGATTGTGACATAAGCAAACCCTCTATTTTTTTCGAACTTGAATCGATAATTCATTCAATTGTGCAAGACTCACCGCACTGGGCGCTTCTGTTAAAGGACAGCGGGCCGCCTGCGTTTTCGGAAATAAAATCACATCGCGAATAGAAGATGCACCGGTCATTAACATGACTAAGCGATCCAAACCAAACGCAATACCGCCATGAGGAGGACAACCGTATTTTAGCGCCTCCAATAAAAATCCAAATTTGTCTTTTTGTTCTTGTTCGCTAATCGCTAATAAATCAAAAACAGCGGCTTGTACATGAGAATCATGGATACGAATGGATCCCCCTCCAATCTCACAGCCATTAAGTACCATATCATAAGCACGAGAAAGACAGGTGGCACTTTTCGCTTGTAGTTCATCCACATCAGCTACTTGAGGCGCTGTAAAAGGATGGTGCAATGCTTGTAAACGCTGTTCTTTTTCGTCGAATTCAAATAAAGGAAAATCGACGACCCATAACGGCGCAAAACCGGCTTTCACTAATTTAAAATCATGTCCGCATTTAACACGCAACGCACCTAATGAATCACTCACGATTTTGGATTTGCCAGCACCAAAGAAAATAATATCGCCGGTTTGAGCATCAACTCTTTCTAAAATAGCCGTCACCACCGCTTCAGGAATAAATTTAAGTATCGGTGATTGCAGCCCTTCCAAGCCTTTATTCCGATCAATTACTTTAATATACGCCAAGCCTTTGGCGCCAAAAATACTCACGTACTGCGTGTATTCGTCAATCGTTTTTCTCGTTAAATCAACAGCATTCGGAATACGCAGTGCAACAACCCGACCTTGTGGATCTGCAGCGGGATCAGCAAAAACCTTAAATTCAATCCCTTGAACTAAATCAGCGATATCAATTAATTCTAAAGAAATACGTAAATCAGGTTTATCACTACCATAACGTTGCATCGCTTCCTGATAGCTCATGCGCGGAAAAGGATGCGGCAATGAAACCTGTAGAATTTCTTTAAACAACGAAGAAATGAGATTTTCAGTTAAATCCTGAATGGTTTTCTCATCACAAAACGAGAGTTCCATATCAAGCTGGGTAAATTCAGGTTGCCGATCCGCTCTCAAGTCTTCATCACGAAAACAACGCACAACTTGATAATAACGATCAAATCCCGACATCATCAATAATTGTTTAAATAATTGTGGGGATTGAGGTAAAGCATAAAATGAACCGGGATGAACGCGGCTAGGCACTAAATAATCACGCGCGCCTTCCGGTGTGGCTTTGGTTAAAATAGGTGTTTCCAATTCTAAGAAGTTTTTTTCTTCCAAAAAGCGACGAATAAAGCTAACCACTTTGGTACGTAAAATAAACCGTGCTTGCATATCCGGCCGGCGTAAGTCCAGATAACGATACTTCAGCGCCACCTCTTCACTCACTGGAGTATAACTATCGATAGCAAAAGGCAATGCCAATGAAGTATTTAAAATAGTTAGCTTTGCCACCTGAAGCTCTACTTTACCGGATTTCAGCTGCTTATTTTCCGTACCCACAGGACGCAAGCTGACCTGACCTTCCACCGCAATCACATATTCATTACGTAAGCTTTCAGCTTGTTTAAAAAGTTCAGTTTGTTCAGGGTTAAAGACCAATTGTAAAAGTCCGCTACGGTCACGTAAATCAACAAAAATAATACCGCCGTGGTCACGCCTATAGTGAACCCACCCCCGTACTTGAACGGTTTTTTGCAGGAGTTCCTCGCCTAATTGGCTACAATAATGTGTTCTTTGCGTCATAATTTTTAACTCTTGTAACTATTCATCGGTTTTATCCGATTTTTTTATAGGTGATTTTTCAGTTTTTTTAGATTCCGTCGCCAACGCTTTGTTAGGCGCTTCTTCTGCAATCTTTTTCTTGGTTGAAGTAGCCTCTTTATTTCCCTGGCTTTCTGTATTCGGCTTCGCTTGGTTTTTAAAATCAGTCACATACCAACCACTGCCCTTTAAATGGAAGGCCGGCGCAGAAATGAGTTTTTTAAGCGTTGGCTCTCCGCACACCGGGCAATGAATCAATGCCTCCTCTTTAAAGGTCTGAATGGTATCAAAATGGTGGCCACAAGCAGTACATTGATACTCGTAAATAGGCATAGTGGTTCCTTAACTCCTCTCTTTATAATTAGTTAGTATAGTCGCATTGTACTCGAAGCGGCGGATACCGCCTCTCAAATATCCATCCCGCTTCATATATACGCTTCGCACTTGAATTTTCGGTGCTGTCTTGGAAAATCCCCCATTACTGTGAGTATATGAGCGTATAAACAAAAAACGGAAATAACGCCTAATTCTTTAGGCTGCCATCAGCTGGCGGGTATTTTAATCGAGTGCGTAATATTCCGCCAGCTTTGTATATACCGCTTAAAAATCTCCATCGCGATAAGAAAGCACTTGAAAATGCTTCTCGCATTTTCAAGTGTAATGGGTATATATAGGGCAGAGGGAAAGACATATTGGGCTGCCTTTGGGGTCTACTTAAGCCACTAACAAACATTTAATAGCGTGGTCTAAGGCCATCACTTTTTTATAACTGCTGACACGATTTTTCAAAATAGGCTGTTTAAAAAAATACAGGAGGATACCCTGCGGCCAATGCCGGTGTTGCGATAAAATGGCTTCTTCTTGCTGAATAACGCGCCGAACATGCGCTAGCTGTGCCCCTGAGAAAAATGTTCCATTAGCTTTACAGGCTTGAACAATGTTCATCAAAGCAAGCGATTTCTTTTTAGCAAGATCACGTCCAATCCATTTTTTATTTAAACACTGGCTATATTTTTCTATTTCCGTCACGCATTGCTGCACGCCAGAATCAGACAAGGCTTCCTTACTAATAAGGCTGTTTTTCTGCCTAGAAAAATTGATTCCTTTATCTATCAAGGCTTTAAGGATATCTTCATAATCAATTTTATTCTGCTCTGACAAAGAAATTGATACAGCCAGTGTAAATGCCGTCTCGCCATTTTTTGTTTCAATATTAGGATTCGCCCCTTTATCCAACAAAAGCTGAACCCTATAAAAATCACCACTTTTTACAGCATGATGAAGTAAAGTAGCCCCATCCACTGCTTGCGTATTGACATCTACCAACTCTTCTTCTAACAAAACCTCAACACTTTCCCAATCACCTATTTCTGCCATAAAAAAGGGCATAGCGGCGCTAAGCTTTAACCCTGATCCTTGGTTATAGAGGTAATAAAAGCTGGTTTCTAGAAGAAATTCATGACTATGCTGAAACCCCATATCTTGTTTTATTTTGTGTGCTATATCAGCAAACTTATCTTTAGCAAAAGAAGCAGAAAGCGTAGAGTCACCACAATTTTCAATGAACCAACAAGCCTGATCCGCATGGTATATCAATATTAAGGGGTAAGCGCTGGTATTCAAATTCAAATGCGGCATTAAATGGATAGCCAAGCGATCCCTTTCGGAACAATTTTGCAATTTTTTAAGATAGGCTTCCAGCGCATTATCATCGTAAAGCACAATAAATCAATCAATTTTCTTAATGCCGTCTTCTGTTTTAATGAGCTGATGTTGTGCAGTAATTTCAGTGTTAGAATTTTCTGAAATATTAACCGCATCCCCATAGGGTAAATAACGTGATGGTTGAGCTTCTTTACTTTGCGCTGCCACAGACGCCAAGAAAGAAAATATATCTTGGCAAGCCTTTGAATAAACTTTATAAAGGGTAATTTCTGCGGCAGGCTCCCCTAGCAAAATGACGGCGTAATCGTACAATAAATTAAATCGATGCCGACCGCCTTCATTTTCAATATGTTCTGCTTCACTCGCAAGCTTCGTGCATCCATTAAGTGCTTGAAGCAACGTTTGAAACTGCTCAAGAAACGCTTTGTTACTGATAGTCCTTATGCGTTCCTTATACCGTAAAAAAGCCTCATCACCTAAAAGAAAGGCCTCTAAAGCCTGTTTAGCTAAGCTATAAGCAATCCCATGCTCATTATAGCTAAGCCTCAAAAAATTCATCAACTCAATCATGATAACGGGAACACCCCTGAGAGCTTAAAATAGAAGGTATCGATCATAACCAAAAAAACTTAAAGCAAAATTAATACGCCTCGTATAAATAAAGTTAGCAAAAAATAAAATCTATTTTTTTATCATGATTGGATTTACAATAAGGACCATTATTTTGATAACCATACCCTAATATAAGACCGTACCTATCTCATCAACCTAGGCGAATCAACTATGCGCTGTAGCCAGCTCTACTTTCCTACTCTCAAAGAAACGCCTGCAGATGCAGAAGTCATCAGCCATCAACTGATGTTGCGAGCCGGCATGATCCGAAAATTAGCCTCCGGTATTTACACCTGGTTACCATTAGGATTGCGTGTTGTGCGTAAAGTTGAAGCTATTGTTCGCCAAGAAATGAATCGCATTGGCGCACAAGAAATCCTCATGCCTAACCTACAACCTGCTGAACTATGGGAAGAGTCCCAACGTTGGCAAGCGTATGGACCTGAATTGTTACGTATTACGGATCGCCATAAGCGTCTTTTTTGTTTTGGACCCACCCATGAAGAAGTTATCACCGCCTTGCTACGCCATGAAGTACGTAGCTATAAACAATTACCGCTAACTTTTTACCAAATTCAAACCAAATTTCGTGATGAAATACGGCCTCGTTTTGGCGTGATGCGTGCCAGAGAATTTCTCATGAAAGATGCTTATTCTTTTCACCGCGATAAAGACTCCTTAACCAAAACTTACCAAGCCATGTACGAAGCTTACACACGAATTTTCACTTCCTTAGGATTAAAATTCCGTGCCGTATTAGCCGATACCGGCAATATCGGCGGCAGCCAATCTCAGGAATTTCAGGTATTAGCCGCAACAGGTGAAGATAAAATATTTTATAGTGACAGCAGTGACTATGCCGCTAATGCCGAATTAGCGACCAGCTTGGTTTCTTTAGACCAACGTCCGGCACCCTCGGCCAAGATGGAAAAAGTAGAAACACCCGGACAAAAAACCATTGCTGCACTCAGTGATTATCTTAAGGTTGAAGCGAAAGACTGTATAAAATTATTGATTGTCAAAGGTAAAGAACAACCTTTAATTGCATTGGTACTACGCGGCGATCATGAACTAAACCCCACTAAATTAGCCAAGCTACCTGAGATTTTATATCCCCTACAATTGGCTGAAGAAACTGAAATTAAGCAATTAGTCGGTGCACCTGTGGGTTATATAGGCCCTATCGGTTTATCTATTCCGTTAATCGTCGATCAATCCGCAGCTGTGATGGCTAATTTTATTTGTGGCGCAAATGAAAAAGATATGCATTTTAAACATGTTAATTGGCAACGAGATTGTCCGCTGCCTAAAGTAGCTGATTTACGTGAAGTCGTCGTAGGTGATTTAAGTCCAGATGGAAAAGGACATTTAAAAATGGATCGGGGTATTGAGGTAGGACATATTTTCCAACTTGGTAACAAATATAGTCTTGCTATGAATGCCCGCACCACACTTGAAGATGGTACATCGAAACACTTAGAAATGGGTTGCTATGGTATAGGCGTATCGCGAATCGTTGGTGCGGCGATTGAACAAAACCATGATGATCGCGGTATTCTCTGGCCCATCAATATGGCACCTTTCCAAGTTTCTATTATTCCTATTGGCTATCACCGCTCCGAATCCGTTAAACAATGCGCTGATTTACTCTATAAACAATTGAGCGAACAACACATTGAAGTCTTGTTAGATGATCGCAATGAAAGACCTGGCGCATTATTTGCCGATATGGATTTAATAGGTATTCCGCATCGATTAGTGATTAAAGAAAGCGAGTTACAAAATGGTTTAATTAAATATAAAAACCGAAAAGAAGAGGCCGAAAAAGCGATTCCAATGGATGAGATTTCAGCTTTTCTACAACAAGCCTTAAAAGAACATACTCACAATAGAAGCGTATAAAATGGCTCATTACTGGTTAATGAAATCCGAACCTACTAGTTTTAGCATTGATGATCTTGAAAAAAGGCCTCAACAAATAGAACCGTGGGATGGTGTGCGCAACTACCAGGCACGTAATTTTTTACAAGCCATGCAAGTCAACGATCTGGCTTTTTTTTATCATTCCAGTTGTCCAAACCCTGGCATCGTCGGCATTATAAAAATAGTAAAACCAGCTTATACCGATAAAACGGCCTTTGATCCATCTCATCATCATTATGATCCCAAAAGCAAAGCTGACAAACCACAGTGGGTTTGCGTGGATGTAAAATTTACCGAAAAATTTACGGCAACACTTCGCTTAGACACCTTAAAAAAACAACCGTCTCTCACATCGATGTGTTTGCTACAAAAAGGTAATCGCCTTTCTGTAATGCCTATTACGACAGAAGAATGGAACACAATCATACAGCTTGTGTCAGCGCAGTGCCGTTGAAAAAACTATTAAAACCATCGATAATTATCTGGATACTGGCGTTCGCTAGGACGACGCCCTTAAATTAAGGAAAAAAACGATGTCTATCATGGATTGGCCCCAGACAGAACGTCCCCGTGAAAAATTATTAGCTCAAGGAGCCGCGGCATTATCCGATGCTGAACTATTGGCGGTATTACTTCGTACCGGTGCCCGAGGAAAAACAGCCCTTGATATTAGCCGCGATTTAATCAGTCGATTTGGAACTTTACGCCAAGTGATTGCTGCCAGCCTGGATGAATTCTCAACAACCCTCGGTTTGGGTTTCGCCAAGTATGTCCAAATACAGGCGGCAAAAGAGCTAGCAACTCGCTGCCTCAGGGAAAATATAGAGCGTACCGATGCCATGAATAACCCCCAAGATGTACAACGTTATTTGAGCTCGAAACTTCGCTCCTACCCCTATGAAGTCTTTAGCTGTCTATTTCTAGATAATCGGCACCGCTTTATAACGTTCAAAGAACTTTTTCATGGCAGCATCAATGAGGCCGCTGTCTATCCTCGTGAGCTGGTCCGGCAGGTCTACCAAACCAATGCCGCCGCAGTCATCTTAGCCCACAACCATCCCTCTGGAATAGCCGAGCCTAGCGAAGCCGACAAGCGAATTACCCAAGAAATAAAGTCCATCTTGTCAGCCATTGATGTACGTTTGCTGGATCATATCATTATCGGTGAGGGGCAAATAACCTCCTTTGCCAGACTAGGTTTGCTGTAAAGATTTTGACAGTTTGGTGTATTTTTGGTATAAAACCCTCCTAATTTCGTGTATGTTCAGTTAATAAATTTTATACATCTATTGGAGGCTAATGTGGCCAGGGTCTGTCAAATAACGGGTAAAAACCCCATGGTGGGACATAATGTCTCGCACTCAAATCGAAAAACCAAGCGCCGTTTCTTACCCAACCTGCAAACACATCGTCTCTGGATGGCTGCTGAAAAACGTTTTGTAAAGTTACGGGTGAGCGCCCATGGCTTGCGTATTATCGAAAAGAAAGGCATTGAAAAAATCGTTTCTGAGCTACGTGCTCGCGGCGAAAAAATTTAAGTAATACGGAGCAATTATTATGCGTGATAAAGTAAAATTAAAATCAACGGCCAGTGCTTATTATTATACGACCGATAAAAATAAGAAGACAAAGCCCGAAAAGTTAAAGTTTAGAAAGTATGATCCCATCACACGTAAACATGAACTTTTCGAAGAAGCTAAAATCAAGTAATTGCGAGTGTTGACGCTGCAATCCGTCACACACTGCTCTACTACAACGCACGCTTTATGCGGGCTTTTGTTTTTATTTTATAGATTTATACCTTGCCATCTCTGTTCATATCATAATATCTCTGTTCATATCATAATAGAGGAAAGCACCATGATAAAGCAGAAAAACCTATTTGAACTATTTTTCAAGATCAGTGAACGCGGTAGTAATATCCGACAAGAGCTCGTCGCAGGACTCACCACCTTTCTAGCGATGATTTATTCCGTGATTGTGATACCGGGCATGCTGAAACAAGCTGGGTTTTCACCCGAAACCGCCTTTGTTGCAACCTGCTTGGTAGCTGGATTTGGTTCTCTGCTGATGGGGTTGTGGGCTAATTTACCGCTAGCTATTGGCTGTGCTGTTTCCCTCACTGCATTTACCACCTTTAGTATTGTGTTAACGCAACATATTAGTATTCCGGTCGCGTTAGGCGCTGTATTTCTGATGGGGATATTATTTACCCTTATTTCTATTACCGGTATTCGTGCTTGGATTTTGCGTAATTTACCCATGGGCGTCGCGCGCGGTACAGGGATTGGTATTGGCTTATTTTTATTATTAATTGCGGCTAACAACGTCGGTTTAGTCATTAAAAATCCGCTACAAGGCTTGCCTATCACATTAGGTGCCTTTACCTCATTTCCAGCGATCATGTCATTACTGGGACTCGCGGTCATCTTTGGGCTTGAAAAAAGACGTTTCCCTGGTGGGATTTTATTAGTCATCATTGCTATTTCGCTCATTGGCTTAATTTTCGATCCGCATGTTAAATATCAGGGGCTCTTTGCACTACCTCATCTTCACGATACAAAAGGTCACTCGCTATTCTTCAATTTGGACATTATGGGTGCCCTGCATCCTGCCATACTACCTAGTGTCTTAGCCCTGGTCATGACCGCCATATTCGATGCTACGGGGACCATTCGTGCCGTTGCCAGCCAAGCTAACTTACTACGCGAAGACAATCAGATTCACAATGAAGCTAAAGCTTTAACCTCAGATTCCATCAGCAGTATTTTCGCCAGTCTAGTCGGTGCATCACCCGCCGCTGTTTATATTGAATCGGCCGCTGGAACAGCCACCGGTGGAAAAACAGGTTTGACCGCTACCGTGGTAGGTGTCTTATTTCTATTAACCTTATTTATTTCACCACTATCCTATTTAGTACCTGCCTATGCGACAGCACCTGCATTAATGTATGTTGGATTATTGATGTTAAGTAATGTTTCTCAACTTAATTTTACTGATTTTATAGATGCAGTATCTGGATTGTTATGTGCGGTCTTTATCGTATTAACCTGTAATATTGTGACAGGCATTATGCTTGGCTTTAGTGCTTTAGTGATACGGCGAATATGTACCGGTGAATGGCGCAAACTAAATGTAGGCACCGTCCTGATTGCCATTGCATTAGTTATATTCTATGCCGGCGGTTGGGCGCTTTAATTGGCTGTTTTTCTTTTTCACGGTGAGAAAGAGGCTTCATCCATGCATCGTTTCAATACAATATCTATTTGGAAACAGTTATCCTCATTCATTTTCCGGACGCATTAATGGAAATAAAATTACATCGCGAATGGATAATGAATCGGTAAACAACATGGCTAAACGATCGATACCAATGCCCTCCCCGGCGGTAGGCGGTAACCCATATTCCAAGGCGATGATATAATCTTTATCATAAGTCATCGCTTCATGATCACCTTTTTCTTTCGCTAAACTTTGTTCTTTAAAACGTGCCGCTTGATCCTCCGGATCATTTAATTCGGAAAAGCCATTCGCTAACTCACGGCCAGCAATATACAATTCAAATCGATCGGCTATCTCAGGGTTTTTATCACAGCGCCGCGCGAGTGGTGACACAGCAATCGGATATTCCGTAATAAAAGTAGGCTCTAGTAAATTTTGCTCGACGGTTTCTTCAAAGATTGCAAATTGTAATTTCCCAATCGAATCACTGGCAATAATGTCTGCATTGATTTTAAGCTTTTCTGCTATTTTTTTTAAAGAAGAAAGTTCTGTAAAATCCTTCATACTATAGTGTGTATTAAATTCAAGAATAGCATCTAACACGCTCAGCCGTCTAAACGGTTTCGCTAAATCATAGGTTTTTTCTTGATAGCTTAATAATGGACTGCCTAAAATATCTTCCGCTAATTGACGTAACATCGCCTCTGTTAAATCCATCAGATCATGGTAATCCGCATAAGCTTGATAAAATTCAAGCATGGTAAATTCTGGATTATGTCGCGTTGAAAGTCCTTCATTACGGAAATTACGATTAATTTCATAAACCTTTTCAATACCACCTACGACCAAACGCTTTAAATGTAATTCAGGCGCAACACGCAGAAATAATTCCATATCTAAGGCATTGTGATGCGTAGTAAAGGGTCTAGCCAACGCACCGCCTGGCAAGAGATGCATCATCGGCGTTTCAACTTCGATATAACCTTCTTTATTTAAAAATTGACGAATCCCCTGAATTAATTGCGAACGAATTTGAAAGGTTTTTCGTGTTTCTTCATTGCTAATTAAATCTAAATAACGTTGTCTATAACGCTGCTCTTTGTCTGAATCAGATAAGCCATGAAATTTATCCGGCAATGGCCTTAAGGATTTGCAAAGTAAAGTTAATTTTTCTACGTTAATAGATAATTGATTGGTTTTTGTTTTGAATAAAATACCTTCTATACCAATAATATCGCCTAAATCTAATTTTTTAGTCATTTCCCATAATTCGGGAGATAATTTCTTTTTATCCAGATACACTTGGATTTTTCCCGACATATCTTGAATATCTAAAAATGAAGAACGATGCCGTATCAGTCTTCCAGCAATCGTGACCGATTTATTTTTCTGTAGCAGTGATTCTGCTGCTTCTTGATCATATTGCGCTAATAAATCAGCAGCTAAACTATCGCGACGAAAATCATTCGGATACGCATGACCTGTATCACGCCATTCACCTAGCTTTGCTCTACGCTGCGCAAATAAATCATCACTACTTGTATTCGTTAAAATTTCTTGTTTCATTTTTTCAGTTTTTCCAAATTAATATTATATAGCTTTTAGCATAAAGATACCTACACAGAATCGTCGCCCTGGCGAAAGCCAGGGTCCATAGGCTAGTTTTTATGGATCATGCGGTCAAGGCTGCAGGACGACGGATCTGCACATAACGTAAAGCAATAAAAGGGTTGTCTAAACCTATGTGTTTAAGCTATAAACCGGCTTTTAAACTCGCTATCAAAAACAAATTAATATTGCCATTTAAAACTGACTGCGTATTTCCTGTTTCAACGCCGGTACGAAGATCCTTCACACGTGCATCATCTAATACATAACTACGTATTTGGCTTCCCCAACCAATATCCCGTTTCAGCGATTCTTGTGACTGTTTTTCCTCGGCACGTTTTCTCTGCTCTAATTCGTATAATTTAGCACGTAATTGCTTCATCGCCTGATCACGGTTTTTATGCTGTGAACGATCGCTTTGCGATTGTACAACCACCCCACTGGGAATATGCGTGATGCGCACCGCCGAATCCGTACGATTCACGTGCTGCCCCCCCGCACCACTGGCTCTATAGGTATCGATACGTAAATCCGCTGGATTGATTTGAATATCAATGGTGTCATCCACTTCAGGCGAAATAAAAACCGCTGCAAAAGAGGTATGACGACGTTTATTCGCATCAAACGGCGAAAGACGCACTAAACGATGTACGCCTGTTTCGGTACGTAACCAACCGTAAGCATATTCGCCTTCAAATCTAACCGTCGCACTTTTTATTCCCGCGACTTCCCCGGGTGATACTTCCATCAAATCCACTTTAAATTTATGCTGTTCACCCCAACGCAGATACATACGCAATAACATTTCTGCCCAATCTTGCGCCTCAGTACCACCTGAGCCTGATTGTATTTCTAAATACGCTGAATAGCTATCTAAGGGGCGTGGAAACATTCGCCGGAACTCTAATTTTTCTAGCCTAGATTCAACTTCTTTCAAATCTTGAGTGATAGACGCCAACAGATCAGGATCTTCTTCGCTGATGGCTAATTCAAGCAAGCCGCTTACATCAACTAAGGATTGCTCTAAATACTGAAAAGTATCCACCAATTGCTGCAGCTGAGCACGTTCCTTACCTAAAATTTGTGCCTTTTCGGGATTATTCCAAACAGTGGGATTTTGTAATTCCTGTTCTAACTCTTGGAGTTGTTCAAGCTTGGTAGGATAGTCAAAGGTACCTCCGTAATTCGACACTTCGACTTTCTAAGTCTTTAATTTTTTGAGTAATAGGGGCTGTTTCAAACATACTAATCTCGTCATTGCGAGCGCCGTAGGCGCGCGGCAATCCAGTTATGTCATTTCTTTATATAAATCTGTCCAATTCTGTCTAGATTGCCACACTTCACTGTCATTGCGAGAGGACGCATGGCAATCACAATGACGAATGATACTAACTTAATTTTTTCTGAGTCGAAATCCCGGCTAAATTTGCAGCAAACTTCTTAAGCACACAAATACCCGTCGCTTCTGCTTGTTTACACCATTCTTGTAACGCTTCTAATAGTTCGCGCTGTGTAGCCGTAGTACGACACCAAATATCTTGCAACTTAATCCGGTATTGATAAACCAAAGCCAACATATCATGTTTTTTAATGATATCAGCAAGTTGCTGTTTACGTTCATCGTTTAATAACGATTCGGTACGAATAAGTGAAGTCTTAGCACGTTTCAATAAGGCTTTACTCATCGTAGTATTCGCTTTTTCTGTTTCTTCTTCTAAAACAGGTAAAAGCACTTCTTTACTATAGCGCGCCATCACTTGAAAACGATTAGTGATCAACGCTGCTAAGGTATCTAAATCAACCTGGCGTTTACCAGGTGTTTCTTTAAGTTGCGGAGAAACGCGTTTAACTTTAGCCAGCTTTAACGCCTGAAATAAACGAATATAAACCCAACCTAAATCGAACTCCCAAGGCTTAACGGATAATTTAGCCGAGGTAGGAAAGGTGTGATGATTATTATGCAGCTCTTCTCCACCAATAAAAGCACCAAGAGGAAGAAGATTACGTGCCGCATCAGGACATTCAAAGTTACGATAACCCCAGTAATGACCTATACCATTCACAACACCGGCGGCAAATAAAGGAATCCATAGCATTTGTAAGGCCCAAATCGTCACACCAGGAATACCAAATAAAACCACGTCGATAACAAACATGCTGACGATACCCATCACACTATGTTTGCTGTAAACATTGCGTTCCATCCAATCATCTGGGGTACCTTGACCATAGCGTTCCATGGTATCCATATTTTTTGATTCTTCGCGATAAAGCTCAGCACCTTCAAAAAATACTTTTTTAATCCCTTTGATTTGCGGACTATGTGGGTCTTCCTCTGTTTCACACTTAGCATGGTGCTTACGGTGAATAGCAACCCATTCTTTGGTTTCCATACCCGTGGTTAACCACAACCAAAAACGGAAAAAATGACTCAACGCTGGATGTAAATCCAGTGAACGATGGGCTTGGGAACGATGTAGATACACCGTCACACCAATAATCGTAATATGCGTTAGTATTAACAAGGCTATTACATAGCCCCAAAATGATAAATTCAATAACCCGAATAACATACGCTAACCTCTTTATAAGCCGGATTTAGCCTTTCTACGGCTAACCCAAAATTTTTTATTTAAATTTTTATTAACCGTCATGGCAAGCTTACGTAGTAAGCGCGGCCATCCAGTCATAATCTCTAGATTGCCACGCGCGCTGCGTGCTCGCAATGACGATTCATTCTTCTTTATATTCTATTAGCTTAACAACCTGCTTAACACCGGCTGACTTTCTGGCAATTAATGCCGCCAGATCAGCTTGCTTGGGAGTAGAGACACCTAGAATGTATACCACACCATTCTCAGTCACTATCTTAAAATGATTCGACTTTAACTCTCTATTCGCAAACATTTTCATTTTAACAGTCGAGGTAATACCCACATCTTTGGTACGTTGCAAGGCGGTTGTAGGAATACCGACAGTAATTTTATTAAACACCCGTTTAACACCCGGTATTGATTTTGCATACTCTTCTGCTTTAGCCCGTAATTCCTCGTCATAGGCTTGACCCGTTAACAACACCACTTGGTTATAGCTCACCGAGGAGATGTGGGTTTCTGATGACAACGTTGCATCATTAGCCAATTTCTTATTCGACTTATAATTGATTTCCTCATCGCTTTTAATCACACCAATCGGGCGCGGATCCGTGACCAAGCCCCCGGTTGCGGCACTACCCGCTACAAAAGCACCGGCCACACAGCCTTGCAAGGCCAGTGATAGGGTCAAAATAAGAAAAATCTTTTTCATTAAGCTTTCTAACCTCTAAATAACCGTCTTAAAAAACGGGATGAGTAATCGTCATAAATGACGCTTTTGTCAGCCATATCAATTGGCTGGGAAATAAGCCAAAAACGAGTAATAGTATAGCATTAATACTGAGCGCAAGGTAGGTATCTTGTGCGATTTGCAGGGGGAGCAAGGTGGGCTCTGGCTCCTCAAAATACATGACTTTTACCACATAAAGGTAGTAATAGGACCCAATAATAGCAAAAATGATAGCCAATGTGGCTAACCACAGCTGATGAGCCTCTATGAGGGCTTGCAATATACCCATCTTGGCAAAAAAGCCGGCGGTAGGCGGAATACCGGCCATAGAAAACATAATAATCAGCATCAAAAAGGCTAGCCATGGGCTACGGGCATTTAAGCCTCGCAAATCGTTCACATTTTCAACCTCATGGCCCGATTTACTGACGACAATTAGAATACCAAAGGCTGCTACGGCCATTAATCCATACATGAGCACATAAAATAAACTCATGGCATAGCCAAACGCCGTACCTGCCACTAAGCCTAATAAGGTATAGCCAATATGCGCGATCGCCGAATAGGCCAACATCCGTTTGAGATTGGTTTGCACAATAGCAACCAGATTGCCTAGGCCAAACGAGAAAAATGCAATAATCGCCAATAGCGGTTGCCAATGGTCATGCAGCATAGGCAATGCATCGACCAGTAGCCGTATCGCCATCGCCAAACCAGCTACTTTAGGCGCCGCACCCACAAAGAGTGTGACGGCCGTCGGTGCACCTTGATACACATCAGGCACCCATAATTGAAAAGGAACCGCCCCTAATTTAAAGGCAATCCCCGCCACAATGAAGATAAGCCCTATCGCTAAAATAATGGGTGATTGTGTACTATGCAGTAAGGCTTGATTAATGTCGGGAATAATAAGCGAATGGGTGGCACCATAAATCAGCGAAAGACCATATAAAAATAAACCGGCCGCTAATGCGCCTAAGATAAAATATTTCATCGCGGCTTCTGCGCTATTCGAACAACCGCGTTGCAAAGCAACTAAGGCATAAAGCGGGAAGGATAAAAGTTCTAAACCTAAATAAAGTGTTAACAAACTATTCGCTGAGGTTAAAATCAGCATGCCTAGAATAGAAAATAAACCCAACAAATAGAATTCACCCGGGTTAATGGGTTTTTTCTTAATCGAATCATGCACATAAATAAAAGAAAAAATGCTAAGAATCAACAAGCTGAATTTAATCACATACGCGACGGAATCCCAGATAAAATGTTGATTAAAAATAACTTGTGACGGTATGGTATGCGCACGAAAAACTAAAAATAAAGTCAGCAGTAAAGTTAACTGTGTGGCCATATATGTCACGTCGCCCTGCTTTTGTTTAACAAAAAGCTCTATGAGCAAAACGATACAAATCATTGCTAATAAAGCAATTTCAGGCAATGCAGGAAAGTTTAAGAGTGTTGTAAGTGTTAGCATCATCATAATTTAGTTTGCAAACTCAACTGCAAAATTGAGTCTATAGAAGTATGCATCATGGTTAATAAGGGCGATGGATAGACTCCAATAAAAATAATGGCGAACGCTAATAAAATAAAAACTACTTTTTCAAAGCCCTGAATATCCGTGCCGGTCTCTATTAAAGGATTCGTCACTTCGCCTAAAAATACCCGCTTATACATATATAATGTATAAGCAGCACTGAGAATCAAGGTCGTTGCAGCAACCACCGTAATCCAAAAACTGGCCTGCATCGCGCTCATAATAATCATAAACTCGCCTACAAAGCCGGACGTACCCGGAAGCCCCACATTCGACATCGCGAACAATAGAAAAAAGGCGGTTAATAACGGCATACGAAATGCTAAGCCACCGTAATCTTTAATCTGCCGGCTATGGAAACGATGCGCTAACATACCCACTGCTAAAAACATGGCGCCTGAACTAAAGGCATGTGAAATCATCTGCACCATCGCACCTTCTAAACTCATATAAGCCATCGAGGTGTTTTGGCTATGTTTCATGATGACAAACACCATAAAACAACCCAATACTACAAAACCCATATGCGCAATCGAGGAATAAGCAATTAAACGCTTCATATCAACTTGCGCTAAAGCAACCATGCCGATGTAAACAATGGCAATTAATGCCTGCACAATCATCACCATATCAAGATAATGACTGGCATCAGGAACAATCGGTAAACTAAAACGCAGAAAACCATAACCACCGAGCTTTAACATTAATGCCGCCAATACCACAGAACCGCCCGCTGGCGCTTCGGTATGTGCATCAGGAAGCCAAGTATGCAATGGCCACATCGGAATTTTGACGGCAAATGCAATTAAGAACGCAAGAAAAATCCATATTTGTTCGCTCATCGTCAATTTAAGCGGATAAAAACCAGCAATATAAAAATCATGTGTAGGATTTTTAAAGCCTAAATAAAGTAAGGCGATCAACATCAAGGCTGATCCCAAAAAGGTATATAAGAAAAACTTAATCGAGGCATAAGAACGATTGGCACTTCCCCACACACCAATACTCAGATACATCGGTATCAGCATCGCTTCCCAAAACACATAAAATAAAATCGAATCAGTTGCGGCAAAGGTACCCACCATCATGGATTGCATGATTAAAAAAGCCGCCATGTATTGCGCTACACGCAATTCAATACTGCGCCAAGCGGCTAGCACCACCAGCAAGGTCGTAAAAACAGTTAGTAAAATCAGCGGTAAGGAAATGCCATCCACGCCTAAGGCATAATTAACGTTAAAAGCGGTAATCCACGGTACATTTTCTTGAAATTGCATACTACTCAATGCCGGATTAAATCCTAGATAAAGCGGTATACATAAACCAATGGAAATCAATGAGGTAATTAAAGCCACCACGCGCGCACGATTAGGATAGGTATCGCCCTTCACTGCTACCACACTGACCGCACCCAGAATAGGTAACCAAATCAGCAAACTTAATAAATGGTGTTGGAATAAACTATGAAAATGTTCGATTAAAGTTGTAAACATGTTTACACGGTTAAAATGAATTTATAATGCAAAAATTAATAAAAATATCACGATGCCTGCGATCATCACCCAGCTATATTGATAAAGATAACCCGATTGTAAGTGCCGCAATACACTAGATAGCCAACTAATACGTCTCCCTGCTCCATTCACTAGATAATGATCTAATAAATTGGCATCCCCTCTAAAAAATAATTTAGCTAAACGGCGCCCACCATCTGCAAACACGGTTTGGTTAAACTCATCAAATCCATATTTACGCACCAGCAGTTGATAAAGCCATACAAAACGTTTTTTAAGCTTATCGGGTAAAGTAGGGATACGACTATAACATAGCCATGCGATGGCAATACCGACTAAGGCAAACAGCAGCGCTAAATGATCAATCAGAAATGCTTTCATGGCAAACGGTTCTAATGGAATAATCTGTTTATGTTCAGGCAATACAAACAAGATAGAACTTAAAAATCCATGTGCCTTTAAAAACGGACCCGCTAATAGATAACCGGCTAGCAGTGAAGGGATTGCTAAGGCAATCAACGCAATTTTCACCACGCCCGGCGACTCATGAATATGTTTTCGTTGTTCTGCGCTAAAACGCTCGTTGGTATGAAAAACCATGAAAAAAGCACGAAACGTATAAAGTGCCGTTACAAAAGCACCGATTAACACACAATAATAAGCATACGGTGCAGCGGATAAATGTGACAAATGTACCGCCTCAATGATGGCGTCTTTTGAATAATAACCTGCAAAAGGTGGGACGGCGGTTAAAGCCAATGCACCGATTAAAAAAGTGCTGTAGGTAATGGGCATAAACTTGCGTAAACCACCCATTTTTCGCATATCTTGTTCGTGGTGCATCGCAAGAATGACGGAACCGGCAGCCAAAAATAATAAAGCTTTAAAGAAAGCATGTGTCACTAAATGAAAAATACCGGCAGCATAAGCAGAAGCACCTAAGGCGACCATCATGTAACCTAACTGTGACAACGTGGAGTAAGCAATCACGCGCTTAATGTCATTTTGTACGATCGCAATCAAACCCATAAATAAAGCGGTTGAAGCGCCTAACACTAAAATAACATTCAACACGGTGGTGGAATATTCATATAACGGCGAAAGGCGTGCGACCAAGTAAACCCCGGCGGTTACCATGGTGGCCGCATGGATTAAGGCTGAAATGGGTGTTGGACCTTCCATGGACTCAGGTAACCACACATGTAAAGGCATCTGCGCCGATTTACCCATCGCGCCAATAAATAATAAGAAACAAATTAAGCTAGTGACCGAACATTGTGTACCCGGAAAAATACTTAAGGTAGCGTGTTGTATGGCCGGTACTGCATGAAACACGGCCAGATAATCTAAACGTCCAAAATAATTAAACAGTAATGCAATACCGAGTAAAAATCCAAAATCACCGATTCGATTCACTAGAAACGCTTTAAAACTACCGGCATTAGCGGATTCTTTCTTAAACCAAAATCCAATTAACAAATAAGAAACTAAACCAACCGCTTCCCAACCAAAATAAAGTTGCAAAAAGTTATTCGCACTCACCAGCATTAACATCGCAAAGGTAAACGCCGACATATAGCTAAAAAAGCGCTTATAACCCGGATCACCGGCCATATAGGCAATACTATAAATATGCACCAGCAAAGAAACAAAGGTTACAATCAGGAACATCACGCCGGTTAAAGGATCGACGAGAAAACCGATATCAAAACGAAACCGACCGGTTAAACCCCAAATATAGAGGTTATGATCCTGAACACCGATATGCTGTACAAACAAAAGATAAGCAAAGTAAAGCGATATGGCAAATGCGACGGCAACACCCGCGATAGTCACGGTATGCGCGACCTGGTTACTAATCCTTTTACCGCCTAAACCCGCAATCAACGCACCAAACAGGGGAAATAAAACCAGTAGAACATTTAATAATTGAACATTCATACGGCACTAACCCTTTAAACGATTTAAGACATCGATTTCAATACTATGCCGGCTACGGAATAAAACAATTAAAATCGCTAAACCGATAGCCGCTTCCACCGCGGCAACTGCCAAAATAAAAAATACAAAAATCTGACCCGCTAAATCCTGAAAATAATGCGAAAAGGCAACAAAATTAATATTAACTGCTAAGAGTAATAACTCCACACACATCAATAAAATGAGTACGTTTTTGCGGTTAATCACCAGACCCAATAAACCTAAGCTAAAAATAATAGCGCCCAGTATTAAATAATAATTCAGTGGAATCATCTTTTTTTATTTGGCTCCATTTTAATAATACGCACCCTATGCGCCGCTTTTACGTTGAACTGCTTTTCAGGCGGTATGGTTTTATTAAAGCGTTTTTCTTTAGTACTTAATGCAATACTGGCAATAATAGCCACTAATAATAAAACACCGACGATTTCAAAGGGATAAGCATATTCTGTATACAAAATATTGCCTAATGCCTGCGTATTACTCACCTCAGCGGCTTGAGAAATTAAGGTATGCGCTGTCACAACAGGGAACAAGGCGTAAATAAGAATCGCCAGTAATACCGCGACGGTAATCACCGCATACGGAAGGTAGCTAACAAAACCACGTTGTTTTTCAGTGGCATCAATGTTTAACATCATGATGACAAATAAAAACAAGGTCATGACCGCGCCCACATAGACTAAAATTAACACTAAGCCTAAAAACTCCGCTTCTAATAAAATCCATAAAGCCGCCGCCGCAAAAAAAGCTAACACTAAAAATAAAGCCGATCGTACCGGATTACGTGCAATCACGGTCATGAATGCCGCCGCAATTAATAGCGCCGCAAATAAAAAGAAAGCACATTGTTGAATCGGAATTATCATCTCTTTCGTCCGTCGTCCTGCGGCTTGACCGCAGGACCTATCATTGTTAAATAAATATTTTTACAAAACTCATCAAATACTCTTTTTCCTCGTCTGGATCCCGCGGTCAAGCCGCGGGACGACGTCCTTGGGTAAGTATTCAATCCTTTGGTCAAACCAGAGGACAGCGGCCGGGACGATGCGTTTAACGATAAGGTGCATCTTCTTTTCGCTCCTCAGCTATCTGCTTCTCATAACGATCGCCAATCGCTAATAGTTTTTCCTTGGTCATAATCTGTTCGCCACGATTTTCAAAGTGATAATGCGGAATATTGGTTTCCACAATCGCATCTACCGGGCAAGATTCTTCACAAAACCCACAATAAATACACTTAAACAAGTCAATTTCATACAGTGATGTTCGACGTGAACCATCGTCACGTGGTTTCGCTTCAATCGTAATCGCTAACGCAGGACACACCGCTTCACACAATTTGCAAGCAATACAACGCTCTTCACCATTCGGATAACGACGTAAGGCATGCAAACCACGAAACCTAACCGAACGTGGCGTTTCTTCTTCCGGAAACTGGATAGTCACTTTTTTCTTAAAAAAGTGTCGGCCGGTTACGCTTAAGCCTTTAAAAAGTTCCCACAGTGTATAGGCTTTGATAAGTTGTAACGTTCTTTTCAGCATATTCATGAGCTAAACCAAGGCGCGAGTTTAAATTGTACTGCAAATGCAACCACTGTTATCCAAAGCAAGGTAACAGGAATTAAAATCTTCCAGCCTAAACGCATTAATTGATCGTAGCGATAGCGTGGAAAGGTGGCACGTGACCAAATGAAGAGCCACAAAAAAACCGCCATTTTTAAAAACAACCAGATGATACCAGGAACCCATAAAAATGTTTTATCTAAAACAGGAATTCCTTGAAACGGTGATAACCAACCCCCTAAAAAAAGTAAGGATGCAATCGCCGCAATTAAAATCATATTCATATATTCGGCGAGAAAGAATAATGCAAACGCAATGCCTGAATATTCCACGTGAAAACCTGCCACGATTTCTGATTCACCTTCGGCTAAATCAAAAGGTGCACGATTCGTTTCTGCAATACCGGAAATCCAATAGGTAATAAACAAAGGTAACAACGGTAACCAAAACCAATGCCAAAGCCCGCCGTCTTGTTTTATCACGATATCATGCAAATTCATGCTACCGGCGGCTAATAACACACCCACAAACGCGAATCCCATCGCAATTTCATATGAAATCGTTTGTGCAGCGGCACGTAATGCACCGAGTAAGGCATATTTTGAATTGGTGGCCCAACCGGCAATCAGAATACCGTAAACACCTAATGAGGTGATGGCAAAAAGATACAGTACACCGGCATTAATTTGCGTTAAGGCTAAACCTTCGCTAAATGGGATCACCGCCCAAGCGGCTAACGCCGGCGCAATCGTTACAATCGGCGCGATAATAAATAAATAACGATTAGAAGCAGACGGAACAATAATTTCTTTAGTAATTAACTTAACCACGTCGGCAATGGGTTGCAAAATTCCCAGTGGCCCTACCCGATTAGGTCCAATTCGAGCCTGAATGTAACCAATACCTTTACGTTCTGCTAAGGTTAGATACGCTACCGTCAATAGTAACGGGATCGTAATAATAACGATCTTAATAATGATCCAAAGTAATAAAAGTAAATCATTCAGCATAGATTTCAACCGCTACAAAAGATTCACCCAAGCTTGCTGTCTCGTCACAACCCGCGGGAATCCACACACAGTCATTAGGAAGACGTTCATCAATTAGCACCGCTAAACTTGCCTGCCCGGTGCCTTGTTTAACCTGTACCATTTGACCTTCTTTAAGCTGTAATACCTTGGCTAACTGTGTGTTCATCGCCACGCCCACGCGATCATTACCGGCAGCGGCTTGTAGTGCGGGTGAACGACGCACTAAACTATCTACACGATACAATGGCCATTCGGTAATTCGTGTAATACTCTTCGCACTTGAATTTTTTGCTGCGTTCCCGCTCAATTCGCAATCCTCATGTATATTAATACACTCCGGTTGCTTCATTTTCGCGGCGCCTTGCCAAAAATCCAATTGCTGTGAGTATCCCTTCGAGGAAAACTGTTCTTTTAAAGCCGGGCGCAATTCAGCGCGAATAAAATCATGCGTGGCCTGATTAAAATCCGCTAACCCGGCTAAGTTACCTAGTGTTTGCAAAATTTCCCAAGCCGGTTTTGCTTGACCTAAAGGTGGTATAGCCGGCGCAAAATCTTGCCATTCGCCCGCCACATTCACAAAACTACCACTCATTTCTGCAAAGCTGGTCATCGGTAAGATGATATGTGCATGCTCTAGTAAATAGTTTGATTTATAAGGCGATAACGCAACCACCCAATCGGCTTGTCGTAATGCTTTGACGGCCTGATTCGGATTAGCGCAATCTAAAGAGGGTTCAATGTTGAGGAGTAAATAGGCTTTTAATGCTGAATTAAACATTTCATGCGCGGATAACCCCGGCTTAGCCACCGCAACACCGCCAGGTAATCGATGCGGCACGGCGCCCGCCAACCAAGCACCGGCACTATTCGCACCTTCTGTCATCACCACACAACGTACTGTATCACTATGTTCAGCAATCCATTCACAAAGTTGTGTAATTGTCGCCGCTTGTGGATGATTTTGCGCAATTGCACCTAAAATAATGACAGATCTTTTAGATTTTAGTTTTTCAGCTAATTTCTTTTGCGCTGAAGTGATCGGAATATCCGCCCATGGTGCAGGCACTGCATCACTATTTAAGGCTTTTGCAATACCGGCCAAAACAAACGGCAATTCTTGCGGCGGAATAATAATTTTTTCATTTAATTGAAAAGGAAATTCAATATCTAAACAATTAATGCTGGCTATTTTAGTGCCCGCTAATTGGGCTTTGCGTAATCGATTTGATGCTAAGGGTTGTTCACGTCGAATATTCGATCCAACTAATAAAATAAATTCTTGTTGTTCGAGTTCCGCTAAATTTATTCCTGGCGGAAAAAGTGCGATCTGATCTTGATGGCGACTATCCGTTTGATGTAAACGGTGATCAATATTTTGCGATCCAAAACCGCGCCATAGTTTCTGTAACAGATAAAGCTCTTCCGTAGTGCTGCTCGGCGACGCTAACGCACCCAATGCGGCCGCCCCATCTTTTTCTAAGACCGCTTGAAATCCGTGTATTACTTTTTCTAAAGCTGTTTCCCAATCCAGGATAAACCATTGTCCATCCTCTTTAATATACGGTTTAGTAAGACGATCCGCAGTATGAATACCTAAATAACTATAACGATCTCTATCTGAAGCCCAAGTTTCATTAATATTTTCATTTTCTCGTGGCACCGCACGCATGACTTCTTCTCGGCGCGTATGCAAATAAATGTTTGAACCTAAACAATCATGCGGTGCAATAGACGGTGACTGTTGTAATTCCCACGCACGCGCACTAAAACGAAATGGCTTTGAGGTTAATGCACCGACCGGACACAGATCGATAATATTACCCGACAATTCAGATTCTACGCTGTGTTCGATATAAGTACCGATCTGAAGATTTTCACCCCGATTCAGCGTGCCTAATTCTTTAAGTCCTGCAATTTCCTGACCAAAACGCACACAACGCGTACACTGAATACAACGCGTCATTTCTGTTGAAATTAAACTACCTAAATTATCGTCTTTTACCGAACGTTTACCTTCCGTAAAACGTGAGACAGCTTGTCCATAACCTAAGGATAAATCTTGTAATTCACACTCACCGCCCTGATCGCAAATAGGACAATCGAGCGGATGATTAATTAGCAAAAATTCCATCACCGAACGCTGTGCTTCTTTGGCCTTAGAAGATTCGGTAAACACTTTCATACCGGCTGTCACAGGCGTTGCACACGCGGGTAACGGTTTTCCGGATTTTTCGACTTCCACTAAACACATACGGCAGTTCGCCGCAATGGATAATTTTTTATGGTAACAAAAACGTGGAATATAAATACCAACTTGATCAGCAGCTTCAATAATCGTAGTGTTTTGTTCTACTTGTAGGGGTCGACCATCTATTTCAATATCTATCATTGTCTTATTTCTTCACTAAAATGGATTGTAGTCCCGCGACTTGAGCAACAGAAGGGAACCCAATATTGTTTTAGATTCGTCGTCCCGCGGCTCGACCGCGGGATCCAGTTAAGTAAATTAAGCTTTTTTTCAAAATTTTGTGTAAACATTTATTTTCATCCTGGATCCTGGCATTCGCCAGGATGACGTTCTCAGTGTGGATCTCCCACCGGACAACGTTTATGTTCAATATGTTCAATAAATTCACTTCTAAAGTGTTTAATAAAACTTTGTACAGGCATAGCGGCGGCATCACCTAAGGCACAAATAGTATGACCCATAATTTTTCCAGCGACACTTTCTAATAATTCTAAATCTTGTAAACGCCCTTCCCCGTGCTCAATACGATGCAATACACGCCACATCCAACCCGTTCCCTCTCTACAAGGCGTACATTGGCCGCAGGATTCTTCTTTATAAAAATGTGCAATACGCGTTAAAATTTTTACCATGCACGTGCTCTCATCCATAATAATCACAGCCCCGGAACCTAACATAGAACCGGCTTTAGCAATGGAGTCATAATCCATATTGGTATTCAACATGATATCGCCGGGCAACACGGGCATCGAAGATCCCCCCGGAATAACGGCTTTTAATTGTTTACCGTCTTTCATGCCGCCCGCTAAGGCTAATAACTCGGTAAAAGGCATGCCTAAAGGCACTTCATAGTTGCCAGGTTTATTAACGTGTCCACTCACACTAAAGAGTTTGCAACCACCATTATTCGGTAGTCCTAAATCCAAAAACCATTGACCGCCTTTTTGTAATATCACAGGCACTGAGGCTAATGTTTCAGTATTGTTAATTGTGGTGGGTCGACCGTATAAACCATAATTGGCAGGAAAAGGTGGCTTGAAACGTGGAAAACCTTTTTTTCCTTCTAAAGATTCCATTAACGCCGTTTCTTCACCGCAGATATAAGCACCGGCACCCAGGTGATTATAAAGTTCAAAATCAAAACCCGAATTTAAAATATTTTTACCTAAATAACCGGCTGCTTCAGCTTCTTGCAATGCCGCTTCGCAACGATCAAACGGTTCATAATATTCGCCACGGATATAATTGTAGCCGACGGTAGCACCCATCACATAACCCGCAATAATCATCCCTTCAATCAATTGGTGCGGATTGTAACGCATGATATCTCTATCTTTGCAGGTACCGGGTTCACCTTCATCCGAATTACATAAAACATATTTTTGGCCAGGCGCTGTGCGTGAAATAAAACTCCACTTCAAACCGGTTGGAAAGCCCGCGCCACCTCGACCACGCAAACAAGAAGTTTTTAACTCTGCAATAATCTGTTCAGGTGGTGTTTTCTCACGTAATATTTTTTCTAGCGCCTCATAGCCGCCGACCGATCGATAGCTGGCTAAGCTCCAAGGCTGATCAAGATGTAAGGTACGAAAACAAATGTCATTGGCCATCACAGCTATCCAAGATTTCATCTATTTTTTTTGGCGTTAAATCTTCGTAATAACGCTGCCCAATATGAACCACCGGCGCGTTTGCACACGCCCCTAAGCATTCCACTTCCTTCAAAGTAAATTGCCCATCCGCTGTCGTTTCGCCAAAATTAATCTGTAAACGATCTTTTAAGTGTTTAACAATCTTATCGCAACCGCGCAGCATACAAGAAACGTTCGTGCAAACGCCAATCTTATGCCGACCAACGGGTTTAAGCTCATACATGGAATAAAAAGTAGCGACTTCATACGCTGTCACACGTGACATATGTAAATAATCTGCCACCGCGTCAATCAATTCTCTGGATAAATAACCCTGATTAGCATCCTGCACTAAGGTTAAAGCCGGTAATACCGCGGATTGTCGTCGTTCCGGCGGAAATTTTTTTGTCCATTTATTAATGTCTGCTTTTACACTTTCTGACAAAATACTCTTCGCACTTGAATTTTCGTCAGCGTTCCCGCTCAACTCGCCATCCTCATGTATCATATATACACTCCGGTGGCTTCGTTTTCGCGGCGCCTTGCCGAAAATTCCATTGCTGTGAGTATCCCTTGTTTCATTGTCGTGTTATTCATCGATCGATTTCACCAAATACAATATCGAGACTCGAAAGTATCGCGACTAGGTCGGCTATCATATGTCCTGATGTCATTTCATTCAAGGCCGCTAAGTGCGGAAAACCGGCGGCACGTATTTTAACGCGATACGGTTTATTCGCACCATCGGACACCATATAAACACCAAATTCACCTTTGGGATGCTCAATAGCTGCATACGCTTCGCCGGGAGGCACGCAATAACCTTCGCTAAATAATTTAAAGTGATGGATCAGTGATTCCATATCCCCTTTCATATCCACACGAGGCGGCGGCGCGATTTTATGATCATCGATCATTACCGATCCAGGATTCTGTGCTAACCAATCTACACATTGTTTAATCAGACGCGTTGATTGACGGATTTCTTCGACTCGAACCAGATAACGATCATAACAATCGCCGTTAAGGCCAATCGGAATATCAAAATCGAGTTCGTCATACACTTCATACGGTTGTTTTTTGCGTAGATCCCAGGCCACACCCGATCCACGTAAAATAGGACCGGTACAACCTAATTGCATCGCTCTTTCCGGCGTCAGTACACCAATGCCTACCGTACGCTGTTTCCAGATTCGGTTATCCGTTAATAAGGTTTCATAATCATCGATTAATTTAGGAAAGCGAGAAACGAAATCGGCAATAAAATCTAATAAGCTACCATCCCGATTCGCATTCAGGGTGCGGGTTTCTTTTTCGTTATGCCATTGTGAGGGCTTATATTGCGGCATCTTATTCGGCAAATCCCTATAAACGCCGCCCGGGCGATAATACGTCGCGTGCATACGCGAACCAGAAACTGCTTCATAGCAATCAATTAAATCTTCACGTTCACGAAAACAATATAAAAAAACCGTCATGGCACCTATATCTAAGGCATGCGCACCCAACCACAGTAAATGATTAAGCAACCGAGTAATCTCATCAAACATGACGCGAATGTATTGCGCACGCTTCGGTGGCGTCACACCAAGCATTTTTTCAATCGCTAGCACATACGCATGCTCATTACACATCATGGATACGTAGTCTAAACGATCCATATAACCGATATTTTGATTATAGGGTTTGCTTTCGGCAAGCTTTTCGGTTGCACGGTGCAATAAACCAATATGCGCATCGGCGGATTGTATGACTTCACCGTCCAGTTCTAATATCAAACGCAACACACCATGGGCAGCCGGATGTTGCGGACCAAAGTTGAGGGTGTAATTACGTATCTCAGGCATTATTCGATTTCTCAGAAGAGGCAGAAGGTAATTCGTTCGGTGGCTTACGGATGGTCTTTGCAACTAAGGTACGTGGCGTAATCGTCACTGGCTGATAAATAACACGCCCTTGATTCGCATCATAGCGAACTTCCACATGACCACTTAAAGGAAAATCTTTGCGGAAAGGATGACCCACAAAACCATAATCGGTTAATAACCGCCGTAGATCCGGATGGCCTTCAAATACCACCCCATATAAATCAAATGCTTCGCGTTCAAACCAGTTAGCCGCCGACCAAATATCATTCACCGAAGGTACATAAGGTGGTTCGCCTTCCGCAAACACGCGCAGACGCAAACGATGGTTATGGGTTATAGACAGTAAATGCAACACCACACCAAAACGAGGTTTATTCCAATGCAGCGGATGTTCCTGACCACTGTTATCAACCCCGCGCTCAAAGCCCGTGAAGGTAGAACGCTCTGTTCGCCATTCACTGATGCCATAATCCTTATAGTCAACCACACAAAGATCCACTAGCAATTCAAATTTAAAATCCGCTTCATCTCTTAAAGCGACGCAAACCTCAAGTAGTTTTTTTCTCGCTACCTCTAAGGTTATTTCATTCAGTTTAACGCTTAAACCCTGCTCGGGAAAATGATTCTGAAGCGATTGAATTAACACATTGTTTTCAGACATTAGTTACGCTCAATAAAACGGGTTTTTTTAATTTTATTTTGTAACTGTATCACACCATAGACTAAAGCTTCTGCCGTGGGAGGACAACCTGGTACATAAATATCAACAGGGACAATGCGATCACAGCCGCGAACCACAGAATAAGAATAATGGTAATAGCCGCCGCCATTTGCACAAGAGCCCATGGAAATAACCCAACGCGGTTCGGCCATTTGATCGTAGACTTTACGAAGCGCTGGCGCCATTTTATTGCATAACGTCCCCGCCACAATCATCACGTCCGATTGCCGAGGACTGGGTCTAAATACCGCCCCAAAACGATCTAGATCGTAACGCGATGCCGCTGAATGCATCATTTCTACGGCACAGCATGCCAAACCAAACGACATAGGCCATAAAGATCCACTGCGTGCCCAAGCTAATAACTTGTCTAAAGACGTCGTTACAAACCCTTGTTGTTGTAATAAAGGATCTATTCCCACTCTAAAGCCCCTTTTTTCCACTCATAAACAAAACCAATAAATAAAAGACCAATAAAAATTCCCATGGCGGCCAAACCCGGCGTACCAATATGTCGTAAGGATACAGCCCAAGGAAATAAAAATGCGGTTTCTAAATCAAAAATGATAAAGAGAATCGCCACTAAATAATAACGTATATCGAAAGGCAAGCGTGCATCGTTAACGCCGGGAAATCCGCATTCATATGGAGACAATTTCGCTTCGTCAGGCCGACTAGGCGCAACCAATCGGCCAATGGATAACGCCGCAACGCCGACGAATAAGCCAAAGGCAATAAAAACAAGAATGGGAAAATAAAGCTGCAACATGATATTTTAGCAATCCCGAATAATTTGCCGGCTAGTATACAACTTTCAAGGATTAAAATACTATACTTATCATTAAAAAATGCGCCGAGCATTGATGGCTCGTCTTAATGTTTGGCTACCTTCCTTTCATGTAATGGACATTAAACCTCATCGCCTGTATATGCATTCACTTTGTTGCAGTTCATACGTGTGTGCCGTGGAGAATAACTTAACACTACGATGGAATTTATCATGACCCTTAGTGATGGATTCATAGAGAACATCAAACAATAAGCCCAATCGACCTTGCTTCAAAGCAGGATGTTTTTCTTTTAATCTTAATAAGGAAGTCCTGGAGCAAGCATTAGATTCTAACATCGCTTTTAGCGTTAACGCAGCTTGTTCTTTCTTTTCTTAGCGAAAACTCATCTAAGTATTTCTTTAGCGCAAGCGTAGCGATAGCAGCATTCCAACCTATTCTATCTTTTGTCCCGGCTAGCACAAACAGCTGTTTCAGCCTATCTAAATCGAGCTGTGTGATACATTCGTCTATGAAGGTTAATAAAAAGCCTGTCGGGTCCGGCTGTGTTTTGCTTGGTATCGCTATCAATGAAATGACGTTAACGCACCCCAAAAGTTTTTGGAAAAGCATTTTCTGAATCGTCTCCCGACCCATTAATTCACTATGTTTAGCTATAAAATCCAGTAGAGACTCTAGTATTGAGATATCTGTCTTAGAATACACTACCTGTAACAGTAGATTCAGGCCTTGGTTATTTTTTTCCAAGAACATATCTCCGAATGTCTTTTGATCAACCCGACTCAAATCTAATTTAAATAGTTGATCAATTATTTTATTTACCTGGATAGTATGATCAGCACTCCTACTGCTCTCATCCGTTTGGCTTAAAAGTCTCTTTAACTTGCCGATCGTGGAAAAAATTAATTTTTTGTTTGATTTTAAGATTTCCCAAGATTCAGGATGATTAACTTCAATTTCTTCTAATATACAATAGCCCTCCCTCTGAAAAAAATCAGCTGCTATATACTTATCTACCTCAGAAAAACTAAAATCCTCTTTTGAACAAAGCTGTCTTGCCCGAACAAAATCTAATAGATTACGTACTTCCGGCTTTTTAGCAAAATACCCCTCCCTGGATAAAGTCTCAAAAAAACATTTTCTAATAGATTGCCAATCAACATCCCTAATAACACCCTTCTCGTCATCTATAATAAAACAATCTTTAAAATCAATTTCTCCTACATAACGTTCCGTGATCGCTTTTATTTTTTCATATATTTGATGGACATATCCCTCGTCACTCTCATTAGGCCCTGTATAATCTAGACCAAATATCCCACGTAATTGATCAGCTAATAAATAAGGTAAATTGAAAGGGGTATATTCTGTTGCAAATTTTTCCTTTAAGGCTGCAACAATATCGCTATCCTTTAATGATCCCACATAAATATCGTCAGCAAAATTTGCTTTAATGCCAAGTCCTTCACGCTCGGCACATTTCGTCAAAGAATCGAACATAATATAAAAAATTTATTAACAAATAGTTAAACCATACTTAACAAAATATTAAATTATGAAGTGATTTTTATAGGTATCTCGCGAAATAACCCGCGGAAAATATAGAAATTAACCGCTGACTCTTTAAAAATTTAGAGAATTCTTTAGAATAAACACACTTGTATCAACTATTACAGGCAACCAAACAATGCAGATTACACGTCTAAGTGCTTCGCTACTTTTAATGCTAGTAGTCATTATAAACGCCTATGCGAATAGCACGGATTGTATTTGCCACCCCACGCCACGGAATCAACTTCCTCAATATATCATTGGCTATGGTTCTCTGATGGAAACCGCCTCCAAGAATAAAACTGACCACACCAGCGGTGAAAATAGACCGGTAATGATTGATCATTACCAACGCGGTTGGTTTGCAAAAGGATTATCCGTAGGATTAAGTACGACGTATCTCGGTATTATTAAACAGCCAGACGCACACTTTAACGGCACCATCTTTCGTTTAGCAATACCGAATACAATACAAAACTATGATCAACGAGAAAAATATTACTGCCGGGTCTCGGTGCCAACCGCCTTTATTCACCCATTAGATCACCACCCTTTACCAAGCGGTCAGTTCTGGATTTATGAAACAAAGCCTGAATTTATAGCCGAACCGTCAGAAAAATATCCGATCATAAAATCCTATGTCGATATTTTCTTATCCGGTTGTTTAGAAATAGAAAAAAAGTTTCACTTAAATGATTTTACCACAGAATGTATTAAAACCACGACGGATTGGTCACCGCATTGGGTGAATGATAGGATTTATCCTAGACGCCCTTTTGTTTTTGAGCCAAATTCCGCGAGCATTGATGCACTTTTATCAGAAATACAACCCGAAGCGTTCCATCAAATAAAAATTGAACCTTAATTGGCATAAAAAAATAGCGCGAAGCAATCCGGGTAATTAGCTAGATTGCTTCGCGCTAATCGCACTCGCAATGACAAAAACCACCGTCATGGCGAGCGAATGAAATGAGCGTGGCCATCCAGCTTACTGCACTTTCTAGATTGCCGCGTGCTTTCAGGACTCGCAATGACGAGATTATTTTTTAATATTCAGCAATTTCTAAACCAGCAGCCATTGCATTTAATACTGCTGCAATACGTATGCTGGATTGAATAGCCAATTTACTGACACCGGCTTTGAGTAATTGCTGTGTGTGCGCTTCTATACACATACCGCAACCATTAATCGCTGATACCGCTAAACAACTTAATTCAAAATCAAGTTTATCAATACCAGGATTGCCGATTACATTCATGCGTAAACGCGCTGGCATACTAGCAAATGATTTATCATTCACTAAATGAACAAATCGATAATAAATATTATTCATCGCCATAATCGTTGCGGCTGATTTAGCGGCCTCGATTTCGGCTTCTGAGAGATAGCTCACTTCAGCAAGCACCGATTTAATCAATGTTGGATTTTTAATCGCATAAGCAGAAGCGAGCGCAATACCGCCGAGTTGGCTTTTATTTAAATCCGTACCTTCATCCGTAAAAGTTGTGGCGATATTTAATTTAATATCTTTTGCACTGTCTAATAGCTTATTTTTTACTTCTTCAAAATTCATCATGTTGTCTCCCAATCATTTGATTCGTTGCACCGATTAAAGGGCTGAGAACACAAGCTAACGCTCGTGTTCTCAGCCCTTTGCATCACTTTAGGCTATATGGATGGTTTCTTCGCCTTTCTGCCAATTACAAGGACAAAGTTCATCTGTTTGCAGCGCATCTAATACACGCAATACTTCTTTAGGGTTACGGCCTACGTTAAGATCCGTCACCATCACAAATCGGATAATGCCTTTTGGATCAACAATAAAGGTCGCACGCTGAGCCACACCTTCATTCTTATCTAGAATGCCTAACCCTTCTGCTAATTCGCGTTTAATATCCGCTAACATAGGAAAAGGTAAATCCTTTAATTCTTCTTTTTGTTGCCGCCAAGCTAAATGCACAAACTCAGAGTCTGTACTCACACCTAATAAAACCGCATCACGATCAGCAAAATCTGTATTTAACTGGCCAAATGCCGTAATTTCAGTGGGGCAAACAAAGGTAAAGTCTTTAGGCCAAAAGAAAAATACCTGCCATTTACCTTGGTGTGTTTTATGGCTAATATCTGTAAAAGCATCCGCCATATTTGACGATACTACTGCCTTCATAGCAAATTCTGGAAACTTTTCACCGACTGTTAACATATTGTTATTCTCCTAAATTCATTAAATGAGGGCCTAAAGTACCCAAAACCACTTGATAAGTATAATATATTGTTATTATAATATCGATAATATTAATTTATGGTAAGGCTATGAATTTACGAGATTTACGCTATTTGGTCGCTTTAAGCGAGTATCGCCATTTCGGCAAGGCCGCTGAGGCCTGTTTTGTCAGTCAGCCGGCACTCAGCATGCAAATCAAAAAACTGGAAGCTGAGCTAGGCGTCAAATTATTAGAAAGGAGTAATAAATCCGTCTTTTTAACCCCTATAGGAATAGCCATTACCGAAAAGTCACAGCATATCCTAGAACAAGCAGATGCCATCTATGCACTGGCAAAATCAGCAGAAGATCCTTATGGCGGTGAGTTAAAAATCGGCATTATTCCGACACTGGCACCCTATTTGCTACCGCTGCTGATGCCTGCTTTAGCTAGCCAATTTCCTAGAATTCGTTTTTATCTAGTAGAAGAACAAACCGCATTACTGATTCCAAAATTAACAGCAGGAACGCTCGATGCGGCTTTTTTGGCTCTTCCTGTTATAGAACCCGGTTTCACTCACTCTGTGTTATTTGAAGAAGAATTTTTACTCGCTGTACCGACTAAACATCCTTTAAGTCGTCAAAAAACGGTAAAGCAGCATGATCTAGATCAACAACATGTATTATTACTTGAAGAAGGACATTGTATGCGCGGACAAACGCTTGATATTTGTCACAAAATAAATGCCAGCGAAATGCAAAATTTCCGTGCTACTAGCCTAGAAACATTGCGTCACATGGTAGCCAGTGGCAATGGTATCACGCTCATGCCGAAATTAGCACAACAAGCAAATGATAATATTGTTTATATCCCGTTTAATTCCCCAAAACCATTCAGAACCATCGGCCTTTACTGGCGAGTTTCTAGCACCAGAAAACTTTTACTACAAGAAGTATCAACCTATATTAAAAAAGTAATCTCCGAGCATTTCTAGCTATTATTTTTAAGCCCTATAAGTAGGAATATCTTCTATATTCTGGTTAGTATCATTAGCAGGTTGCTCGCTAATCACACGCTTATGAAACGACCCATATCCTCCTAAAGAGGAGGGTTTTTTCATATTCTCTAATTTGCTAATAGACTTAATATGTAGCCTTACCACTGCTTTTACAAATTCCATGCATGCCTGTTTATCATCGCCTTTTCTAGAATACTTTAGAATTGTTTTAATGTTTTGCAATTCTGCTAGCAACTCATCTGAAGGCTTTAGCAATTCATTTACATTTCCTTGCTCATTAGGGAAACAAAGAATTTTTTTATTCACATAAGAAAATACAGCGGTCGCAACAGCGCCACAAAAGACAGCTAAAACACTACTCAATCCAACGGCAGAGATAGTAGGTAAAAAAAACCATGCCAATCCCGTTACGCCAATAAAAACAATTAAGCTTGCCATAATCTTAGCCACTTTAACGACACTCGGCTCTTCGTTTTTTAGTATGCCACCGATATTTTTATAGATAAGCACACCTATCCCAAAAATCCCTACTAAAGCGCACAAAAATTCCCAACTAACAAGGGATACCTCTAATGCCCCTGGATCAGCCGCGCAACAAAAAAAACAACAATCACTCTCTCCAAAACCACCTAAACCAGCTAACACACTGGATGTGATAATAAATGGATCAGATACTGAAACTTGAAAGTTATTTTGTTCAATATAACCCCGTAGAGCTTTGTTGGTAGCCAGTAAATAATGTAACCCATTACAAAGCTCTTCATGCGTAAACTTACCGCCTTCTTCTTGATCCAAATCCTCTATATCGATATTAATCGTAACAATTATATCAGTTCTGGTTTGCTGACTAACGCCTTTAAAGTTTTTAGGATCATATAGAGTCTTTAGGTCTTCTGCAGATAACATAATAAACTCCTTAACCTTATTATAGGTAGCATCGGCATATTAACAGATACGCACAAAGCTTAAGGTAATACATTATTCGGCATTTACCATAATAGTTATTATAAGGTTTAAAGTTTATAATGATTGGCTTTGTTTCAAATGCGATAAACGCGCATGCCGTGCCAGCGCTAGTTCAATGAGATGTGTTAAAAGTTGCTGATAAGAAAGACCGGATGCTTCCCATAATTTGGGATACATACTAATTTTAGTAAAACCAGGAATGGTATTAATTTCATTTAAATAAACGTTTTGCGTCGCTTCTTCTATAAAGAAGTCTACTCGCGCCATACCTTGGCACGCCAAACTGCTAAAAACCTTTGCTGCTAATTTTTTTATCTTCTCAGATTGCCTTTCCTGTAGAACAGCAGGAATAATCAACTCCGCACCTTTATCATCGAGATATTTGGCTTCGTAGGAATAAAATTCATGCTGAGGATTAATTTCACCTAAAACACTGACTAAAGGTTGTTCACCAAACGATAAATTTTCTAAAACAGCTACCTCAATTTCACGTACTACTAAGGCTTGTTCAACTAAAATTTTAGTATCAAATTCCGCCGCTAGATTAACCGCCGCCAGCAAATCAGCGGCCTTTTTCACTTTAGTAATCCCTAAACTTGAGCCCGCATTCACTGGCTTAACAAACAAGGGATAATCTAGCTCTTTTTCAATCCTTTTTTGCAGCGCAGTTTGGCTTATTTTCCATTCGCCGGTATTAAATGTAACAAACGGAACAACAGGAATTTTATCAGCTTGTGCTAAACGTTTAGCAATCACTTTATCCATACCGATGGCAGATCCCAATACATTCGCGCCTACATAAGGAAGACCTAAGATTTCCAATAAGCCTTGCATCGTTCCATCTTCACCAAAAGAACCGTGCAACACAGGAAAAACCACATCAAAAAAAGATTCTGTTTGATTAATAATCGCCTCTGGCACAAAAAGTTCTTTTGATACACTTGTTTTTACAGGGGCAGATTCATCTAAAGGAAATTGTTTCAGATCATTCACTAACCAATGTCCCTGCTTATCAATAGAAACAGGAATGACTTCAAATTTATTTTTATCTAAATTTTTTATAACAGCCGCAGCGGACTGTAAAGAAACTTCATGCTCAGCGGATCGGCCACCATAAAGAACAGCGACTTTGATTTTTTTAACGGGTAAAACCATAAAATAAAAAGCTTGTTTAATCATCAACACTGTTTCAGTGTATCGTCTTATTATATACTGCCCCTCCTGACTTAGGTATAGAAACAAGGAGAAAATACGCATGCCAAAGAACAACAATCAAGAACAGATACCGCTTATAGAGCAACCAGAGCAAATATCGTCCTATCATTCAATTAATTCGAGTAGTGCAACTACCTCTCGTAAGAATCATTACAGTGATAACTCGTGCAATGCTAGCAGTCATTTTTTTATACAACAATTTAAAAAAGACTTTCCGTTAAATGACTTTAGTGGTTCAAATAGTTTAAATACGTTTAAGTTTTAATCCAATCGAGCGCGCCATGACAAGAATAATTCTATAAAGCACCGTGAATAGAAAGAAAAAGTTAAAAAACCCGCTTGTTAGCGGGTTTTAGGTATAAGAAACCTAGCAATTATTAAAAGAAATATAAGAAATAAAGGGAATATCATCGGCAAATGCCAAACGTTTCGCGATGACCTTTTATCCATACCAATGGCAGAGCCCAGCACATTTGCCCCTACATAGGGACAATCGAGAATTTCTAATAATCCTTGAATTGTGCCATCTTCTCCAAAGAAACCGTGCAGAACAGGAGACACCAGATCACAAAAAGATTTTTTCTGATTAGCAAGTTCTCCAAGAGCAGAAAGTATTTTGGACTGACTTGCCGCAACAGGAACTGATTCAGTTACCGTTAATTGTGTAAGATCATTCAGAAACCAATGGCCTTGCTTAGCTTATCAATAGCACCCAGAACAACTTCAAATTTGTTTCTATCTAAATTCTTTATAACTGATGCGGCAGATTTCTATGATATCTCATGTTCGCCAGAACGTCCGCCGTATAGTACACACACTTTACATTTTTCAGCAGACATACAAACTACTTAGTTAAACGCACATTTTGGCATAATTTGTATAAAAAAACAAAAAGTTGATTTTCTTTCCAAAAAATTTTAAAAAATTCTACAATTCAAATTCCATTTCCATTTTTAAACTAACAAGGAAAATCTTATGGAACAACTTTTAAATTTATTTGAGGAAACCATGGAGTTATGGCAAGAAACTTTAACAACCAAGGAAGAAGATAGAAAAGAAGAATTAAAAGAGGTGTTTTTTGAGAAAAAAATCACATTAAGTAAAGACGTTATTAATACTGCAATTGAAAACTTTCAAGTTAAATTCGAGAAATTATGCACGGCGGAGGATAATCTAAACAATGGTACAATTACAGACCCACTCTCTAAAGCAAAAGCAATGCTCTACTTAGATAACATCGCAGAAGAAAAAAGCGAGATAGAAGAGCAATTAGAAAAACTACATCAATTAGAGAATGAAGAAACACCAGCGTTTGATAAATTTGATATAGAGGTTGAAAATAATGAAATAGATGCACTTCTAGACGATGCTATTGATTTATATGAAGAATCTGCTACTCCAAACTTCAATGACGAAAACTTCGAGTTTCTAAAGTACGAGCCTTCCCAAAAACTTGTTAAAAAATATTTTGATGAGCACTTAATGCCTGGGGCCAAATCGATAGAACAATTGCAAAGAATCTTTGGTAAGAAAAAATAAAAAACGTATTATAAAACAGTTTTGATGAAGAACTTGTCATAAGAAAAAAGTTAAAAAAAACCCGCTTGTTAGCGGGTTTTTAGATTAAGAAGCCTGGCAATGCCCTACTTTCCCATGGGGGAAACCCCAAAGTATCATTGGCGCAGAGTAGTTTCACTTCTGAGTTCGGAATGGGATCAGGTGGGACCTACTCGCTAAGGTCGCCAGGCAATCGTTAATTCCCGTCATGGCGAGCTCACGTGAGTGAGCGTGGCCATCTCCAGCATGTACTTTATTGAGTAATCTAATTACCCTGTCTACTAGATTGCCACGCGCTTAAAGCGCTCGCAATGACGAAAATAATTCTTTTTTGTGTATCAAAACAAATAATCTGTAAAAAGTTTTTTATCGTATCGCTTGTTTGTGGTATGCCTACATTCAACAACCAACTTAGTTTTCTTAAAAGTAACCAGTTGGATTCTCAAATCAAGCCTCACGGTTAATTAGTATGGGTTAGCTCAATACATTACTGCACTTACACATCCCACCTATCGACGTTGTCGTCTACAACAAACCTTTAGGAGAATTAAATTCTCGGGAGATCTTATCTTGAGGGGGGCTTCCCGCTTAGATGCTTTCAGCGGTTATCCCGTCGGTACGTAGCTACCCGGCTATGCTTCTGGCGAAACAACCGGACCACCAGCGGTACCTCCACGCCGGTCCTCTCGTACTAGGCGTAGCTCCTCTCAAATCTCCAGCGCCCACGGCAGATAGGGACCGAACTGTCTCACGACGTTCTGAACCCAGCTCGCGTACCACTTTAAATGGCGAACAGCCATACCCTTGGGACCTGCTTCAGCCCCAGGATGTGATGAGCCGACATCGAGGTGCCAAACACCGCCGTCGATATGAACTCTTGGGCGGTATCAGCCTGTTATCCCCGGCGTACCTTTTATTCGTTAAGCGATGGCCCTTCCATTCGGAACCACCGGATCACTATGACTTGCTTTCGCACCTGCTCGACGTGTTTGTCTCGCAGTCAAGCACCCTTGTGCCATTACACGCAATGCGCGATGTCCGACCGCGCTGAGGGTACCTTCGTGCTCCTCCGTTACTCTTTAGGAGGAGACCGCCCCAGTCAAACTACCCACCATACACGGTCCCCACGCTCGATTAGAACGCTAGGTTAGAACTCCGACTTTCACAGGGTGGTATTTCACCTTCCGACTCCACGCATTCTAGCGAACGCGCTTCAAAGTCTCCCACCTAGGCTACACAGTCAAATTCAAAGTTCAGTGTAAAGCTGTAGTAAAGGTGCACGGGGTCTTTCCGTCTTGCCGCGGGTACGCTGCATCTTCACAGCGATTTCAATTTCACTGAGTCTTGGGTGGAGACAGTGTGGCTGTCGTTACGCCATTCGTGCAGGTCGGAACTTACCCGACAAGGAATTTCGCAATATTAGGACCGTTATAGTTACGGCCGCCGTTTACCGGGGCTTCGATCCGCAGCTTCACCTGCGCTGACATGGCTCTTAAGGTTTCTCTTCGAGTTATTATTCTCTCTACTTTGTTCTTAAAAGCCATCTCAGCGCAAGTTAACCACTTCAATTAACCTTCCGGCACCGGGCAGGCGTCACACCCTATACTTCCTCTTTCGAGTTCGCAGAGTGCTGTGTTTTTGATAAACAGTCGCAACCACCAGTTTCTTTCAACCTCCTTCAGCTTATGGAGTAAATCCACTCACCAAAAAAGGTGCACCTTCTCCCGAAGTTACGGTGCCAATTTGCCTAGTTCCTTCACCCAAGTTGTCTCATCGCCTTAGTATTTTCTACCTGTCCACCTGTGTCGGTTTGCGGTACGGTTCTAACAGACCTGAAGTTTAGAGAGTTTTCCTGGAAGCAGGGCATCAGTGACTTCTCTTTTATCCGAAGATAATCGATCGTCATCGCGTCTCAAGATTAACGAAACTCCGGATTTTCCTAGAATTTCTCTCTACTCGCTTAAACCGGAACTACCAGTCTCCGGCCCACTTAGCCTTCTTCGTCCTCCCATCACAGTCTGTCAAAGTACAGGAATATTAACCTGTTTCCCATCGACTACGCGTTTCCGCCTCGCCTTAGGGGCCGACTCACCCTGCGTCGATTACCGTTGCGCAGGAATCCTGGGACTTTCGGCGTGCGGGGTTTTCACCCGCATTATCGTTACTCATGTCAGCATTCGCACTTCGGATACCTCCAGCAACCTTTACAAGTCACCTTCGACGGCTTACCGAACGCTCCTCTACCACGTAACCAATCCGTAGATTAGTTACATTCACTGCTTCAGTATTAGGTTTGAGCCCCGTTCATTCTTCCGCGCAGACCGATTCGACCAGTGAGCTATTACGCTTTCTTTAAAGGATGGCTGCTTCTAAGCCAACCTCCTGGCTGTTTAAACCTTTCCACTACGTTTCACACTTAACCTAATTTTGGGACTTTAGCAGGTGATCTGGGTTGTTTCCCTTTTCACGACGGACGTTAGCACCCGCCGTGTGTCTCCCGTGCAACATGACTCAGGTATTCGAAGTTTGCATCGGCTCAGTAAGTCGGGATGACCCCCTTACCGAAACAGTGCTCTACCCCCTGGTCACTAACACGAGGCGCTACCTCAATAGCTTTCGAGGAGAACCAGCTATCTCCGAGCTTGTTTAGCCTTTCACTCCTAGCCACACCTCATCCCCATCTTTTGCAACAGATGTGGGTTCGGGCCTCCACTTCGTGTTACCGAAGCTTCACCCTGGACATGGCTAGCTCGCTCGGTTTCGGGTCGACTCCTAGCGACTCAACGCCCTTTTAAGACTCGGTTTCCCTTCGCCTACCCTATTCGGTTAAGCTTGCCACTAAAAGTCACTCGCTGACCCATTATACAAAAGGTACGCAGTCATCCCGCACTTAAATCACTTTAAACTCTCTTTGATTCGTTCAAACAAGAAACTTTTCGCTCTACCATCTTGTTTCAAATGATATTCACGTTTTCTTGCTGCTGATAACGTTAAATAAGCTTCATAATAAACAATTTTCCATTGTCTATTTTTTGTAGACTTATTTTTACCTGTATTGTGTGATACCAAACGATTTTTTAGATCGCTCGTACACCCAAGATAGTAATTGTCTTTATCAGCTAGATTTTGCAATACATAAACATAATGCATTATCTTTCTCAAAGTGATTTAAGTGCGGGACTCCTACTGCTTGTACGCAGACGGTTTCAGGTTCTATTTCACTCCCCTCACCGGGGTTCTTTTCGCCTTTCCCTCACGGTACTGGTTCACTATCGGTCAGTCGAGAGTATTTAGCCTTGGAGGATGGTCCCCCCATCTTCAGACAGGATTTCTCGTGCCCCGCCCTACTTGTTTTCACGCTTAGTACCATAAACAAATTTTCACTGACGGGGCTATCACCCTCTATGGCCACTCTTTCCAGAGTGTTTGGTTAACTTGTCTACTATCTCGTGAAGGCTATTCCACGTTCGCTCGCCGCTACTTGCAGAATCTCATTTGATTTCTTTTCCTCGAGGTACTTAGATGTTTCAGTTCCCTCGGTTCGCTTTATTAACCTATGTATTCAGTTAATAATGACCTATATAAAATAGATCGGGTTTCCCCATTCAGATATCTCCGGATCAAAGTTTGTTTGCCAACTCCCCGAAGCTTTTCGCAGGCTTCCACGTCTTTCATCGCCTTCGACTGCCAAGGCATCCACCTTCTGCGCTTATTCACTTGATTTGAGAACCCAACTCGTTACTTTTATACTAATCGGCGTCTTTTATTCTATTTCTTCGTTGGACTCGCATTTCCGGTGCTCATGTACCACAAGTACACTCCACTCCTCAATACTCATCCGCCTTAAACTAGAACAATATACTTGATTAGTACTTTATAATTGAATTGAATTCCTCTCGTTCTGGTTCTTTATTTTCGCTGAATGCAACATACCCGAAATTATTTATAAAAATAATTTCATTTACTTGACACTCATAGCACTTCATTAATTTTTCTTTTTCTTGCGAAGTTAAATCATTAATTCCGTTCTATAAGCAATTTTTTTTGGAAGATAATTAGTAAGAATTTTACTTCTCTTTTCATTACCTTCGCGCCTTCTTACAGATTCTTGTCTTGTTAATGAACGCTACTATTAATGCCTAAGACATTAATTTGATTCCAACCTTCCGTAGTTTTATTGTTTTTCTTCCCTGTTACTCTTTTATTCTTTTTCGGGACTGTACCTTTTCATGGTGGAGCCAGTCGGATTCGAACCGACCACCCCCTGCGTGCAAAGCAGGTGCTCTAGCCAAATGAGCTATGGCCCCATGTCTTCCACTCGTGGTGGGTCTGGGTGGACTTGAACCACCGACCCCACGCTTATCAAGCGTGTGCTCTAACCAGCTGAGCTACAGACCCGTAAACTTTTTCACTCCGGTCTACTTCATCGTCATTGCGAGCGCGAAGCGCGCGGCAATCTAGGACGATTTTTCTTCCAACAGTTAAGCAATGTGTGTGAGCGCTTGGGCGCTTAGGGTTTTTGTTTTCTTATTTTATAATAAGGAGGTGATCCAGCCGCAGGTTCCCCTACGGCTACCTTGTTACGACTTCACCCCAGTCATGAATCCTACCGTGGTCGGCGATCCCCTTTCGGTTAATCTACCGCCTTCTGGTAAAACCCACTCCCATGGTGTGACGGGCGGTGTGTACAAGGCCCGAGAACGTATTCACCGCGACTTGCTGATTCGCGATTACTAGCGATTCCAACTTCATGGAGTCGAGTTGCAGACTCCAATCCGGACTACGAAACGTTTTACAGGATTGGCTCCCCCTCGCGGGTTGGCTTCCTTCTGTACGCTCCATTGTAGCACGTGTGTAGCCCTACCCATAAAGGCCATGATGACTTGACGTGGTCCCCACCTTCCTCCGGTTTATCACCGGCAGTCTCCTTTAAGTTCCCAGCTTTACCTGTTGGCAATAAAGGATAAGGGTTGCGCTCGTTACGGGACTTAACCCAACATCTCACGACACGAGCTGACGACAGCCATGCAGCACCTGTCTCTTAGTTCCTTTCGGCACTCGAGCATCTCTGCTCAATACTAAGGATGTCAAGGGTAGGTAAGGTTCTTCGGGTTGCATCGAATTAAACCACATGCTCCACCGCTTGTGCGGGCCCCCGTCAATTTCTTTGAGTTTTAACCTTGCGGCCGTACTCCCCAGGCGGAGAACTTAACGCGTTAGCTTCGCTACGTCGCGCAGAACCGAAGTCCCACGCCTCACAGCCAGTTCTCATCGTTTACCGCGTGGACTACCAGGGTATCTAATCCTGTTTGCTCCCCACGCCTTCGCGCCTCAGTGTCAGTTAAGAGCCAGGTTGTCGCCTTCGCCACTGATGTTCTTTCCGATATCTACGCATTTCACCGCTACACCGGAAATTCCACAACCCTCTCTCTCACTCTAGTCAACCCGTTTTCGACGCCATTCCCAGGTTAAGCCCGGGGATTTCACATCAAACCTAGTCAACCACCTACACGCCCTTTACGCCCAGTCATTCTGATTAACGCTTGCACCCTCTGTATTACCGCGGCTGCTGGCACAGAGTTAGCCGGTGCTTATTCTGTGGGTACCGTCACAGTAATCGAATATTCCTCGATTACCTTTCTTTCCCACCTAAAGTGCTTTACAACCCGAAGGCCTTCTTCACACACGCGGTATCGCTGGATCAGGGTTTCCCCCATTGTCCAAGATTCCCCACTGCTGCCTCCCGTAGGAGTCTGGGCCGTGTCTCAGTCCCAGTGTGGCTGGTCATCCTCTCAGACCAGCTACGGATCGTCGCCTTGGTAGGCCTTTACCCCACCAACTAGCTAATCCGACGTAGGCTCAACCTAGAGCGCAAGGCCCCGAAGGGTCCCCTGCTTTGATTTCTCAATATTATGCGGTATTAGCACGCGTTTCCGCGTGTTATCCCACTCTCCAGGACAGATTCCTACCTATTACTCACCCGTCCGCCACTCGCCATCATCCCGCACTTAACTTAGATTCTTATACCCCTCTCTCATTTTCAGTTTTTCACACAAACGTGAAAAATACCAAAATAATTCAGGCAATCTGAGTTAAGTGCGGGACATGCTGCCGTTCGACTTGCATGTGTTAGGCATACCGCCAGCGTTCAATCTGAGCCAGAATCAAACTCTTCACTTCTTTGTTTAATTCCGCTCACTCAATTCTATGATCTCTCATTCAAATCAAGCGCTCGGTTTGTGAATACTTATAACTATCGGCTTTTACACCAACAGCCCTCGCATCCACTCTCGACCAAGCGCCCACACACTTTGCTTACTGCTTACTTTGTTAATGACCATCCCAAAAAAAGAGGCCTCTTTAGCCTCTCTTTCTCTCTCAGGCGTAACACCCAAGAGCCGCGCATTCTACTCTTAACTTAAACATTGTCAAGTGTGTAAAAACACTTTGTATCTATTTACGCGTCGTTATGTAATTGTACCACACATATTATTAAATAATTAATTTTTTAATAATAAAACAACGTAAAATAAATTCGCCACACATTTTATTACATTAATCTTTGCCTATTTATTTTATAAATGTAAGATGCAGTCCTAAATAATAAAAATAACAAGGATTAACTATGTACCTTGAACAAGCTTATACACTACTTCAAACATATCTCGAAAATATCGACAACTATCAATTTAAGCTCAACACTATCGATGAAAAAACATCGTTTGTACAGATAGGAAACTATATTGAGGAAGAATTAGAAAAACTAGCGCAAAAGACCCTAGCATCTGATATTAATAGCCTGCATGAACAGCTTGAATATATCATTTATTTGAGCAAATTATTTTATTATTATGCTAACAGCATAAATGCTTTATCTTACTTTGATAAATACCTTAATCAAGACAAATACATACAACGATTAAAAAAAATATCAGAGTTAACCCAAAAAAAACAAAGGTTACTCAACTATGGGTTACAGATATTTATTAAAGGTCTTTCTCAAGAAGATAAAGCGGTTGAAGATCTAATAGAGAATGAAATAAAATATTTAGAGACTATTTGTGACTCGCAACTATCAAGCGAAGCGGAAGAAGCCAATCAATCCTACCTAAAAATTGATATAAAAAAAATCAAATCGCAAAGCACGGAAGATAGTAAGCAATTGCAAGCGACGCTTGACAGGTATAAAGATCGATGCAGAAAAGGAAATCAATATGAAACACCCTATGGGCTAACAAAGAACACGACTATGCTAGAGTTAGAAAATGACACCTTTGCAGAGCAAGAAAAAAATAGCCCTTCTGATAGTGGAAATTGTTCAGATGATGATAGCGATAGTAATAAAAGTTTTTATTATAGTGCTAGTGAAGGGTTAGGGCTAGATATAGACCAAGAGACGCCGAGTGAACCCACTGTCTACACAGAAGCACAGGACAAACTAACTCATCATGCAGAAAATCAAGAACAAAGCCCATCAAATAAAAACAATCTATTGACTAGACTTTTGGGTTTGCTAATAAGAATCTGGCAACATATAAAGCATATCTTTACACTTTTGGAGAAAAATGATGAGTTAAATAATACTAATATCGTTAACCCTTCTCATCCTATACCTCAACAAAACACTTTTGGGGAAAATATACCGCCTATTGCGACAGAGACAAAAAAAACCGGAGCCAACCCTCAGCCGCCGCATTACAAGCGTGCCGCAAACTTTATTTGCAGATAAAAACCCCACAGCAACGAGTGAGCAAACAAATGCTAGAACAGCTGAGTGGGTTATCAGTCATTTACCAAGATTTAGCAAGCTAAAAAACTGAGCAACGGGTGCAAATGAACGTCGGTGAATAGGCAGCGGGCCTCGCTCTTTTAAAGCCTGTAGATGTTGTGCCGTACCATAACCTTTATGTTTCGCAAAACCATAGTCTGGATATACCGTATCCAGACTACACATTTCTGCATCTCTATAAACTTTAGCTAAAATAGAAGCAGCACTAATTTCAGCTATTTTTTGATCGCCTTTAATAATGGCTTGACTTGGACAATTGAGTTTAGGACAACGGTTGCCATCCACTAAAACAAGACTCGGCAATACGGTTAACGCCAATACAGCGCGCTGCATGGCTAATAAACTGGCTTGAAGGATATTGATACGATCAATTTCTTCGACTTCTGCACGCCCAATAGACCAAGCACTGGCATATTCTTTAATTTTACTGACTAAATACTCACGTCGTTTAGCCGTTAATAATTTTGAATCAGCTAATCCTTCAATCTTATGCTTAGGATCTAAAATAACAGCGCCGGCAATCACAGGACCTGCCAAAGGGCCGCGCCCTACTTCATCCACACCGGCAATAAGATCTTCCACGGCTATTTTCCTAACGACTCGCTATCATTGCCACACGACTAAGTGCTTGCAATGACAACCAGCACGGCAATCACAATGATGGATTAATCCGATAAAAGCTTAAGCAACGCATCGACTGCTTTTTCACTGGCGTGACAATGCAATTGATGATGCAATATTAAAAATTCTTTTTGCAGTGTACTCACGACTGTGGAATTATTCAAATAATAAAATAATGCCTCCGCCAATTTTTCGGGTGTTGCATTTTCTTGAATAAATTCAGGAACTAACGTTTTATTAGCCAATAAATTAGGCAATGCAATGTGATCCACGTTAATTAAACATTTTGCCATCCAATAGGACAACGCACTCATGCGATAAGCAACGACCATCGGTTTTTTAAGTAGCATCGCTTCTAAGGTGGCTGTACCGGATGCCAATAAAATAACATCTGCTGATGCCATTACCTGACGCGACTGTCCTTGTATCAGTGTGATCGGCAGTTGGGGTGCTATCGCTAATTTAAGCGCTGTAAACTGGGCCGCTCTTTCTTGATTCACCATCGCTGCCACAAAAACTAGCGCTGGATTTTCAGCATAGCAACGTTGTGTGGTTTCAAGAAATAGTCGACCTAGATAATCAATTTCATTACGTCGACTTCCCGGTAATAATGCAATAATGGATGCAGACTCAGGCAACCCTAAATGTTTTCTAGCCTGTAAAACATCGGTTTCTAACGCAATACTATCGGCAAAAGGATGTCCCACACATTCCACCGGAATATTATTTTCTTGATAAAATCGTTTTTCGAAAGGAAAGAGGGTCAACATTAAATCAACCGCCTTAGCAATTTTTTTAAGTCGCCATCGCCGCCAAGCCCATACACTGGGGCTAACATAGTGTATGGTTTTTATACCGTGTTGTTTCAATTTTTTTTCTACGCCCAAATTAAATTCAGGTGCATCAACACCGATAAAAACATCGGGCGAATTCACAATAAAGTGCTGAATTAATTGGCGACGTAAACCTAATATCTGAGGAAGCTGCTTAAGAATCTCACCCAAGCCCATCACAGATAGGGTTTCCATGGGAAACAAAGAACGACACCCTTGTTTCTGCATTTCAGGACCGGCAATGCCTTCTGCGACAAAGGCAATTCCTTTAATTTTTAATTGCTTGAGTAAATCAGCTGCTAATAAGTCACCGGATAGCTCTCCGGCGACGATACCAATCCGTATACTCTTCACACTTGAATTTTCGGCTGTGTTCCCGCTCAACTCGCCATCCTTCTGTATCATATAGGAACGAAGGTGGCTTCATTTTCGCGGCGCCTTGCCGGAAATCCCAATGCTGTGAGCAGCAAGCGATCAGCGAATGATGCCACGATCAGAATTTTTAAGTGCGCTGGCCATTTGTTTTACGTGAGGATAATCCGCGATTGAAGATTCTAATTCTTCTAATGCTTGTTGCACGGTTAGATTTTTACGGAAAATAAATTTATACGCCGCACGTAAGGCATTAATGGTTTCATCACTAAATCCATTGCGCCTTAAACCTTCTTTATTAAGGCCACAAACCCGAGCATCATGTCCTCCTTCTACTAAAACATAAGGCAACACATTTTGTCTTACCATACTCCCTGCCGCAATGAAGCTGTATTCACCCACCTTACAAAATTGATGTACCGCACTATACGCGCCTAAAATAGCGTAATTGCCTACCCTCACATGCCCCGCTAATGCGACATTATTTACAAAAATAGTATGATCACCTATCAAACAGTCATGGGCAATATGTGATCCCACCATGAAAAGATTATGATCACCTATTTTAGTTAAACCTTTATCTTGTGTAGTGCCTCGATTAATTGTGCAGTATTCACGAATAACATTATGATCACCAATTTCAAGATAGGTTTTTTCGCCTTGATATTTTTTATCTTGTGGATCGTCCCCTATGGATGCAAATGGATAAATTTTATTTGCAATACCAATACGTGTAGGGCCTTTTAAGACAACGTGAGAGCCAATGATCGTTCCCTCGCCTATTTCAACGTCAGGACCAATAATAGTCCAAGGACCAACTGACACGTCTTCCCCTAGCTTTGCTGCTGGATCAACCTTAGCTTGCGGATCGATCATAATTAGGACCTTCTCCCAGCACCCATTAGTTCCGCTTTACAAGCTAGCTCTCCATCTACCTTGGCTTTAACTTTACACTTCCAAATATCACCTTTAACTTTTAATACCTTGGCTTCAATACGTAATTGATCCCCAGGCACCACCGGACGCTTAAAACGTGCATTATCAATACCGGCAAAAAGATAAAGAAAACCTTCCTTATTACGCTCTTTATTCGCATGCAACGCAAGTATGCCTGTTGCCTGCGCCATGGCTTCTAAAATAAGCACACCAGGCATAATAGGCTTGCCAGGAAAATGACCTAAAAAATAAGGTTCATTCACGGTGACATTTTTAATGGCAATAATCGACTTGCCGGCCTCTATCGCAATAACTTTATCAATCATTAAGATAGGGTAACGTTGTGGCAAATAAGTTAATATTTCTTGTATATCCATCGTACTTTCACTCATAATTCTTACCTAGTTTAATAGACTGCTTAAAAAGTCTATTCTTTTTTTTAATTGATATATCAAAGTCGTCGTCCTTTGGCTTGACCAAAGGGTCGGCCGTGGGATCCAGAAAATTAAGATATTTTTACCAAGACTGATAATAAAATCTATTCCTTCTGGATCCCCCGCTTTCGCGGGGGATGACGAGGTTGTTTTTAGAATAAAACTAATTTCATTCTATTTTCTTAGTTTCCTTAGCAAAAAAACCTTCAATTTTTTTTAAACGTTTGACGATTTTATCAAGCTGACGAAATCGAGCACTATTTTTTTGCCATTCTCTTTGTGGCTGTACCGATTGCGTTGAGGAGTAAATCCCCGGCGTATGTATGGAATGAACGACACTGGACATGCCGGTAATCATGACATTATCCGCTATCTCAATATGTCCATTGATACAAACGCCTCCACCAATCATACAATTTTTGCCGATATGTGTACTACCAGCAATACCTGTACAACCCGCAATCGCTGTATTTTCACCAATGTGTACATTGTGACCGATTTGAATTTGATTATCTAGTTTAACGCCTTTAGCAATCACGGTATCTTCTAAAGCGCCTCTATCAATACTGACATTAGCGCCTATTTCTACATCGTCCCCAATAATGACTTTACCTAATTGAGGAATTTTTACCCAAGCGTCTTTTTCTTTGGCTAAGCCAAAACCATCACTACCCAACACACTGCCACTATGAATAATCACGCGTTTGCCGATCACAGTATCGGCATATAATGTCACATTCGGTTCTAAGCGACTATTCGCCGCAATGGAAATACCTTCACCGAGTTGACAGCCCGGCGCAATCACAACGCCCTCAGCGATAGAAGTATGATTGCCAATCACACAAAATGCAGCAATCGACGCACTGGGATGTATCTGACACTGTTCGCCAATAATCGCTGTAGAGTGAATACCGGCTTGTGACTGTCTTGGCTTTTCAAAAAGCTTAGCGATTTTTGCAAAGGCAAGATAAGGATCCACTGTGATCAAACTATCGCAAGGCGAATCAGCCGCATATTCTGCACGCAGAATAACTGCCGAAGCCTGTGTATGAGAAAGATATTTTAGATAACGTTTATTATCTAAAAATGAAATCTGACCCGGCTTTGCATTTTGCAACGTCATGATCCCACTAATAACGCAATTGGGATCACCTTTTAAATCAGCATTGATTAAACGCGCTATTTCTTCTAGTCGATGGGAACGCTGCATAGTTCTATGCTTTATACTCTTCACACTTGAACATTTGGCGGCGTTCCCACTCGACTCACAATCCTCATGTATGTTTTATACACTGCGGTTGCTTCGTTTTCGCGGCGCCTTACCAAATATTCCATTGCTATGAGTATATTAAAAGTCAATTTGAAGGTGATTTATCTTTTTTACTAAGCTTTTCTTAAAGCGTCTAAAACCTGTTGGGTGATATCTAAATCACTTTTCGCATATAAGGTACTACCTTTTTGCACGACCAAGTCAAAACCACTTTGTGACGCTAATCTACTGACTACGCTGTCTAATTGCTGGCTAAAACTGTGTAAGGAATCACTTTGTTGTTTAGAAAGATCTTTTTGAAAGGAAGCCACCATGCTTTGCACATTATTACGATCCGTCATAATTTTCTTTTCTAGATTAGCACGCTCATCTACCTTCATGACCGCTGCGTTTTTTTCTAAATTTTGCGTTTCGCTTTGTAAGTTATGCTGCGCTTGAACGATTTGATCTTGTCGCCCTTTAAATTGCTTAGTTAAACTGTCATTAATTTTAGCTATCTGTGGCGCTTTTTGCAGTACCGCTTGCATATCAACAACGGCTAACTTCACATCAGCCTGGGCATTAGCCGCTATCAATGTGAACAATGATGCAAGAGATAATAAACAGACCTTCTTCATTATCAGCTCCTTAAATTAAGCTTACTCTTCGCATTTGAACTTTTGGCTGCGTTCCCGCTCAATTCGCAATCCTCATGTATTTATATACACTCCGGTTGCTTCATTTTCGCGGCGCCTTACCAAAAACCCAACTGCTATGAGTATATATTAAAAACCAGTTCCAATGTTGAACTGGAAGACTTGGGTTTGATCGCCTGACTTTGGATTGATTGCCTTAGCCACACTAAAACTTAATGTTACATTAAAAACAGGTACTCGCCAATCTACATCAAGACCGGCTGAATAGCGTACAGGGCCTGAGGCGGTCCCGCCACGCGGATTATTTGGCTGAGTAACCCCTAAGGTGGAATAAATGTTACCTGCATCGACAAAGACGCTCGTTCTCAGCTTCTCCGAGACAGTCGCCGGCATAGGAAAAATAAGCGCCATACTGCCTACGGCCATGACATTACCCCCTAAAGGATAACCATTACTATCTCTAGGCCCTAAGGAACTCACCTCATAACCTCGGACTTGGCCATCGACGCCTATCCCCCCGGCATAGTAATTAGCAAAGAAAGGTAATCCGGTTGTAGAAGCAAATCCATTTCCATAGCCCAAGTTTAAACGACTTTGAAGTATAAAATCATGCCCTAATGGCAGGTAATCTACTCCAGTATAATTGGCTTTATAATAATCTAATGGTTTACCACCCACGGGTAAAGCCAATTGCGCACTGGCACTTTGGTAAAGTCCCTTCTCCGGAAAAACGAGTCGATCTAAACTATTCCGCGTCCAGCCTATACTCAGTAAAAGCTGATTAAATTGTGTACCATGCTGCGTAACAAAGTTTTGTACTTCTGTTGATAATTGACTAAACGGCGGCAAATTGAGTTGTAACTTTTGCAACCCGCCTGAAAGCTGCAAGGTATCGCCTTTAGCATCGAAAGGAATACTATAATGCAGATCACCACCATAGGTATTGGTACTATACGTCGTGGTATTCAGATTACTCGGTGTAGAACGCTGGAAGAAAAGATCAAAACCGCGTTGCACACCGTCTAAGGTGTAATAGGGGTTATTATAACTGACACTATAGATCGTTGCCGCACGCGTATTATTAAAATTAAGACCTAAGGTATTACCTGTTCCAAACACATTGTTTTGATTTAAAGAAGCCCCTATCACGGGACCATTGGTACCATAACCTAAACTAAATAAGGCTTGCGCCGCATGAGCTTCGTTAATATTTAAATCTAAATCAACTTGATCCGAATATCCTGGAATAGGCATGGTATTAACTTGTGGCTCGCCCTCTAAAAAACCACTCAGGCTCAGCTGTCTTATAGACTCTTTCATATCGCTGCCTGAGAATAAACCACCCTCTTGTTGTCGTAACAAGCGACGAAGGACTTCGTCTTGTGTTTTTAAGTTACCTGAAATATTGATGTGCCGTACATAAACCTGATTACCGGGATCAACATAAAAGGTGAGGAAAACAGTTTTATTTTTCTCATCGACATCGGGCAAGGTGTTAACCGTAGAAAAAATATAACCAAAATCGCCTAATGCTTTTTTAATACCTTCTTCTGCATCCACTACCTTTTGCCTGGAAAATGCATCACCGGTTTTGATTCGCCGCAGCACCGATTGCAATTTACCTTGATCTAATAAAACACGTCCTGCCAATTCATAACCACGAAATTTATACAGCGGACCTTCAGTGACATGAATAATAATATAAGCCGTTTTTCTATCCGGCGTTAAAGTAACCTGAGTAGAATCGGCCTTAAACTTAAGGTAACCGCGATCAAGATAATAGGATTGTAATGCTTGCAGTGACGCGGATAATTTAGTTTGATTGTATTGATCGGAGTTAGTCAAAAAAGACCAGAAATGTGTAGACGATACAGGCAATGCAGATAGTAATTTTTTTTCACTAAAAACACGGTTACCAATAATAGAAATACCGCCTATTTGTACGGTAAGTCCTTCTGATATCTCAATCCGAATGGCAACACGATTATTGGCCTGTGGAAGAATAACCGGGGTAACACGTGCAGAATATTTACCCATCATATCGTATTGCGAGCGAAGCTGGGAAACCAGTCGACTTAAAACCGATCTATCCAACAACCGCCCTTGAACCAAACCTATTTTTTTGAGTATTTCATCGAGCTTATCTTTGGGTATTTCTTTATTGCCGGTAACGGTGACTTCACCAATCGTCGCCCTTTCGACCACATTAATAATTAAGGTACTGCCTTGTTCTTGCAAACTCACATTACTAAAAAAACCAGTCGCGTACAGCGCATCGATGATCTGCGACGATTGCTCAGGGTTAAATGTTTGCCCGGTACTCACGGGTAAATAACTCAACACAGTATCTCGGCTTATTCCATGCAATCCTCTAATATCAATACGATTTAGAAAAAAAGCCTGTGCCTGTAATGGCAATAAGCTCGCCATCAAAGCAATCGTTGCTAAACAAAATCTAAATAAACGGTACATGTGAGTTATTTTTTAAATAAAGTTATAAAGTAGCTGAGTGGGTACCCATCATAGCAGTATCTGACAAAGATTCCATATACTCTTCGCACTAGAATTTTCGGCTGTGTTCCCGCTCAGTTCGCAATTTCGCGGCACTTGCCGAAAATTCCATTGCTGTGAGTACATTTTTCTGTGCTTTCTCCACCATTTCTAAGGCCACCGCGCGCGCGAAACTGTCATCTTCTACGATCGCTTCTACACTGACAACCGGACATGAATGGATCTTTTCCAGTACTTGCTGATTCAGTGAGGCAATCTCGGTAAATCTAATTTTACCTTCTAAAAAAGCCTGTACCATGATTTCATTAGCCGCATTAAGAATGGTGGTAGCCGTACCACCTATTTTAAGCGCTTGCATGGCTAAACCTAAACAAGGATAACGCGCTTCTTCAATCGGTTTAAAATCAAGTTGCGCTACCTTTAATAAATCCAAATGCGTTGCAGAATTCTCTAATCGTTCAGGCCAAGCTAAGGCATAAGAAATAGGGATACGCATATCAGGACTACTCAATTGGGCCAGCATGGAACCATCGCGGTATTCGACCAGCGAATGGATAATACTCTGTGGATGTAACACCACGTCTATTTGATCGGGCGATAATCCAAATAAAAAATGCGCTTCTATCACTTCAAAACCTTTGTTCATCAACGTGGCTGAATCGATATTAATTTTTTGCCCCATCACCCAATTAGGATGTTGGCACGCCTCTAGCGGTGTGGTGTCTTTAAGCTGCGCCAGCGGTTTATTTCGTAATGCGCCACCTGAAGCGGTTAAAATAATCTTAGACACTTCTTTAGGCGGTATACCCGGCTCAAAACGTCCATACAAACATTGGAAAATAGCATTATGTTCGCTATCGATAGGCAATAGCGTAACTTGTGCACGTTTCGCTTCTTCTATGAATAAAGGGCCCGCCATCACCAGCGCTTCTTTATTCGCTAACAATATCTGTTTTTTTGCTTTTATCGCTGCCAATGTCGGTAATAATCCCGCGGCGCCTACAATAGCCGCCATAACAGTGTCCACCTCAGAAAGACTCGCCACATCGGCCAATGCTTTAGCACCAAACAACACTTCAGTGTTTAAGGATCTTTCTCGTAAACGTTGCTGTAAATTGTCCGCTAACTTTTCGGTACTCACCACCGCATAAGCTGGTTTATAGTGAATACATTGCTTAAAAAGTAATTCAATATTATGGTGCGCCGTTAATGCAATAACTTTAAAACGATCCGGATATTGACCAATAATATCTAAAGTATTAACACCGATTGAGCCTGTTGAACCCAGAATAGTTAAGGCCTTCATAAAGCTAAACCCAGTAATAATAAAGATCCCGCGAAGACAGGTGCTGCTGCCAATAAACTATCAATACGATCTAAAATACCACCATGGCCTGGTAACAAATGACCGCTGTCTTTTAACCCTTCTAAGCGCTTTAACTGGCTTTCAAACAAATCTCCTGCAATGGAAGCTAAACCCGTGGCAACAATAATTAAAAATATTTCCCCTAGCGAAGGCTTAACACCTTTGAAAAGGGTTTGAATCAGCAAGCCTGCTAAAAAAGTAACCAGTAATCCAATAATCATGCCTTCCCAGGTCTTTTTAGGGCTCAGCGTAGGTGCCAATAAATGTTGCCCCCAGAGACGACCACTCGCATAGGCGGTGGTATCGCTGAGCCAAATGATCAGCAACATAAACAACAAGTAAGGAGGTATTAAATGAAGCGCCTGAAGTGACACCCAACATAAGCTCATAATTAACCAGCCTAAACCCGCTCTAATAATGACCGGTATCGTCGGTAACACAGGCCTTCTTCGCGCCCAGACTAAATAAATAGAGAGAAACACCCAAAAAATCAACCCAAAAATGATAATCCCGCGCCATGGGTTAAGTCCTGGAAAAAACATCAATAGCAGCAGAATCATAGCCTGTAAACCCACGTATAAAACGCGTTTTTTAATGTCTATTAAACCACTTAGACGCGACCATTCCCATGAACCCAGCAGCATAATGACTGCGGTTATGGCCATAAAAGAAAGCGAGGATAAGTAAAAGATACCCCCTATCACCAAAGGAATTAAGATGAATGCCGTTAAAATTCTAAGTTTAAGCATTGCGTTCCGAAAGTTGTTCGCTGGTATAACCAAAACGTCGTTCCCGCTGCGAATAAAACAGGAAGGCTTTGTGCAATTCTTCTTCATTAAAGTCAGGCCATAACGTCTCTGTAAAATAGAGTTCGGTATAAGCCAACTGCCATAAAAGGAAATTGCTAATACGATATTCGCCACTGGTGCGAATTAATAAGTCAGGAGGGGGCAAATCAGACAAATTTAAATAACGTGCAAATAAATCCTGAGTAATGTCTTCCGATTGTAGCATACCGATCTTAACTTGCTGTGCCAGGGCTTGTGCTGCCTGAATAATATCCCATTGGCCACTATAATCGACCGCAATAACCAGCTTTAAGCCGGTATTTTTTGCGGTCAGTTGTTGAGATTTTTCTATCCATTCGCATAAAGGTTCTTTAAAGCGTTTCAAACTACCTACTACCCTCAACTGTACATTATTCTGATTGAGTTTTTCTATTTCACCTTTTAAGGTATTAAGAAAAAGGGTCATCAAATGATTCACTTCTTGGGGTGGCCGCTGCCAATTTTCACTACTGAAAGCAAACAAGGTAAGTGCTTCTACGCCGCTTTCACCGCACGTCTTAACAATCTTACGAACAACTTTTAATCCTTCTTGGTGACCTAACATACGGGGCAAATGCCGTTTCTTAGCCCAACGACCATTTCCATCCATAATAATAGCGAGATGGCGAGGATGTTTCGCAGCAGTAGTGGCGGAAAGCGTTTGCGTCATAAAAATGGCACTATACCTGCATCAGTTCTTTTTCTTTTAGGTCGGCTACTTTTTCTACGTCTGTAATCGCACGATCGGTTAATTTCTGAATCATGTCTTGCGCACGACGCTCTTCATCTTCCGTAATTAACTTTTTCTTTATCAACTCTTTAAACTGATTGTTGGCATCCCGACGATGATTACGAATAGATACACAGGCGGCTTCGGCTTCTTTTTTAACCAACTTGCTCATTTCTCGACGACGGTCTTCAGTCAGCGCTGCCAATGGCACACGCATCACATTACCCGCCGTCACAGGATTTAAACCCAAATCTGATTTTCTAATGGCTTTTTCGATGACTGCCATCAATGATTTGTCCCACGGTGTCACCAACAACGTTCTCGCATCAGCAACCGTGATACTCGCCACATGATTTAAAGGAACTTCTTTATCAAATTGAGGAACACGCAGTTGCTCTAATAAACTAGGGTGCGCCCTACCGGTGCGTAATTTAGCAAGATTGAGTTCTAAAGCCTCAATGGCTTTTTGCATGCCTTGTTCGGCAGCTAATTTAACTGAATCGATACTCATATTTTTTTACTCCCCTTTACTAACCAAGGTACCTTTCTTTTTACCTTGAATAATGTCACGCAAGGTGTTTTTAGATTGAATATTAAACACGTGAATAGGTAAATTATAATCGCGACATTGAGAAAAAGCGGCTAAATCCATAATGCCTAACTCTTCCTCTAGTACTTTTTGATAGCTGATATGTGAATACAAGGTTGCATTCTTATCTTTCTTCGGATCAGCAGAAAATATTCCGTCCACATGCGTTGCCTTCAATAACACATCTGCATTGATTTCTATACCACGTAAACTGGCGGCGGAATCCGTACTCACTAAGGGATTACCGGTTCCTCCGGCAAAAATAACGATATAGCCTTTTTCTAAATAACGCTTTGCTTTATGTCGTTCAAAGAGTGTGGCTAAACTTCCCGTGGAAATAGCAGACATAATTTTTGCCACTTTGCCACGTTGTTCAAATGAATCCCTTAAAGCCAGTGCATTGATAAAAGTAGCCAGCATGCCCATTTGATCACCCGTAATACGATCAATACCTATTTGCTCTAAAGCCGCACCTCGAAAAAGGTTTCCACCACCAATAACAATACCAATTTGAACACCTAAATTGGCAACTTCAATAATTTCATCAACAATGGCATGGAGAATAGTAGGATCAAGGGCTTGAGAAGTCTTTCCATTCAGTGCTTCTCCACTGAGTTTAAGCAAAATGCGACGATACTTAAGTGGGTGTGACGTCATAGAATTAACACGCTGTTTTAACTAAGAGTTGGATGATAACCTTTTCTCCACTTCCCTGTCATCCTCGGGCAAGCCGAGGATACAAAATAAGGTCTATTATATTTTCAAGTTTCTGAACTCACAGCCATGGGGTGTTTAGCAAGGCGCCGCGAAAACGAAGCCACCGCAGTGTATACAACCATACATGAGGATGGCGGCGTTGAGCGGGAACGCCGCCAAACATTCCAGGGCGAAGAGTTCCTAAGAGGCTTTGACTTGAGCCATAACAGCTTCAGCAAAATCTTCTTTAGGCTTTTCTATGCCTTCACCTACGGCAAAACGAACAAAACCAACCACTTTGGCCTGTGATCGATCCAGCAATGTTTTCACATTCACCGTTTCATCTTTAATAAAGAGCTGCCCCAGCAACGTCACTTCATTAAGAAACTTGTCAATTCGACCAGCAATCATTTTATCAATAACCGCTTGTGGTTTACCGCTAGCCTGTGCTTGTGCTGTAAAAATTTCTCGTTCTTTTTCAATGACAGCACTAGAAACATCATCGGCCGAAACCACTAAAGGACTATTAGCAATAATATGCAAGGCTAAATCTTTTGCTAACTGCTCATTGCCACCTTGTAATTGCACAATAGTGCCCAGGCGTCCCGTATGAACATAGAAACCTATGACGCTACCTGCCTTTGCTTCAACAAACGCTAAACGTCTAATCTGAATATTTTCGCCTATCTTAGCAATCAAATCCTGGCGGGTTTTTTCTACTGTCTCGCCCGTTGTAGGTAAAGAAGCGGTTAAAAGTGCTTCCACAGAGCCTATATGCTTATCTAGCGCTAATTGGGTTACCGTCTCAGCAAACTGCTTAAAGTTTTCATCTCGGGCAACAAAATCCGTCTCACAATTAACTTCTAAAATAATAGAACGTTCTGCATTCGATTTAATAAGAATTAAACCTTCCGCTGCAATACGACCTGATTTTTTCTCAGCCTGAATTTGGCCTGATTTACGCATCGCTTCTGCCGCGGCATCTAAGTTACCCTCGGCAGCTGTTAATGCCTTTTTACAATCCATCATACCTGCCCCAGTCCGGGCACGTAATTCTTGCACGAGCGCAGCCGTTATTGGTGTTGCCATGTTCTTATTCTCCTTTCTTATCGGCCGCTGTCTCAGCAACCTTTTCTTCGCTATCCACTACTTCAGCTTTTGCAGCCTCTTTCGCAGGAATATCCGAGGCATTATCTGCTTTTGATCGTGCTTCTAAAATCGCATCGGCCACCATCTGAGTATAAAGCTCGATAGCACGTGCCGCATCGTCATTACCAGGAATAATGTAATCAATCCCTTCTGGTGAATGGTTAGTATCCACGACACTAATAACCGGTATCTTCAGCTTTTGCGCTTCAGCAATAGCAATATCTTCGTAACCTCTATCAATCACGAATAAGGCATCGGGCAAACCGCTCATATCCTTAATACCACCCAAACCTCGCTCTAATTTATCCATTTGGCGTTGTAAATTGAGGGCTTCTTTCTTGGTTAATTTAAGAAAGCTACCATCTAAGCTTTGTGCTTCTAACTCTTTCAGCCGTCTAACGGACTGACGAATCGTACGGTAGTTTGTTAAAAGCCCACCTAACCAACGATGGTTAACATAGGGCATACCACAGCGTTTCGCTTCAGCTTTCACTAAATCTTGCGCGGCCCGTTTTGTTCCTACAAATAAAATCTTACTACCCGGTCTTGCAGCGATTTTAGATACGTAATTGAGGGCTTCAGTAATATAATCACGAGTTTTTTCTAAATCGACGATACTGATTCCGTTTCTAACGCCATAGATATAAGGCGCCATTTTAGGCTCACGGAAACAGGTGCGGTGACCAAAATGCACACCGGCTTCAAATAATTGTCTTAATGTTGCTGTTGACACAGTTCTTACTCTCCAAAATCGCAAAGCTTACTTCTCGTCATGACGAGCGTTGAAAATGCTTTGCTGGGTTAAACCTCCACCTATCAATACCTGAAGACTATCCGTATGAATCAAAAGCCTAGGCTTTTGGCATAGCGGCTATAGCCACCCTCACGTATCTTAATAAATAGGTGTGTGAATTAGCACTTTTATACTCTTCGCATTAGAATTTTCGGCTGTGTTCCCGCTCAGTTCGCAATCCTCATGTATGCTGTATACACTGCGGTTGCTCTCCTTCGCGGCGCCTTGCCGAAAACCCCATTGCTGTGAGTACATCAAGCGCGATGTCTTATACCATAGAGCCCCCCCCAGAAACAACTCAAGCGCCCGTGGAAACACCCCATTCCCGCCATCAAATCATGATCGAACAAATTATAAAATGTAAGTATAATACTGACTAATCAACTAAAAAAGGGGGCTTAAGGTTCAATAAAGCTTATTCTTATAAGATAGTATTATCTTATGTCGACCATTCGTATTGATGCATAAAAATAATAACGACTCCATTTACATGAAAAATAATATAAAAAACCCATTGGATGTCCCTGTTAATTTAGACCAACTTGCTTGCTACTGTAGCCCGCTTCAATTATCAAATGCCTGCTATGAAAGCCTCGCTACAAAAAATACAGCGGCCATTCCTTATGCTCGTTATCAATCTAAGCTAAAAGAATTTGGTGTGCTGATTATTTCTCTGGCCTATGCTGATGAAGGCCAAACCTTGCAACGCATTGCTGAAAATATCGGTATACCGCACAAACACAATGACAGTGAGTCGTTTGTTTGGGATATTAAAGTAGCCGCAGAAAGCCCTACTAGCGATTATCTGGCTCGTTCCCATCAGAGCCATGAGTTTTATTTACATACCGATTGCTCATATGAGGAAAAAGTACCTGATTATTTTGGCTTATATGTCTTAAACCCAGATCAATTTAACGGTGGTAAAAATCTAATCGTAGACCAGCAGGATTTAATACCCTGTTTATCTAAAGAAAATTTATCACTATTACAAAACCACCCCGTGACCATTAGAGTGCCCCAAGAATTTTATAAAGGTATCTCATCTATAACAGCGCCGATTATTGACAAGGATTTAAATCTGCGTTACCGGCGTGAAATCATCGATCTAGAAAAATTAACCCCCGCACAAAAAATAGCAATCCATGAATTTGAAAGTTTGGCCTATTCAGTGCAACATGCGCGTCATTTATCATTAGCAAAAAATCAAATCCTTCTATTGCATAATAAAAGGTATCTGCATGGAAGAACGCTGATAAAAAATAAAAAAAGACATTTAAAACGTATTCGCTTTTTTGAAAAATCCTGATAACAAAGAAAATTAATGCAAAAAAACGTTATATACCCCTTCAAACAACTTTTTCCCTACGCTTTACCCCATTATTTGCAATTTGCAAAAGATAAAAATAATTTGATTCAGCGATTAAATAAAAAGGTATTCCCACACATCGATTTTAAACAATACGACTTTAACCCTTACCCCTTGCTGCTCAGTCACTCATTAATTGCTCAGATAGAAGAGGCACATTCCTTATTAACAAAAGCCGTTACTCAAATCGTCACGCATTATTTTAAAGATCCCAAACTACAAAGCATCCTATCACTGCCAGATAAAACACTTAATTTATTAGCTTCATGCCAACATAAACCTTATCAACTCGGCGCTATTCGCCCGGATTTCCTTTTCGATCACGATTATCATATAAAAATATGCGAAATAAACGCGAGATTTCCGAGTAATATGTTTATTTTTACCGAGCATTTATATGAAGAAATGTTCCAGCAATATAACCTTCCCTCTTTTAATCTGAGTAAGCCATCGATCAACAGCACTAGCACGATACAAAGCTTTTTTGATCCAAAAAAGTCCATTCATATTCTTATTGGTAAAGAAAAAAGCACTGAAATTTATTTATTAAAAAATAAATTATTATCTACTCTTTCACATCCCAAGCTTCTTGCGCTTTCTACGCAAGAAAACCAGCAATTTATACTGAATTTACAACAAGAAGAATTATTGGCGCTAGACCCGCAACAATTCACTCAAATAACCGCTAGCACTTATTTTAATGATATAAGAACCGTATTTATAGCGCACGATAAACGATTATTTGCCATATTATGCAATCAAGATATTATGTCAAAATATATGACGGCAGACGAATTTAAGCGCTTATCCCACTATATAATACCGACTTATTTAATCGAGGAAAAAATCAAGCGTGATCTTAGCGCTAATACAGACGCCTGGGTTTTAAAAAAATTTACCGGTGGTAAAGGCAAAGGCATGACGATTGGCAAAGCAACGCCGCCATCGCTATTTAAAAAAATACTGCAAACTGCCGCTTTAGACACGATTGCTCAACCTTTTATTGAACAACCGTTGTTTAATCTTATTAATTATCATACTGATACAAAAAATAGCCATGCTAGCCTCTATTTAGTGGGCTCAATACTCAGCTTTAATAATCAATTATTAGGTCCTGGATTATTTAGAGCATCCGTTAAAACCGTCATCAATGCGGCAAGCGGCGCTACGTTTTTTACCCCGCTTTATTAAAAAAACAAATAAAAACCCTCTGCTTTTTTAAAGCCTCTATAACGAATAAAAAATCAATTTTCTACTATTTTTCGCTCCTTACAGTGTTTTAAAGCAAATTTCAATGATACCGTTAATAATACATTAATGTTTTTAATGTAAGTTCCAATTATCAAAAAAAAAAATATACAGGTATTTTCATGGCTGTACTAACAAAAATAGGCTCAAAAAACACCAGAGAAGCAGTAAGATTGATTAACGCTAGCTGCCGTTTAATGGCTGGAGAAGAAGAACATGATCCCGTTACCGCAGTAATAAAACTCACACCGCAGGATCTAGAACAGCTCATTAATAAAATAATGCGCACACTTCCCGCTCGCCAGTTCGATAACGCCACGCCGTTGCTACGCCAGGATATCTTAAGCTTTATAGCGAAGAATTTCATATTTTTTGCAGCACAAGAAGATATCCATAGTGCTCATTCTCAATATCATTTAATTAACTTTATAGCCTGTTTATCCGATCAAATTGACACGCGCTATTACCCAAATTTATTTAAATCGGAATAATTATCATGTGGAATATCACTACATTATCCGAAAAAACACAAATCCCTACAGAAAAGCTTGAGATATTGAGAACATTAACCGAATGCCTATCGTACATTGAGTTGCAGTATAAGCACCTACCAATTTCAGATGCACAGTTAAAGGATATACAAACGCTATTAGCCGAGTGCTTAGGTGATATGGATATGAACACAAAAATAGACTCACTCACCAACCAATCTCCAAATGACACAGGTATTTCATCTAACACGATTGCATTTATTAAAACGTTTACTTATCGAACACGACACTTAAGTAAAATTGCCAACGATTTGGATACAATTTTTGAACGCTTTCAGCAAGCTAAATCAGGTAAGCTGTTAAAGGCACATGAAAAAATAACCTTAGAACAATACGGAATCCTTTATGACCTTGCTCATTTAAACCCATACGTAAAATTAATGGACGCGGTAAAATTAATTTTTGATAACGAAACATTAGAACAACTCCTTTGTATAACAAACAACGCTCAGACAATAATTGGGCATTTAGACGATACATTTGCTCAATCTTTTAAAATGCCTATAGGCTCAGTTGTATTTAACAACACCTCTGCTAGGGCTTTGATCCACCAAACCCATCTCAATTTTTTTGACAAACTTACTGCGTTTGTTACTAAATTTGACCATGTTTCCAAAGGCATTTTATCTTCTGAAGGAATCAACAAAATTTCGCACATAATTCCAACTTATAAGGAAGAAGAATTAACTTTGCATGAGTATCTATACAGTGATATTTATAAAATTAAATTAGAAAAAATGATCGCTCCATCAAGCCAAAAAATTCTAAAAGAAAAACTAGGGGATAACTGGCTAAAACAGCTTGAAGATGCCTACTCAATCATTGAAGGAAAACTGCACGATAAGGCTAGCGCACAGTATCTACATTTTACAGCCAATATGAATAACCGCAAAGCGATTGAAATCGCTACGACATGGTTACAAGGAGGACATAAAAATTTATTTTTTCGCGACCATTCAAACGAGGATTTCCGTGATCATTTTTTCAATCACTTTTTCTCGGATAGCTCAAATAAACCAGAAACCCGGATTCTCTGTTCTCAATTTGTAGGAATAAGTCTGATAGCAGCAGTTCAAGAATTAAACCTACAAATCAACGAGGCATTAACAAAGAAAGGCGTTACAGAACTACCCAAAAATATTATTAAAAGCCCAATCAGTAAGCGAGAAAAATTATATCTGTTAACGCCCGAGCGTTTATTAGATGCAATGAAAAAAAGAGGTGTGCTAGAAAAAGTTCCGATGCCTGCTGAAGTATCTAAATTTATCGCTAAAAATGTGATATGATTCTGATAACAATGAGTATTATCCGGTCTAATAAACTTTTCTTTATAAAAGTCAATCAGTTGTTCTATTGCTCAATCCATTTTTTATTTTGGAAATCATATTTAAAAATCGCCTGTCCATCACTGGGACAACAATTAGGATCATGAGGTCTATAACGCGGGAATGAAAGATAGAGAGAACCATCTGTCACGGTATAGCGATCGTGACCTTGATAACCTTTTACCGTTGGTGAAAGCGGTGTAATTTTTGTACGAACATAAAGGTCTGCATGCTTAATACTGGGAACATATACATTTAATTTTCCGTAACTTCCACTTCCTACATTTTGTAGCCAGAGAACAACAGAAGGCTGTTGGCTTTTATTGAGCGGCTCAAACCACATTTGCCGTAACCAACCCTCCCGCTGCACCGTAAAGTAAGATACTTTTCTTCCAGGTGTTTTGATTATCAAATGGTAAGTTCCAATGCTACAATCTTCTGATTGATCGATAGTTGCACGTGCTTCGTAGTGATGCTTATGAATAGTTAAATCCAAACCACCACAACGGGCAAAAGCTACATTAGCTAAAAAAACGCTTATAAAGCTCACTAGCACAGATAAAAGTAGTAAGTAATATTTTTCGCAACTTTCCATGAGTAGGGCCTTATTTTTAAAAGCCTCAATGCGTTCTTCAAGCAAATACTGTGCTGGCTTCAGTTCTGTTTCATCTTGTGTCATTGATCATACCTAGTTTAGCATATCATTAAGATAGGAAATGTTAAGTTCGCATCCTGTGAACAAATTTGAGAAAATGAATGGGGTTAATCTATCAGCGTGTGAGGAGTTAAATTGATGCCTTATGTACTCATTCTTTACTATAGCCGTTATGGTGCTGTTGCCAAAATGGCGCAACAGATTGCACGCGGTATCGGAGAAGTCACCGGTATAGAAGCACGGATTCGTACGGTTCCTGAAGTGTCTACGGTTTGCGAGACCACCTCCCCTGACATTCCTAGCGAAGGACCGCCTTATGCCAGCGTTGAAGATGTAAGCGACTGTAGTGGATTAATCTTAGGCAGTCCGACGCGTTTCGGAAATATGGCTGCTCCCTTAAAACATTTTGTTGATCATCTGAGTAGGCTATGGTTTTCAGGTACGCTAGTTAACAAACCGGCTGGTTTTTTCTCTTCTACCTCTAGCTTGCACGGTGGACAAGAAACAACCTTGATCAGCATGATGTTGCCACTGCTGCATTTAGGCATGCTCGTGGTTGGCGTACCTTATACAGAAGCTGATTTATCCACCACGCAAACCGGCGGAACGCCGTACGGCCCTACACACATGGCCGGAAAAGATAGCAAAAATCCCCTTAGTGATGAGGAAAAACGGCTTTGCAAAGCGCTGGGAAAAAGAGTTGCTACCATTGCTAAATGCATGAATGGATTGCCGCGCACGTAGCCGTCATTGCGAGCGGAGCGTGGCAATCGCAATGACGATGATAATAAACTAAAGCGCTAAAATCGTTTTGACTAAAGGAATCGTTAATTTCTGTTTATAGAAAATTAGGCTTTCTCAGACTCGGTTAAATCTAAATGAGGCAGTTTAGTTAATTTTCTTACCTGCTCTATAGGCATACCCGCTGCTAAAAGATCCTTAGCCACTTCATAACGACCCTCTTTGCGACCCTGACGTAACCCTTGTTGTAACCCTTGCTGTTTTAGTTGTTGTGCTGCATTCATAACATCCTCTCGGTAGTCTTCAATAGTTAACAGGACTGCAATAACCTTTTGGACACTGGAAGTCTCTCCCTGTGAAAGCATATAATACACCAAGGCGTTAAACAATTCATGGGCAAGCTGAATCTGGCTAGCCTGCATTAATCTGACTAGGGCGCTAGCAATACCCTCTAAGTCTCTAGTAAAAATATGCTTTTGTACAAGCTCTAAGGATCCTAATACCTTGTGCTCAGTCAATTTCTCATCCGAAACTTGGCTAATATCTACCAATAGCGGTGAATTGAAAAAATAGTTTTTAGCAAATTCCACATCTTCAAAGCAATCGATGAGTGCTAAACTAAAAGGATAAGGTTGCTTTTTCCCATGATAAAAAAGCATTGGAATCACAGCCGGTAACTTTTTATGTCCTTGATCGAGATGCTGCTTCATAATCGCTAACTTATAACGTAGCATACGGAAAGGCATCAGTTCATCTGGCGTGCTTTGGTGTTCGACATTAATGTAAACATAACCTGTGATCCCGTCTATTTTAAGGGAATATAAAATATCAGAATGGTGTTGACGAAGATCTTCCTCAACAAAAGAACCCAACTCAATTTTTAACGTCGAAAAATCACATTTTTTCTGCAGCGCTTTAGGAAAGTAGGCATTTATAAATTCCTTAACAACCTCAATATCAGTAAAAAATTTTTTAAAGATGCGGTCATGCGGATTATAAATTTTAATCGTCACTTCTTATCCTTTTTTCAGCAAACGGGTATATATAGCTTATAACATATAGGTTTAGATAACTGTTTGATCGCTTTACACTCAGAGCTGTCGTCCTGCGGCCGCTGTCATCTAGCCATCGTCCTTTGGCTTGACCAAAGAATTGACCGCTACTCAAGGACGTCGTCCCGCGGCTTGACCAAAGAATTGACCACTACTCAAGGACGTCGTCCCGCGGCTTGACCCCGGGATCCATAAAAACTAGCCTATGGACCCTGGCTTTCGCCAGGGCGACGACCCTGTGTCGTTAGCTTTATAGTAAAAGCTATACAATAGCTTTTCCATGTTAAAATAATGGTAAAAGAAAAATTCCTTACACTAAAGCGCTAAAATCGTTTTGACTAAAGGAATCGTTAATTTGCGCTTTAAACTTAAGGTTGCGCTATCTAATTGCTCCAGCGCTGCAAAAAGTTTATTGGATTGACGAGGAAGTCGTAACAATAAAAATTGACCGACTTCGTCAGAAAACTCTAAACCTCTTAACCGTGCACGCTGTTGCAAGGCTAATAATCTTTCACTGTCATTTAATTCGCGTACTTGTAACAAAACACCACTCGCTAAACGAGAGACTAAATCTTGTAATGAAAAACCTAAACCTTTAGGAATACTTTTTGCGGCCACTAACAAATAGTGCATGTGTTCCTGTAAACGATTATAAAAATGGAATAGTGCTTCTTGCCAAAGCCTATCGTCAACAATACTCTCCAGTTCATCCACACAAACCATATCAACCATTTCTAAACCATGAAAAATTTCTGGGCTACACTTTTTTTTCAGCGCCCCCAATGGCAAATAAGCCACCGAAAAACCCTGTTTTTGTGCCGCATGACAACACGCATGCAGTAAATGTGTACTACCCGCCCCCGGATTTCCCCATATATAAATATAAGGCTCTCCCATTTTTAAAGAAAAGTTATGCAAACACTGCAATAAAACGGAATTATTGGCACTGGTATAAAAATTTTCAAAGGTGTTCGCATCGGGAGGCTGAATAGGCAGAATGAGTTGTGTTGTCATATCTTATGATAACTCTCGCTTTGGATTTTTTGCACCCACTTTCAAATAAAAAACCGCATGTCGGGCCCAAACCCACGTATATTGTACAAAGCTCAGTAATGTCGTGACAAATACCGCCGCAACCAAATGCTGAATAATGCGATCAGAGAAAGCAAAAAAAGCTAACCTAATAATTAATAAGGTGACTAATACCAACTGCAAAAAAGTATTTAACTTACTAATCCAAACCGGTTTATAGTCTAAAGGGCCTACCCAATAGCGATAAATAAGCGCACCACCCATAATCCAAATATCACGCCCTATGACTAGCGCCGTTAACCAGAGTGGAATTTGATTGAGATAAGCCAGAACAATAAAACTCCCCATGAGTAATAATTTATCGGCCAATGGATCCAATAAAGCACCTAAGTGGGTTGTCCAACCAAAGAAACGCGCCAGTAACCCATCTAAGCCATCACTTAGACCCGCGATTAAAAATAAATAGAACGCAAAAGGATAACTCTTCTTAAGTAAAGCCCATAAAATAGGCGCTATCAGTATAAAACGAATACAGGTAATTAAATTTGGTAAATAACGTAGTTGTATTCGGATCATTTTTTTGGCTTAATCAGACTTATCATAGGATCAATTATAGCCATGCTTAAACCAGAACTCATTAACCAACTCATAAAAAAATTCCCTCAGCTATCGACTTCAGTCGTCAAACGAAGTGTTAAACAATTAGTCAAAACGCTAGAAAAAGCGTTGCAACAAAGTCGTCGCATAGAAATCCGTGGTTTTGGAAGCTTTTCTTCCCATTATAATGCAGCCCGCTCTGCCTTTAATCCTAAAACAGGCCAACATTTCTTAGCGCCTGAAAAATATCGATTTCATTTTAAAATGGGAAAAAATCTAAAGCAGCGTATTAATCAACCTACACCTATTGACCAATAAATAGCCAACAATGACATTATACCGCTGAATCAGCTTGTTCCAAAAAGTCCATCAGAGCATAACATAATGCCTTAGTCCCTACACGTTGCAAGGCTGAAATTTCAAACAGCGGCCTATCCGAAGCAAGTTTATTCTTTAAGCGTTGATACGCTTCTTCTAATTCAGGTGTAGCGAGTAAATCGATTTTATTCAACACAAACCATCGCGGCTTAGCAGCTAACTCAGGACTATATTTTTCAAGCTCTTCTTCAATCGTGGCAATATTAATCAGCGGATCACTGCCATCCGCCGGACAAACGTCAACCACATGCAGAAGTAAGCGCGTACGTTCCAAATGTTTAAGAAAACGAATCCCTAGACCAGCACCCTCTGCAGCACCGGTAATGAGACCCGGGATATCCGCGATAACAAAGCTGCGTGCATATTCTAAGCGCACCACACCTAAATGCGGCTGCAGCGTCGTAAAAGGATAATCGGCGACTTTGGGCGTAGCGGCAGATACGCCGCGAATTAAGCTCGATTTTCCGGCGTTGGGCAAGCCAACCAGGCCTACATCTGCCAATAACTTAAGCGAAAGCTTTAAACGGCGGGTTTCTCCGACTTGGCCGGGTGTAAATTGGCGGGGACTACGGTTGGTGCTACTCTTAAAACGTGCATTACCTAAGCCGTGCCAGCCTCCCTGAGCGACCCGCTGTTCCTGATCTGGCATCGTCAAATCACCAATAAACTCTTCCGTATCTGCATCAAATATCTGCGTTCCTACCGGCACCTCAAGGATCAAATCTTCGCCTTTTTTCCCGGCACAATCACTCCCTTTGCCATTTTCACCCCGCTTTGCCTTATAAAGACGGTTATAATGGAAATCAATCAAGGTGTTCAGATTAGCACTGGCCTTCAAATAGACACTGCCACCGTCACCGCCATCGCCGCCATTAGGCCCGCCTAGAGGAATAAATTTTTCCCGACGAAAGCTGACGCAACCCGCGCCACCTTTCCCTGCTTCTACCAGGATTTCTACTTCATCAAGAAATTTCATAAAAAAACCCCGTCAAGCGGGGTCATTAAGTGAGTCTAAGGTTTAGCTTGCTTGCGCTTGCTCTTGAGCGCCGGTCGCCATTGGCATAACCGAGACATACTGTCTTAGCTTAGGTCCTTTGCGTACAAACTTAACCGCACCTTCGATTAAAGCGAATATCGTGTGATCTTTACCGATTCCGACGTTAATACCCGCATGATAATGTGTGCCGCGCTGACGGATAATGATATTACCTGCCTTCACAAACTCACCACCAAAATGCTTGACGCCTAGACGTTTAGAGTGGGAATCGCGACCATTTCGGGTACTACCCCCTGCTTTTTTGTGTGCCATTAGGACAAACCCCTATAAAATTTCTGTAATTTTAACTGCAGTATAATGCTGCCTATGCCCCATCTGCTTGCGATGATGCTTACGGCGGCGAAACTTAATAATTTTAATCTTATCATGGCGGCCATGTTCAACCACGGATGCCTTAACAGTTGTATCAGCCAAGTAGGGTGTGCCCACCTTTAAATCAGCCGCTTCACCCGCTAATAATAAGACAGGAAACTCAACGGTTTCACCTACCTCAGCGGACAATTTCTCAAGCTTTATCAGCTCGCCTGGTGCTACTTTATATTGCTTTCCACCTGTGGAAATAACTGCGTACATATCTTAGAATCTCCAAAAACACGCGAAGACTTCTTTCCAAACGGGGCCAAACCCAGTTTTGAAAGAAGTCTACTAACAAATGGTCTAAAACCGTCGGCATTCTAAGCGATTCTGAGCTCTGTAGCAAGAACCTAAGGACACCTTTATAATAGTATCTATCACCAGCCAATTCACTACCTGTTTTTCTGATAGGGACTTGACCGCTCGCATGGCATCCGATTACTATAAGCGACCTTTTATTGGTAATTAATTATTCCCCGATAGCTCAGTCGGTAGAGCAAATGACTGTTAATCATTGGGTCGCTGGTTCGAGTCCAGCTCGGGGAGCCAGAAAAAGAAGCTAAAATCAAAGACTTACACCAATTTCCAGCACTACCCCTACCTACCTCTAAAATTGCCGTGCGGGACTTTTGCGGGAGCTACCACTTTATCTTTATCAAAGATAAAAGATGCTTTGTAAGCATTTTACCTAACCAATTTCGCGTATATCTTCTTAAATTTTTTTTCGCTAAGATCGTTTTTTATTTAAGCCATAACAAGGAAAAGAAGAAGTGACGATTACCATCCACCACCCTCACGACAAATTTTTCAAGCGAAATCTAAAGGAAAAAAAGATAGCAATAGACTTCTTAAAAGCCTATCTACCGCAAACTATTTATAAATCTATAGACATTCATACGCTTCAGCTCACTGAAAAAAGCTTTATTGTCCCAGAGCTTAAAGAGATCCACAGCGACATCATTTATAAATGTGAAATTAATCAAACATCAGGCTACCTATTTTTCCTAGTAGAACATGAGTCAACGGCTAAAGATGAATTAATGGCCTTTCGTTTATTACACTATATTGTCTCTCTCAGCTATGAACATCTTCAACAAGGAAACAAAAAACTACCTATTATTTTACCGTTATGCATTTACCATGGTGAAGTGTCACCCTATCCACATTCGACCGACCTTTACGATAACTTTGCAGACCCAGAATTTGCCAGAAAAGTAGCTTTTAAGCCTTTTAAGCTCATAGACCTCACTGTCCTATCAGATGATGAAATTAGCCAGCATGGACTTGCTGCCCTTATGGAAATGCTATTTAAGCACCAACGAGATAAAAACTTCTTGTCTATTATGAGAAAAATGCTACAAAGCCATCTTGTACAAAATGTAATCAAACAGCTGAACATTTCCTATCTTAATGATATGTTAAACTACGTATTATCAACGACCCAGGACGAAACAGAGCCAAAGGCAGCTAAGCGTTTAATTGAAGAACTCATTAAGGCTTTTCCTGAAGAATCAGCGAGGCACACTATTATGACTTTTGCAGAACAATTAAAAGAAGATTACAAACAAGAATTTATGAGCACTCTAGCTCAACAACTAAAACAACAGGGTGAATACAATAGGGCTCTAGATATTGCTAAAAGCCTTTTAGCTGAAGGCATGCCTATAGCGTTAGTAAAAAAAGTAACTAAGCTATCTGACTTAGATTTTATTGAGCTAGAAAAAGCGTAACCTGCTAAATCTAAAAAAATAACAAGGAAGTTATGCATTTTTCAATAATTCCAAAAACACCGAAGAGTGCAAAATAAAAAATTTGATCAATTCCAATCAAAAACAATGGATAAAACAAAATTAATAGCCGCTTTGGAAAGCAACTCATTAGATAAGCTTACTTCCTTGCTTTTCTGCATCTCAAGCAGCAAAAAATTTGATTTAATACAACCATGAAATTCTTAGTCACTATCCGTCGAAAGCCCTAGTAGCTCCCTGTATTTTTTTTCTATTTTCCTAAAATATGACCTATCTGATATTCTTTCCTAGCAATTCGCCTGATATAGATAAAACCCTGTTTTTAGATAATTTATGGAGCGGCTTTTATCACCATACGATGGAATTTGAATTTTGGAATAAATATCGGGATCACAATTTAGAACCTATACAGATTCTAGACTACTAGAATGCTAAATTAAGCTGCTCTAACATCATCGTGATTCATCAGATTTTTTCTTTTATAGAATTTTCCACGGTCATCACACCCATATATTTTATAATTTGACCTCTTTCCCCGCGATCAAATCATCTGCAATTTGATTTAGCTCTTCATAAAATTTTTTCAGCATATAGGGTCGATAGATAGTAGGGTCTATAAGAGGATTATACACAAGCATCGAAAAGGGAAATCCTGGTATTTTTGCTTGGTTGGTAGGCGGATCACTAAGATTAACTAATGTTTTGAGAGGTTCTGTTGCCCAAACACTGTTTATAAAATCTTCCTCCCCTTTAAAATAAAGGATCACTGGAATTTTTTTACACCACAAGAAGGTCCCAACTCTATTAATTCATTAAATTTACTTAAACTTTCTAAACAATATTTTTGTAACTTCGGTTTAGAATCGTCAGGCGTATACCAGGTTGCCACCGCCGCATCCGAATTTGTTTCCAGTGGTTCATCTTTAGTAAACACGGTAACTGAGAAGCCTTCCTGCAAAAGACGAACTGCATTGGTTATTCCAATGATGCCAGCACCCACCACTGCAATTTTATTTTTCAAAAAAACTCCTTGTTATATTTTATCCTTCATATTTTCAATGCGTCAGCACACCTTAGAAAAGGTTGCCAAATTTCACCCTGATCTTCAAATGACCACCATGCCGCTAACACTGCTTTGCAAAAAGCCCAACCCCATACACGCGTTCTATCAAACCCAGATATCTCTATGAATTGGTCTAATCGGCGCTTAATAACGCTTTCATTAATTTCACCTTTCAGGCGAGGAAAAGGAATTTCATACTCACGCTCACCTATGACCCCTTTAGGATCAATCGCTACCCACCCATACTCATCTGATAATAAAATATTAGCGTAATGCAAATCACCATGTAGCAGTACGGTAGACCCCATCGACATCAATAACTCTTGGCTAATTGCACTCGCACGTTCGATCAATAATTTAGGAAAAGGCCCTGTTCCACCTTGAAAATATTGATAGAGACGTTGAAAACCTTGAAACCAATTGGCTAAGCTAGGAAATTGAGTAGTCTCTTGGCAGGGTCTATGTAATTTCTGTATAAGCTCTACACTGGCTATTACACGTTGTGTTTCATCAGGAATCTCTTCTAACAAAGTACCAGGCACCAGCCTTTCCAATAACATAATACCGGCACCCGCTTCTGCATCCAGTAACTTTACAGACCCTATGCCATTAAAATGCTGAAGTGCGGCTACTTCATTCATAAACTCTTTGCTAGGAACACCACATTTTAAGATAGCATAATGTCCATTATCCAAAATCACTTCAGCTACAACATTAAAGCTCGCGTTATTGAAACAATCTTTAACGGTCAACTGCCATTTTTTGGCATAGTGAGACAATAAGTAGGGTAAATTATTTAACCACTCTCTACCTATTGGTCCATAGATACTCAGAATATTTTTGACTAATTCTTTGGGAAGCTGCATTGCATTATTATAATGGTTTTCTTATTAACCTTTTATTAATTCGTACGAGTTAAATTTTTAATACCATTAACCGTATAACCTATTAAATGCTTCGGATAATGAGTACTCACAACAGCAGCCGTATAAGATTTACCAACATCCACAGGAAATAGCTTCCAGGGCAAATTCTCTTTCTTGTTCAGTGTCAACGTTTCTAACCAATCATCCGTAGGTAACTCGTTCATATCAACGGATATCTTGGTAAGGAAATCTGTTAACCCATCTCCTTTCGCTTTTAAATAAGCTTCCTTCCTAGTCAAACAACGAAAAAAAGCCTCTTTTTTTTCCTGTTGGCTTACTAATTTTGAAAAATAAGACCTTTCTAAAGGCGAAAAAATAAATTCTCTTAAATTCTCTATGCAGATATTATCTGTATGGTACTCTACATCAATACCAATAGGATCTTCTACGGTTACTCCTAATAAAATAATCTGATTTGAGTGTGAAATATTAAATTGTAAATTAGGCCAATTTTTCTGAGACGAAATCGCTGGTTTTCCATACTTTCCTAGCGTAAATATCAACTTTTCTGGGTGTTCCTTTAAATAACTGGCAAGAACCCAACGTTTCAGGAAATGTGTTACTCCATAGCGGAAACGATCTTTTGCAAACTTAAATGAACTTAAACGTTTTTGTTCATCTTCTGAAAGAATGTCTAGCTGGAATTTTTCTTTATTAACAGCCCTTAAGTCAATTTTCCAAACATGACATTCTTCACGAGAAATACGTAATGGGATTGGCGGCTTCTTCCATAAAAATTTATTCAATTTAACGCCCCTTTTATCTAGGAAATCGCTTTTTTAGCCTCCTCTTGGGTTTCTTCTACAACTTGAAGTAACGTTTGATAAAGTATTTCGGGCTTTTCAGACGATTCTGCTTTTAAAGCCTTTCCTATTTCTTGGCAAATTTCTTTGCAAACTTGTTCTAAGCGACTCGCACCACAATAACTGGCTCCACCCTTCCATTTATGAGCCACCTTTCCTATACCCTGCCAATCCTTGTCCTGATGATGTTGTGTTAGCTCCGCTATTTCTTTTGCCAAACTACTTTCTAGTAATTCCAACAACTCATGAAGCGTTTTTTCACTACCCAGTAGTTTTAACGCCCTCTCTTTATCTAAAAGAGGCAATGATTGTAAATCATTATTATCAGGAGATTCATCATGATTTTCTTTTAAAATAGGCGCTTGTGAATGAGATAGAAATGCATTTAATATTCCAGAGGCTTTCTCAGGAGTTAAGGGTTTGGTGTACATCGCATTCATTCCATTTGCAAGGCAACGCTTCTTCTTTTCTTCTTCTACGTGTGCGGTTAATCCAATAATAGGCACCGTCGGATTACTCTGCCATTGTTTTAAACGAATACGACGCGTCACATCACAACCATCTCCATCCGGTAGACCAATATCCATTAAAATAAGTCTATAATGATTCTTCTCTATAAGAGTCAATGCCGTTTTCCCATCCGGCGCAATATCAACTTGGCAATTAAGCGCTAACAGAGCACCCTTCGCGACTTTTGCTGCCATTGGATTATCTTCCACCACTAATATATGACTTCCTGTCGTCACAGGCATTGCTTGTAACTCGAGCATTTCTGCCGGTTTTTCAGTGACTACATGATGAATATCGTTTGCAAACGATGGAGTCTCATCTGACTTACTGTCGTCGGCGGTTGATAATGATTCTTGCAAAGGAATCAAACAAATAAACGTTGTGCCCTTTCCTACGTCACTATCAATGCGAATTTCACCGTTTAAATCATCAATATATTGTTTAACCACTGAAAGACCTAGACCCGTTCCAGGATAAATACCCTGATAGGAAGGGGTTAAGCGAGTAAAGCGGGTATAAACCTCTTGATGTTTATCGCGGGGAATACCTATACCGGTATCACTGACACGTAATTCAACAATTACCTCACGCTTTTCATTTTTCATTAAATGTGCACTGACTTTAATTTCGCCTTTACTCGTATACTTTAACGCATTAGTTACCAGCTCCAGCGCAATAGCTTGTATACGTACGGGATCACCCAACAAATACGAGGGGATGGTTTTATCATAATCAAAATGGAAATTGAGGTGTTTTACCTTAGCTTGTGGCTTGTTTAAGCGTATGATCCGCTCTAACTCTTTATGCAAGTCAAATCTTTTCTTTAAGAGCGGAATTTCTCCCGTTGCTACCTTTAGACTCGCTAATATTTTATTTAAGAACTCAAATAAAGCATCGCTGGATTGAATCAGGTCTGTAGCATATTCTTCTACTTTTTTTGGATTATTTGAGTGTATTTGAATCAAATGCGCACTACCCACCATGCCCGATAAAGGCGTTCGGATGTCATGGCGCATGTTTTCTATAAATTCGGTTTTGGCTTGATTGGCTACTTCTGCTTTTTTTAAGGCAATCTCAAGTTTTGACTGAGTCTTTTTAAGTTCTGTAATATCGAGTGATACCCCGATAATCCCAATAGCCTTGCCATTTTTATCAAAATCGGGCGTTTTACGGGTTAACATAGGTATTCTTTTACCATTAACCAGAGGATACTCTTCAAGCTCCAAGGGTTCTTCACTATCTATTACCTTTTGGTCAGTCCTATGTATTTCATCGGCATACTCTCTCCAAGGCATATCAAAATCAGTTTTATTTATAATTTCACTATAACTTTTCAAGTTCGCCATTTTTAAAACAAAGTCGTTACAGTTTAAATAAGCCCCTTTATCATCTTTATAGTAAACACTACCTGGTATCTTTTTCAGCATATTTTTTAGCCTATAATTCTCTTCCTTCAGCTCATTAATAAGCTTAGTTTGTTGAGTTAGGGTATTATTCACGGTTTCAGACTCCGACTTTTTTCTCATAAGGTATTACCTAGTTTTGAATCAATAAGCAAAGAAAGCTGCGCAATAGTAGAGGCATTCAGTAAAATATCTTGGATAGAGATAGTAACATCAAAATTAATATAGATTTCCCCTATAAGCTGGACAGCTAATAATGAAGTACCACCCAGCTCCATAAAATTATCATGGATTCCTAGTGTGGGAATATTAAGTATTTTTTTCCAAATTTCCAATAGCTTTTTTTGAATAGGCGTGGTTGCTAATTCAATATCTTTTCGAAAAGGTTTATCAAATATTTTTGTCAAACTTTTACGATCGATTTTTCCATTTGCATTGATAGGAAATTGTTGCATAACGGCAAAGTAGCTAGGCACCATATACCAGGGTAAATAGGCTTTAAGAAATACTTTAATATTCGAAATTAAAACTTTATTTATACGTGATAAAAGTGGTAAGTTAGCATAACTACTTAATGATTTATTTGTTTTATTTTCATCATAAAAAATAGGCAAGTAGTCTTTACACGATTTGCTAATAATGACATCAAAAAGCTCAACTGGATTCTTACTAGACCACTTTGCTGTGATGAAAAAATTATAATCCTTCGCCAAATCAAAAAATATCTTGGGATCAAGCGCATAATCTCGAGCAATCACCTGTTGTTCTTTCAAACTAGAAAGCGATTCGCTAATATTACTTGAATCAACTCCATAATTTGCAATTCTTTTCAATCCAACTGTTCTTTTATTTGGAATATTTTTTATTGCTAAATAGTGAGTTTCTTTATGCCGTAAATCGGTATGCAATTGCCCAAAATCGATCGCTTCTATTTCCCAATCTCGCCAAACAACTAATTCATCAACATTATTAATTGGATGTTCAACATATAAAATAACATCGTACCGAAAACCATTCATTTCATTCTGAAACTGTCCTTCTTTGATCAGGATTTCTACATGACTAACACGAGGATTTATCTTTTGGAAAGCGTAAAAGAAGTCCGCATCAATCACTAGTTCATCTTCTTTTTCTATTAAATCATCTAGCAACAGCTTCCACTCTTTTTCATCAGATAAATGCGGCTGCTGTTCAAGCAATACAGTGCTATAAAAAGCACGTAGATGAGTTAAGCTCCTAATATCACCAATAAAAATATGGCCTTTTGCCTTAACCTTACCAATACTTTGATTCAACACTTCAATTAAATAATTGATGCTCGGAAAATACTGAATCACTGAGTTTAAAATAACCAAATCACAATTTTCATTAAATTTTTGAATATCTTTTGCTTCTCCAACCCGTAAATTTACATTTTTTATAGCTAAATCTTTTAGCTGTTCCTGTACACATTCAATTGTATTTTTAGAAAAATCAATTGCTTCATAAGTCTTCACGTACGGCGAAAGCCTAAATAATAATAGCCCCGTTCCGCAACCAATTTCAAAAATGGATTCTGCTTGTAAATTTAAGATACGTTTAGCGGTATTTTCTACCCATTCATGCATATGGGAAGCTGGTATTACTTTATTCTGTGTACTACATACCCAGCCAGCTGTATGAAAAGTAGGGTTCCCGCTATCGCTTACTTCTTTTTTATATAAATCATCATATATTTTTTGCCAGTAATTTATTTGTTCATGTTCTAAGTTAGCATCACTTTCTATTAAATATTTATGGCGATTTAAAGTGAGATAGGCGGCTAATTTTCGATGACGTCCTTCTGAATAAGGCAACACAATAGCTTGTTCAACATCAGGAAAGTCTAATAGATATTTTTCAATCGCACTGATTTCAACTCTATAGCCGGCAATCTTAACTTGAGAGTCAATACGCCCTAGAAACTCGATATTTCCATCAACTAAGTAACGCCCTAGATCACCTGTTTTATAAAGTCGACCTAATGTAGGGTGTTGAATAAATTGGGCAGATGTCCGTTCCATATCTTGCCAATAACCTTTAGCTACCCCCAAACCACCAATGAATAATTCCCCTACTTCACTATTAATAATAGGATTAAGCTGTTTATTTAAAATGTGAAACGATTGGTTTTTCATGGCCTTGCCATAAGGAATACTTTTCCATTCGGGGTTAACCTCTTTGATAGGATAAAGTATTGACCAAATAGAAGCTTCAGTTGCCCCGCCCAGGCTAATAATAGTAACTTCTTCCCCAAATACACGGCGTATTTTTTCGGGTAATTTTAAAGGAATCCAATCACCACTTAATAATACCAACCTTAAAGCATGCTCTGGCATACATGGATAGCGCTGTTCCAAATAGTCTACAAAAATGTCCATTAAAGCAGGTACTGAATTCCACACAGAGACTTTATCTTGAAATAATAAATTTTCCCAGTGTTGCAAGTTCTGGACATAGGCTGTGTCAGGTATTATTAAAGCCCCTCCTACAGCCAAGCAACCAAAAATATCATACACAGAAAGATCAAAAGTAAGCTGAGAGAGCGCAATGAATTTGTCTAGCCTATTAATCGAAAAACGTGCATTAATGTCTAAAATAGTATTTACCGCGCTTTGATGACTAATCATTACGCCCTTTGGTATTCCTGTGGAACCCGACGTAAACAAAACGTAAGCAAGATCGGTATCTTTTTGCCTAGATTCAATAGGAGTATCCCTATCTTTTATGGGAATCGTGGTGATAGGAATGATCTTTTTATCATTAGGCCACTTAGGACACCGTTCATACTTCTTTTGCGTTAAAATAATTTCCGCTTGCGATATTTTTAATAGGTATGCCAGACGTTCGTCTGACTCTAAAGGATCAATAGGCAAATAAGCAGCCCCCGATTTTAACACGCTTAATACAGCAACCACTTGTTCCCAGCCTTTTTCCATCACAATAGCTATCAATTGATTAGGCTTAGCTTGTCGCTTGATCAATTCTTTAGCAAAGTAAGTAGAATAAATATCCAGTTCAAGATAAGTCAGTGTTTTTTGACTAGTTTGTACAGCGATATTGTTTGGGTATTGAATTAAACCCTGATCAAATAATTTATGTAACAGTAAATCGGATGGCATTTTTTTATTATTTTAGTTATTATCTATCCCTGATAGTTATTATTTTAAGGAAAATTTAAAAAGGAGCAAACTGGAGGGGATAATAAAGCCATTTTCTATCTAAGTTAAAGCATTTTATTATTTGCTTCTTTAAGCAAAAATATACTTAATATGAAAGAAACTTTGTAGCGCATAATACCACCTAAAAAGCCACAGATTTACTCTATATTAAAAAATTATTATTTTCCATAACACTTTGCTATTTACAAAAATTTCACCCTTCAGGTCATCTACAAATTGTTTTACGATGCTTAAACCGAGACCGGCTCCCTTATAAATACCCTTAGAAGAAGGAACTAAACGATTAAAACGATGAAATATCTTTTCTTGCTGATCCTTTGGTATGCCAATACCCGTATCACTCACCGCAATTTCTATAATGCTTTCTTTGGAACTTCTTCGTATCAGCTGGACACTTAATGCCACTTTTCCTTTCTTAGTGAATTTCAGGGCATTGGTTATTAACTCTAATACAATACGCTGTACTCTATCGGGATCACCTATAAGATAGGGGTAAATAGTTTTAGCATAATTTAAAGTTAACGTAAGATTTTTTTTGATGGCTGCTGATTGATTCATATCAACAACCAATTCCATTCCCTTTTTTATATCGAATTTCTTTTAATACATTTGTAACATAGTCAACCTTTATCATATAAGTTATAATTATCATATTAAATTTCTGGATGATCGCATATGAATAAGAGAATTTCTCCTATTGAAGAAGATAGGAAAGTTAATGTTAATTTGAGTATTAAATTATCTTTAAGAAAAGCTCTTAAAATTTAAACTTAAATAAAATAGAGCAATCTTTTATCTGAAATTTAAGTCAAACATTACCTTTTTTGACATTTCGTCATAAGCTTAGCTTACTAAAATAAGAAAAAGGAATAATCATGTCTCCTAAAAAGCAAAATAAAAAGCTGCTAAGATCAGAACAGGATTCAGCATGGAAAGACATTTTAGATGCCTATTTCAAAGAGTTTATAGAGTTTTTCTATCCTGTTATTGCTAAAAAAATTGATTGGTTAGCAGGCTATGAAGCTTTAGATAGTGAACTACAGTCTATTACGACTGATGCAATGATAGGAAAAACATTTGTTGATAAATTAGTCAAAGTTAAATCTTTAGATGGGAAAGAGGAAGTTGTACTAATCCATATTGAAGTACAAAGCCAAAAAGAAGAGGAGTTTCCTAAACGTTTATTTCAATATTACTGTAAATTGTTTTCAAAGTATGACCAATCCATTTTAACCTTGGCTATTCTGACCGATAGTAATAAAACTTGGCACCCTAAAAATTATGAAAGGATAGTTTTTGATTTTCCTGTCATAAGCTTTAATTTTTGGGCACATAAGCTTCTCGATTATGATCATAAAAAACAAGAGTTAGAAGTTTCTACTAACCCCTTTGCAATGGTGGTTTTGGTTCAGTTGGTCTTCTTAAATACTAAAAAAGACCCGAACGCCCGATCCCTCATGAAATTCAAACTGACCCGCCGGTTATATGATAAAGGTTATAAGCGGGATTATGTAATAAATTTGCTCAAAGTGATAGACTGGGCATTAGTCATATCTGAGAATCTTGAGTTAGAATATAAACAGAAACTCCATAAATTAGAGGAGGAAAGAAACATGGCTTATATAACAAGTTTTGAGCGTGACGGTCTTGAGAAAGGTCTACAACAGGGGGAAAGACGCAAAGCTTTAGCTATTGCTAGAAACTTATTAAATCAGAATGTCCCATTGTCTGTAATCAAATCAGCAACTGGATTATCTGAGCAAGAGATAGAATTAGAAGATGCTTAAAGAGACTCCAAAATAACAAGGACGTTACCAGGTATACTATTGACCTTTTAAAAAAACATCTTCAACTCGAAAAATAAGCTTGCCCTTTTATCTCTATATTGTCCTTTGAGATAGAAATATAGATTTTGCTTGGGCTTCCTAAATTAGCACCCTGCTCTATGGTAAAAGTACCTCCTGATTGACCGCGGCTTTTGCATAACATTTGGCCTAATGCGGCGGCTGCCGTACCGGTAGCAATATCTTCCTGATGACTGAACAGAGAATTAAAATTACGTCCTCCATAATCAGCATTGACATTCTCTGTATCATCAGAATAGGCATAAAGGCCATTAACAGCGTTATCTTTGCACCATTGAGACACTAAGTCTAAGTCAGGCTTCATATCGAATAAAGCTGCTCTATTAATAAGCGGGACGAATAACTTAGGACTTCCTATAGAGGCGACGGTACAAGGTAAATCTTTCGCTAGAAACTCTTTTTCAATATTTAACATCGTGCTAATGATAGAAAGATCTATAGGGGTATTTAATACCTTCCCCTTATTGGCAATAGACATAGAGACCAAATCGTTCTCATATTTAACATCGATTTTAATATTATCTTTATAGGTCTTTATATTGGGGCGTTGGTTAACATTGGATTTAAACAGATAAAAGACCGCACCAAGCGTGCCGTGGCAACGCACTTTCTATTTGAGCTACATTCAGGCAATTTAGCTATATAATAGATAGACTGTATCTGCTATAACCTAAAATTTTTATATAAAATAACAATGCCATGAGAAAAATCGCTCGATTATTTTGCCCTCCATTTTCTTTCAAACAAGAAAAACACATACAAAGAAAGGAAGTTTTTCCAAAATACTCAATCCTGTTAGCTGAAGATAATCTACTCGTTGCACACGCTATAAAAAATTTACTTGAACCACAAGGTTATCGTGTTGCAGCCGTTGAAGACGGAGTTAAAGCACTCACTTATTTGAAAAGCTATATGTATGATTGGGCGTTATTAGATATTGTTTTGCCTGAAGTAGATGGCATCGATCTCGTACACAATTATCGTGACTGGGAAAAAGAAACCAACAAATCCTACCTTCCTATCTTTGGTTTAACGGGCTACCCCTTTAAGTCGATGGAACGCATTTGTAAAGAAGCCGGAATGGACTTTCTTTTTGAAAAACCTTTTAAAATTGATGACCTTAAAATCATTGAAGACTTCCTAAAATAAAAATCAATCAAGACTCATATGCGGCTTTTTCGAATTAGAAAACCAATTAATATTTGGGTTTATTCATGCTTATCTATAAAACTAGAAAAGTCCAGGTGACATTTAACTGGAACAAACTCAATCACTTCATAGCTAGCGATACCATGAATGAAAAATGGGTCATCTTTTAAAAAATTTTCCAGCTGGTTACGATTATTAAGTTGAGACAGGATAACTCCTCCTGTCCTTGGATTTCTTGGGCCTGATACTACAAAATAGTTATTCTTGTAACCAATATCAAGAAACTTACGATGCTCCAAAAGATATCGGTCTATTTCTTCAATTGGTTTTTTATAGGTAATTAATACAAGAAACATTTTTATACAGCCCTATTTTTAAAAGTATATCTAATGTCTTAGAATTATAACAGGTTGAGATTAGAATACCCTAAAAACCCTTGCGTGCCTTTTGCGTGAAACTAAAAAAACAAGCAAGATATAGGTTATTCTTCTTGTATAACAACGCTTTTAGATGGCACTTTTTCCGTTTTTGGAATAATAATTTCTAGGACACCGTATTTTGCTTTGGCTATTATTTTTTCGCTATCTGCCGTATCAGGTAGTAGGAAGCGATAATAGAAGTAAGATTGAGATTTTTTGGTTGCTGTAATGCAAAGTGTTCGATTTTGTATCGATATATTGATATCTTGCGGATTTATTCCAGGTATATTGATAGAAAATAGAAATTGCTTAGGCTCTTCCTTTTCTTTTAGCGTCGAAAATAACGTAGCATGATTAATTTGGGAGAATAAGTTGTCAAAGACCAACGCATTATGCTGAAAAATACTGTCGAATTCTTTATTGAATTGTATAAATTCATTGAGTGAATAGATAGGAGAAAAATTGGATAGCGGTTGATTATTGTCTATTTTTTGAATAGAAGCAGGTTTTACAGCAACTGTTTGAGGTCTTTTGTAAAACAAAGCAACGCCACATAGAACGGCCAGACTAATGATGGTTATTACCACCAGCGTTATTTTTTTATTGGCTTTTGACATAAGACATACCTATTCAAGATTTGCCCGGTTAGTACTCATTTTAACTACCCTGAAATTTTAAAAGAAAATAGAGAAAATAAGCAACCCTATAGTGTTAAAACCCGTGCTAAACTTTTGCGGGAATTAGCCAACGATATCACGACATCCTGTGTTAACAGCAAATAACGCCATTCTTTTTAAATGATCAAGAAGCTCATAGAACAACCTCATTTGCTCTCCCTGTGATAAAGGATAAGGTTTTCTTGCGTTTTTCTGCCTTTTTTAAACACGTTTACATTTTCTGCGCTGCCCTTTTTTATCTTTTTCTTTTTTTCGGTTCTATCCTTTCACGATCTTCTATCTATTTTTTTAAAACTATCCCTATGAATAGCTTCCAGATTATCGCTGTAGAGGGGGGGCTATCATTGGATTATTAATGCCTATGAATAACAACAAAAGAAGATAACCCATCACCCAGTGCCATATCAGGTGTATCCTCTGTAAAAATTTTAAACAACCCTTTTCTTTCAATAGTAGGAGAACCACAAGTGTATTCACCGAACTCCCACGCATGAAGAGAACAATTCCTGCCTACCTTCACTGATTTGAACTTGTCATTCAAAGGATTGCCGCTATAAGGGCCAGGATAAAAATCATAAGAATCACCAATCTTATACCGATAGGCGTCGCCCGTATAATTTACGCCTGTATAGAAAATTACTTTATTTGAATCATCTTCGTCATAAGTTGCTAAAATAAAGGCATCTCTGTAATCACTGGGTGAAACTATTTTAAACTTTTCTGACTGCTTCGTGGTAAAACGAATAATAAGAAATATCGTTTTCGTTTGTAACGTTTCAAAGTTGATTCCTACACCTACCTTAACTGGAATAGTGATATTCTGATGACAGGGAGACAAAAGTTCAATGTTATCTATATAAATTTCGCTTTTTTGTCCCTCCTGCACAAGCTGCGGACGAGTAACAATGCTGTCGCACGATACCATTTGATGGCTTACTCTAACCCTAACAATAGGCGTGAGTACCTCTGCTTGTGAATCCTTAATAAATAGTTTTAAACTGGACATGCTGTTAACTAATGAAAAAGAAAACAGTACCATGCCTATTAAAAATTTTGATAAGTTAACTGTTTTTTCGGGTGTCAAAGCCTATCCAGCCGGTGTAAAGTGTGCCATGTTGGCATGGCACATTTTGCAGGCGACATTGCTCCAAAACAAAAAAACGGCTTCCACGGAAAACTAAAAGTTCTGTACTAGATCAAATTTAATCTGACAGACAATATCTAGTTGCTGTTGATATTATCAGGTAAATAATGTCTTTCTAGCATTTTACTTCTTTAAAAGCTTAATTGCTGCTTTTATTTGCCCTAGTAGTTTACTCAAACCCTCAGGCGGTTGCTTCCCTTCTTCATCTAAAGATGCTTTCATCTCCTCAATTGGATCTAAAACCGCAACAACGCTGTCAGTAAAGGTGTGGACAGTATCCCGATAACCTTTATATTCAGCTTCTAAATTATCAAAAGCATCTTGGAGCTTACTTTGCTCCTTTTTACAAGCTTCTTTAAGCGCATTTTCTAAACTTTCTTTTTCCTGTTTACACTTGTTATCAAGTTCTTTTTGTAGCTCATCCTTTTCTTTTTTACAAGCTTCTTTAAGCGCATTTTCTAAACTTTCTTTTTCCTGTTTACACTTGTTATCAAGCTCTTTTTGTAGCTCATCCTTTTCTTTTTTACAAGCTTCTTTAAGTGCATTTTCTAAACTTTCTTTTTCCTGTTTACACTTGTTATCAAGTTCTTTTTGTAGCTCATCCTTTTCTTTTTTACAAGCTTCTTTAAGTGCATTTTCTAAACTTTCTTTTTCCTGTTTACACTTGTTATCAAGTTCTTTTTGTAGCTCATCCTTTTCTTTTTTACAATATTTTTTAAGTTCATTTTCTAACTCCTCTTTTTCTTTTTTACATTTATCCCTCAGTGCATTTTCTAAACTTTCCTTATCCTTTCTACATTGTTTTTTTAGCGCTTCCTCTAAATCTTCTTTTTCTCTTTTACATTTTTTTTCTAAATCATCCTCTAGTTCCAATTTTTCTTCTTTGCATTGCTTTCTTAATTCGTCTCTGAGTAATTCTTTTTCTTTTTTACATTTATCCCATTTTTCTTTATAATCTTCAATATATTTTTCAAGCCTTGAACGCGCATCGTTACAATCTTCTATTGCATTTTCAATTTTTTCAACGTTATCCATAGTTACCATATTTAATATTCCTTATTTTTAATTGATTTTTTTTAAAAAAACTTAAGGAATAACCTCAGTTTTTGCACCATTTAATGCTTCAATCGTAAGCACTAAGGACTCTCTTTCTTCAGTTAATAAACTGATACGATCATAATTAATCAGCATATTTAAATATTGAACACCTATTACTAAGGCTTTAAACTTTGCAACTATTCGGAATAAATATTTTTTATCCAAAATACGCGGCATTAAGTTGAATTCCTCTAATGTAAAGGATCGAGTTTCTATTATAGATTTGCTACTTTCACGTTCTTCAATAATATTACTGATTAAAAGATTGCTTGGATCAATAGTGATTCTTCTCATACCAAAAGAACAAGTATTGTTTTTAATGCAAATAATAACATCCACTTCTGAATGTAAGTGCATTTTTTCTGGCAGTCCACTTATTATTTCAGCAGTTAAAAAATCTTCTCTATGCTTAGCTAGAGTGGTATTTCTATTATTCATAATTATACTAAAATTAGCCTCTATAAAATTTTTTATAAAAAGTAGTTAATAAAATTAATATTTTAATTGTAAAAAAATTTATCTTATTTACTTAAAAGCTTAATCGTTGCTTTTATATTACCTAACAGCTTGTTTAAATCTTTAGGTGCTTTCTCTCCTAAGGCTGTTTTCATCTCTTCCACAGGCCCTAAAAGAGTAGAAACGCCTTTAGTGAAATCATTAACGGTTTTTTGATACCCCTCATATTCAGAATCTAAACTGTCATATTTTTCCTGGCATTCTCTCTTATCTTTCTCACATTTTTTTAATTTAATTTCACAATCATCTAATTTAGCATTACAGTCTTTTTTATCTTTCTCACACTGATCTAGTTTTTCTTTACATTCTTTATTTTTTTTCTCACATTCCTCTAATTTTTCTTTACAATCTTTTTTATCCTTCTCGCATTGATCTAACTTTTCTTTACAGTCTTTTTTATCTTTCTCACACTGATCTAACTTTTCTTTACAGTCTTTTTTATCTTTTTCACACTGATCTAGTTTTTCCTTGCATTCTTTCTTATCTTTCTCACATTGCTTCTTTTCTTCCTCACATTCTTTTAAAATATCTTCACACTCTTTTTCTTCGCCCCAAATATGGGACCAATCGTCTCTACCGCGTGCCATATTATTATTCCTTAATTAAAAATTAATAATTTTTTATATCTATACCTTCGTATTAGGCTAAAATTTAATGATTGAGCAAATAATTTTCTGTCTCAGCATAGTAAATAAATTGAGCTTTGGTCATTATAAGCAATCGCCACATCATCAATAGCTTCTGTAATAAAAGAACTTTCGCCTTCTTTTACTAGATGTTCTTTAACGGTTTCGATCTTCGATTGAATATTATCCTCTCTATTCCGTGCAAACCCTTCATTATGGGGGCAGCATCAAAAAATTGACTGCTCGGTTCTAAATTAATTATTTTATTTTCTAAGTCCATTATTTCATTCCTTTTTTTATTAATTGTATTTAAAAATTTTATATATATTTCCTTAAATCCGCATAAATAAAGGTGCTCTTCAAGTAGTCTTCATCTGAGTCTGTTAAAACAAAGTAAATGAGTCCGTCAAAATAAATGACTTGAAGACTGTTATAATCTGCCATATTTCCAGCTTCGACGCTTTTAATTATCTCAGTAGGAACAAATGATTTTTTCACGACTTGCTTAGACGTGTCATAAATATAATAACGACCTTTTTTGTTACTTTTTTCTCCTGCAAATATATTCATAGGAAAAATAAAAATATTTTGCCCTACTTGGCAACTGCGATAGTCTTTAGAATTAACCGATGTAAGTAGTTCATGGTTTTCAGGTAAGAGCGGTTTTGAAGTATTAGCCATATTAGTAGTAAAATAGTAAGTGTTATCACTGCTTCTTTTCACTTCACTCAGTTCAATTGCCGCAAGCTCTGAATCTTCGCTAAGTCCTCCTATCACATAGGTTTTATTATCTGGTAACACTTCTATAATAGGATTATTTCTCTGACCTATTACTTTTTTTACCTGGGTCGTTACCGTTACAGTTTTAGGTACCTTTATAGTTTTAGTTATAGGGGTAGTGATAGTCGTAGGCGGAGGTGTATCCTCTCTTTGATTTATCCAACCATGGCCACATGTAGTATGGCTCCACGCATGCCTGCCTGCTCTCAAAACCTGTCCTGCAGGAACATGAAAAGTTTTATATGCCGCAGGTCTCGTACCCCAGGCCGGAAAATGCGCTTTTATTGTTGTTCCTCCATTTTGATCAGTACTATCTATCGAAAAATTATAGTACCAACTTCCATTTTGATAAGAACCTGTTTGCTTATCAGAAGATAGTAAACAATTTCCCGATTCATCCCTAATAAGACAACGCACGGCGGGTTTAGTCTCTATTTTATTCTCTACTATAGTCTTTACTTCATTCTCTACTTTAGTTTCTGTTTTATTCTCCATTTTATAAATGGAGCCACCCCCTATTAAAACATCAGCATTCCCCATAAGAGCAAGCGTTGTCGCTTCAGACACTTGTGTTTCATTCGCATAGAGCTTTTTTAAAGTATTTGGAAAAGAAGATACGCTATGATCAAATAATACAGAAAGCACATGCTTGGAATTTGCAATATAGAAAGTCACTTTATTTTCGCCTAACATCGAAAAAATAGTATTAGAAGAAGTTTTATACTTATCGTTGTTGTTTAATATTGGTATATTTTTTGGCTTGTTAAATTTTAGTTCACCAAACTGAAAATTATAGACACCAAAATAAAATTTTTTGCCGGATTCATTTTTATATAACAAAAGTAAACTGTTACTATTCTCACCACCATCAATTAACGCAATATTTTCAACCATATCTGAAATGTAAGAAGAAGTACTGCTTTCAACGGGATATTCCTTAGTTAATTCACTTTCCCATTTGATAACAGTTTCTTTATCTACGGCAAAATCGGCAGGAGCCGCCTGTGGGGCTGTCAGTGCGGCGAGATCTAAATCTGCTCTTTCGTCATCGTTGCTGGGCGGCAAAATTAACTGTAATTCTAATTGCTCTCCTTCATCTTCAGAACAGGCTTGTACGTGATCCCAATAGCCAATTAACACTCTATTATCTTCTGGCCGAGCACGATAATATAAACCAATTTCTTTTATCTTTCCGGCATATGAATCTGGCACTGTTATTTTAAATTGATAAACCTTATCCCCTTTTCCCGGTATAAATTGCATCTCATCTAAACCCACAAAAAATAATTCAGCCGCAAGTTCAGCGGGATTTGAGGTATCTTTAGCTACGCCATCACCTAAACCTATCTGCAAATTCTTTAGCTTTACGCCACCTTTTATTAGGCACTGTCGCTGTGCTGAAGAAATTTGACTGCTTGGTTCTAAATTAATTATTTTATTTTCTGTTTCCATATTTTAATTCCCTATTTTTAATGTTGAAAATTAAATAAATTTTTATTGCTTATTTTAAACTCACGTTTCGTCGGTTTTGAAATCATATTGACAATTTTCTCTATTTAATGACCTAATCGTTTATAAATCCACTATAACGAAAAATTTTATACATTCCATAAAAATCTATATCTGGACAAAAGATTAATTTATTATTCAACGTTTTATATAAACAATAAAGCTAATTAGGTGGCCACCTAAAAACTTACTATACTTTATGGGTTTTTATTGCTTAAGTTTGTCATGCAGGTAAAAACATAAAAAAATGGATTAAATCTAAATTTAGTTTTTAACAACAAAACTTTGATTTTGCTTCTAGCACATAATATTTTTGTTAAACTCGTTATGTACGGTTGTTATTAAACATAAACGGAGTAAAGAATGAATCATAAAAAAAGTCATTGTTCACAAGGAATTTCTTTCACAGAAATACATTTGCTAATGGAAAATATGCTAAACAAATTAGAAAAAAATGCATTAAATGAAAAAAATACTATTCTAAGCGAAAAAGTAAAAACGCTTAAATTAAAGAAATTAGAAGAAAGGATACTGCTCAATAATAAAAAAAATGCAGAATTATTAGAAAATAATATTACGAAAAAATTAGATTTATTTATAAATAATCACAGATTAGAGCACATTCTTAATAAACCTAATTACACTAATTTGTATCTCTTAATGAAAGAGCCAGAACCAAAAAAACAAATAGAGCCTGCACTTTCTTTACCTAAGAATGACTTAGCAAGCAACGAAATTATATTTTATTCTGAAAAAGAATTTTCCGGTTTAAGCTTTAAATATCGAATAGGCGACAAAGTTAATTTTACAAATGGCCCTCACCCTCTTAATGATCTATTTAAATCAGCAAAATTAGGTTCGTATTGTAAAGTTACCTTATACGAAGATGGTGATTATGTGGGAAAAAACTATGATATTATTACGGATACCGCAAATATACAGTTAGATCATGGAGGAATTTCATCTTTTATTGTTGATTATAAAGAAGATAAACCTACACAGGATAAAGCTCAGGTAGATTAAATACAAAACTCAGCATCCAGAAACATGTGAGTGAAATATGAAAGCAATGCTCTTGGAAAGATAAAAAAATCTTTCCAAGAGACTGCAGATCATCAGATATCTGGTCTCCAAAACTTAAAAATTAAATTTCGCACTGTGGATAAAGCGCTTGTAAGCTGCTATAAATTTTTTAAAAACCCAGCCGTATTAACTTTTTAATCTAAGTAGCAATTTAAAAATCGCACCTTAGTGTAGTATTGCTAATTTAATCTTTATATAGTAAACAGCTATAATATTATTTGCTAACTGTTTATTATATTTAATTCATATTTAAAATAAAAAAGGAAATTTTACTTTATGAATCATATCACTAATAACAGTACGGTTAAATTTTTAAGTCGCATTGCGACTAGCGATTTTTACTTTGAAAACGAAACGGATGTAACACAGATAGGTTTATATTATGATGGGAATACCAACCTTTATTTTTTATTTATATCCCCTAGCTCTTTAAATTTATTTATGATTCGCTTTAACATCAATGAAGCTAAATGGTATCTGAATAAACTTGAAAAGTTTACACAAAAATCTGATCGTTACCAGGCGGTGGCGGCATTCTCAAATCAAGATAAAATAATCTGGTATATTTTAACCGATGAATTAAAAATTAAGTTAGAGATTTTTCACAAGGATTTTAAAGTAGAAATTAATCGATATACAGGTAATCATCTTTATCGCCGTTCAACTTTGTTCTTGATTGATGGGCTTCCTTGTTCTATCGGTGGAGGAGATGATAAACAGAAAAGTTTTACGTACCAAGATTCTTATTATGCTGATAATTTTATTCAATATGCGCGTGAAAATCCTTTCGTATGTAAATTGCTTGATCATCTTTACCTGTTGGGAGGAAATCTAGATAATGCTAATTTAGTTGAGCATATTAAACTTCCCAATTACCATTCAGTTGATAAAAACACTTCTTCATCCTATAACAGAGACTGGGAAAAGGTACAGTATTATTCAGAAAGAAGTACTTTTGATAGTTCATTCGACTTAAAACTAAACGTATTAACAGACACCGCTTGTGTGGTAAAAACTAAAATTAACCTATTTAGGCCCGATAGTTTTGTGAACAACTACTTTTATAGTTATGATGTTTTAACAAATACTTGGGCAAATAGAAGGATAGTTAGTAATATAGCTAATTTGCCACTGAAAGAAGAGAAAGTAAGTTTTAAAGCGATTAATATAGGCGATCACATTTATATTGCTAGTTTTGACAAACTAAATGATGAAGGGCTAAAAATTTCATTGTTTAACCTTCTCTAATTTAATCATTCGTATGAATTGCCAAAGATATAGCCATTACACTTTAAAATGCAGTTTAGCATTTTAAAGTGTTTCATTCTTTACCTGGGCCAGTCCTGTGATCGGTTACACCGCCGATGCTGCCTCACGTTTAATATGTTCTAGTCTAATAAATGATGATCTTGCAACGTTTTATCTAATCGTTACCCAGCTGACCTTGTGCTTGGTAATTTATCCTATTTTGCGCTAATCTCTGCCCTGCTTGGAGAGTTCATACAGCTTGAATTAGCGCTACTAGCTTCTCGCGTGGGTAACAAAAAAAATAGGCTATTTGTTTTTGGAATAGGGGCTTGCTTAAAGGGAAAAGTAGTATCATTTTCGACATTGCTTGAAAACTTAGCTTTTAATTGCTTAATAGTTTGCCTATGTGGTTCTTGCAATTTCTTTGCAAAAACTGGCTTAATAGAAAAAACTAATGCATTGAGTTGCGCCAATGCTTGATTTACTTTAGAAAATAAATCATCTTTTAAATACAGGTTGAAATGTGATTCAAACACTAGCAAAAATTTAATAACGCGTTGCCAATCAGTAAATTGTGATGATTTCTTTATATAAACTTTAGAATCAGATAGCTTAAGCAAAAAACTTACTTTGTGTAGAGACATTAATAAATGATCTATTATTTTTTTATCTTGTTTATTCCATGAGTGTTGTTTTATTAAATCAGTTAACGCATTTGCTAAATTAAATATTACTTTATTAGTTTTTAATGCTGCTTTTTTATCTGTATTTGCACACCTTATCTTTTTATACATGCCTATACACCATTGTAAAAGCAACAGTTGTGAGGGAAGTTGTTCAAAACAATCTCGTACTAGAATATCCGTGTTAAGCGGTTTTTTAGCATGATTAGGTTTATTTTCTTCTTTATCTTTATGGGTTTGATAATAACCTTTTTCATTTTTTATCCTATCCCACCCATCATACTTTAAAATGCAATTATGCATTTTAAACGGCGTCATCTCGCGATGGAGTTTTTCAAGAGGCGTACCGCGATTTGCAGCTTCAGGTATGAGCGGTATAGCTTCAGCTTTTTGTGCCAGTAGGTGGGTTAGTACTGCTAATTCAATCGCAGCTGTTTGTCTAGCTTGGCGCAGGCGGAAAAAATATCTTAACGATAGACCTATCATTAAAGGTATGCCCGTTACGAGAATACCGGGAATTATCCACGTTTGCCAGCTTGATTGGGCTGGCAAGTCGGGGTCGCTTAAGGTATGCGAATGTGCTTGGAGTGAAGACAAACGCTCGTTAGAAAACGGCAGTAACCCTTTATATTGAACACCGAATTTTGTTAATAATTTTACTTCTTGTGATACATTGGCTAATTTCCGGTGATTTACCCGTATAAAACCCGACTCCATTTGGGTTATGGTTGTGTCATTTTTTAAATTAATAGGAATGCCAGGTAATAAGTTACTGAAATTCTCAACAGACCCATCATTTGTAGCCTGGGTTTTAATGGCACCTAAGGTTGCCACCAATCCATATTCTTTATTAAACAGATAATGTATGTCGCGGTATAAAAACTGTTGGGATGTTTGATTAAATTTGATATCTTCGACGGTAGCAGCTGTTGTTTTATGAAATAAAAAATAATTAAATCCTTTATCTACGATAATTTTAAAAGTATTGAGATGATTTAGAAGTAAGTGTTTCGCATCGAGTTCAAAAAAAACACAAATTTGTAGATTCTTTTTAAAGATTAATTGACTTAGATAGTTTTTATTATCAATTTCATAGGGTCCCTGAAAAACTAAATTTAGATTAGTGCTGGGTAAATGAAAAGAAAATTTAATGTATTTACCTACTCCCCCAGGCCAGCCTTGTTGGCTAAAAAAAATGTTTCTAAGATTTTTCATGCCTGCTGGTAAAGGCGCACCTATGCCATTGCTGAGATGGTTAACCAGTAAAAATTTATCTTCAGCTAAACGTGGATAGTGCGTATCTATTGTAAAAGTATTTAGTTTATAGCTAGTTTCTATGATAAATGAATAGACAGCGTTTCGATTGACGCTTAGATTGGCATCCAGGCTATCATTATCCAAACGAAGTTCAATGCCATTTTGACCTATAAAATCCACTGTACCTTGAATATTATTCAATTCTATCATCTGATGAGGGTGCAGATAAAATTGAGTGGGTTTCTTATAGTCAGCAATAACGTAGTTTAGATAAACTACGTGGGCAGTAAAATTAAATAGGCCAACTAAAAAATAAGCTGGATTAAAATCAATTTTTATTTCTTGTTTAAAATCAAAGCCATGAATTTCCATGTTGAGTTTTTGCAAGCACAACGCATGATTGTCAATCAGAGTGACGTTTATTTGATAAGGTTTAGAACTAGCTAAAGGTAAACATACTATGGTTAAGGTAGAAAAGGGATCGTAGATAACACTAGGGTAACTATTATGACCTATCCAATAATAAAGTGTATGAAGATAACCAAAATTTTCTAATTGTAAAACGGCTACTGTTTTTTCTTCTTCGCTTATGAATATTTCCTCTAGGAATGAATCCTGGATTAAAACAACGACTTGTTTGTTCTCTAAAAAAGGTCCATCATCTATCGATACATGGCCATAACGCGGATTGAATAAAAAAAGTATATCAAATATTTTTTTAGTTGAATCAGGCGCTTTAACATTAGAAAAACATGCCCCTAAAGCGCCTTTAATGCTTAGGGGGCTTATAGCTTGTAAACGTCCGTGCGAATCATGGCTACTCAGTGATGTGGAAGTCAGTACCCGCCAATCTTCAACTAAAATGGGCTTAACACTACAAGCTTTTTGAGTGGCACAAAAGTTTTCAGACATAAGAAGCCGGATCGAAAAGTCTTCAGGCATAAGAAGTCCGATCGATAGTAAGTTCTTACACATTGTATGAGGTATATCAAATAAATATTTACATTTTTTCTCTGATTGGGAAAATATATTATCTTCCTGGATAGTTTGATTTTGCGATGAAAAACTAAGTTTAAAAAGATTTTTTTTATCTTGAATTTTATATTGTCTTTTCCAATAAGCCACCGTTTGTGATTTTATTTTTCTTGCAAAAAACCGTGTTCTGAGGGTAACAACTGCATTTGCAGTAGGTGTCAATTTACTAACCGTATACTTATATTTTATATTAGAAATAGCTTGTTGCGGATTTAAACGAATTTGTTCCAAAAGAAAACTAGGAAATTCGCTGGCTGGAATACTAATAGGCTCGGCTTCAATAAATTTTGGTAGTTTTAGGATAGCGTGATTAAAATGTACATTTAGCATTTCACTGAATTGATTGATATAGGTTAAGAAGAAACGCAGTAATTCTCTTTCCATTAATATTTCTTGGACAAAACTATTGAAACCCAGGCTGAATTTAACCCCATCCCACACTGAAGTACGCAGGTGGTAGTGCTCCCTTAAATAATTGGCTGAAATTATTAATTGATGGATCGTAATCCCTAAGTCTAATAAGAGGCCACCAGGGCCTAATTCTAATCCTAGACATTCAGCGAACATGCTAGCAAAGATTATACTGTTATCTAATAATAGTGCTTTTGCCTCTTGATGTTCGGGCGAATTAAGGGGCGAATTAGCTAATTGTTCTGAAAGTTCAAAAAAACTTGAGATGACTAAAATTTTTGCAACTGGCGATGCCGCCGCATGTATGAATTTAGTTAATATAGCCGCGCTTTTAGGGAAACGTTTAACAAATACAGGATGTTGAATAAAGTGTGTGTAAGCTTGGTTGACACCCATATCAGCCGTTATTAAAGTGGTCATATAACTTAAACTATCGGCATGACCATTAAGCGCTTGAATGAGGGCGGGTGCTAATATAACACCCTGTCGGGTCATAGCAATTGATTTTTCTAACCCTATTTTAGCTTGCGTGTGCGATTGAATCACTTTGTCTAATAGCGCGTTACTCTCTGCTAGGTTTAGACCGGTAGCTACCAGATCAGTAGAAAGTTTACTGCGTGCCATCTCGGTTAATTCTGCTTCAGGAATAACTTGCTCACGTTTAGCATAATAGATTAATTTTTCCAATAAATTTTTTCTGAAATCAGCTAGGGAATTTTTAATTTCACTGTTTTGGTGATTAAGATAATCATTATTAATTTTTATATCATATTTATCTATTAGTTTGCCTAAAGCGATTTGTTGATTATCGGATAAAGAGATAGCATCGACTATTTTTTCTGCATCAATAGATAGTTTTTTAATCGGATCACTTAGTATCGTCTTGCTTAAACGTTCTGGCGCTAGTGTTTTCTGATCATTTATAAGGAAAAATTCAAGAAACGTTTCGATAGCTAAGCCTTCAATATAAAAATTTTCATTTTCATAAATAGAATCAGCGCCAGAAAAATAGTTGCCTAAAAAATCATCTATAAAATATAGAATCTCTACGGTCTTTTCTGGCTTATAGATATAAGCGCGCGTCGTTACTTCATAGGATAAATCCTCGGGAAATAAAAGCGCACAGAAAATGTCAACCATTTCATCTAGCTCGGTATCTCTATCTAATGTAAAAAAACTATCTTGGTTTATTTCGGAACAATATAAATTTAAAACATTTCCTGTTGCCACTTTTTCTCGCTGAACAGTCAGATAAACTTTTTTTCCGCTATCGTTGGACAGCTCAATTAAGTGCGCATTATCAATTTCAGCAATAGGTGATATAAAATTTTTTGCCTTCTCCCAGAGTATTTCTGGTGTCATAGATTGAAAAAAATCTGACTGCGAATCTATTTCACCGTCTCTTGTTTGTCGGGTTGCTTTGTCCTGCATAAACTCTTGTAAAGCAGTTATTTTTTCAAGTAATTGCACGTGTTTATTTTTTTTATTTTACCTATTAAAAAAGACAATAGGTATTGCATTCTGCGATCATAACTTTTAAAGGGACTATAGCTATTTTTTCCATTAGCTTCCTCACTACAAGTTGCAGAACGTGATTTTCGACCAGAAAAACCGCTGGTTTCTCCACAAACACGGGCAGTAGCTAGCTGTTCCAATTTTCTTAAGGCATAGGACGATTTAAGATTAGCCAATAGTGCATCATCAATCTCTAAATAAGCATGACTTTCTAGTAAGGCTGCAAACTGTGAATTTGTTTCTCCCGTTCTAGAGTCGGTATAAATACTAGAAAATTCATCGAGCAGTTTTTCTTTTACCTTGGCTTCTATATTTTGCCAAATAACCGCAACACCTTCTTCTTTTAAGGTATCATAATTTGATAAAAAATTATCAAATCCGTCGTTTAATAAATAATATTCAATTTCCTCATTAACAATAATCGGAAATTTAATAAGCGCTAATTCGTAATTAATAATGACTAAATTTACAAATGAATGCACACCTAACAATTTTTCAAGTAATTTATTAAAAGCGCCTAAACAGCAAATAGGCTCGTCGGCTAAACCATTATCATGACCATAGGCATCAATATTTCCTCCACGCTGAATTTCATATAAACCTTCTATTAATTGGTTTTTTGCGTCGACTAAATTTCCTATGCGTTCTGACTCATCATGAATGCCTTGCCACAAGGAAAAAAATAATGTTTTTAAGCTAAGCCCTGATTGTGGCTCAACAAAATCTGCTTGGCTTATAATACCTTTTAAAGCATTAATAGCAGATTGAATGTACTGTCTATTGGTAAGACAGGTAGAAAGTTCCCTTTCCAATTCAAGAACAATCGTATTAAATTGACGATCTAACTCATCGTTACTAATAGTTTCTGCATATTTAATAAAAAATTTTTTTGCTGATTCGGAAAGGCTGCGATGAATAGAGGTTAAATGTGTACTTTGCGCGCGATTAATGGGTAGGCTGGGGATTTTTAAATAGCTTTTGCTGGCCATTAACTCATCAATTTTAATTAATTTATTTTCTGTACTTAAATCGCCTCTATCTAGTAATAAAAATAAATCTTTAAAAAAATTCATATGAATATTTTTTAATCGACTGATGGTTTTATACCTTGAAATATCAACTAAAAATTCATCTAAACGAATTAACTGAAGAAAATTTTCTTCAGTTAAAAAGTTATTTTGTCGTAACTTACGTAGCAATCTAAGCAAAAGATGAATCGATTTAGAATTTTTTATTTTATCTACATTACTGTAAGATAAAATTGCTGCGCCTGCTAATTCTCGGATACTAAAAGCAAGCAATAAGGGTTGCTCATAGCTATGTATGGCTAACTTTAAATATAAATCATTTAACTCATGGTTTTTAAGCACAATTAAGGCGTTAGCAAACTCATAAACAACATCCGGTGTGAATGAATTAGAAAAAAGCAAATCAAAATTATCTCGAGTAAAAAAATTTTCAGTTTTTAGCAGTGAAATAGCATTGGCTATTTTTTTTAGCCGCGTGCCTTTAAAGTAGCTTAAAGCAATGATATTTGTTTGCGATATAAAGTTTTCGCTATTAAGCATAATGTATGAAAACATATTTAAGTTTTCTTCAGTAAAATATTTTATTATCTCTATATAATTTTCTCGCAATAAACGGCGTTCTATTAAGAAATTAACATAAAGAACGAGTCTATTCGCGTTCTTAGTGACTAAAAACGTGAAGTTATTTTTTAAAATTTCTGGTTTGGTTTCAAGCATTTCTGTAAGAAAGTTGAAGGCAAACAATCTTTTATTTTTTTTACACAGCTTAAAATTTATTTCACTGAGTAAGTTATACTTTTTTAACCTTGCTAATATTTCTGCTTTATCTAAAGGAGAATCAGCTCTAGTAGGAACTTCTTGAATGATAAAATTAAGGTATTCATTGGCTAATAGATCGTTTTCTTTTAAAATTTTAAAAGCATCCGCTAATAAGGAAGGAGCACTCGCTTGTTTAATAGCACTTATATAGTTTTCCTGATCCATGCCAATGGTAATTAATGTAAGTACAGCATCAAAAAAATCGAAGCTTATTTCGTTATTAAGTATTCCAGTGTCCTGAAATTCAGAGAGACGATCGATCGTTGTTGCCGGATCAAAAACTTCGGAAATTTCTATGATAGTATCAGTTATCTCTCGGTCATAGGTAGTTATTTTCCCTAAAAATTTGAATAATTTGAAGCAAGATTCTATTTTAGGCGTTTCTAGCAAAAAATCGAATATCGTCTGTCTGAGGCTATTTTTACTTATAAGAAAATCAATAGATTTTTTGAGATAAAAAAATTCTTGAGGCGTTTTTGCGGACAGAGCGGCTGTAATATCCTGTAGGGTGTTGCTGCTGATAGAGGGATCGTTTTGAAAAAGATCAATAATAGCGTGGAGATTGTTTGCCTTATACGCATTGAAATTAATTTCTTCTGGGTTCATGAAAGCCATCCTAGCTGATTTATTAGAGTAAGTTATTCGCGCAGCAATATAGATAAAAATATCTAATTAATAATGGTTACCTTTTATCGGAATGAGACAATCGCCACAACTAAGGTTTCATTTTTTAGTTTTATGTTACGGTTATCATGCTGATATATCTTATAATTTAATCTCTTTACCTAAAATAAAATTATTTGTAATTTGATTAAGCGCTTCATAACTACAAGCAAATTCTGGACTGTCTCACATCCTATTTAATTTTAGCAAAATATCTCCAAATGTGCTATCAATTTCATGTCAGTGATGCATATATTAGGTAATTCATTTTTGGTTAATGAATAATGTTGACCACCTAAGGTTTTATCAAACATTTTAGGATACACTCTATTCACATTTCCTTTTTAATAGCATACCTTATTTGAAGCACAAATTAAGTTGCTATACTCTCCCTAGCTTTAAACGTTTTGCCTGGGAAATAACATGTATTAAGCTAGCAGATGACCCAATGACTGTTAATCATTGGGTCGCCGTAGCCGGCGAATCATTTGAAGTTGAAACTTGTGTAGAACCCCTTAGTTATTGTGGTCAGATTCTTTTGTTGGATCAAAAACTTTAAGCCCTTGTTTAAACCTATGAATTTTTTCAAGATAATGTTGTGAGTATTGCTGCATCGCTTTTATCTGCTGTTCAGATAAAGTTGCTTTTATTTTGCCTGTGCCAATCACCAGCGATGCATCGGGAATGATCTGATTCTCAAGCACCAGTGCATTGGCGCCGATCATGCAATTTTTTCCAATCACCGCATTGCTTAACACCACCGCACCAATCGCAATAACCGAATTTTCACCAATGCTACGGCCATGAAACATCGCGTTATGTCCCATCGTGACATTTTTTCCTATTGTCACAGGATGTCCTGGATCCGTATGAATAACAGCACCGTCTTGAATATTGGTATTTTCACCAATCTCAATCGTATCGTTATCGGCACGAATAACTGCGTTAGAAAGAATAATGACATTATTATGAATAATCACCGAACCGATAATATCGGCACTTTCCGCAATAAAATAATGATTGCCGACTAAGCTTGGTGTTCTCTCTTCAAAAGAATAAAGCATATTAAAAATTTACGGTTAGTTTAGAAAAAATGAGCACGCGTGCAGCACTCACCCAAGGCTACTGCTGAATTGTTTTCTTTTACAGAAAAGAAACCTGATTTAGAACAACCCGCCACTTGCTGGGTTTCTTTAGACTTTATTTCTAATAGTAGATTTATCTCATCCATTAAATTATTTAAGCGTTTTTCAGTTTTTACAGTATGTCTATGGGTATGTATATTATTGATAACGGTCGCTATGCTCCATCCGATGGCTGAACCTAAAAGCGTCAATACAGCGACAGGGATACAAAAACTCAGCACCGCCATTACCGCTATTCCAATGGTCAAGGGTAATGTAAAAATCGAATAGACGGCCTTCTCCTTGCAAAAATTAAACACGTGAGTAACAAAAGAACTATATCAACATACTAAAAACGCGCCATACAGCCAAATAGCCATACCCATATAAAGTCCAATCTTAGCCCCCAGATCCTTCGCTGCCTGAACATCGAGTGGCTTTTCAGTGCTTGTTAGATAGGCTCTCAATGTTTCTATTAAATCCTTTTGTTTTTCATCCTCAGACGGCATACTTTCTAATGTTTCAAGCACCGTTTTAATTAACTCAAATTGGCAATAGACTGGCAACACACGCCTATCAACGATAATTTCTTGCCTGCCTTCTCTCAGTTCCTTTTTAATGCCTGGCAATCCATACAGCAACGACGCTTGTTCTGGCGAAAAATCAGTACTGTTCTTCATAAATACTCTCCATCCGTAAAATGCATTCTGACATCGGTATTGAAGATACGAAAGACGCCAATCGGTTGGTAATATGACCATTTTCGTCATGGCCTAAGGCTTTTATTGCCCAAAACAGTCTATGCTGTATAAAAAGACAACCAGGTCATCTAAAAACCCCAAAAAAATCCTTAAGAAGGGCTAGATCTCACCCTCCAGTTAAGCTCTATTTGTGTATCATTTGCTCAATAAGCCTGATAGAATGACCCCCTTTTAGAGCTAAAGACTTACTTGGCTCATTTATCAGCCAGGATACTTTAGTGAATTTTAGCAAATTTAAGTTAGACCCGCGTATTTTATTAGGTGTAGAAACCTTAGGTTATAAGGACCCAACGCCTATTCAAGCGAAAGCCATACCCCTTGTTCTACAGGGCCATGATGTCATCGGCTTGGCACAAACTGGAACCGGAAAAACCGCTGCTTTTACCCTTCCGCTATTACATAAGCTAATGGATGGACCTAGAGGACGGCTACGCGCACTGATCATCGTTCCTACCCGTGAGCTTGCCGAGCAAATTCATGATGCCATTAGACTGCTAGGCAAAGAAACCGGCTTACGCAGCGTCACCTTATATGGTGGTGTCAATATCATGAAGCAATTCCAAAGCCTCCGTCGGGGTGTTGATATTGCCATTGCTTGCCCTGGACGCCTGCTGGATCATATCAATCGAAGAAACATTGATTTAAGCCAGATACAAACACTGGTACTCGATGAAGCCGATCAAATGTTTGATTTTGGGTTTTTCCCCACGATTCGTAAAATTCTTACGTATTTGCCTAAGCAGCGCCAAAGCTTACTTTTCTCAGCCACCATGCCAAAAGCAATACGCAGTCTGGCCGAAGAAATCTTAAGCAACCCTGTTCCTGTACAAATTGGCGAGCTAGCGCCAGCTACCACCGTGACACAAAAGCTTTATCCGATGAATGAAGCGCTTAAGACAGAACTATTGGTAAAAATTATACAAACCAATGACACCGAATCCGTGTTAATTTTTACACGCACCAAACATCGTGCCAAACGCCTAGCTGAACATCTTGAATCATTGGGCTATAGCGCAACCTCTTTTCAAGGCAATCTATCGCAAAGCAGACGCCAACTGGCGCTAGATAAATTCCGTACCGGGAAATTAAAGTTTTTAGTCGCGACCGATATTGCGGCACGCGGTATTGATGTTCAAAATGTGTCTCACGTTATCAATTTTGATATGCCTGCTACCACCGAAGCGTATACACATCGTATTGGCCGTACCGGTCGTGCGAGTAAATTAGGTGCTGCTTTTACGCTGATTACTAACAGTGACCGACATCAAATACGTGCGATTGAACGCAAGCTCAATCAATCATTAGAAAGATGCATCCTGCCTGACTTTGATTATAAGGCCAGTGCCAATAGCAACACCACACCCATCACCATGGATGACGATGAGCGATCAAGACGAAATAGGCATGCACCACGCGGCGTACATCATGATGCTAGAAAAAAATTCAGTGGTGCATCTAAATCGAATAGAGGCTCCGAAAGCGGTTCACACAACACTGGTTTCAAAAAAAGCAAAAAGCCTTTCTATTCTAAATTTAAGAGCAGTGCTGGACGAAAAAGAAGTGGTGATAGATAGCACTCATACCTAAAATTTGATTATCAAGTTTTATTTCGTCATTGCGATTGCCACGCTTCGCTCGCAATGACAGCTACGCGCGCGGCAATCCATTGTAAATGGCTAGTTTTTCCTGGATAGCCACGGCCGGAACAAAGTTCCAGCCTCGCTATGACGGATTATCTACAACTTTCTGTCCCTTATAGAACTTTAGCAATCTTGATATACTCACAGCAATAGGATTTTTGGCAAGGCGCCGTGAAAACGAAGCCACCGCAGTGTATACAACATACATGAGGATGGCGAGTTGAGCGGGAACGCAGCCAAAAATTCAAGTGCGAAGAGTAAAGCATTCCTATAATATAGAAGACACAGACTCTCTATTATTGCTCATCAAGAACTCCTCTATGAAACAAAAATTCGTAGTCGCTTCAAAATTCATTCATCATAGCCTACAGCAGTTTAATGATACCGGTTGCAGTTACCGTGCCGCTGCGTTGAGTTTCACCACATTGCTGTCATTAATTCCCTTAATGACACTGGGTTTCAGTATTTTAGCCAAATTTCACCGCTTCAAAAACATCAGCCACCAAGTCCAAGATTTTATTTTTACTAACTTTTTAGCCAGCTCCGGCACAGGAAAAAGTATTCAAGTTTATCTACTTAACTTTGTTGCGCAAGCCAGTCAATTATCCGTGATCAGTTTAATCTTTTTGATTATTATCGCGACAATGATGATGTTTACACTCGAACAAACCTTAAATAACATCTGGAAAACCGACCAGCGGCGACACTGGACGTTAACCGCGCTACTTTATTGGACCGCGTTACTCTTCATTCCTATTCTGATTGGACTTGCACTCTTCTTATCTTCGCATCTTGCACCGCTGCCATTCTTGCAGTCAAGTTTAATTAGTAAATCCTTTTTATTATGGTTACCCTTTTTTCTCAGCATTTTTGCATTTACTTTTTTATATACTCTAGTACCACATTGTAAAGTCCCTTTTCGTTATGGATTGATCGGCGCGCTGATTGCTACCTGTTTGTTTGAGAGCGCTAAATACACCTTTAGTCTTTATCTGCATTACTTCCCTACTTATAAAATCATTTATGGCACGCTATCAGCCTTTCCACTTTTTTTAGTATGGATTTATATCTGCTGGGTTATTACTTTACTCGGTGCGGTCATCAGTTACTCTTTAACGGTACAAACGCTTCGCACTTAAATGGATAGAAATTGTTGTACAATATACCACTAATGAAAATTTTCCCTAAGGGAGAAACAACGCATGAATTTTTTTGATAATCCTCAATACCGCTTAAAAATAGGTCTTGCTGAAATGCTTAAAGGTGGTGTGATCATGGATGTTACCACGGCAGAACAAGCACGCATTGCCGAACAAGCCGGCGCTTGTGCCGTCATGGCTTTAGAACGTGTTCCTGCCGATATTCGTAAAATGGGTGGCATTGCACGCATGGCCTCACCACAAATTATCAGCGACATTATGGCGGCTGTTTCTATCCCGGTGATGGCTAAAGTACGTATTGGTCATTTTGTTGAAGCACAGATACTCCAGGCACTTGAGGTTGATTTTATTGATGAAAGTGAAGTATTAACCATAGCCGATGATGAATGTCATATAGACAAACAGAATTTTAAGGTTCCTTTTGTTTGTGGCTGCCGCAACCTCGGTGAAGCATTACGACGTATTGCTGAAGGTGCTGCCATGATACGCACCAAAGGCGAAGCCGGTTCAGGTAATATCCTTGAGGCCGTCCGACATATGCGTGCTATTAGCGGTGAAATTAAACAACTTTCGGTTTTAAAAAAAGAAGAACTGTTTTCTAAAGCAAAAAATTTAGGTGCACCGTTAGAATTAGTACAATGGGTGGCAGAAAACGCTAAATTACCCGTGCCACATTTTTCGGCTGGTGGTGTTGCTACACCGGCTGATGCCGCATTATTGCGTCAATTAGGCGCAGAAAGTGTGTTTGTAGGCTCAGGCATTTTTAAATCGGCCGATCCTGAAAAACGTGCCAAAGCGATTGTGATGGCAACCACCCATTTTGATAACCCCGATATTTTACGCAATGTTTCGATGGATTTATTAGAAGCCATGTCGGGTTTTCAAGTGTTAGAAACCTGCCCCGCTTAAGTATGAATATCGGTATTTTAGCCTTACAAGGTGGTTACCAAGCACACGCCGAGTGTTTAAAAAAACTTAACGTTGGCTATTCTTACGTACGCCACCCGAATGAGCTTAACGATAGCGGTGCGCTCATTATACCGGGTGGCGAAAGCGCCGTTTTTATCAAACTATTATCAGAAAATAACTTATGGGACACATTACTAAGCTATAAAAAACCTATCTTAGGTACCTGCGCGGGCGCTATTTTACTGGCCAAAAAGGTAGGCTCGCCTTCTCAAGCCACACTTAATCGTATTTCTATGACCATAGAAAGAAATGCGTATGGACGACAATTAGCGAGTCACATTGCAACAGGCACTTACTTAGCAACACAAAGCGAGATCGAAATGCTGTTTATACGCGCGCCAAAAATTACGGCTATCGATAACACCGTTAGCATATTAGTTTCTCATAACCACCAGCCCATGGCTGTTCAAGAAAATAACTGTATTGCCGCTACATTTCATCCTGAATTAAGCCGCGATAACACCTTACATCGCTATTTTATACAGCAAGTCTTAGCGCATGAGGCAGTTATTTTCTAATCTTAGTTCTTTCTTCTCTACCTGCTGTGTATTTTGACAGTACTCAAACGTTCGCCAAAATAGCGTCGCTCTACCCGTACTACGGAAAAAAGACTGATGAAAAAACGGTGGCGGCTGCTGCTTATTCAAACTTTCTGAATCCGTATAAGCAAAAAACAACGCTAATAATACATTATTAGCGTTGAAAATTGATACATCGCAATCCTGTTTATATTTGATCAACTCATCTAATTCTTTTTTAAAGTTATTAATATTATTAATATTTTGCAAGGTATTTAAATTTAATGGCTTGTCAGCTAATTTATCGGTATCCTGATCAAATTCTTTTTTCACTTTTATTAATAATTCCATTAAATAATCGCTATCATTTTCTCCATTTTTTAAGGTTTTAGCTAATCCATAGACTATATACTTTATTTTTATTTCTATTTTTGATTTTTCTAGCAAAAATCCCAATCCCTTTTCCTTTTCTAACTGATACAGTTTATTTTTTAATTCATGCACGTAAACTAATGCTTCTTTTGTCAGCACAATATGATTAGCTTCTACCGCTGTATTTTTCTTTAAAGAAAATAAAGGGTTTTTACTGGCATAATAACATCGTAAAGGATGACTCTCTAAAGAATTGCTTGTTATGACATCAGCAGGCAATTTAGGATGATCGGATTTTGTTTTAAAATAATAATAAGAAGAATTAACGGCGTCATATAAATAAAATAAAACCAGAAAAGCGGAGATAAGTCCTAATGCTGGCACGGTTGGAAGCGCACAACTAACCCCAACAAGCAGGCAACAGGCTAACCAAGGCACAAAAACTTTCGCAAATTTTTTAATACCCTCATGATAAGCCGCTTTTGCATCATCCGTTTTACTCGTCTGGCGGCTATAAATAAGGCCCGAAACATAAGCTAGCGATACGGCAGTGACAACACTAGCAATGGCTAACGCGAGTAAAATAACCGGACTTGTCCAAACGATGCCCGCTACGCTGCCGGCTAAAAGAATGCTTGTCATTAGCGTCATTGCAATACCTGGCGCTAATATACTCATGTGTTTCTTGATATTATCCCAGTACTGAGCACGCCGCCATCGGTTTTCTGGCAAATTTTCATCGATCTTAAAGTGCGCGACGACACTAAAAACAAAGACGCCTGCGCTATCAAGCAATTTTAAAGCACTATAGAGAAGAAATGATGTCAGAAGAACAGCTGGCACCGGCATAAAAAAACATAACACAAAAACAGTAATTGCCATGGTCATTTTAAACGCAGAAAATAAAAGCTTACGTGTTTCACCTAAATTTTTATTTTTTGTCTTACGAAAATAATTGACTACCCTTAAACTCGCGCGTAGAAAATGTAATGCGTAAAGCAATGGTGTAAATAGAAAAGGAAGCTTGGAGAAAGTTTTAGCAATGCTAATAATGCGCTTTCCTACCAAGGCAAAAAGACGCCAAAATTCGGAAGAAGTGATATGCTCTATTGTCTTTTCTAGCGCCGCACGACGGCGCTCCAAATATTTGAGCGATAAGTGCCAAAAATACGCAACGCGGCTTCTGACCATCATTCGTTTTGCCCGTCATAGAATGACGCTGCATTATATCGAATATTTGTTTTAAATCATTAATAAAAGCTTAAGAAAGAAAATAATGTTTTCAGCAAAAACTTGCTACACTAATAAGGCTTTTATTTTGCAGGTCAAGATAGTATGACTTTACACGCCCCCATCCCACTTTTTGATAATTTAGCCTTTTCTGATCCCAAACAAGCTCAGCAATATCTTAGCCAGCAAGCACAGAAACTTCCTTTTGCAAAAAGTGATTATCAGCAAGCACTGCAGTTCCTCTATAGCTATCGCGGCAGTGATGCAACGTTTAACGCTTATCGACGTGAAATTGAACGATTACTGCAATGGAGTTGGTTTGTCGCAAACAAATCCATTAAAGACATTCGCCGCGATGACTTTGAGAGCTTTGTTAGCTTTTGCCAAAAGCCACCCAACCATTGGATAGGCACCAAAACCGTCGCGCGCTATATTGAACAGGAAGGTGCTAGAAAACCACATCCTGAGTGGAAACCCTTTGTAGCCACGGTCAACAAATTAGCGAGCCGTGAAGGCAGCGTGCCTGAAATAAAGAAATTTATTTTATCGCAAAAGAGTTTGCAGGCCATTTTTGCCATCTGTGGCAGCTTTTATAATTATCTCATTCAAGAAGATTATATGGGCTTCAATCCCGTGGCACAAATTCGACAAAAAAGTAAATTTATTCGCCAACAAAAAACCAACATGATTATTCGCCGTCTCAGCGAATTACAGTGGTCTTATGTCATTGAAACCGTAGAAATATTGGCGCAACAAACACCGGCGCAACACGAACGCAGTTTATTTATTATGAAAGCACTTTATGGCATGTACTTACGCGTTTCTGAATTAGCCGCCTCCACGCGTTGGGAACCACAAATGGGCCATTTCCAAAAAGATAACGATGGCAATTGGTGGTTTATGACCGTCGGTAAAGGTAATAAAGAGCGCTTAATCAGTGTGAGCGATGATATGCTCAAAGCGCTGAAACGCTATCGCCAATACTTAGGTTTACCGGCACTACCCAGTCGCGGCGAAAAAACGCCTTTAATTAGTAAATCGGGTAGCAATGCGCCCCTCAGCAGTACGCGCCAAATTCGTAGCATTGTACAAAGCTGCTTTGATGCAGCCTATGAGCGTATGGTCAAAGATGGCTTAAAAGAAGAAGCCATGGAATTAAAAACGGCTACCGTGCATTGGTTACGACATACCGGTATTTCAGAAGATGTAAAACACCGACCTCGTGAACATGTTCGTGACGATGCAGGCCATAGCTCCAGTGCTATTACAGATAAATACATCGATGTAGAAATGCGCGCGCGACATGCTTCTGCAAAAAAGAAAAAATTAGATCCACTTGCTTAGCTACGTTATTATTTTAAAAATAGCCGTCGTCCTGTAGCCGCTACTTAAGTGAATTAACCGTTTGCCCAAGGACGTCTTTCCATGGTTTGATGACCGCTCTCCAAGGACGTCGTCCCGCGGCCGCCGTCCTTGAGCAAAGCGGTCAAGCCGCGGGACGACAACCTCTGTGGGCACAGCCAAGCATGGCATGACGAACTCCGAATAATCTTTAAGCCACAACAAAAAATTAATTTACAATTATGAATATATATTTACCCAATCCACCTATCGAGGACACTAATGAAGCTATTTTCAAGGAAGTATGCGCTCAGTTTGGATTAGATAAAATAACCTATCCCTTTCAAACAGAAGAAATTAAAAATTATATAACTCAGCAGATGAAATCCTGGGAGCTCCAAGCACAAATTCGAGATGGGAGAATAAAATAAAAAACTAATCAAACCCAATCTCTAGGCACTAAAAACTGTTCTGTTAGTGTTGATTCGGCCGAACCTGCTTCGGGTTGCCAATTATATTTCCAATTAGCTACCGGTGGCATGGATATCAAAATAGACTCGACACGCCCACCGCTTTGTAACCCAAATAAGGTGCCGCGATCATAAATCAGATTAAACTCTACGTATCGACTGCGTCGATACGCTTGAAACTGTCTCTCTCGTTCACCATACGGCTTGTCTTTGTGGCGCTGCATAATCGGTAAATATGCCTTTAAAAAATGATCGCCTATGCTTTGTACAAACTGAAAACAAGTCTGAAAATCCCAGTGATTCAAATCATCAAAAAAAAGACCGCCGATACCACGCGACTCTTTTCGATGTTTTAAATAAAAATACTCATCACAATTTTTTTTATATTGCAGATAAAGCGCCTCGCCAAACGGATCACATGCCGCTTTAGCTACCGTATGCCAATATTGGCAATCTTCTAGAAAAGGATAATACGGTGTTAAATCAAAGCCACCACCAAACCACCAAACCGGTGTTTCTTTAGGGCTTCGCTGCAATGTAATAAAACGTAAATTCATATGCACAGCTGGCACATAGGGATTTTGTGGATGAATAACTAAAGAAAGACCCAAGGCTTGAAAAGGCGTGGCATTAAATTGGGGATGTCGTGCCGTAGCGCTGGGCGGCAATTTAGCGCCGGAAATATGCGAGAAATTAACCGCACCACGCTCAATCACCGCGCCTTCTGCCAAAACACAGGTCTTTCCACCGCCGCCTTCTTCACGCAGCCAATGATCGGCTATAAATGTCTGTTGGCTATCTTCTGTTTCTAAGCTGAAACAAATGTTTGTTTGTAACTGTAGTAAATAATCTTTAATTTCTGGAATTATTAGCTCATAATTCATTTTTTTATACTGTTATAATGTTTAAATTGCCGCAGCGGAGAAATAATAACTCATGGCCTGGATTAAAGCTTTCCATATTATTGCCATGGTCGCCTGGTTTGCCGGCCTATTCTATCTACCACGCTTATTTGTCTATCATGCGCAAGCGAATGACGCTATTAGCACCGAGCGCTTTAAAATAATGGAGCATAGGCTCTATTATTTTATCATGCTCCCAGCGGCTTTAATAACCCTATTACTGGGGGTTTGGTTAATCGCTTATTCACCTGCGTATTATTTACACGCCCGCTGGATGCAAGCAAAATTATTTTGCGTGCTGCTATTGATTATGTTTCATCTTTATTGTGGAAAAGTGTGCAGGGATTTTAAACGCGATAAAAATAAACACTCCAGTCTATTTTATCGTTTTTTCAATGAGTTTCCGACCTTAATGCTGATTATCATTATCCTGCTTGCCGAGATAAGACCTTTTTAGACCTCCTGCCTCTAAAAAGGCAGGACCTGAGTTTTTGAGTTAAAGCTCGACCATTTCAAAATCTTCTTTCATCGCCCCACATTCAGGACAACGCCATGTCACTGGAATATCTTCCCAACGAGTCCCTGGTGCCAACCCTTCATCGGCATCTCCTTTTTCCTCATCGTAAACCCATCCGCATAGTAAACACATGTACTTTCTAAATACCTGAGCATTTTCTTGCATTTTTCAACTCTTTTTAAATAGCGCTACGTTAAAGCCATGACCACAGGATACCCTATTTAGTACCCACCGGCTTAGAATATAAAGAAATTCATTCGTTTTAGCAAAATTTTTATTCAATAGAAATCATGTTTATGAAGTTACTTTATTAATATCAAACAAAGCATCAATAAACACTTTAGATGAGAAAGGCTGTAAATCTTCGATACCTTCACCTAAACCGGTAAAGCGAATCGGTAGGCTAAGTTTCTTGGCAATTGAAAAAATCATCCCGCCTTTTGCAGAACCATCCAGTTTAGTCAGTACTACACCGGTCAATTGAATGGCTTTATGAAAAACCTCGGCTTGTACTAAGGAGTTTTGGCCAATGCTGGCATCCAGCACCAACAAGGTTTCATGTGGTGCGGTTGCATCCAACTTCGCTAATACTTTTTTTACCTTGTGTAACTCTTGCATTAAATTATCTTTAGTATGTAAACGACCCGCCGTATCCGCAATCAACACATCGATATTTCTTGCGTTAGCCGCCTGTAACGCATCATAAATTACAGAGGCACTATCCGCGCCTTGATGTTGCGCTATCAATGGCAGCTGATTTCGCTCTGCCCATACCGCCAATTGTTCTGTCGCCGCCGCACGAAAGGTATCGCCGGCCGCCAACATCACTTGTTCACCTTGTTTTTTAAAATAATGCGCTAATTTTCCTATAGTGGTCGTTTTCCCAACGCCATTAACACCCACTACTAAAATCACAGTGGGTTTATGTTCAGAATTTATTTGTAAGGGTTGCTCACACGCCTGTAATAAACTCATTAAATGTTGTTGTAATACCGCCCAAACCGCCTTGCCATCCGCTAACTGATTACGCTTTAACTGATGGTTTAACGCATCAATAATTTCTTCAGTAACAGAAGCGCCTACATCGGCACTCAACAGTAAATTTTCAATCTCTTCGATTAAATCCGCATCAACGGTTTTTCGACCTAATACTAGATTTGCCAGACCTTCAACCAACTGGTGGCGAGTTTTCTGCAAACTTTCTTTTAAACGGCCAAAAAAAGCAGGTTTTTTTGGTTGTACCTGCTCATCAGACGTCTCTTTTCTTTTTAAAAATTTAAACATTACGCTCACACCACCTTCTTCTTGCGCCGACTCAACTTACTTCCGATAAGATAATAAATGACACGGCCTAATTAAAGCAATAAAATAACGATCTCTATGTACAACATAATACTTAATCTAAAAAGCGCGAAGGGTGGCGTCTGGTTACGCTTTCTTTTGTGGCGTAAGCCATCAAAAAAACGTAACAGACGACAGGACCCTGAGCCTTCAGTTTAAATTGCTCACATGAAAAAAGGTCAAATTAGAATTATCGGTGGCGCTTGGCGCGGAAGAAAACTAAATTTCCCAGCCACACCCGATTTGCGCCCCACCCCCAATCGTATACGAGAAACCCTATTTAATTGGCTAGACCCGATTCTAGCCCACGCCCATTGCTTAGATTTGTTTGCAGGAAGTGGCGCATTAGGTTTTGAAGCTCTTTCTCGCGGTGCTAAATCGGTTACCTTTATAGAGCAGTCTCTGCCCCTGTTCCGTTATTTAAAAGCACAGATCAAACAATTAGCGGCTGAAGACAACGCCTCTGTTTATCAGATTGGCTTTCCGTTTAACGCCGCCCGCTTATTTAAATCAACCACTCCGCTTTTCAATCTCATCTTTCTTGACCCGCCCTTTCACAAGCATCTCATTGAGTCAGCCTGTAGCTGGTTAGTCAAAGAAAAGTTACTCATTGAAAAAAGTACTATTTATATAGAGTCAGAAGCATCGCTAGAAAAGTTTGCTTTACCTGAACATTGGCAGATAAGTCATTGCAAAACGGCCGGTCAAGTCCAGTATAGCTTGATTAGAACTGATGCTTGACTTTGTATATCCTTCTTGTTTCAATGCGCGCTAGGTGTATAGGGTTTTTATCTAAGTAAAATAAGATATCATGAAAAAAATAACAGCGTTGTTTATGATGAGTTTATTGCTAGGTTGTTCTAGCACACAAACCTTATCAAGCTCCATTACGCCTTCCTCTATTGCTCCGCAATCCAATGACACAGCGGCCATTCAGCTTGCTGAAGCGGCTCGCTCGGTTAGTCAATCATTAAACGAACTTAAAACCATTGAAAAGGCTTCTAACCCGCCAGTTAAACCATTGCCTTACCCTACGTCATCCGGCTTAGAAAAAATTACCGCTTCCGTCGATTGGTCGGGTCCTATTGAGCCATTATTAGAACGTATTGCAAAACTCGCTAATTATAAGCTCGAAGTCATTGGTCATCATCCGGCTATTCCAGTGTTAGTGACCATTTCTTCACAAAACACACCCCTATCCTATATCGTACGCAATGCTGATCTACAAGCCGGTGTCAAAGCCAACATAGCCGTCTACCCCGGCATCCAAACGATAGAATTACGCTATGCTAAAAACTAAGTTCAAATATCTTACTTATTTTTTTAGCTTTTTAGTGTCAACCTCATTAGCCGGTTGCAGTACGGTAGCACCTAATTATAAGACCGTTGGTAACCTCAATAGTTTATCGCAATTACAAGATTTACATGCCAAAGTCATGCCGGCCAAAAAAGCGGATATGAATAAACTGCATGTACAAGCATTACAAGACGTTGCGATGAGTGTCGGTGCGCAAGCAGGACTGGCATGGCGGTCTAAAAACATTAATGCTTTATTAACAAAGAGCGCTAGCGATCTTGATCATATTTTTAACTTCAATTTAATGCTACTTGAGCATAATGTCGTGCCGCCGGTACTCGTTCAAGGCAATAGCTCATTAAATTTAGCGGATCCACAAACTTTACGCATTGACGATCGCGTTTATCAAATTGTGAGTCAAGCGCATTTTACGACGACTCCTCCACAATGGCATAACTACCTATGGATGGACTATCAAGCACCTGACATGCCATTACCCGCTTTTCTACCCAAAACAGCTGAAGAACGTGCGATTTGGCGAAACTATGCCACCTTAGGTTGGCAAGATGGTATTAACCAAGCAAACTCTATTTTTAGTGATAACTTAGCACGTCTTACCAGAGACTATACCGGTATGGCGCTCTATCGTTCTCTTTTATTGAAGGGTATGGTCAGCAAGCCTTTTGTAGCGCAAACGGATCTAGGTGTAACTGGCGATGATTCTAATTTACATATCAATGATCAGATCTTTAGAATCACTTCATTGCCTAAATTACAGCCCAAAGCCAGCCAATGGAATCCAGTCATTACTCATGATAACAGCCCAACTCAGCAATGAACCGGTACGTTTTACGCCGGCTTGCTTGGCTGATCTACTGATTCATTGTCAAAAACTTTCCGCTTCTGACATCACCTTACAAACCGGCGAACCTGTTTTTGCAGAAGTCTATGGTCGTTTGCTAAGAATAACGCGACGCAAACTATCCAATACCGAAGTGTCTGAGATACTCAACCTGATTTATGGGCCCAATGGCAGCGCACAAATTTTAAGTGGTGTTGATATCGATACCCATTATGAATTTCGTCCTAATCGACATGAGCGCTATCGTTTCCGAGTTAATGCAACCGGCTGCTTAGTCGAAGGTCATGATGCGATTCAAATTACCTTCCGAACCATCCCCAGTACACCGCCCAAGCTAGCCGAACTCAATTTAGAACCGGCACTCATTCAATCCTTATCACCCTCGCAAGGCATTGTTTACGTTACCGGTTCAACCGGCTCAGGAAAAAGTACCTTATTAGCCGCGATTATCCGTGATCTGGCTGAAAAAGAAGACAGTCACCGTAAAATCCTTACTTATGAAGCACCGATTGAATTTGTGTATGACGCGATTGATAAACCGAGCGCCATTGTCAGTCAATCTGAGGTTCCAAGACATTTACCTTCATTTGCAGCCGGTGTACGCAATGCCCTCCGCCGTAAACCCCGACTTATCTTAGTCGGAGAGGCACGTGATCCAGAAACCATTGGTGCTGCCATAGAAGCTGCGCTGACAGGCCACCCTGTTTACACCACGCTGCATAGTAACGGTGTAGCTGAAACACTACGCCGATTAGTAAATTCTTTTCCTGCTGACGAAGCGCATGGCCGCATGATCGATATTATCGAAACCATCCGCGTCGTCGTTTGGCAGCAACTGGTTCCAACCAAGGATGGTAAGCGCGTCGCACTGCGTGAGTTTTTAATCTTCGATGAAAAATTACGTGATCAATTAATTGATTCGAAGCTTGAAAATATTAGTGCCACCACACGGCGTTTATTAAAAGAGCATGGGCAACCGATGTCCGTCGATGCAAAACGCAAATTCGATGCCGGCCTTATTGCAGAACGAGAATACAAACGTTTAATCATGACGGAAGAACGAGCCAGTCAAGATGCTTGAATCTAATCTAGACGCGGTGCAATTAGATGCTTGGCAACCCACTGCTTCACTAAACACGCTGCATTTACGTGCTCGCCTCTTATGCCGTATTCGACAGTTTTTCGCAGAGCGGCAGGTCTTAGAAGTAGAAACGCCCTTGCTATCACAAGCGACCGTTACCGATAAATACTTACAAAGTTTCCAAACCGACTATCATTTTGCGAACTCTGAGCAAAAACAAACGCTTTATTTACAAACTTCGCCTGAATTTGCCATGAAACGCTTACTGGCTGCTGGCAGTGGCGCTATTTATCAACTGTGTAAAGCCTTTCGTAATCAAGGCGAATCAGGCCATAACCATAATCCTGAATTCACAATGTTAGAGTGGTACAGGCCTGGCTTTAATCATCATGATCTCATGGATGAAATGGAAAGTTTACTTAAAATTATTCTGGATTGTCCGAGCGCACAACGTTTCAGCTATGCTGAATTATTTCAGCATTATCTACAAATTGATCCCCATCAAGCATCGCTTGAACTATTAAAGCAAACAGCGCATCGTTTTAAACTTGCTACAGAAAATTTAATTCCCTTAGAATTAGAAAAGGATGATTGGTTAAACCTCTTAATGACGCATTGCATCGAACCGCAACTACCAAAACACCCGGTTTTTATTTATGATTTTCCGGCCTCACAAGCGGCATTAGCCCGCATACGGCCTGGAAAACCAGCACTGGCTGAACGCTTTGAGGTTTATGTTCAAGGATTAGAGCTAGCGAATGGATTTCATGAACTCAGTTCAGCATCAGAACAACGTCAACGCTTTAAGAATGATTTAATACAACGCGAGAAAGCGGGTTACCCGCTGGTACCTATCGATGAACGCCTCTTAGCGGCCTTAGAACAGGGCCTGCCCGATTGTGCGGGTGTAGCACTAGGGGTAGACCGATTGATCATGCTAGCGGCTAAGAAAAACGCTATTAATGAGGTGCTCAGCTTTCCTATAGAACGCGCTTAAATCACGTCATTGCGCATCTCGCAGACACGTGGCATTCCAAAAAGTCCAATAAACTGGATGGCCACGCTCATTTCATTCGCTCGCCATGACGGTGGTTCTTTTAATCACGTCATTGCGAGCGTAGCGCGGCAGTCCAGTAGGGCAATATGTAACTCTAGATTGCTTCGTGCCTACGGCACTTGCAATGACGATATAACCGTAGCGCCCGCAGCTTGCATCTCTTTAATCGCCATAGTCCCGTCTTCTGGACTTAAATTAACCGCACGACATCCGTCTTCAATCAAATAGGTTTTAAATCCAAGCTGACACGCATCAAGTACGGTATATTTAACACAATAATCCAAGGCTAAGCCCATAATATATACACCACGGATCGACTGCACTTTTAAATAATCGCCTAATCCGGTTGATTTACGATGGCCATTATCAAAAAAGCCACTATAGCTATCAATGCGTGGATCAGAACCTTTCTGAAATACCCTGCTTAAGCAATCCTGCTTAAGATCAGCCACCAACTCAGCACCCTCTGCCTTGCACACAATGCACTGGCCATAAAACCTGCGGCAATCCAGCTAATTCAATACAATCACCGATTGATTTACCCGCATGATTGACGGCAAAGCTGCCATGATTTTTTGGATGCCAATCTTGCGTGGCGACAATACATTCAAAATGCGCTTGTAAGGCATTCGCAATGGGGATCACTTCATTACCCTGAGGCACTGCTAAGCTTCCCCCCGGCATAAAATCATTTTGCAGATCGACTAGGATTAGTGCTTTTTTCATAGAAGAAGTACTTTTGTTAAGTTTTACTTAAGCTATTGTATATTATAATAGCTTAATATATTTATCATTGATCCACCTTAAAGAAGCTAAAGCCATGCCGATTAAAGCAGAAATCGCTCAAAAAGAATTGCATGTACTCGCCGCTCTAGGCGATGGTAATTGTGCGCTTCGATCCATTATTCAATCTTTACTTGCTCAAGGTATGCTGCATGATAAAAAAGAATGGGTAGCTCATTTTATTCAGGAACTTGTCAATCGAAATGAGGGTAAGGTTAAAGAAGTCTATCACTTAAACAAGCCCGCTACGCTTCATTCCTTTATTGAACAATATAAAATGCTGACGATAGATCAGTTGGATACGTTTTCACAGGATTTCTTTATAAATAAAGAGGCTAATACGCCAACTGCGCCGATTTTAAGTCAAGAAGAACATAATCGTCTCTACTTACTACTTGAAAAAAACAACGCCACACTATCTTCATCTGAAGCAAGTGAATTAGAAAAACTCTATTTAAAACTTTCCTCCTCTCAAACAACGAATAAACCCAAGGATGATAGTGTTCTTTATTTTTTAAATGCTTGCTTACGACAAGATATCATTTCATTTAATAATGAAAATCTGAATCTAGAAACAATCAGCGCTAGTGATGATGCTGAAATACAGCAACTAATAAAATCAGAGCAAGAAGATCATTTAAAATCCTTACAAACATTAGGTGCCTTTGTAGATATCCGGCATATAACGCCTTACCTTAAACATCATAACATCGGTGTACAGATTTATACCAACAAAGGTGAATTACAAGCACATGCGTCTACCCGCATAGCAGCTGAAAACCGCAATGAAGTGGATATCCATCTGATATTACATAGTCAGCATTACAATGTATTACTGCCGGCTAAAGAATTACAAATCAAACAAGATGAAACCATTGCAAAAAAACTTCAGATTGAAGAAGATAAAACACTTGGTAAAAAACCTCAAACGGATGTTAGCGAAAAAGAATTGCAAATTAAACAAGGTGAAGTAGCCGCAAAACAACTGCAAATGGAAGAAATAAAAGACTTTGCAGAACGATTTAAATCGTCTGGCAATAAAGATAACCTGTCTTTTATACGCGATGTTATCAACGGTTTAGGATTAGAAAGGGAATTAAACCTTGAGCAATTAAGTCATTTACGTACTTTAGACCTAGACAAGCTAGTCGGAGAATTACAACTTGTTATTAAGGATCTAGGATACTCTTCTGAGTTTAAGGAAAAAATACAGCATTATTCTTTTTTCTCACCACCTTGCAGACAAGAAATAGTCGATACCGATCAAACGCTAACGTCTACACCCGCTATTAAATGTAATTAAATGCGCTGAAACTACACGTTATCTCAAAAAACCTTTTGCTTTTAAAACAAGTTGTAGCTTCAGATTGTAGAGCTTTTCTTCTAAACCCACCGGGTATTGATGTGGATTTAAAAGTCGACGGATGGTTTCATCGAATTGTTTAAGTTCGCCTTTGGTTTTTTCTTGCGTCACTTGCAGAGAAGGCCTTTTATAAACTAACTGGCCTTTTCTGAAAATCGGCTGCATCAACTCACGATAAGGCGTATCGCGTGGAATGAGACAACGTCGCGTCGGATCTAAAGGATCAATAATAGTACAAGGCTCTGAAATCCCTTGCTGCTCATCATAAATGACATCTGCCATCGCCTGTTTAGCCTCACTGTCCCAATAGAAACGACGTACGGATAAAATACCCGGTGTTGAAATCTTGATGGCCTGCTCAGATAATTTAACTTTATATTCCCATTTCGCTTTTTTAGACGATTTAATCGCACTTAATTTATAAACGCCTTCTAACGCGGGCTGTTCATAGGCGGTTATTAAATGCGTGCCTACACCCCAGGTGTTAATTTTGGCGCCCTGCCCTTTTAAACTGCTAATCACCGAGGGATTTAAGTCGTTACTCCCGATAATAAGACTGTCTTTGTAACCTGCTTTATCTAAAAGATGACGTGCTTCTTTACTCAAATAAGCTAAATCACCCGAATCCAAACGCACGCCCGCTAAATGGAACCCTTGTGGTTTTAATTCATCCGCCACCTTGATAGCATTTTTTACACCCTCAAGTGTGTTATAGGTATCCACTAAAAAAATACAGCGGTCCGGAAAGCTTTTTGCATACGCACGAAAGGCATCTAATTCCGATGCAAAACATAAAACCCAACTATGCGCATGAGTACCTCGTACCGGAATATCAAATAGTTTGCCTGCCAACACATTAGAGGTTGCTATACAACCGCCAATATAAGCGGCACGACTTGCCATAATGGCCCCATCAAATCCTTGTGCACGGCGTAATCCAAATTCAAATACTGGTTCATCATTTGCCGCTTGCACAATGCGTGCCGCACTGGTGGCAATTAACGTTTGGAAATTGATGATATTTAATAAAATACTTTCAAGTAATTGACACTGTAATAAGGGACCTTTAATACGTAACAAAGGTTCATGAGGAAATACCACCGAACCTTCTTCTATGGCATCAATATCACAACTGAATTTAAGCTGACTCAGATAATCCAAAAAAGGCTTACTAAACAACGCATGCTCATTAGAATCTTTCAGCCCGGCTAAATAATCAATATCTTCGTTGGAAAAATGAAACAAAGCGAGATAATCAATCAGCGTACCTAAACCCGCCGCAATCGCATAACCACCCGCAAAAGGTGCTTTACGAAAACTATGGTAAAAAACGGCTTCATGTTCATGAAGATCGGCCTGCCAGTAGCCATAAGCCATGGTAAGCTGATAAAAGTCAGTTAATAAAACGAGAGATGATTTATAAAGCTGGTGTAATGAATTCGACATATACTCACATGGACTCACAGCAATTAGATTTTTGGCAAGGCGCCGCGAAAATCGAGCAACCGGAGTGTATACAAAATACATGAGGATTGCGAGTTGAGCGGGAACGCAGACAAAAATTCAAGTGCGAAGAGTATAGAAATAATCCCAGCAAGGGCGGGAAAATATCCGCCCCTTGGGTAAAAACTAACCACCCATTTGTTTTTCTCGTATTTCATCCAAAGTTTTGCAGTCTATACATAAAGTGGCGGTAGGCCGCGCTTCTAAGCGACGAATACCAATTTCAACACCACAGCTGTCACAAAATCCATAGTGCCCTTCATCTAGCTGATGTAAGGCATCTTCAATTTTCTTGATTAACTTACGCTCACGATCTCTAGCGCGTAGTTCTAAATTAAATTCCTCTTCTTGCGTCGCACGATCACTGATATCAGGCAAAGAGGCACCCTCATCCTGTAAATGATGTACGGTACGTCCCATATCTTCCAACAACATGCGTTTGCGTTGGAGCAATAATCGTCTAAAGTGCGACTGTTGGTCTACACTCATGTAGTCTTCCCCAGGCCGTTCCTTATAAGGCGCTATATTTAAATCAGTTTCTTTTACTGATTCTGACCTTATTTCTGCTAATGGAGCTTGTTTTTGTATCCGTTTCTTAAGTTTTTTAGGTTCTGCCATTTTAGTTTTTTCTTGTGATGGTTGTTGTTCTACTACAGGTAGCGCCTGGGAATCAGACTTTGCTTGCCTTTGTTTTTTTTTAGCGGTTGCCCGAATAGCTTTCGTCGACTCTGGAACCGTACTTGCTTTCTTTTTTACATTTCTAGGTTTTCTATTGATTTTAGTACCTGAGCTTTTTTTTGACGTCTTTTTCGGGGCTTTGCTTTTACTAGGCTTTTTTTTTACCGCTGTTTTTCGTCTACGACGACGTACTGGCTTAGCAGCTGTTGCTCTTTTCTTTCTTCTCGTAGATTTTTTACGTGTTGTAGTCGTGGATTTTTTTGCAGCTGTTGTGCGGCGTTTACGTCGCTTTGGAGCTGCAGCTTTTCTCACTGCCATAAAAGTTCTCCTTGAGAATTTACAATCTGCCGGAATTGGCATACTTAAAAAAACCAAACACATCTATACCAAAAATAATTCTGCATGGCAATCACTTCTCATTCTTACGAACCCTACCATGCATTTTCTTTTTATTAATGATTTATAGATCATATTTTCAATTAATGCCATTTTCCACTACTAACTCGTTGGTGACCGGCTAAATCTTTATGTTGTTGTGGACTATGGTAGCCGTATTTCAAAAAGAGTTGACGAACAAACTCGGCTTGATCGTAACCATGTTCTAAAAATAATTGTCCGCCTGGCAATAGATAATGACAGGATTGCTGAATAATGGTTTCTAAGTGTTTTAAGGCATTTTTATCGGCAATTAATGCCATTTTTGGTTCGAAAGTTAAAGCCAACTCAGAACGAAGATGGGGATCACGCTTAGAAAGATAAGGGGGATTACTGACAATCACATCAAACTGTTCGCCTACCTGAAAAGCAGCACACCAATCACCTTGACGCCATCCGACATTTTTTATGTTATAACGCCGTCTATTCCGTTCAGCAAGCTGTAAAGCATCACGATAATAGTCTGTGGCAAGAAGTTGCCAAGCAGGTCTTTCCGTTGCTAATGCCAATGCAATAGCCCCAGAACCGGTGCCCAAATCGGCAACTTTTCTTGGTGCATGCGTATAGTTTTCTAGTAATAACTGAACCAATAACTCAGTTTCAGGACGTGGAATAAGTACCGCTGGAGTGACTTCCAGAGAGAGAGACCAAAACTCCTGCTCGCCAATTAAATAGGCTATCGGCTCTCCTCGTTTCCTGCGTCTAAGTAACTCTTTAAAAACGGTTTGTTGCGAAAACGATAGCTCTGTAGATGAAGGCTGGCTATAGAGTTGCGCACGCGTCAAGCCCAAACAAATGGCCAATAAAAGTTCCACGTCTAAATAAGGGGTTGTACTGCTTGGGATTAATTCTTTGACCGCCCAACGCCATAATGATTGTAATAACATCTAAACACTACTCAGAACGAGGACTTTGCTTGCGTCTTATATACGAAACAAAAAACAAAATAAGAAATAAGGGCAGCAAAACGGGCATTAAGACAGGGAATAAAAAAATGGCGAATACGGTCCAGACGGCCGCAATAAACCCTAAAACCAAAACACCGGTCCAGGTCAAAATAAAAAACAACAAAATACTCACACAAAAGAAAAAAACCGAAGCCACTAAAAGGCCCCATATAGTTAAGCTAATCGTCACCGCACCACCGAGCAAAGCAAGTGCAATATGCCCACCCAGAATAAGCAATAACATGATGATCAATGCCCATGCTAATGATCGAAACATACTATCTCCTTTATTACATTCATTACACTGCCACCTCATCGTCATCCTCGGCTTTCGCCGAAGATTCAAAGAAAAGTATGGATCCCGCGGTCAAGCCGCGGGACGACGTCCTTGGAGAGCGGTCAATCCCCTGGGACGGCGGCTGCGGAACGACACAAATGCCTAGTTTATTCACCCATCGCAGCCAACCTATCGGCCTGATATTCTCTAATCAGCGATTGAATCACCGGCGATAAATGCCCCTCCATGATATCAGATAATTGATACAGCGTTAGGTTTATCCGGTGATCGGTTAAGCGACCTTGTGGAAAATTATAGGTGCGTATCCGCTCCGAACGATCGCCACTCCCCACTAAGTTTCGCCGTGTTTGCGCTTCCTCTCGCTGCTGCTTTTCCTGTTGTGCCGATAACAGCTTCGCTTGTAATAACGACATGGCACGCGCACGATTTTTATGCTGCGAACGCTCGTCTTGGCATTCAACCACTATTCCTGATGGAATATGGGTAATTCGAATCGCTGAATCTGTTTTTTGTACGTGCTGCCCACCAGCCCCGGAGGCTCTGAAGGTATCAATTTTCAAATCGGCGGGATTAATCGTCACTTCATCCATCGCTTCTATTTCTGGCAATATCGCGACGGTACACGTAGAGGTATGTACACGACCTTGTGCCTCTGTCTCTGGCACACGCTGTACTCGATGCGCCCCCGATTCAAATTTTAAGTGTGAGTAAACATCACTGCCGGCAATACGCGCAACAATTTCTTTATAGCCCCCTTGTTCACTAGGACTACTATGAATAATTTCAACCGACCATCCTTGCATCTCCGCATAACGTGAATACATACGAAATAAATCGCCTGCAAAAATGGCCGCTTCATCACCACCCGCTGCCGCACGAATTTCTAAAAATACATTGCGTTGATCATTGGGGTCTTGAGGTATCAACAAGTGCTCTAACTCAACTTCTAAGTGAGACTTTTTAAGCTGAGCTGTTTTAAGTTCTTCCTGTGCTAACTGTTGTAACTCGGGATCAGCATCTTGCAAACAATGTTCTGCTTGCGTAATGACATTCAAGTTTGTTTGATATTGCTGAAAACATTGTACGACGGGACCTAAGCGAACATATTCCTTAGAAAGTTCACGAAAACGATTTTGGTCATTAATAACACCAATATCGCCTAACAGCGCAGTTAATTCTTCATAACGCTCAACAAGCGCCGTGAGTCTTTTTAATAAAGTGGTCTTCATAAGACCCTCTTTATACCTAAAGAAAAGCATCAAGTCGAGATGGAATGATTAATACTTTTTTATCAGCCTTTAACTTAAGCTTTTGTTAATAACCGAATGTTATCTTAGAACGTGTTAGCTATTTCAATTAATTAGATAAGAGGAGAACAAACTGGCTTACTCCTGCAGGAGATAAAAATTACATAACTTTATAATTACTCATAATAAAAAACGAGGAAAATAATATGTCTAAAGATAAAACTCAAAAAGCACTTGCTGAACGATACAGAAAGCCAGAAGAGTTTATTAGTGCGGTAGATAAAATTATTGAGTCAAATAAGCAATTTGCAGAGCAAGTGCGTAATGGAACATTCTCCTCAGAAACAGCTGTCAAAGGAACCCCTCGCCTTTATATGACACAAATGCAAGAGCTAGCAAAATTTCAACAATTTAGTAAAGATAAAAAATCCCCTAAGATTCAGTATGCGCTAACCATTAGTGCCTTAGCTAATCAACGTGGCCTATTGCAACCACCCTCTACACCCGACATTCACTTAAAGGATTTGCCCATAAGCGCTATAGCGACACGTAACCATCAAAGTCCGATTGACTTCTGGAATAGATACAACCCGCTCAGCGCAGAAAATAAAGCTAAGGTTGACGAGCGCTTACTCGCTGTCCTAGACCTGCAAGCAACCGCATTTAAAGCCCTAAGGTTTTATTTAGATATCGATCATGCCCCCCTGCAAAAGCAGGCTTTAATGCAAGGAAAAGACGCGATGGAATGGCGCATGAAACATATAAACTCTAATCAAATATCGTTAGAGAAAGCCTGCGATGGCCTCAAAGAGCTGACAGCTGAGAAAAAAACACACGTTGAACATCTAAGTAAGATGAGTGCCGAAGCCAAAGTTCTGTACCCTTCGAAAACGGAACTATTTACCTCCTCTCTTTCGCAGGTACGTCATAAAATGAGCAGTGCTGTAAAAGAAGTGAGCAGTACTGTAAAAGCAATGACATACTCTGCCCACTCCTTTTTCGCTAAGAAAAGCCCGGCAAGCACGAAACCAACGTTTGTTTCTTATATAAGCCGCTTGGAGGAAGAAACATCTAAACCAGAAAAGGAATCCAGCCCTACTTTACTGGCTCTCAGTCGGTAAAAGGCATGGTATAGAAAATACGGCAATTTTTGAACACCTATTTGAGGGGCAGAAACTAGCGCATCACTTCATGCCCCTCAAAAATAGGCATCTAGCCCCCCTAAAATTGAATCTTCCGCATTCATCAGCTATTCTAAAAAAGAGTAAGCCTCTATAGCGGGCGCTATAAGGTTTTACTGATATTACCTAAGGGGAATAGTATGAAAAAATTATTAGTAATGGCTTCAGCTATTTGCATGGGTTTATTAAGTAGCATCAATGTGGCTAATGCAGCCCACTCAGGCCAAAGTGCTTGTGCATTTGATGCAGGCTTAATAAAAAAAGCGGGGTTTGTTTCTGGATCGTACTATGACTCGGCAAGTATACGTCAATTACTATCCAGAGTCGGTGCTACACCACGCGCTTGTACAAATATTGCTTCATGCCAGTATCGCTATGTATGCAGCGAATATCATTATTTAGCAACTAACAAATTAATACCTAACCGCGGTGCTACTATCTATTGGCACACATCACAACCTTTTTAATAAAAAAGGCAATATTCGCATATCCCTTCCAAAGGAAGGGATATTTTTAAGCGTCCCGCTTAAATAATCTCTCATTTTTAGTTTCAAGTGAATAACCCCCTGTAGTTGATTTATCCACTTAAAATACAGCGACGTTATGCGAATAAACTTCGGGAAGGCAACCAGCAAAATTTTTCTTGGGCAAAGCTACTCGTTTATTGGTGCGTAAGCTAACTGTGTGAGATGATTGAATATTGCCCGTTTTGCGAGGGGTGAAAGTGCAGCTGTTTCGCGCGCGTTGCGGTTAAAAAAAGTATTTTTGTTCGGATGATTTGCGGCTTTTAATTTGGCTTTAAAATCATTTTTTTTGGCATTTAAAATAAGAAAAAACTCTCTGCGATCGAAAGCCTCTTCCTCTCTTATCGCCGTATTAGCTTTTTCTATTAATACCTTCTTGTGCTCCATAAAGTATTCTTTTTTTTCAATATTAACGTTTCTTAACAAGGCTTTATAAATATCTTTTGGCGCTACAGTGAAAGACTCTACACTATCTGCCATAAAACCGAATAAGTCTGAATGCAAAAACCACTCTATATGCTTAGGTGTTACCTCTTTGCAAGCAAAGATACATTTTAACTCGTCTAAATCTGCAAAAAAAACTTCAAAAATATCGTCGTCTGGATCTTCATTTTTATCAAGCCCTGCTTCCTTATTTAAATCCTCTTCTAGAGCCGAAAGTAGGGTTTCAATAGCTCTATCATCTGTTTGCTTAGTATTATCCACGTTATTATTCATAACCAATTGTCCTCCTTTTCATACGCAATCTAAGTGCCATGATAATTATTGATCCTTAAAATTTTCTCAAGCCGTCATTGATCATAAAATAAACAAGTTCAAGCTTATTAATTTTAGTGATAGACTAAACTCTAAAAACCTCTGCAATAAAAAGCATGCTAACTTCCAAGCTACCTTTTTAACATCACAAACTATGTCAAATCCCACACCACGCGCCTCACTTTCATTTATAGCCGGCCAAAAAAGCCAATTACAATGCTTGGGCGCATGGACATTAGCGGGCATAAATCAAAAAACCTTAGACTTATCGTTTAAAAAAATAAATAAACAAAAAATATCCCCACTTATTCTGGATGCGAGTGCAATTAGCGCCATGGACTCAAGTGGCGCTTGGCAACTCAACCAGTGGATCAATCAACTTGTCAAGTAAGGCAGCGATGTACAACTACAAGGTCTACGTGAAGAATATCAAGCGCTTTATACGGGTATACAAAAAATAGCTACCCCCTTAAAAAACATGCCTCAACGGGAAGAATTAAAAGGTTTAGCACAACTTGGTAAAAAGACCATCGATCAATTACTGGAAATACAATCATTTCTGCAATTTATCGGTCAATCTTTTATCAATGGCCTGGTTATTCTTTTTCATCCTAAACAATTGCGCTTCAAAGCATTACTCAGTGTGATTGAAGATACTGGGGTACGCGCATTAGGTATCATTGCCTTATTATCTTTTATGATTGGCATTGTATTAACCTATCAAATGGGTTTTCAATTAAAAAACTATGGTGCAACCCTATTCATTATCGATTTATTAGGTTTGGCCATATTGCGTGAATTTGCACCGTTACTCACCGCCATTATGATTGCTGGACGAAGTGGTTCCGCCTTCACCGCACAACTTGGCATGATGAAAATTAAAGAAGAAATTGATGCCTTAAACACCATGGGCATTCTACCCAATCAACTATTAATTTTACCAAGAATTTGGGGACTAACCCTAGCACTACCACTACTCACCATATGGGCGGATATTTTTGGCATACTCGGTGGCATGGCAATGACCCACTCCATGTCACATATTGGTTATATTGATTTCCTGCGCCGTTTTCCCAAAGTCGTTGAACTGTCATCGCTTTTAATCGGCATAGGAAAAGCACCAGTTTTTGCACTTATTATTTCCAGTGTAGCCTGTTTTCAGGGATTACGTGTGCGTGGAAGTGCCGATAGCGTGGGCCGACAAACCACACGCAGCGTTGTACAATCCATTTTTTTTATCATTGTGGCGGATGCACTTTTTTCCATTTTATTCAATACGCTGAATATTTAAGACATATTTATCGTCCTTGTGATTGCCACGCGCTGCGCGCTCGCAATGACGGGGAAAAAGCGCAGCAATCCAGGCAAAGACAACTATACTTTATATTATGAATGCACCTGATAATCCAGTCATTAAACTTGACGGCGTTAAACTATCCCTTGGAGGCCAATGGATACATAAAGGCGTTAATCTTGAGATTAAACGCCGCCAGATCGTTGCGATCGTCGGTAATAGTGGTTCCGGTAAATCAACCATTCTGCGTGAAATTTTATTATTATTAACGCCGACTTCTGGGAACATTGAAGTGTTTGGAAAAAACCTTAAAAAGCTTTCCAGCGCTGAAACCATTGCTCTAAAATGTCGTTGGGGTGTTTTATTCCAGCAATCGGCTCTTTTTACTTCTTTAACCGTTTTAGAAAATATCGCTTTTCCACTGCATGAACATAGTCAACTCGACAAAAAAACGATTAATGAACTCGCTTTATTAAAACTATCTGCTGTCGGTCTACCACTCAGCGCAGCCATTAAATATCCTTCCGAACTCAGCGGCGGTATGCTTAAACGCACCGCTTTAGCACGTGCTTTGGTGATGGATCCTGAATTACTGCTGTTAGATGAACCTACCGCCGGACTTGATCCACAAGGTGCAGAAGGATTTGATAAACTACTGTTAAATTTACGCGATATTTTGGGCTTAACTATTTTAATGGTCACCCATGACCTTGACACCTTATGGCAAATCACCGATAAAGTAGCTTTTTTAAGCGAAGGCACTGTTTTAGCCTTTGCCCCTATGGAAGAATTAACGCAATCAACCAATCCGGTTATACGCACCTATTTTCAAGGACCGAGAGGGCGCATTACTCAACAGATTTATGGGGAACCGCATGGAATCTAAAATCAGCTACACACTGGTAGGCGCTTTCGTGCTTATTTTAACCGGGGCGCTTATTCTTTTTATTACCTGGCTTTCAACAGGCTTTACGACCAAGGAATATAATACTTATCTGGTTATTATGAATGAATCCGTTGCAGGTATAACAAGCAATTCTTCCGTAAAATATAATGGCGTTGATGTTGGGAGTGTCAACAATATTGTTTTATCGAATAAAAATCCACAACAAGTACGATTATATTTACAAATAGAAAAACATACCCCTATCACCGCCGGTACCAGGGCAACATTAAATAGCCAAGGTTTAACTGGTATTACCTATATTTCCTTACAAGGCAGTAACACCGACATGACTTCACTCACTGTTTTACCTGGCGAAAAATATCCTATTATTAAAACCAACCCCTCACTTTTTGTACGTTTAGATACGGCCTTAAGTCAGTTAACCATTAATATGAATCAAATTACTCGAGATATTAATGGTGTACTCGGCGGAAAAAACACTGAATTATTTAGGGAAATTCTCACTAATTTAAATACTACTACTGATCATTTAGCGGCACAAAGCCACCAACTGGATACTATCTTAATCAATACCGCTAAATCAACGCGATTATTTCCTTCGTTGATCAATACCTTAACACAACGAACACTGCCTTCTACCAACGAAGTATTAGATAATCTAACCGTCATGAGTGATAATTTACTTGAACTTTCGGATAGCTTAAAACAAAATCCAGCCGTATTATTACGCGGTCAGACAGCCCTGCCGCCAGGGCCAGGAGAAAAATAAATGTTCTACTCTTCGCACTTGACATCGGCTGTGTTGCTATTCTCAACTCGCAATCCTCATGTATATTTGCTGAAAAAAAGCCGCTTATTTATTTTGCTCGCGTGCATGCTAAGCTTGTCTGCTTGCACGCTGTTTAAACCCATTCCAAACCAACCCTTACACTATTATACGCTGACGGCACTGCCACCCGCTTGCCCAACGATACAAAAAACCCGCAGCACGATATTAGTCACGCAACCGCGTGCCAATGCGCTGTATAGCAACCCACGTATGATCTATAGCCCTGACTGTTATCAAATCCAATATTTTACTCAAAACCGTTGGGCTGATACGCCACCGCATATGTTGCATCTGTTATTAATAAAATCATTACAAAACACTGGTTACTTTCAAGCTATTATTAACACACCGGCCACCACCTACTATGACTGGATCGTAAATACACAGCTATTAAGTTTTCAGCAAGAATTTATAAGCAACCCCAGTCAATTCCGCATTGCCATACGCGTTCAATTAATTAATGCACATACCAACCGCATTATGGCAACAAAAGATTTTATGGTGGTACAACCTGCGCCCATGGATAATCCACACGGTGCAGCAATTGCTGCCAATATGGCTACCCAAAAAATACTAAGAAAAATAGCGGTTTTTTGTTTGGACAGGATAGAATAGTATTTTAACCAATGTAATCACTGCTACGATTAGTTTTGCTAAGTAAAAAAATGGATAATGTTATCAATAAGGAAATATTACTGACCCAAGAATTCGCAGGACAGATACGAAACAAAGTAAATCAAGAAAAAATACCGCTTCAAGCAGGGTATGAATATCATATTGCTAAAGGTTTTTTGGATCTATTAATAAAACTAAAAAAAGAATTAAAAAACAGCTCGTGTTTTCCTTTTGAAAATAATAAAACTAATTGGACACCCGAAATTGAGGAAAAAATTTTTATCTTATATCAGCAATTAAAGAAGCTATTTTCTCCCATAGAAGGGGGATGCCGTCCCGATAATCAATCGGCTTATTGGTCTTCAGATGGACGTAAGGCGGCAGAAAAAATAGGTATAGATTTTGCACATACCGTCATTGGCTCCGTGGTTAACCAGATGATGCCAAAAATTCAAATGGTTATTACTCATAATAAGAAAACAAATGAAAAAATCGAAAGTACCTTTAATTTCATCATCTGGAGCGCACTTTCAAAATTATATATTGAAGAAACCACCAATGATGCTTATGTTTTCCTCGCTGATGGCGAAATCCATTGCCAATCGATATTTTGGAATATAGAACTTCATGCCCTTAGAGAAAAACAACATTCAGGAAACATTCAACACTTGTTTTTATATACGCTACAACCGCACGCGATGCAACACTATCAACATTTATTAAAAATAAGAAACACTAGTCAATCATCGCTATCCGAAAACCTGGGGATTCAAACTGAAATAGACACTATCGTCACTAATAATAATAATTGGCACTGTGAATTACTTGATAACTCTTCTCTTTTTAAAATAAGAACAAAAAAAAATAAAGCCATTACCTTCCAATCTTTAAAAAGCTACGCTTCTGCTTTTTATAAAAATAATCCATCTATACATGCCTCTACCGTTATTAATAACTTAAAAAAGAAGAAATATTCCGATAAAATACTCTCGGCTGCTATAAAAATAATAAATCTAAACGATTTTAATAAAAAGACAAACAATTATATAGTAATAATCGCTAATTATCGCAATATTGAACAACTTAAACTTGTTTTTAATGAAAAAGCACGTGAATATAAAAAAAATACCGGCGCTTGCTAGAAAAGTGCGTCCTTTTGAAATAGGATCTGAATTAGTTACCTATATCTCTGATCCAAGTGCCTCATCTGGCTATAAAGTAGAAACAACCTGCCAGTTATCAGAGGATATGGTTATCGTAAGAAATATGATTGCGCTGTGTAATTCAAGGGGCGATGCCTGTCGTGATAAAGACGGAAATATTATTTACAATGAGTATGCGATGGGAAAAAGTGTTTTTTTTAACAGCTATACGAATCCTGATCAATTATTAGAATGCTTTAGCCAAAAGTTCTATAAAAAAACGACGATCAGAGCAATAGAAATTGATGAGCAAGTTATTTCTATCCTGCATGAGTATGATCAATCGAACCATTCACGCCCTAATGATATTTTTATAGCCACTAACTGGGGGACGGGCGATACAGCGGAATTATTACAGCCCGGTGGCATGCTAACCGATAGCGGTTATGCTATTGCACCAAAAGAATTTGCAGCGACCTACGTGCCTACAAAGAAAAGGCCGACCTTCTTTAATACAACCTCTTCTCGCACTTGCCGCGATAACGAGCTAGAAACTGTAACCGATAAAAAAATAGCTATAAAAACTCAATAAGAGTTTTTTTCGGCTATTTCTCTGCCAATAATGTAATAAAAATATTTTATTACTTATATGCACTTGCATATAATATATTTATTTTCGTATAATGCCTCCGACCGAAATACAATAATAATAAGGGCATTTTATGATAATAACCGATTATTTTAGTATTGAAAAAATCAAGCTTTTCTTTCAAAAAAAGCGCGTAAATATAAAAAGAAAACACCCGTACTCGCCAGACATGTTCGTGCTGATGAAATAGGAACAACATTAACAACCTATATCTCTGACGCAAATAGTTTGCTCGGTTATCAAGTAGAAACCGAATGCCTTTTATCAAAGGATATGGTTATCGTAAGAAATATGACGCAGCTACGTGATTCAAAAGGTAATCCTTTATATGATCAAGAAAATAAGCCTATTTATAACGAATATGCCATGCCAATCACGACGTTTAAAAAAAACTATGGTCATGCCGATCGGTTATTAAAAAGCTTTGATAAAAAGTTTTATAAAAAAATCACTATAAAAGCCATAGAAATAGAAATTGATGATGAAGTGATTTCTATTCTAAGAGAACACGAAAAACCGAATGACCCAACATCTACCGAGATTCGCATCCGAACTTCTTGGGGCGATGAACTGATAGAACCCGGCGGATTATTGACGACTGAACATTACGCTATCTCAAAAAGAGAATCTCAAGATAGCTATATACCTGCTAATAATACCGATAGCGATCAAGAAGATTTAGACGCTAAAAATGATGTAGCAGAACGAACGTCATTGCGAGCGCCGTAGGCGCGCGGCAATCTAGGCTAATATTTACTACATCCCTGGATTGCTTCGTACCTACGGTACTCGCAATGACACTAGTGGCTAAGATTGATTTAAATCAAATAATTTTATAATAGAAGCTAATATGTCTTGCTGATTTAATGTAGCAGCCTGACGTAACGCAACGCTCGGCACATGCAGTAATTGATTGGTTAATCTATAGGCTAAACCTTGCATCACTTCTTCAGCAGAAAGCCCTTTTTCTAATAAAGAAAAGGCCTTTTTTAATTCTTGATCACGCCACTGTTCCGCTTGCTCCCGGTAGGCACGAATGATCGGCGCCACTTCTTTTAAACGTAATAATTCAAGATATTCTTGAAGTTTATTTTCAATCAACGCTTCGGCTTTTATCGCTTCTACTTTACGATGCGATTGATTTTTTTGAATCATTTTTTGTAAATCATTTAAGGTATACAAATAAACATCTTCAAGTTGATTCACTTCCGCTTCAATATCACGCGGCATACCTAAATCGGCCATAAATAAAGGACGCCGCCGCCGTTTTTTTAAAGCGCTTTCCAACATGCCTTTACCTACGATAGGTAATGGACTGGTGGTTGCCGTCACCACTAAATCAACCTCAGGTAAATAGTATGAAATTTCAATTAAAGCGATGGTTTTACCACCTACCATTAATGCTAAGCGCTTTGCATGCTGAGCGGTACGATTTGCAATCAAAAAATGTTGAATACCCTGCGCAAGCAGATGTTTAGCCACTAAAGCCGTCGTTTCGCCAGCACCGATGAGTAACACACGCGCATCCGCTAAGTTTGCAAAGATACATTTTGCAGATGACACTAAAGAAAAAGCCAGTGAAACAGGATGCGCGCTAATAGCCGTTTGATGGCGCACTTGTTTGCTCACGCTAAAAATATACTGAAATAAACGTTTAAATTGATTACCCGCTATACCCAATGAATGAGCGAAAGAAAAAGCCGTTTTAAGTTGCCCGGTAATTTGTGGTTCACCTAAAATAATCGAATCTAAACCGCTAGCAACGCGAAGTATATGACGTACTGCATTTTCTTCGTGATAAACATACCAGTGATTCTGTAAATTCGCTTTAGATACTTGTTTCGTACGATATAACCAATCCAGCGTATGCTGTGCTTGGCCATTAATACAATAAAATTCTGTACGATTACAGGTTGAAAGAATCATCACTTCCTCAGCCTGCGTCTCTTTTAAAAGTTCCTGTAAAGAACCAGCAAGATAATCCGAGGAAAAGCTAAGCTGCTCGCGCAGCGATAAAGGCGCCGTTTCGTGATTAATGCCACAAGCAACAAGATTCATAAAAGTTTAAAATTTATATACTCACAGCAATGGGATTTTTGGCAAGGCGCCGTGAAAACGAGCAACCGCAGTGTATACAACATACATGAGGATTGCGAGGCTAGCGGCAACACAGCCAAAAATTCAAGTGCGAAGAGTATTTGGAAGAGAAAAGACTATCCTTGCCCATTCATGCTTATGTTGAACATCAACACAGCTAAAACCTTGCTCAACGTAACATTGCTGAATACTTTCTACTTGCTCACTTAAGATACCAGCCAAAACACAGAGTCCGTCTTTTTTCAGGTGCTGTTTAAACAGCTTCGCTAAATCCATTAAGGGTTTTGCAAGAATATTCGCCATCAGTACATCCACTTTAATATCCTGCACCAATTGCTGTGGAAATAAACAGCTTATTTGCTCCGGTAAAATAGCATTCTGCCGCGCATTAGCCTGAGTTGCTTCAATGGCTTGTTGATCATGATCAACGGCAAAAACCTTTTTTGCACCGCATTTTAATGCCGCAATCGCTAAAATGCCGGAACCACATCCATAATCAATCAGCGTTTGCCCGCTTTGCACATGAGCATCTAACCATTCTAAACACAATGCGGTACTAGGATGTGTGCCGGTACCAAAGGCTAAACCCGGATCTAAGCGAACAATAACGCCCGCGGGATCAGGCGGTTCCATCGTGGTTGGGCAAACCCATAAACGTTTTCCAAAACGCATGGCTTTAAAATCATCTAGCCAAACACGTTCCCAACATTTATCAGGGACAACTTTAAAACTGGATTTCAAAATGGTTTTGTCATCAAACTCACGCCGCAATGCAGCCATTAAATCAGACATAGACGTATCTTCTGAAAATAAGGCATTTACCTCTACACGTTGCCATAAAGGCGTCGTATTTAAATCAGGCTCAAACAACGCTTGTTCATCCGCTGCTTTCCAGGTAATCGAAACCGCATTGGCTTGCTCTAAAAAATCACTGACTGATTCGGTATCGCTTTCTTTTGTTTGAATAGTAAGTTCTAACCAAGACATAACATTACAGCGTTAAACGCTTTTCAAGGTAATGAATATTGGTTCCACCTTGAATGAAGTGGGGATCGCGCACTAACTCTTGGTGCATAGGAATATTGGTTTTAATGCCCTCAATGACAATTTCATCTAAGGCATTACGTAAGCGCGCTAAGGCTATTTCTCGTGTTTCGCCATACGCAATCAGTTTTCCAATCAGCGAATCGTAATTTGGCGGTACACAATACCCTGTATAGATCGCGGTATCGACACGAATGCCTGGTCCACCGGGCGGATGATACAGTGTAATGGTTCCTGGTGAAGGTAAAAATGTTCGAGGATCCTCTGCATTGATACGGCATTCGATCGCATGGCCGCGGAACGTGATCTCTTTTTGTTTATAATCCAAGGCTTCACCGGAGGCGATACGTAGTTGCTCGCGTACTAAATCAATGCCCGTGATCTCCTCGGTAATAGGATGTTCAACTTGAATGCGTGTATTCATTTCAATGAAATAAAAATTTCCATTTTCATACAGAAATTCAAAGGTACCTGCGCCACGATATTTCATCTCTCGGCAGGCTTTCACACATAATTCACCGATTTGATTACGCTGTTTTTCAGTAACGCCCGGTGCGGGTGCTTCTTCAATCACTTTTTGATGTCGTCGCTGCATCGAACAATCACGTTCACCTAAATGAATAGCGTTACCTTGACCATCCCCTAATACCTGAATTTCAATGTGCCGTGGGGTTACCAAGTATTTTTCCATGTAAACACTGGGGTTTTTAAAATTAGCTTCCGCTTCAGCACGCGTTAAAGAAATCGCATTTAATAAAGCGGCTTCACTATGTACCACGCGTATTCCACGTCCACCCCCGCCACCGGCAGCTTTGATCAGTACCGGATAACCTATCTTTTGCGCAATTTTTAGATTTTTTTTATCATCATTATCTAATTCGCCTTCTGAACCGGGTACACAAGGTATTTTAGCCTTTCGCATCGCAGCAATAGCCGATACTTTATCGCCCATGGTTCTGATCGTCTCGGCGGTAGGACCAATAAAAACAAAACCACTTTGCTCTACACGTTCTGCAAAATCAGCATTTTCCGATAGAAATCCATAACCTGGATGAATACCTGTTGCATCAGTAATCTCAGCCGCCGCAATAATCGCCGGTACATTTAAATAACTGGCTGCCGCCGAAGCAGGCCCCACACAAACCGTTTCATCAGCCAATTTAGCATGTTTCAAATTAGTATCTATCTCGGAATGAATCGCAACCGTTCGTATGCCTAATTCTTTACAAGCACGCAATATGCGTAAAGCAATTTCACCCCTATTTGCAATAACAACTTTATTCAGCATTATTTTTACCTATTAGCAAATGCCAAAAAAACCATCGTCATTGCGAGCGCGAAGCGCGCGGCAATCCAGTAAAATTTGAGTTTTTTCCTGGATGGCCACGGCCGGATCGAATATCCGGCCTCGCCATGACGAGATATTTTATTTTTATACTGTACAAAAATCATTATTATTCGATAATAAACAGAGGCTGATTAAATTCAACCGGTGTTCCATTTTCGACTAATCTTTTTTTAATGATGCCTGCTTTATCAGCTTCAATTTGGTTCATCATTTTCATGGCTTCAACAATACAAAGCACATCGCCTACTTTTACAGTTTGCCCTAATGCGACAAAAGGATCCGCCGCTGGATTGGGTGCTAAATAAACCGTTCCCACCATAGGCGAACGAACTTGATGGCCGGATTCAGGCAGTTTTTGCGTATTGTCTTTTGCCTGGGATCCAGAAGGAACAATGGCAGCCGCTGGCTGCGAGGAAGAAGCTTGCGTCAATTGGCGTTGAATCCGTATTGACTGCTCGCCTTCTGTAAATTCAATTTCACTTAAGTTATTCTCATTAAGGAGTTTAATAAGCTGATTAATTTTTTCCGAATCCATATAACATGGGCCTCTTCTTTCAATCTAATATTAGCGGCTTATTGGAGCATATCCGATTGTACTTTACTAGTCTTTAGGGAAAACCTATGAACAATCTAGCGCAAATAAAGTGCCAAACACTGGCAGGCGTTGGTCCCAAAATAAGTAACTATTTGGCCAAATGCGGCATTCATACCTTACAAGACCTGCTCTTTCATCTGCCCCACCGTTATGAGAATAGAACGCAGATAACGCCCATCAGCCAGGTAAAACCCGGAACACAGGTATTAGTAAAAGGCACTATTATTCAAGCCACGAGCAAATTCTCCTCTAAACGTCAGGCAAGCCTCTATTGTCGCCTACAAGACGAGAGCGGTAGCTTAGGCCTACGGTTCTTCCACTTAACCCTACCGCAGCGCCAGCAGTTTAAAACCGGCGCTACTTTGCTTTGTTTCGGCGAAGTACGCACCTCATCCAGGAAATTTTTTGAACAAGAAATTGTTCATCCTGATTACGAATTTTTAAGTCCGAATAAAGAATTCAGCTTACCCCCTCACCTCACAGCGGTGTACCCCAGTACACAGGGTTTAAGCCAACGCACCTGGAATAAATTGATACATCAGGTACTCTCATTATTAAGCCCAATATCAACCGATAAAAATACTGTTCAACATCATTTTCGCGATTATTTACCCAAAGCCCTATTAAAATTATTACGACTACCGGATCTTGTTAGCGCTTTACATTTTTTACATAAACCACCTCCCAGTACATCGCTTGATGCACTAAGTGCAAAAAAACATCGCGCCCAACAACGTCTTATTGTCGAAGAACTGCTTGCGCATTTCTTGAGCGTTCGAACCAGCAAAAAAAATCGCGCACAAGAAGTAGCACCCTTATTACTCGCAAAAAACCAATTAACCAAGCGCTTATCAACCGCTTTACCTTTCCAACTGACGGCTGCACAACAACGCGTTAATCAAGAGATCAGTGCTGATATGGCAAAACCGTATCCGATGCAACGCTTATTACAAGGCGATGTAGGTTCTGGCAAAACGGTTGTGGCTGCCTTCGCTGCTATTCAAGCGATTGAAAATCATTACCAAGCGGCCATCATGGCGCCTACCGAAATTTTAAGCGAGCAACATTACCAACATTTTCATCGTTGGCTAACGCCCATCGGTTGTCATGTGGTTTGTTTGCGTTCAAAACTGAAAGCAAAAGAAAAACGAAAAATTTTATCTGCCATAGAAACGGGAAAAGCACAAATTGTGATTGGCACCCACGCCCTTTTTCAAACCCATGTTAAATTTAAAAATCTCGGCTTAATTATCGTCGATGAACAACACCGCTTTGGTGTACAACAACGCTTAGCGCTGTGGGAAAAAGGACAAAATAATAGCTTGCAAGCCCATCAATTGTTTATGACTGCGACACCGATTCCTCGTACTTTAGCCATGACCTCACTCTGTGATCTCGAACTTTCTTTCCTTGATGAACTTCCACCTAAGCGATTACCGGTGAAAACCATTGTACTTTCAGCCAAACATCGTGCTGATGTCATCGCACGAGTTCGAAATAATTGCCTGCAAAAAAAACAAGCCTATTGGGTTTGTCCGCTGATTGAAGAATCCGATTTAGTCCACTACGAAGCCGCTAAAAGCACACTCAAACTATTACAATCCTATTTACCTGATTTACGTTTAGCGCTTATTCATGGTCGTCTTTCGCCAGAAGAAAAAGAAAGTATCATGCACAAATTCAAAGCCCACGATATTGATGTACTCGTTGCCACCTCGGTTATTGAAGTGGGTGTGGATGTAGGTAACGCTAATTTAATGATCATAGAAAATGCAGAACGCCTAGGACTCGCGCAACTTCATCAGTTACGCGGACGCGTCGGTAGAAATCATCAACAAAGTTTTTGTGTATTACTTTATGAACGCTTATCGCCCATTGCAAAAAAGCGTCTCTCTATTATGAGAAAAATTAATGATGGTTTTATGATTGCACAACATGACTTAGAACTACGCGGGCCTGGTGAAATCTACGGACTGCGTCAAACCGGCTGGCAACAATTGCGCATTGCCGACCTGAGTCGTGATTATTATTTACTTCCACATGTAGAACGACTGAGCGACACCATTACAAGAAAACATCCTGATTTAATTGAACCCATTATTCAACGTTGGACGAAAAATAATAGTCAGGACTGCAGTAAGGTTTGATATCTTACTAGCTCGCCGAGCAATGACGATGAGCTTTCAAAAACCCTTGGGCTATTAGCACTAACCTTCTTTCTTATTTTACATGATTTAAAAAAAGCATTATTGTTTGCGAAAACGAATGTGCTCTCCCTTTGCATGGGCATTAGATAAGTATCCTCCCCTGCAATATAATCTATTTCAGTTTGACTCAATTTTTCAACCCACGGAAAGATCTGCTTCAGACTTGAGTCAAAAATACGATCAACCGCAACATTCCTGCTTTTCTTCTTAGCATCCAATTCTGTATTCTTTTTAATATATTTTTTATAGGCTTTTAGCTCGCCTTGGGTCAGTTTATTTTTGTTAACCTCTAAATAATTCGTAAAAAAATTTAAGGACTGCGCATTCCAAACCAATTGTATAGGCAATTGCTCCCAGTACACCGTGGTATAACCTCTTCTCTGGCAATTATCCCCCACTAATTTTTCTAAATCACTATAAATATCTCTTTTAGAAAGCTGAACTGCGTGATCAAAAGCAAACATAGAACAACTATCAAAATCCTGTTGTAAATTATGAACTTTGCCTAATTCGTCCCGTTTTCCGCTCGCAACAAACAGGCGATCAAATGCAAACTGCTTGAGCTTCCCGTAGACACTCATCATTCTTTTATCATTCGCTGCATCGAGCAGTAAACAGCGCTTATGTTCTGCGCATGAAATATCGACGGTTAGGTAATGGCTTCCATGTTTTATAATGAGTTGCAGCCTTTTATTGATGGCAAAATTAGACTTTAAATGCTCACTTAAAAAACTCTCCAATTTATCAAACGCTAGCACGTAGCATGTAAAAGGCTCTAACTTTGAAGCGATTCGAGACCTTCTTTCAGCTTCAACTAATAAACGTAAATATTCAATTGAAACCTGTTAGTAGCTTTATTTAAACGCTTCAGTTCTATTAGCAGATTTTCTTTTGCTATTCTTCCCATGCACCAAAAGCCTAAGGAAAGTATTTATAAAAAAGAATATGCAAATAGGACATCATGCATTACCTAATCTTACAAAACAGGCAACAGAAAAAAAGCCTGTGAATCTATTTTTTTCGCAGGCTTTAATGATAAGAGAACGTCTATACAACCGATAAAAATATAATAATCTTAATGTATTACTTCAGCTTTCTTCTTCGGCATATAAAGATCCGTAATGCTGCCCTCAAATATTTCACTGGCTAACATTACCGTTTCAGACAATGTTGGGTGTGGGTGTATGGTTAAGGCAATATCTTCCGCTTCGCAGCCCATTTCAATCGCTAAGGCAATTTCACTAATTAATTCACCCGCATTCGGACCGACAATACCAGCGCCTAACACACGCTGTGTTTTAGGATCAAATAATAATTTAGTTAAGCCTTCGTCACGCCCCTGACCTAATGAACGACCGCTGGCCATCCAAGGAAACACGGCTTTTTCATAAACAATATTTTTCTCTTTAGCTTCCATTTCTGTCAATCCAACCCAAGCGATTTCTGGATCGGTATAAGCAACCGAAGGAATACAACGTGGTTCAAAAAAGTGTTTTTTACCGACAATCACTTCCGCCGCCACACGCGCTTCAGCCACGGCTTTATGCGCTAACATAGGATTACCTACGATATCGCCAATCGCAAAAATATGATTAACCTTGGTTCTTAATTGTTTATCCACCGCAATAAAACCGCGATCATCTATATCAATACCTAATACTTCTGCTCCAATTAATTTTCCATTCGGTTTACGCCCTACCGCGGATAAAATACGATCATAACGTTGTGGTTTATCGGGTACATTCTCACCTTCAAAACTAACCCACAAGCCATCTTTTTTAGCTTCAACTTTAGTAACGCGTGTATTGAGGATAAATTTATAATGTTTACTAAGACGTTTAGAAAGCGGCTTAACAATATCTTCATCGGCGCCTGCAATAATTCGACTACCACCTTCTACCACGGTAATCGAAGCACCCAGCGCGTGATAAACTGTGGCCATTTCCATACCAATAATACCGCCACCTAACACTAAGAGATCACCTTTGGTTTCTTTCAGCTCTAACGCGCCGGTTGAATCGATAATACGTGGATCATTCGGTAAAAAAGGTAACCGAACTGGCTGCGATCCCGCCGCAATAATGGCCTGCTCAAATTGCACCACTTGCTGACCTGCTTCTGTTTTGATGGTTAATTCATTTTTAGCCGTAAATTTTCCTTCGCCTTGAATCACTTCGACTTTACGTTGTTTAGCTAACATCGATAAACCACCGGTTAGCCTTTTAACTACGCTTTCTTTCCAAGTACGAAGTTTATTAATATCTATTTTAGGCTTAGCAAACTCTACACCAAACTCTTTCATCGCAGCCGCATCTTCAATGACTTTAGCGGCATGCAATAATGCTTTAGAGGGAATACACCCCACGTTTAAACAAACACCCCCTAAAGTCGCATCCTTTTCTACTAATATGACTTTTTTCCCTAAATCCGCGGCACGAAAAGCCGCCGTATAACCACCTGGGCCACTTCCTAACACCAGCACTTCAGTCTTTTTAGTTTCTAAGTCAGCCATATTTTCCTCTTAAGTAAAATGATCATTAAAATAAATCCGAAATCGTCGTCCCGCGGCCGCCGTCCTTTGGCTTGACCAAAGGATTGACCGCTCTCCAAGGACGTCGTCCCGTGGCTTGACCACGGGATCCATACTTTTCTCTGGATCCCCCGCTTTCGCGGGGGATGACGAGCGAAAGCGGAGGATGACGAGCGAAAAAGCTACAGCAACCAGCGACGGATGTCGGACAAACAATCAGCCAAAAACACAATAAATCGTGCACCTTCCGCACCATCGATAACACGATGGTCATAGGATAAACACAAGGGCAACATCAAACGCGGAATAAATTCTCCGTCTTGATATTGTGGTTTAAACTGCGCTTTGGATACGCCTAAAATAGCTACATCCGGCAGATTAACAATTGGCGTAAATGCGGTACCACCAATACCCCCTAAACTAGAAATGGTAAACGAACTACCTTGCATATCGGCACTGCTCAGTTGTTTTAAACGCGCCTTATTACTCACTTCGGCTAATTCTTTGGCTAATTCTAAAAGACTTTTTTTATCAACATCTCTTATAACTGGCACCACTAACCCTTCTGGTGTATCAACGGCAATACCAATATGAAAATACTTCTTAAGAATTAATTGTTCGCCATCGGCTGATAAAGAGGAGTTAAACGCAGGAAATGCTTTCAGCGCCGTTACCACCGCTTTCATAATAAAAACTAAGGGTGTCAATTTAACGTTTTGTTTTGCAGCAAACGCCGCTTGTGCTTTGCGAAAAGCTTCCAATTCGGTAATGTCCGCATCATTAAACTGTGTGACATGCGGAACTAGCAACCAATTACGATGTAAATATTGTGCACTTAGTTTTTTAATGCGTGATAGTGGTTTATTTTCTGTTTCACCAAATTGACTAAAATCAATTTGTGGCGCACTAGGTAGGCCCGAGCCTGTACCACTGCTTTGACCCGTTTGACTTAAACGAGATTTCACAAAATTTTGTAGATCTTCTTTTACCACACGGCCTTTTTGACCTGTGCCTTTAATTTGATTGAGATCCAAGCCAAATTCACGCGCTAAGCGGCGAACACCTGGCCCTGCATGCACATCATCCCCTTGATCATCCTCTGCTGAGGAAATCGCTGTATCGTCGGTGTTCACCGTTGCCGTGGCGGTTTCAGTGGGTTTTGCTGTTTCTTGCAGAACCTTTGGCGCGGTTGTTTCTGTTTTAGGCGCTGGTTTTTCTTCTACTGCCGCTGCATCCGCTCCTACTTCTAGCAGCACGATGAAATCGCCTTTAGAAACTTTATCGCCCACCTTTACTTTTATTTCCTTTACTTTACCTGCAAAGGGCGCAGGAATATCCATGGAGGCTTTATCACTCTCCAAGGTAATCAACGCCTGCTCGGCTTGAATAGACTCACCCACCTTAATTGGTATTTCAATGATCGCCGCTCCAGAAACGTTACCTAAATCAGGTACGCGGACTTCTTTTAAATTAGACAAACTAATTCTCCTCAACTATTCATAATGCTTAAAGGTTTCATTTAAGCTGTAAAAGGATTGGGTTTTTTAGCATCAATACTATACTTTGCAAAAGCCTGTTCAATTTCCTTAGCACTTACTACGCCCTCTGCGCATAAGGCATGCAAACTCGCAATAACGATAAAGAAACGATTTACTTCAAAAAATTGACGCAGTTGCTCGCGTGTATCACTGCGACCGTAACCATCCGTACCTAATACCAGGTAATTTTGTTTTATAAAGCCACGAATTTGATCGGCATTTAAACGAATATAATCGCTCGCCGCAATCACAGGACCTATACGATCAGATAAACACTTAGCCACATAGCTTTGTTTGGCTGGAGCGCTAGGGTGAAGCAAATTATCACGCTCAACCGCTAAGGCTTCTTTACGTAATTCTGAAAAGCTGGTCACACTCCAGATATCAGCCGTCACAGCAAAATCTTTTTCTAATAATTCAGCGGCGGCAATCACTTCATTGAGAATGGTACCGGATCCTAATAATTGTACATGCTTGCGCTTTTCATTGGGTTTTTTATTTTCTGCTAATAAATACATACCCTTGAGAATGCCTTCTTCACTCCCTTTTGGTAAAGCAGGCTGTTTATAGTTTTCATTCATTAAGGTCAGGTAATAAAATACATTTTCCTGTTTTTCAACCATACGACGTAAACCGTCTTGAATGATGACGGTTAACTCATAACCAAAACAAGGATCGTACGCCACACAATTAGGTACGACGGAGAAAAATAAAAGATTATGTCCATCTTGGTGCTGCAAGCCTTCACCCGCTAAGGTGGTTCTACCAGCGGTTGCGCCTAAAATAAAGCCGCGCGCTTGCATATCACCGGCTGCCCACACAAAATCACCGACCCGTTGATAACCAAACATCGAATAATAAATATAAAAAGGAATCATACTTAAATTATTCGTACTATACGAAGTCGCTGCCGCCATCCATGAACAAAAAGCGCCACCTTCATTAATGCCTTCTTCTAATAACTGGCCTTTAACATCTTCACGGTAATACATCAGCTGATCGGCATCGACCGGTTTATAAAGCTGTCCTACGGGTGAATAAATACCAATCTGACGAAATAAACCTTCCATACCAAAGGTACGCGATTCATCAGGAACAATGGGCACCACACGAGGACCTAAGGTTTTGTCTTTTAAAATATGGCGTAAGATATCAACAAACACCATAGTAGTAGAAATTTCACGATCGTTTGATCCTTGCAATGGCGTAGCAAAGTGATCCAGTGCTGGGACTGTTATGGTTTCATCGGATCGCGAACGCCGCGCTGGTAAATAACCACCTAACTTTTTACGATTCTCTTGTAGATATTTAATCTCAGGACTGTCTTTTCCAGGATGATGAAAACTTAAGCTTTCCACTTCTTTATCTGTCATCGCCAACTTAAATCGATCCCGAAAAGCTAACAACTGTTCGTGCGTCATCTTTTTTTGCTGGTGAGTAATATTTTGTCCTTCACCCGCCGTTCCCATACCATACCCTTTAATCGTTTTGGCTAGTATAACCGTGGGCTGACCTGTGTGCTCAACCGCTGCTTTATAAGCGCTATACACTTTTTGGATATCATGTCCGCCACGCTTTAGGTGCCAGAGATCTTCATCACTCATATCAGCAACCAGCGCTTTCAGCTCAGGAAACTTACCAAAAAAATGTTCGCGAATATACGCACCATCTTTGGCACGGTAATTTTGATATTCACCGTCAATGGTTTCCATCATCACCCGTGGTAACAAACCTTGTTTATCTTTAGCTAACAGTGCATCCCAAGCACTACCCCAAAGCACTTTAATGACATTCCAACCGGCACCACGAAATACACCTTCTAATTCTTGGACAATTTTACCGTTACCACGTACCGGTCCATCGAGTCGTTGTAAATTGCAATTCACCACAAAAATAAGATTATCGAGATTTTCTCGTCCCCCAACAGAAAGTGCACCTAAGGATTCCGGTTCATCCATTTCGCCATCACCGCAAAACATCCATACTTTTCTATTCTGTGTGTTCAGCAAGCCACGATTGTGTAGATATTTTAAAAAACGGGCTTGATAGATAGCCTGCATAGGCCCTAAACCCATAGAAACGGTAGGAAACTGCCAAAAATCTGGCATTAACCACGGATGGGGATAAGAGGTAATGCCTTTTCCGACTATTTCTTGTCGAAAATGCATCAGTTGATCTTCGCTTAATCGACCTTCTAAAAAGGCTCGAGCATAAATACCCGGTGAGGAATGACCTTGTATATAAAGTAAATCGCCGCCATGCTGCTGGGACGCCGCATGCCAAAAATGATTAAACCCTACTTCATATAAGGTGGCCGCTGACGCATAGGTCGCGATATGCCCACCCAGCTCAGAAGAAACTTTTCCGGCGCGTAATACCATCATGACCGCATTCCAACGAATTAACGCTGCAATACGATGTTCTAATTTTTTATCACCGGAAAAAGTCGCCTCGCGATTAACAGGAATCGTATTGATATAAGGTGTAGTTAAAGCACCGGGTAGTGCTATACCTTGTTGTCGCACTCTATCGATAAGCTGTTGTACGAGGAATTCAGCCCGCTCAGCGCCTTCGACCTTTAAGACAGACAACAGAGCATCTAACCACTCTTTGGTCTCAATGGGATCAGAATCTAGGTGAAAAGTTCGCTGCGTCATGGATAGTAGCTGCCCTTAAAAATATATTTTTATAATATATACTCTTCGCACTTGAATTTTTGGCGGTGTTTCCGCTCAACTCGCCATTTCGCGGCACTTGCCAAAAACCCCATTGTTATGAGTATAACGCGTTGCTCGGTATTCTACCTTAATTATCATTAAAGCGTCGTCCTGCGCTGGAGAAATCCAGGGCAGAATCCAGATAAAAAGTACGTTATAACAGTACGCCTAACGTAACAGCAAATACAATCACTAAGAAAATAATCAAAGACCGGTCAATCAATTTTAAGGCCTGAGGGTAATTTTCTAAGCTTAATTCAGCGTTTTCTTCTAAACCCAAAGCAATACGTCCACTTTTTTCAGTCAGCTCACGATTCAATGATAAATCTCTTAATAAGTAATCTAACCAAAATTGGCAGGTGTTCACAAAATTACCTGCCAAAGCGAACAGGATAGCGAATAAGCGAACCGGCAGCCAATCGAGAATAGAGAGTACTTGACTAGCCGCCTTGCCTAACGCAGGATAACTGGCATGAATATGCGCAGAACGCTCAACTAAACGATACACAAGTGCTGCCACAGGACCTAATAGCGCAAACCAAAAAATAACTGCAAATAATGTTTCATTGCTTTGCCAAAATATTGGCTGATGAACCTTATCTGTTTCATAAATATTTATCGGGCCCAAGCAATAAAAAAGCACAAAGGCACCCATCAGAAAAGCGAGCAAGCCATGAACAATAAATGCACTCAATCCATAAATAAGCGCAACCGGTATCACAACAGGCAGTACAACCAGCAATAAAGCCACATAATCCTGTTGTGCCCAGCTCTGGTTGTGGGTCAGTTGATGTACTTTATTAACATACTGTTCAAACCAATTAAAACGCGCCAGTAAATTACCTTTGTGCAAAAACCGCTCTATACTTAAACACAATAATAATGTAATAAAAGTCATAATATTCTCTCCAGCTCCTGCCAGGTTTCCGAAATAGCATGCAGTTTAATCGACACGCAACTTATCATTCAAGGCCAATGGCGTAGGATAACGTAAAACCACCCAATAAGACGAGCCAATAAATGTCAAGATAGTGGCCGCTTGAATAAGATAGTTGGCTTTTCCGCCAATTAAGGCTGGTGTAGCCTCTGCCGCTAAATAAGCAATTAATAAAGAAAACTCACTTGCCTGTCCTAAACGTACCCCCGCTTCACGCGCAATATTTCTTTTCTCACCTGACCAACGCAGTAAGACTTGAAACAGCCACGGTTTAATCAATAACACTAACCCGGCGAGTAACAGCGCAGGCACAATGACTTCGGGCAAATAACTTAAATCAAAACTTGCGCCAATCGCAAAGAAAAACATAATCAAACAGAAATCACGCAGTGGTTTTAGGTTCTCGGCAATAAAAACCGCAATAGGTCCTTCAGCAATAGAAACACCCGCTAAGAACGCACCTATTTCTGCGGAAAGCCCTAAGGCACGTGATAGTTCCGCTAAACCTAAACACCAACCTAATGCCACCAAGAAAAGGTATTCTTTAACACGATCGAAACGCATAAAAAGTTTGCTAATAAAATAGTGTTGTACTACAAACGCAAAACCAAGCAACAAAGGAAAGGTAACCAGGGTTAATCCTAAATCGGCCCATTTAGAACCTGTTAGATGTGCGCCATGCACTAATAACAACATGACAATCGCTAACAAATCTTGTAGCAATAAAACACTAATGATCGTTTCACCGATGGGTTTATTATGTAATGCGAGCGTCGGTAATAACTTTAAACCAATAATGGTACTGGAAAAAATTAAGCTTGCGCCTATCAACAAACTTTCTAATAAGGTAAAACTAAACAGATAACCAACCGCAAACCCAATCAGTGTAAATAAAGCACTAAACACCAATGTCACTAAGGCGGTTTTTTTCAAACTATGCAAAAACTCTTGTGGCGTCAGATCCAAACCCACTAAAAACAATAGGAAGATAATACCAATATCGCCAATGTCACGCGCAACGCCCAAATTAGGCACTAACTTTAATCCGCTGGGACCAAAAATAACCCCTAGCAATATATAGGCCACCAACAAAGATTGACGTGTATACAGTGCAATCGTCGCTAAAACAGCGGCACCCGTAAAAATGACAAAGGTAGAAAAAACGAAACTATGATCCATCCATTACTCCTCTAAACACAGCAGTGAGGCGTTACCTCCTGCTGCCGTGGTATTAATAGACAATGAACGTTCCACACATAATCGAGGAAGATAATAAGGACCACCTGCTTTTGGCCCCGTTCCAGATAGACCTTCACCACCAAATGGTTGTACACCCACCACCGCGCCTATCATTGTCCGGTTAACGTATTGATTACCCACATGCACATTTCGTGTAATCGTATCGACTGTATTTTGAATTCGACTTTGTATTCCCAGTGTTAAGCCGTAACCGGTATGATTGATAGACGCTATCATCGCATCACGATCCTTAGCTGCATAACGGACAACATGCAAGATAGGACCAAATACTTCACGCTTTAACTGATCTAAACTATCCAGTTGAAATAATGCAGGTGGGAAAAAGTTAGTTTCATCAATACCATCTGGCATAGCCACTTGATAAAGTAATGTCGCTTCTTCTTTCATACGATCAAAATGTTCTTGTAAAGTCTTCTTAGCGCCTTGATCAATAACAGGCCCTATATCGGTAAACAATGTCGCTGGATTACCTAACTGTAGTTCAGCCATTGCACCACAAAGCATCTCAATTAATTTATCGGCTATTTCATTTTGTACAAATAAGACACGCAACGCCGAACAACGCTGCCCCGCGCTACCGAACGCTGAATTTAAAGCATCCGCGACCACTTGTTCAATCAATGCGGAAGAATCCACAATCATGGCATTTTGGCCGCCGGTTTCCGCAATAAACGGTAAGATACCGCCGATACGGCTTGCCAGGCCTTGATTAATTTCACGTGCGGTTTCTGTAGAACCGGTAAATACAATGCCTTTAATGCGCGGATCTAAGGTTAATTTTGGCCCGATGACCGCACCACTAGCCGGTACCAAATGTAATACTTGACCTGGAATACCGGCTTCATGCAATAAACGCACGGCGGCGGCGGCAATCAATGGCGTTTGACCGGCTGGTTTTGCAATCACTGTATTACCGGCGACTAATGCAGCGGTTACTTGGCCAATAAAAATCGCCAGCGGAAAATTCCAAGGACTAATACAAGCAATCACACCACGCCCTTGAAAACTCAACCAATTTTCTTCGCCGGTAGGACCTGGTAACAACTGTGGAACTAAATCCAAACGCGCGCGCATGGCATAATAACGACAGAAATCAATGGCTTCACGTACTTCGGCAATCGCATCCGGTAATGTCTTTCCACCTTCACGAACTGCTAACGCCATAAACTCTGCTGTTCTTTTCTCAAAAAGATCCGCTGCACGCTCAAGACAAGCTGCTCTTTCCTCTACCGGTGTATTTGCCCAGTGATGCGATATCGTATCGGCACTGTTAAGCGCTTTTTCGAGTTGCGCTAAATTAGCTAAGCTCACTTCACCAATAATCTGTTGTGTTTGTGCTGGATTGACCATCGAGCGTTTCTTTTCGCCCGCTTCTAATTGGCCATCAATAATAGGTCCTGCGACTTCATGTTTTTTAGAGGCTTCTTCTATTTGCGCTGACAATACCTGCCACGATTCGGTATCAGAAAAATCAATCCCCATCGCATTTTTACGTCCTTCACCATAAATATTAATCGGCAAAGGAATTTTTGGATGTGGGATCACTTTCACTTGCTTCATTTTATTCACCGGATCAATCAACATCTCTTCAATAGGCACTGAGGGATCAACAATACGATTAACAAATGATGTATTCGCGCCATTTTCTAATAAACGTCTAACTAAATAGGCCAGTAAATCTTCATGGCCGCCTACCGGTGCATAAACGCGACAAGGAATATTAAGATGTTCAGGCCCTACAATGTAGTCATATAAGGTATAGCCCATACCATGCAAGCACTGAAATTCAAAATCACGATTTTTTCCAGCCAACTGCAACACTGTTGCCAAGGTATACGCATTATGCGTCGCAAATTGTGGATAGATCTCTTTGCTATGCGCCAATAATTTTTTAGCACAGGCAACAAAAGACACATCCGTCGAACTCTTACGCGTAAAGACCGGATAACCTTTTACACCCCTAATTTGCGCAACTTTAATTTCTGTATCCCAATAAGCACCTTTAATCAATCGTACCATCCAACGCTTGCCTTGTTTTTGGCTTAAATCGATTAACCAATCCAGCACAAAAGGCGCACGTTTTTGATAAGATTGGACTGCTAGACCAAATCCTTCCCAACCTGCTAAGGCCGGATCGCAAAATACCGCACCGATAATGTCTAAAGAAATATCTAAACGATCGGCCTCTTCCGCATCCACAGTCAAGCTAATATTATTTTCTTTGGCTTGTAGCGCTAAGCGTAGGAGACGTTCGATGAGGAAAGGTACCACGGTACTTTCTTTGGCAAATTCATAACGCGGGTGCAACGCCGATAATTTAATAGAAATACCCGGCGCATCCTTTAAGCTTTTCCCTAATACCACTTTACCAATCGCATCAATAGCGGTTTGATAGGCTTGAAAATAGCGTTCTGCATCTTTTTCAGTACGTGCCGCTTCTCCCAACATATCATACGAAAAACGATAGCCTCTTGCTTCATGATCTTTAGCACGCTTAAGCGCTTCGGTTATCGTTTGTCCCATGACAAACTGACGACCTAATAACTGCATGGCCTGCTTAACCGCCTTACGAATAATAGGTGCGCTGGTTCGCCCCATAAAACGACGTAATAAACCACTTAAACCACTCTGTTCATCGGATTTAAGCAATTTACCGGTTAGCAAGAGCCCCCATGAACTGGCATTAACAAAAAATGAAGAACTTTGGCCAAGATGAGAAGCCCAATCCGCATTACTAATTTTATCTTCTAAGAGCGCATCAATCGTCGTGCTATCCGGAATACGCAACAGTGCTTCGGCCAAACACATTAAAGCGATACCTTCCTGGCTCGATAAATCATATTCATACAGAAAAGCATCCAAACCGCCCTTAGATAGACGTTTTGAGCGAATTTTCTCCACTAAACCCCGTGCAACCCTCGCTATGCTTAAGGTAACATCATTGGGTAGCGCAGCGGCTTCAATTAATTGACGAACAACCTCCGTCTCATCGGCATAATAAGCCTTCGCAATCGCTGCCCGTAAAGGAGTTTTGTTCTCTGACTCTGGTGAAAACCACATCCGAACCTCGTAAAAGAATACAAAATTTATTTTTTTATTATTTTTATTAATCGATGCCTGTTTTTACTCACAGCAATTGGGTTTTCGGCAAGTACCGCGAAATTGCGAATTGAGCAGGAACGCAGCCGAAAATCCAATTGCCAAGAGTATACATCGCTATTTTGAACCTAATCATACATCAACTCATCTAGCGGGGTTTGTGTCGTAGAACCACCGTTTTGAATCAATTCACAGATAACATCCGTAATACAAAGGTAACGTAGAATATTAGGTGTCACTTCGTCAAAGCTGGCCTTGACCCCTAACAAAGATTGCTCCACTTCATCGAAACTAACACCGATCCCATAACCCAAGCATAAAGAGCAGAGTTGATCGGCCCTACGCGCAATCGCTGGTAACAACCCCACTTCAGAGAAAACCTCTTCATAGGTAATAACCCGCCCATTCAGCGTAAAAGTCGCTTTTAAGGTTTTTGCAATGGCATGCAAGCTTTTTTTCAGCTCCATGAGACCCCCCTACTCTTTCCACCAAGGAATGGCGATCTTGCGTGGGCCTGCAAAAACCGTTCGTAGCCAACGTAAAAACACCGTCACAGAAAAACCATAACGCCCTAATAACCCAAAAAACGTCATTGCAACAAGTGCCAATACAAAGCTCCAAACGCGTATATGCAGCAAAAATAACAACAAGGGAAATGCCGCTCGCGCATCGATCAAAAAAAATCGAGGAGTACGTGCGGAATCACGCCAATGTGCTTCTGTAGGAACACGAGCCATTCTTTATAGTTTCCCATTGTTAATTTTTTAATCATATCCAGGCTAATGGCCGAAATAATACAGCATGTCCTCTGGAATTTAAAGCTAAGAAAATAAACAGCAGACCCAAGCAACACGCAGTCTCAGCTATTCCCCTTAGGGGGTCAATTCTCTAGCCAAAGACGGTATATCTGTTATCTCCTTCTGAACATGGGATTGCATAGCAGCCATCGCCTGATGAAGACGATCTTTTAAAAGTTCAACACAATAACGAGATTTAGTTTCAACGCTTTGACCTGAGAGATAGTACATAACAAGCTGGTAAATCATCACCCATACTAGCAAATAAAATCGGTATCGCTGCTTATCGATAACCGTCCCAAATTCAGCTTCCCAATTTTTAATTCTCTCATCCATTGCTTGAACATCAATGAGATTAGGCAATGTTTTCAATTGTTCTTTTAACCGATCAAGCGCTTCCCGTTTTTTATTCCTCACATCGCTATTGACGAAAAAGAAGCTTGCCCTCGTATTTTTTTCTTCCTCAGGAATGCTATCGATAGCACTCTTGAGGAAACTAATGCTATCCATGGTGTTGAAAAACCAATTTTTATCTTGTCGTGAGGTGAATAAAGGTAAATGCTGTTTATAGGTGTCAACCTGATGGAACCATTCGCAAATTTCCCATAATGAACCTTCATGGGATTTATTTTGTAAATCCAAAAGCTGTTTAGTAGAGATCATACGTTTAGTAATCAATTCTAAATCTCGTCTCTTTTTACCCAGTATCTCGAGCTGACTAACATCACAATAATTTAGATAACCGCTTAATAAACTGAATGGGCCACAATCACGTCTGCCATGCATATCCTGCAAATAGTCAGCTATTTTTTCAGGATGTTGTTTAATAAAACCCTTGAGGTGCTTTCCTCGAATAGAATCTCTCAGTTCTTTCTTAAATAGAAAAAAATAATCCGGCTGTTCAGAGGATGGTAATGGGGTTTCTTCTGCCTCAGCAACTCGCAATAAATTTTCTATATAAACACCAAATTTGCCGGCTGGCATCTTCCCTAAAAGATGAAAAGCCTTCTCAGTAAGACTTTCTACTAAATTTTTTCGGGAATCCGGATCTTTTATTTCCTTAAAGAAAAAATCAATTTCGACTTTGTTCAGCCAACTCGCGTCTTTAAAAATGAGTTCTACTAATCTATATTCCGCCGCTTTTTTTCTTATTTCTGCAGAATGCAGCTTAATCGTTTCTAAAATAATAAGGTAATAATTTGATATATCAGAAAAAGCGCTTAATTTAAAATAATCGCTTAGCGTATTTGTTGCAAAATGCCGCTCCATTGCCCGTACCCTGGCATTATATTCATCAATGAGGTTATTCAGCGGCTCACTCTCACCTACCTCATGATTAATTTCGTTGAGGGTTTTTAGCTCTCTATCTAACACTGCCCTATGGATTTGCTTTAATTTTATCAATGATGCTAGCTCATCCCTTTTAAACCTAGCTAAAAGATGACCGAGCAGCTGCTCTGCTGCGAGGTGTTCTTCTATATAATTGACGAAAGTTGGATCATCCCTATCTAACCTTAGCAGCAAACTAAAATAATCTTGTGCCGTCATTAAATAATGTTCAAGGGGACTAACTGATTTTTCATCTAAAAAACGCAGCAAACCCTGTATACGCGCTGTTATAGAAGCCTTCTCATTGCACCCTATTTCGCTAAGTCGATTAGGCATCGTATTAAAAGCTGCATTTAAGCTAACCAGCATAAATTTAGCATTTTTAGGCAAAACTATCTGTTTACATATATCAGCTAATTGTTGCTTAATGGCTTGAGGCAATTCTTCAGAAGCTGCCAGCTCAGACAGTACATCAAGTAACCAGTAAGGTGATGCTAAACTATCATTTTGTATACTCAACAGATCGAGCTGAATATTTCTTTTAATCCACTTAGTCGCATCAAAAAATGAGTCACTCTGTTTAAACGAAACACTGCTCAGAAAACCTAGCAGTTTGTTAATATCTTTATCTACTTGCTGAAAAAATTCAGCAACCATGTTTTTTATATCTGACAACTCATCATTCAATATTTTTTGATAAGCTATCAGCACCTCTTCAGAGCCTATCTGCTGTTTCTCAGCCATTTCGCCCAATGTATTTAGGTTTTTTGTTAAACTAATGATTTTCTCAGCATATTGCTCTTTCAACGTAGGAATTAACGAACTGAGCTTAAATTCTTCCTCTAAGCCCACAAGCCATGATGAGGAATAGCGTTGTACTGCATCCTGATACTCACTTATAGCTAATAATGGATAATTAATATCGAGCTTAAATTGCTCTAAATTGTTAAGAAATACTTTTTTATAGGCCTCTTTCCTCGCTTGGAGAGCCCTCTTTCCACTTATAAAATCAAATGGGTTTAGCATTTTTTGATATTATTATTGTTGGATATGGATTAGCTTAAGTTATATCATCCTAACGTTAAGGGACTATTAAAATAATAACCACGAAGCGAACGCCAGGACAAACGTGTAGGACAAATATATGATCTAAACGCTACTCAGGGTAATGCCCATTCACTATAGCTAGGCGCCTCGGTTGACGATTAATCCTATGAAAAAAGGCAATAAATATAAGATAATTGCTAAATTTGAAGAGATTGATTACAATCTACCTCCCCTATCGGGCCGAATAGCTCAGTCGGTAGAGCAGAAGACTGAAAATCTTTGTGTCGGTGGTTCGATTCCACCTTCGGCCACCAGGAAATTCAATGACTTATAAAGATTTAAGAAAATATTAAAAAATGCGTGTCATGCAGGTGTCGTAATCAGCACTAATTTTTAGACTAAGTAACACTGAACAATCAATATTATCTAGTATATTTTACAGTCAATTCTCTTGCTCTAGCTTCTTGGATATCATCCATTGTCATATTGAGATGAAATTTCTTCTCAGGGGCATAATAGCCTAATCTCAGAAAGTGCACGTAAAGAATCTCTTAAGAACTTACTATTGATCGTACCATCGTCAGAAATACCAGCCCGAACTACCAATGCCAGCTTTTCCATCACCCATTCCATCGTAGCAATTGCAGAATGGGTAGATTTTACTTGGCGCGATTTTAAGTAGGCTTGACCCTCTGGTTTTTTTAAAAGACGAGTAGCTATCCGTGAAGCATTGGCTGAAGAAAACCCTGCCTTTATTGCTGCTTGCTTAGCGTCCATTTTACCCGTCTCATCCATTTGTTCTATTAATAGGTTATAGAAAACAAACTGACGCTGCGTAAGTCCATTGGGTAAACGGGTTTCGTTAGCCATCTTCGTAGACCATAATGGGTCATTAATTGTCTAGAATTAATACAATTATATCTTATAAAATACTTTTGATAAGATATTTAATCCCTTTATTAATCAAAAACTATTACGCTCAATTGAGGTCAAATTAGTATAAGCAAACTAGCTCTCTTATCTTAAGAAATACATCTATTAAGCCTTCAAACATACTAGTGGTAATTTCCAACCTATCGCCTAAAGACCATAAATAATGGTGAATAATTTCTGGTTTGTAATCTAATTTTTTATAGTTTTAATAGACTTAAAGTAATTACTTCTTAACTACAAAAATAAGGAAAAGAAGAAGTGACGATTGCCATTCACCACCCTCACGATAAATTTTTCAAGCGAAATCTAAAGGAAAAAAAGATAGCAATAGACTTCTTAAAAGCCTATCTACCGCAAACTATTTATAAATCTATAGACATTCATACGCTTCAGCTCACTGAAAAAAGCTTTATTGTCCCAGAGCTTAAAGAGATCCACAGCGACATCATTTATAAATGTGAAATTAATCAAACATCAGGCTACCTATTTTTCCTAGTAGAACATGAGTCAACGGCTAAAGATGAATTAATGGCCTTTCGTTTATTACACTATATTGTCTCTCTCAGCTATGAACATCTTCAACAAGGAAACAAAAAACTACCTATTATTTTACCGTTATGCATTTACCATGGTGAAGTGTCACCCTATCCACATTCGACCGACCTTTACGATAACTTTGCAGACCCAGAATTTGCCAGAAAAGTAGCTTTTAAGCCTTTTAAGCTCATAGACCTCACTGTCCTATCAGATGATGAAATTAGCCAGCATGGACTTGCTGCCCTTATGGAAATGCTATTTAAGCACCAACGAGATAAAAACTTCTTGTCTATTATGAGAAAAATGCTACAAAACCATCTTGTACAAAATATAATCAAACAGCTTAATATTTCCTATCTCACGGATATGTTAAACTACATAGTAAATACCAGTTAGGATGATAGTGAGCCGCAAGCCGCTCAACACCTTATCCAAGAACTGATACAAGCTTTCCCAGGGGAAAAAGAGGTTATTATGACTTTTGCTCAACAATTAAAACAAGAAGCCTTACAACAAGGCCGAGAAGAAGGGCGACACGAAGGTGTTTTGTCAGTTGCTAAAAGACTATTAGTTGAAGAAGGCATGTCCCCGCAAGCTGTCCAAAGATTAACCAGCTTATCTAAAAATGAGGTTATGGATTTAGTCAATAAGCACTAAATTCACAAAATGGATTTCTTGAAACTGGAAGCTGCATTGCTTTAATGATCTACTTATCAGACGTTATAATCTTCTTGGCTGCTTCCTTAGTTTCTTCTACCACTTGGAGTAACACTTGATAAAGTATTTCAGATTCCTCAAGCGATTCTGCTCGTAATACCGTTCCGATTTCTGTGCATATTTGTTCTAAACGATTCGCGCCACAATAACCTGCGCCACCTTTCCATTTATGCGCCATCTTTCCTATACCTTGCCAATCCTTGTCCTGATGATATTGTTTTAGCTCCACTATTTCTTTTTCCAAACTACTTTCTAGTAATTCCAACAATTCATAAAGTGTTTCTTTATCACCCAATAGTTTTAATGCCTTCTCTTTATCTAAAAGAGGAAATGATTGTAAATCATAGGGAAGCTCATCGCGATTTTCTTTTAAAATAGAAGATTGTGAATGCGATAAAAACACACTGAGTATCTCTGCCGCTTTCTCGGGGGTTAATGGTTTGCTGTAGATCGCATTCATGCCATTTTCAAGACAACGCTTCTTCTTTTCTTTAACCGTATGTGCTGTTAATCCAATAATGGGCACCGATGGATTACTCTGCCATTGTTTTAAACGAATACGACGTGTCACATCACAACCATCTCCATCCGGTAAGCCAATATCCATTAATATAAGATCATAATAATTTCTTTCTACTAAGTTTAAGGCCATTTTTCCATCCGGAGCGATATCCGTTTGGCAATTTAGCTCCAACAGAGCACCCTGTGCTACTCTGGCAGCGATAGGGTTATCTTCAACAACCACTAACACGCGACTTCCTGTCGTCACAGGTATTGCTTGCGGTGCAGGCGCCTGGCTCGTTTTTTTAGTGAGTATATGAATACCTTTTGCAAACGATAAAGTCTTTTCTATTTCACTTTCATTGCTGGCTGGGGATAACGATTCTTGCAAAGGAATGAAGCACATAAAGGTTGAGCCCCGATTGGGTTGGCTATCCAGCTGAATCTCGCCTTTTAAGTCATCAACAAATTGCTTAACCACTGATAATCCCAATCCCGTCCCTGAATAAATACCCTGATATGAAGGCGTTAAGCGGGTAAAGCGAGTATAAATCTCATGATGTTTATCTCTAGGAATACCTATCCCTGTATCACTGACACGCAACTCAATGATCAGCTCACGTTTCTTCTTCTCTATTAAACGTGCGCTGACTATAATTTCGCCTTTATTTGTATATTTTAACGCATTTGTCACCAACTCTAGCACAATACGTTGTAGTCGTATGGAATCACCCAGCACATACGGAGAAATATTCTTGTCATAATCAAAATATAAATTAAGGTTTTTTACATCCGCCTGCGGTTTGTTTAAGCGTATAACCTGTTCTAATATTTTATATAAGCTAAACTTCTGCCTTAAAAGCGGAATTTCTCCCGTTGCTACTTGTATACTTTCTAAAATTTTATTCAGAAATTCCAATAAAGCATTGCTTGAGTCTACAAGGTCTATCGCATATTCTTCTACTTTCCTTGGATTATTTGATTGCGTTTGAATCAAACGAGCGCAACCCACAATGCCAGATAAGGGTGTTCTGATGTCATGACGCATGTTTTCTAAAAATTCGGTTTTAGCTTGATTGGCTACTTCTGCTTTTTTTAAGGAAATTTCAAGTTTTGCTTGAGTCTCTTTAAGCTCTGTAATATCGAGTGAAACACCCAACACCCCTATCGTTTTACTTGTTTTCCCTTTGAGAGGTGATTTTCTTGTCAAAAAAGTATGTAAATTTCCATCTCTCAATTTAGCTGTTTCTTCAAAGATAGAAGTCTGGTTACTACTCATGACAAATTTATCATTTTCTATAATTCGTTCAGCCTGTTCTTTCCAAATAAACTCATAATCACTTTTCCCCACCGCCTCTTTTCTATCAGAACATCCAGTAAGTTCAGCATGTAATTGGCTTCCGCCTAGGATAAGGGAGTTTTTATCCTTCCAATAGATACTTGCCGGAACATAATCCACTATATTGTTGAGATAAGTCAGTAACGTTTCTTTTTCCTTCCATAAAGCTTTATCTAAATTCTTCTCCTCCAGAGCTATTTCGCTAAATACCCCAATATCTTCAGATAATGAACCTGTATACTGGATAAATAGCGCTGCCTTTGAGCGATCCAAGTTATCAAAATAAACAACCGATTTTTTTGTATCCCCAATATTTTTTTCCAATAAGTGCTTTATTAAATTTAAATAGTTGCCTGAGAATATAGTATCAATCGATTTTCCTACTACTTCGTTTTCCACAATATCATTATGCATAGTAAGAAAATATCGATTACAACCCAAAAAAGCCTTTGTATCCTTTTGAACCCAATAAATAGAATAGGATAATAAATTTAATATATTTAAAGCCATAATTTTTTTTATAAAAATTTAAACGCGTTAATGCGACACAAAATAAAACTGTTAATTTATAATGTACACGTATGAGAAACAGTAGAATTAATAATACCGTTCACACCACTTTTTTCTAGCGCAAAGAAACCTAATGGCCCTTTTCTATCTGTATTTGTAGAATTAATAACATCGTTCACAATATTTTTTTCTGATACAAAAAAATCTAATAGCTCTTTTCTATCTGTATTTACGGTATCAAATTCATTTTTTTGTAATTTCATCACTTGCTCAGAAAAAACCTTGGCTGTGCTATCAACGTACTCTTCCTCCAGAATAGAATAATGAGTTCCCTGTATAGGCGCACGATGGAATTTATTATCATCCACAAAATCTAATAAGTAATTATTTTTGCTTTCGCCGGCCATATGCTCAAATGCGCTTCCTAATAGAGTGGCCTTCAGTAAAATAACTCGTGTATTCTCAAGTTTTTTAGGCTTGAAAGCAAACCCTAGATCTTGTAAATAGCGATAGCGTTGTTCTAGCTGATCCATAAGGTGCTTTCTGGTTTCACCTATCTTATCTCTCACTTGCGAATAGTAGTTTAAAACCTCTTGCTTCAATTGACATTTGATGGATTCGCTCGCACAAGAAACGACCCAGGTGTCAAGTAAAATCACCCCGATTAAGTTATTTACTTTCCTTTCCTCTAATTGAGCAGCCATCTCTAACGCTAACATACCACCAAATGAATAACCCGATAAAATAAACGGTTGCTTAATTTTATCCTCTATTTGTAAAAGATAGCTTTTAGCCATTTCTTCAAGGCTTAAATTTTGCCGTATTCCGTGAGACAATACCGGATCCTCTATACCAAAAAAAGTATTATTCAACCTTGTTTTTTTCATTAATTCTTCATAACAATATAGCGCGCCGCCCGCTGGATGTATAAAACCTACGGGTGCCAATGTTTTTTCACCTTGTTGAAAAAGAATCAAAGAAGAATTTTGTTCCAAGTTAGAACAAGCCACTGGTAAGTTTAGTATCTGATCAATAGCGCGGATTGAAGAGTTTTGACGCAGTAAATTAAATGACAGCCTAACACCAAATAGTTGTTCAATTTCATAAATCAATTGCACAGTTAATATTGAAGTACCGCCACAATTAAAGAAACTATCATCTAAACCTATTTCATATTCAGCCATGGGGGGCAATGAAAGCACATCTCTAAATAAATTAGCTATTTTCCTCTGGCTATCTGTTAATACTACAGGGGAATTTCTTGTAGCGAAATCCAATTTATATGAAAGTAATGCTTTTTTATCTAATTTACCATTCGCTGTTGTAGGAAACCGATTCAATTCCTGATAAAAATCAGGAAACATAAAGGGCGGCAATTTGCTGCTTAAATAGTCAGAAAAAATCTTATTGTCCAAAATAGGTGTATCTTTATGTCTAATATAAAAAGCAATCAGCTGTTTTTTTCCAGAACCAAGCTCTTTTGTTAACAGTGCTGCTTGCTTCACCGCTGGATGAGACATTAAAGCGGCTTCAATCTCAGGCAAAGAAACTAAAACACCCACTCTTTTCAGTTGTTCACCATCCATTCTGCCACAAAAAAGCAACTGTGGATTATCGATTCTAGTCAACCTCACTTGGTCGCCCGATAAATATAATGTTGATGGTAATAACTCAGGGCAAATTACAAAACGCTCTTTCTGTAATTTAGGATTACGCAGGTAACCTTCTGTTAATGAATCACCGCCTATGGCTAAATGTGCTTTTGCCCCCAGAGGCGCCAATTTTTTAAACCGATCTAGTAAGCGAATCTCTGTGTTATTGACAGGCCTGCCGATAGGAATGGAGGAAAAATCATTGAATATATCGGCGGTGACTCGGCAAGTTGTGGCAAAGATACTTGCTTCTGTTGGTCCATATCCTATTATAAGATTCAGTGCGTTATTATTTGAACAAGAAAAAACCTCCTGCATTGCTTTTTTCTCTACAGCATCCCCGCCCGCTAATAAATATTTCAAATTACTAAAAACCGTTGGTTTAGTATAAGCATACTGATGAAATAGTGCCGCCGTTAACCAGAGAATCGTCACATTTTCAGCTAAAAGTTTTTCGTCAAAAAGTTTATAATCGAGCAGTACGTCTTTATCGATAATAACTAAGGCAGCACCATTCGCCCAAGCTAGCCAACATTCCAATTGCGCGGCATCAAACGCTAAATTTGCAGCTTGCGCAACTTTATCTTGATGATCGACTTGGATGTAGTTTGCAGATTTCACAACACGGATAATCCCTTTCTGTTTCAAAGTAACTCCTTTAGGGACACCGGTAGACCCTGAAGTATAAAGAATACATACTCTACTATCTAATGAAGCAGGAACTAATAAGCGCGCTTCCTCCTGCACTGCCATCTCTTCTAATGCTTGTTTGCTAATTTTTATAAACTGTACCTGTGACTCAGGTTTAATGGAAAAATTAAGATCTGAAACAACATGGTTTATTTTGGCATCCTGAATAATAAAGTTTAAACGTTCTACCGGATCCGCCTTAGATAAAGGAACAAAAACAGCACCTAATTTTAACAATGCCAGTTCTGCTATAAAAAATAAGTACGCTTTTTCAAAATATAACCCCACTGGCTCAGTGGCACCCACCCCTTCTTTTGCTAAATGATTTGCTAAACCTGTTGATAACTGATCAAGCTCTCTATAAGTAAGCCGCATTTCAGTATGCGAAATAGCGATAGAATCGGGATAATTAAAAACCTGTTGCTCAAAAACAGAAACTAAATCTTCATGATAATGATGTACAGGTCCCTTACTAAAGCTGAGTAATTCAGCTTGCTCTTTTTTTGAAACACAACTGATATCATGCAATTTTTGATACGGATCCTGACAAATATTATTAATTAAATAAAATTATCCGCTATACGTTGAATAAATGCATCGCTGTACAATGACTCTGAATATTCAACCAGGCAATTTATCTCTTTGCTTCCTTCTTGCAAAAACAAACTAAATGCCCCAAATCGACACGTTTCTCTTAGATCATATAAAATAGGCTTTTTAGGAATTTCTAAAACAGCCTGCTCACCATCCAACACCAATTCTGATGGTTTATAACTCTGATAAATCAAAGCAGGATTAATTAACACATTAGTAATGCCTTGCTTTTGAGCAATTTTTTGGATTGTTTCAAAAGCAAGTTATTGAAAACTAAGACTATCTAAAAAAACCTGATAATTTTTTATTGCATAATCAAAAAAGGAAATATTTTTTTCTAGATCAAAGGGTAAAACCATTAAATTAACAAAAAATCCTACGACCTTATGGAACGCTGGAGAATTTCTACCATTCGTAGCCGTTATAATCCCTATTTTATCCTCATAAGAATAAGCAGAGACTAAAATACTAAACATTGAATTAAGCAGGTTAAAAGTAGTAGTTTTAGTAGCTTGAGCCAATTGTTTCAGTCTTAGAAAATCTTTCTGTGAAATAGAAAAATTATGTCGTTTGCAAGGATGCTCTGAAGTAAGACTTAAAAAATTAGAGGCTTTATCATAGGGAAATTCTGTCGTTAAGTTCAAAGAGGATAAAATAGTTGACCAATGCTCAGTCGCAGTCGCTTGATATTTTTCAGAATAATAAACATTATTTTGATAATTAATAAAATCACTATACTGATATTTTGCAGAATGGTTCAAATCAATCGCTGAGCTTTGCTCTTGATACAAGACAGATAACTCTGAAACTGTGTTTTGTAAAGAGATAGCATCAAAAATTCCATGATGAATACGCATCAAAATATAGAATTTACGGTCTTCACCAGAATCAAAAATAGAAAAACGAATTAAAGGTTCATCACTCATTAAAAAACTTTCTTTAGCTTTTTTTAAAATAGCCGCTTCTACAGACAATTCATCTTGAACAGGGATCACTTTAAAGGTTCATCACTCATTAAAAAACTTTCTTTAGCTTTTTTTAAAATAGCCGCTTCTACAGACAATTCATCTTGAACAGGGATCACTTCAAAAAAAGTCTGTCTGTCTTCGGCTGGCAAAATAGTTTGTACCAATTCTTTATCTCGCATAACAAAAGAACAGCCAAACGCATCGTGTCGCTTTATAAGCCGCTCACAAGCCTGCTTAAAACGAGGAATCTGCAAGTTACTAATTGAAAAACAAGCAACCATTATATAATTAGAGGAAGGATTGTCGTGGTTTATTTCTTTTTTTTCAGCAAGCCATATCCTTTTTTGTTGAAATGAAGTACTCATTATTTGGCTGAATTTAGAAGGTGCTAGGCTATCTAAGCTATAATCGGACGCTGCTGTTTTTTTAACAACACACTCTAAACTATCCAGGCTACTTTCTCCACTATCGTCTTCTTTTTTAATATCATATTTTGAAACACTCAATTTGTCATCGATCTCCTCTAGGCTATCTTCTTGATCAGTGCCAAACCCTTGATCACCTGAGTATTTTTGTTGTCCAATATAAGAAATTAACGTCTGCAATGTAGTCGCTCTATCCAGCAATAGTGTAATAGAAACATCGATATCCGTAATTTGAAATAAATAGTAGCTTAACTCAGTTGCTTTTAATGAGTCTAAACCAAGATGAATAAGTGCTATATCGTTTTGTACATCACCCAATAAATAATGACAAAGTGTAAATACTTTAGACTCAATCGTAGTTAAACTTAAGAGTTTCCTCTCATCAAAGAAAAATTTATCTAAAAGAAAATCTAATGATCTTGTCAACCTCTGTAGCTTAGTTAAGTAATCATTTTTATTAAAAAGATCACCGTAGCTGTGTTTTTTTACAACAGAATTGGGAACTATTTCCTCATCATGCGTGCCGTTTTGACTCTCTAATAAATTATTAACATCCAATATAGCGAGTTGGGCAGATGAGAAAATGATATTAGTTTCTTCGCCTAACGCTGCCTGGTAGATATATCCAAAAGGAATATTACATTTCTGTAATAACAAGCTAACAAAGGATTGCGCTACTTTATTTTTCTCAGTTTTTTTAAAACGCAGATCAATTTTATCTAATGATCGGTCAACTGCGTATTGCGCGATGTGTTTAATAAAATGATATTCAATGCCTTTTTTAAAAGCTCTACAACTGACAAAAAAGCTATCCACTAATAAACTTTTATCTTGAATGTGACAAAAAGCGACCGCAATAAGACCATAATCCCCAAAATCATCACTCGCTCTAGCATTAAAAATAATCTTATTATCTTTTAAACTGTTTTTTATATCAGCAATATCTTGGAGCAAAGGAAACAAATTAAACTGATTTGTTTTAGCTGATAAGATACTAATTCTTTTAATCGTTTCCTCTTGATTTTCTTTAACTTCATCAATCAGAATAGATAAATTAATCGCTTGTAAAAACTGAATATAATTACTAAAATTAGATTGATAATCCTGTCGCTTTTCATCTTCTTTATATAACTTTGTTCTATTGGCATCTTCAGTGCTAGTAACTTTAGCATCGAAAACCCAATTATCTTGTAAAGCAAAAAACTCTTCTTCATTTTGAGGCGCTTTAATACATAAAACTTCTGGTAAATTGCGTCTAACTTCTTCAAGCTCAAAACGTGAATCATCGATAAATACAAAACTATCTACTCCTAAACCAAGCTCCTTTGATAATTCGTATATATTTTGGGATTTTAATTGCCAATTAATCTTAAGTTTTGCGAAAATTTCACGCTTCAGCTTTATATCGCCGAATCTTTTCTCAAAAACATCGTAGACATTTTGCGGATCGTTTTTACTAATCACACAAATAACTATACCCGCTTCGTTTAGCTTAATTAAAAGCTCGTGTAGTGAATGATGATGCTTCTTAAATTCTACATTTTTTGCGCCTATATCACCCACAACGCCTTGCCATAAAGTATCATCACAATCTATTGCAATAACTTTATAAGGCTTACTGATTAGATTATGTAATTTTCTAACTATAGCGCAGGACAAAGCGATATAAAATTCTGGGGTGTAAGGTATATGGGTTTCTTTACCAACTTTATTTTCAATTGATGTAAGAGAGTAATAAGATTGAATATCCGCTACCTTAATAAACGGAATAGCTTTTTCTTGCATTGCTTCATAAAAGCTTTTTTCTAACGGCTGTAAGTTAGGTAAGCCAGATTCTAAACTTGGACATAAAACCACCATAACACGAGCCGATAATCGACGCTTTACTGTATCAACCGTGTCTATCACTAATTGTAAGTTTTTTTGAAGTAGATCCATTGCGCCTGCAGTATAATTTACTAAATCAGTCAATCTAAACAGGACAGTAACTATTTGATTCTCTTTATCCTTTTTTAGCGCTAATAAAGAAGTGATAATATTTCCATAATTAACGACAACTTTTTCATCCTCCATAAATTGGTCAATTAAAAATTGAAGTGGATTTCTCAAATAGTCAGAATTAAACGAAGATAAAATAATCATATTTTCTTTTTTTTATTTAAAATTTTTATCGACTTTTTAATTCATCTCTTTAACTTTAAAAATTAACTACTGATTAATTTTTTAGCCTGAAATAAGGAATAAAAAGAAGTAAAAAAAACATTATTTAGCCCACAAATGGTACTTTAAACTATCTTTAAAAAAAAAGAAAGCTTCATAAATAAATACTCAATAATTTGTCAAAAATGCTGTGCTTTATCCTCTATAAAGCGACTGTCTAATGATTAAAATCTGCAGTAAATTTGATCGTAGTAAGTAATAGACTGGATGTTACTTAACAATAACAAGTAAAAAAATTAGCTAAGCAACCTCATTTAAATTAAATAAGAAAATAACGTTATCGACTATGGCACAGGGGAGAAAAGAACCCCCAATCCTATCATTTTCTTAATGCCTTGTACTTTCTATTTGAGCCCCATTCCGGTAGTTTAACTACCTAATAGATATATAATAATAAATATTATTTAAACTATTTATATAAAAATGGTAATGCCATGAGAAAAATCATACCCCTATTTCGCCGCCTATTTTCTTCCAAGCAAGAAGAGTGCATACCAAAGAAGAAATTTTTTCCAAAACATTCAATCCTGCTCGCTGAAGATAATCTAATCATTGTATGCGCTATAAAAAATTTACTTGAGCAGCGAGGTTATCGTGTTACGACAGCGGAAGACGGAAGTAAAGCACTTAGCTATTTGAAAAGCCATACCTATGAATGGGCGTTATTAGATATCGTTCTGCCAGAAATAGATGGCATCGATCTGGTAAAAAATTATCGTGACTGGGAAAAAGCAATGAATAAATCTCGCCTTCCTATCTTTGGTTTAACAGGTTATCCCTTTAAGTCGATGGAGCGCACTTGCAAAGAAGCCGGAATAGATTTTCTTTTTGAAAAACCTTTTAAAATGGATGATCTTAAAGTCATTGAAGACTTTTTAAGCTAAAAGCCAACTAAGTTTAGCTTGGCATACCTACTCTATTGCGCTCGCTATTTTGATTCGAGTAATATGCGCTCTCTGCACAGTACAAAAAATGCAGTACTTGCGTTTAAGCGTTTGAAATAACAGCTAATTTTTATTTTAGCCGGCAACTAAAATCTTTCGTCATTGCGAGCCCGGCACCTATCTTAAAATATTGAGTAACAGAAATAACTGATACGATGACATACTTTCTGTGAAGATAGGTGCGGGGCGCGGCAATCCAGTAAAAAGCTCACTTTTTCCCCTGGATGGCCACGGTTGGAACGATGTTCCAACCTCGCCATGACGGCTTATTTATCATTTTTGTACTGTGCAGTAATATGGCTTAAGGGGAAATGCTCTTTAATTTTCACTTAATAATAAGCCTGTAGAATCAGCAGAATCGTAAATTATGCATTTATTACACTATCATGGGCATTCCAACAACAAATCCATCACTAGCCTCATTCAATCATGAGACTGAATTAAGGCCTAAACTGTCTAAACTTTTAAATATACTCCTCAATAACCACAAAATAGATGACACTATTGAAGCTCTAACCGCTGATAAGGCTGGCTATCATAAAAACCTTTGGGATCAAATAACGACAAAAATAAACCTTTATAAACTTATCATTTACGATAAAGGAACCAATTTTTCACTGGCCTCTAATACCACAACAGCCGCTGGCTTAGAAGCGGCTAACATCATTTTCTTTATCCCTTATATTGGCTCAGCTCTTTCAATACCGATAAAACCCATGTTATATGCCATGGATAGACAAAGAAAGCTAAAACGCACCAAAAGAAAATTTTTTCGGCTTATAACTGATGATAAATTCCTTAAGATAATCAGCACTATCCTAAGCAATACCCATCAAGCAGAGTTTTTAGCTCAAAGCGGCGATCCCGAGAAAACAAGAAAATTTGCAGAAAAAATATTTCGTGAATTTTGGCTTTGTTTTAAAAATAAAGTTCGGCGGGATAGCCCAGAAACCGAGGATACTCATAAATTCAAATCTTTTTTAGAAGACTTTTCCTTGGCGGCAAAAAAGGTTTACTCTAAAAAAAATAAGTGGCATATGGCTATTCTTATAGCAATAAGCCTGGCGACACTGCCAATGATTGGCCTAATCTTTCTTTCACCGGCTTCCCTTTCTTTTTTGCCTATTGCTCTTACCACCCTTACTCAAAAATTAGCGCTGGCAGGTGGATTACTGATACCTAGTTTACATTTTATTGAAACAGCGATGCTATTGGGATTAAAAAAAATAGTGGACCTTCATGAAGTAGTGGCTAACAAAATAAACCCCAAGAATAAAAAATCCCCTAAAAAAGAGGACACTGAACCAAAACCTCCCATAGATTTAAAAAAATTCTGGGTCGACTGTTTATACCACTACCATGAAACATTAACCGATCCGTTAAAACAAAACTTTCAAGCCAGTTTAGACAAAATATTAGGGACCTTGGAAAAAGAAAAACCCTTAGCTGCCGCACCAACTAAAGCTGCCATGAGAAAAAAACCAAGCTTATTAAAAGTTAAGCATCGTCGCTCTCGCGCAATGAAAGTTAAGGCCCTATCTAAGATAACAGGGGGTCCTGCTGCAAGGAAAAAAACGCTATTCAGTCACACCCCCATAAAACAACCTATAAACCCTTATAGTATGACTGAGCTGTTTCGCTCCCCGTCAACCAAAACGATAGCGGACGCTTCGCCCGAGCATCCGCCTACGAAATACCTTGTCTTTGTTCGCTGCTAGTAATGCTATATAAATTAGCTACTATTACTCGGAAACCATCGCTTGCATAACCGCTACTTTGGTTTCCTCAGCCACTTGAATTAACTGCTGATAGAGCACTTCAATTTCTTCAAGTGACTTTATGGGTATCGCAGCCGTCAGCTGTTCACAGATTTGTTCTAAACGGCTTGCACCACAATAACTTGCTCCGCCCTTCCATTTATGTGCCATATTTCTAATCGCTGGCCAATCACTCTCTTTATGCTGTTGTTTGATAATCGCTAGCTCTTTATTAAGCCCGCTTATTAGCAAATCTAAGCATTCTTTAACCATTTCTTTTTTACCTATCAGCTTCGCGGCTTGTTCCATATTTAAAATAGCAGTCGATTGTAGCGAATCGCTTGCTTCAGGGAGCGCACTTTGCGACTGGTTTTTATGTGAAATAAAAGCGCTTAATATCTCAGCGGCTTTTTCCAGCGTCAGCGGTTTATTAAATACCGCATTCATTCCATTCGCCAGACAATGCTGTTTCTTATCACCCTCAATATGCGCTGTTAAGCCAACGATCGGAACCGATGGATTTCTTTGCCATTGCTTTAAACGAATTCGTCGAGTGACTTCACAGCCGTCATCATCAGCTAAACCTATATCCATTAAAATAAGATCATAATAATTCTTTTCTATTTTCTCTAGCGCTGTTTTTCCATCGCGAGCGACATCGCTACGGCAGCCCAATTCTTCCAGCACGTTTTCTGTCACCATGGCCGCGATGGTATTATCTTCAACGACTAGCACATGGTTTGTATGAACCACTTCTATTCCAGCGGTTAACAATTCATTAGAGGCTCCCGATAAAATACTATTTTCTTTTAATTCATTGGCTGCTTCTGTATGGGTTTCACCTATAAATAACGATTTCTGAAAAGCGATAACGCAAATAAACGTTGTACCCTTTCCTAGCTCGCTCTCAATATGAATTTCACCATCTAGATCTTCGATAAATTGTTTAACGACGGATAACCCTAATCCTGTCCCTGAATACTTACCCTTATAGGAAGGTATCAAGCGGGTAAAGCGGTTATAAATTTCTTTATGTTTATCTTGGGGAATACCCATACCGGTATCACTGACACGCAATTCAATAATGACTTCACGTTTTTTATTTTTTACTAAACGAGCGCCGATTTTAATCGAACCTTCCTCGGTATACTTTAAGGCATTCGTGAGAAGCTCTAATACGATCCGTTGCACTCGAATGCCATCACCGAGCAAATAAGGCGGAATGCTCCTGTCATACTCTAAGCTTAATTGCAAATCTTTTACCAGGGCTTGGGGTTTATTCAATCGTATTATTTGCTCTAAATCTTCTTTTAAATTAAATCGCTTTCTCAACAGTGGAATTTCACCGCTAGACACCGTAATACCTTCCAAGATCTTAGTCAAAAAATCTAATAAGGCTTCACTCGATTGCACCAAGTCATTCGCAAAGGCACTCACTTTTTGTGGCAACCCCGATTGCATTTGAATCAGATGTGCACAACCGACAATGCCCGATAAAGGTGTGCGTATATCATGACGCATGTTTTCTAGAAATTCGGTTTTTGCCTGATTGGCTATCTCGGCTTTTTCTTTGGCTATTTTTAGGGCTTCTTCCGCCTGTTTTCTTTCAGTAATATCCGTATAAACTCCTAAAACCCCAGTAATATTACCTTGGGCATCACGTAAGGGAACTTTACTAGTAAGTAATACAGTATCAGTACCATTTTCAAGCGTTTGAAATTCTTCAACATTAAGCTGAGGTTGACCACTTAAAATAACCTCTTTATCTATAGCTCTATAATGGTCACTTTGTTCTTTACTCCAAGGAAGATCATAATCAGATTTTCCAACAATATCTCCAGGGGATTTCAGCCCAGCAAGTTTCGCAAACAGTTCATTACACCCTAAAAAGATAGAGTTTCTATCTTTCCAAAAAATAGTATGTGGAACTGAATTAACTACAGTTTCTAAATAGCTATGTAAGTTTTTAGAAGTACTTTGTGTGCTATGTAAAGCAGTTTGAAGAGCCATTTGTGTTTCTTTAAGTTCGCTAATATCACTAGCAATACCTAAAACACCAATAACTTCATTGTTTTTATCAAAAACAGGTATTTTATTGGTCAATAAATAAATTGTTCCACCATCAGAAAGAGTTTGTTTTTCTTCGATATTAAGCTTAGGAACTCCAGATTCCATTATTTGCTTATCATCTCTACGATAAGCATCACTATCTTCTTTCCTTACCGGAAAATCATAATCTGTCTTTCCTATCACTGCTTCCGAAGAGGCTAAACCAAGGCGATGTGCAAAAAAATCATTACAGCCCAGATATCTCCCTTCTCTATCCTTCCAAAAAACATGTACTGGTAATTGTCTTAATAATTCGAGAATAAATGCACTATCAAATTCATTTTTTTCTTTGTTAATATACATAAAAAATCCCTGAGATAAACAAATTAATCTTCATATAAAACATATATTAATATAACCCATAAGTGGTTATTAATATTTTAATCTTGAATTGATAAAAAAGCCTTTTTTATTTTTATCATGAAATTCTTCATTAAGCTTTATTTTTTTAAAAAAATTTGGAATAAAATTATCTAATGAAACAGTATATGAAGGATCCTTATTAACAGGGCGAGCCTTTATAAGCCAAGAAAAACATAAGCCCGTTAACATAAAAGTTTTTTTCATTAAACTTTTATTTAATTGATTATCCGGATTAATTTCTTTACTAATACGGCACATTATTTGTTTAGGCAAAGGCAATATTTGCTCTTTAAAGCTATTAAACCATGTAACAATTGTATTAGCATTTCCATAACCATACAAAAGCTTCATACAAGAAAGTGAAATAAACCCATCCTCAATATAGCTTAATCCTGTATAATCTCTTATATGAACCTTACTTGCGGGATCAAATATGTCAGCTTCACCTTCAACCTGAACGGTACCAAAAAGTACTTCTGAAATTCCTGCGTTAATCATCGCAGGAATATACAGCGAAACACCAGCAACAATTTTTTCAGCAATCGCTAACTGTTTTTCAATAGGAATTTGGCCATTAATTATATCAAGATAATTTTTTGACGGAATTAAATCTGTACTATTCAACAAGTTTGTTTCAGGTGCGTAAGTAATAAATCCAAAACCATCTCCTACATTAGAAAACATACAATGCGGACCCATGCAAAAAAACATCGAATGCTTTTCTTTAAGCTCATCAGGCAATTTCACTTTAACGAGCACCTTAGCTCGATTTGTTCTTAATTCCCTTGGTAAGCGGTAGTATCCAATTTTTGAATTAATATAATCTGTCCATTCCCACGTTGCATTTACTATAAAATTTATTTTTTTCTCGACAATAAGATCGTTATCTTTTTTTAAAGATAACGAATAAGAAGTATCCATGTACGAAAAACATATATCTTTTATTTCACTGTTTGTTGTTACATGAATATTTTTATGGTCTTCTATCTCAGTTAAGAGAAACTTCCTAAATTGCGGCCAATCTAGTAAATGTTCACGCGTTTCAACGCCTAACTTTACCTGCCCCAAATTAACATCACGTTCATACTCTTCAGGGTTTAATATTCTATAGAATTCATGGGGCTCCCCAAAAAGCTTATTTTCACTATCTTGCTCCACAAGCCTGGTATACTCTTCAGCCAACGCTTTATAAGTTTCCAAGATTTCCTCTTCAGAAAACGAAAAGTTTTTAACAATAAAATAGCGCCCGTTCCTTAATGGATAATTTTCAGGGTATTCCTGCCCTACCATTAAATGTGGGCAAGACTTATAAAAACGTCTAGTAAAATCAATTGTTAGATTCAAATAAACCTTAGCGGTATTCTTATCAACATAATGAAATCCTAGACCCATTCGACCAGGAGTACGGTTACTTGTACCCTGCAATAACTCTTCTTTTTTTTCAAAAAGAAATATAGTTGCCTGCGGGTATTCTTCCGATAACCGAAGCGCTGTCATACAGCCTCCGATACCTCCTCCGATTATACCCATCTTAATATTAGCTGCTTCTTTATTATTGCTTTTATTTAACACTCTAACTCTTCTTTTAATTATTGTTCTAATCTTGTTAAGACACCGCTAACAAGCGCTTACCGATTCCAATCAACTTATTACGCATTAAAAACAATTGCCAGCGCGAGCCACCCAATTGTCGCCACAACACTGCCGATCGAACACCGGCTAACAACGCCGCGCGTATTTTACTCACCACTTCGGTTTGGCTTAAATGTTTACCGCTCCCGACTACATGTAAGCGATAAGACAGGCGTCCCAAAGTAGACACATAAATATCGGCTAAATTATTAATCATCACGTGGGGCGAAGAAGAAAAATAATTGGCTTGATAAGCCGCGTGTTTAATTCGCCGACTTAAGCTTTGTTTTATTTCTGAGCTGCGCTCCAGCTTACGCTCTAAATGCATTAAGCCGATTAAATAACGCGTCACATCTCTATCACCCATCATTTTGCTATGGCCTAATACCTTCACTAATTCTTGAAAACCCAACTGCAGTGCAGACACTCGGCCATAAACCTGTTCGACACTGGGTGCATCAACGCGGTAAATGGTTTGAATGCTGGCATCAAATACACTATTTTCAACCTGCCCTGTTCTGGCCAAATGCTTCACCAGCGCGGCGGATTGAAAAATACCGGCTAACGCTAAGCTGAGTTCAACTATTTTTTTTTCATTTTTTTGCACGGATAAATTGACTAAGTAAAGATAAGAAAAAAATCTAACGTAATTTTAACGTCGCTAGACCCAATAAAACTAATACCACAGTGATAATCCAAAATCGTACGATCACACGTGGCTCTGGCCAACCCTTTAATTCAAAATGATGATGAATAGGCGCCATACGAAAAATACGTTTCCCGGTTAGTTTAAATGAAACCACTTGAAGAATCACGGAAATTGTTTCCAAAACAAAAACACCACCCATAATTAGCAACACTAATTCCTGTCTGACCACGACCGCAATACAACCTAACGCAGCACCCAAACCTAACGCACCGACATCACCCATAAATATTTGTGCCGGATAGGTATTAAACCATAAAAATCCTAAGCCCGCGCCCACAATAGCACCACAGATGACAACGATTTCACCCGCACCCGGCACAAAAGGAATCGCTAAATATTTCGCATAAGTAATATTGCCGGTTAAATACGCAAAAATACCTAAGGCGCCACCCACTAATACGGTCGGTAAAATCGCCAGCCCGTCCAGACCATCGGTGAGATTAACTGCATTACTACTGCCTACAATCACTAAATAAACCCAAGGAATATAAAAAATACCTAAGGGAATCAGCAAGTTCTTAAAAAAAGGAATCACTAATTGGGTTTCAATCGGCAATTGCGCACTTCGGTACAGTGCAATGGCAATACCTAAACCAACCACCGATTGCCAAAAATATTTCCAACGTGGCACTAAGCCTTTGGTATTCTTTAAAACTAATTTGAGATAATCATCTGCAAAGCCAATCAAACCAAATCCTACAATCGCAATTAATACCATCCAAATACTGTGATTGCTTAGATTAGCCCACAATAAGGTGGTCAATACAATGGCGATTAAAATTAATGCGCCGCCCATGGTCGGGGTACCGGCTTTGGTTAAATGGATCTTTGGACCATCATGACGTACATGTTGGCCTATCTGATGATAGCTTAACGAACGTATGAGCTTCGGCCCTAATAAAAGTGAAATCAAAAAAGCCGTTAAACTTGCTAAAATAGCGCGCAAGGTTAAATATTGAAAAACATGGAATGCACGATAGTAATTCGACAAAAAGTCAGTTAACCACAACAGCATCGGTTCTATTCTCTCCAGTCTGATCAATTAATGTATTAACGCCGCTACTACTTTTTCCATCTGTGCACTACGTGAGCCTTTGATTAGTACGGTCACATCTTTCTCTAACAAAGGCCTCAATGCTTGGATTAAATCTTCCTGACTCGCATAATGCTTTCCTGAAGAACCAAAGGCTTGAGCCGTTGAAGCGGTTAATTCACCGCAAGTATACACAGTTTCAATCCCCAATTCTTTGGCTAATTCACCGATTTGACGATGATAATATTCGGTATTATTACCCAGCTCGCCCATATCACCCATTACAAAAATACGGCGTCCTGGATAATGCGCTAAAAGTTGTAATGCCACAGTGACCGAACGCGGATTCGCATTATAGGTATCATCAATAATCGAAGCACCCATTTTATTTTTTATGACCGCTAATCGGCCCGGCACATTCGACATTTTTTCTAAACCGCTTTTAATATGTACTAAGGATATGCCGACTTGGCTTGCGATGGCCGCCGCGGCTAAGGCATTAAATAAATGATGTTGTCCTGGCAATACCAGATGAATCGGCATTTCTCCTTTGGGACTCAGCAGCATAAACTGCACTCTACCTTCTGCATCTAAACGAATATCTTTGGCTGAAAAATCCGCCTTCTGCTTTAAACCAAAGCGAATCACTGGGTGCTTGGCTAAACGCGTTTTCCAAGATTTTTCAAAATGATCATCGGCATTAATAATCGCTATACCTTGTGCTGATAAACCCAAAAAAATTTCGGATTTTGCCTGAGCGACTTTTTCAATCGATCCAAATCCTTCTAAATGCGCGGGTGCAATATTGGTTATCAAGGCAATATCAGGTTTGGTTAGCTGGCTTAAATAGGCAATTTCCCCTGCATGATTAGCGCCCATTTCAATCACAGCAAATCGATGTTGTGCATTTAAATCCAGCAAGGTTAAAGGCACACCAATATCATTATTGAAACTTTTAGTGCTCGCTAACACAGGACCAATTTCGCTTAAAATAGCGCGTAACATTTCTTTGGTGGTGGTTTTTCCACAACTGCCTGTTAAAGCAATGACGGGGATAGAAAATTGCTCGCGATGTATCGCGGCTAATTGGCCTAAGGCTTTACGTGTATGGGCGACTAAAATCTGAGGAAGCTCAGAAGAAAGAGGCCTGTCTACCAGCGCTGCGACCGCACCGTGATTTTTAGCCTGCTCAATAAACATGTGACCATCAAATTTTTCCCCGCTAACCGCCACAAAAAGTGCACCCGCTTTAACGGCGCGCGAATCCAGACTCACGGCGCTAAAATCGCCATCAGCCCCTATTAATTGTCCTTCAAGCATCGATGCAAGTGTTGATAATTTCACAAAATTCTGTACCAAAAGTAGACTAATGTTTTAAATATATACCATAATCTAATCCATAGATCGGTAATTGAACTAAAATAATAATATGCGTCTTTTATTTTGTAATTTTCATGAAGCCAATGGTGGTGGCCAGGATAGCTATCTGCTCAGCCTGATTAAAACCTTGCAGGCCCATCATAGCGTTGCTTTAGCATGTCCACCCTCTTCTAGACTCTATTTAACACTACAACAAAAAGTGCCATGCTTCGCTATCAATTATAAGGCCCTTTTCCGTCAAGGTAGGTCATTATTTAAGCAACTGTATGCCTTTAAGCAGTGGGTTGAAAAACAAGCCATTGACATTATTCATGTCAATGGTTCAGCCGATCATCGCGCTGTGCTGCTTATTTATCCCTTCTTAAAACACCGACCTAAATTAGTTTTAACCAAACACAATGCCCTGCGCATTAAGTGGGGTGCTTGGCTGAGAATGCGTTATTTCACCGATGCAATTATTGCCGTCAGTCAATCCACTGAACAACATCTGCTTCAGGCCGGTATACCACTTGCGCTAATTCAAACCATTCCCAACGGAATAGACACCCATTTTTACCAACCCATCTCCACTGAACAAAAAAAGCAATTACGCCAACAACATGGCTTAAGTATGGATGATTTTATTTTGGTTTCCAGTGCAGGAACGGCCGACTGTAAAAACTGGCCTTCGTTAATTGCCGCCATCGCGGCACTACCGGCTAAATTAAAAAATAAGATTAACGTTATCATTGCAGGCAAGACCCCTTTGCCACAACAAATGCAAGCCATCCATCCATTTAACTTAAATGCACAGATTATTTTTACCGGCCTACTGGCCGATACCCGACAGTGGATGCGGCTAGGTGATGTGGGCTTTGTGTTATCCAATGCAGAAGAAACCATTTCTTTTGCGTGTAGAGAAATGATGGCGATGGGTCTTCCTGTGATTGTCTCTAATTATGGTGGTCTGCCAGAAAATGTCACGGACGAGGTTGATGGTTGGATTGTACCCGTTAATGACATTCCGGCTTTAACCCAATGTTTAGTCAGGCTTTTAAAACAAACTGATTTAACACCCATCGCTCAACATGCTCGAGAAAGAGCAGTAAAACATTTTGATAAAGCCGTTTTTATTCAGAGCACGCTTAAGCTTTATCAGCGCTTAATAAACCTTCCACTTCTGCCGCGTCAATAAACAGGCGTTTTATTCCACCTAGTCATTGATAGTCTGCATACCCTAAAGCCCAACTACTCCATTTAACATAAAAAGTCTCTCTGCACAGTACAAAAAAGCGTTATATACGTGTAAGCGCATGAAATAATGGTTAATTTTTATTTTAGTCTGCCACTAAAGTTTTTCGTCATTGCGAGCCCGGCACCTATCTTAAAATATTGAGTAACAGAAATAACTGATACGATGACATACTTTCTGTGAAGTTAGGTGCGGGGCGCGGCAATCCAGTAAAATGCTCACTTTTTTCCCTGGATGGCCACGGTTGGAACATCGTTCCAACCGTGGCCATGACGGCTTATTTATCATTTTTGTACTGTGAAGAGAAAAAATCTCTATAAAAATAGATACTTAATAAAATATTAAGGAAGCCTTCATAATTCATTAACTTCAGCCTGCTACATTACACCATCAATTTTTTATCTAAAAAATAAAAACATTTATTCACATTAAAAATAATAAAAATCATGGTTGTGACATTTCAAGCAGCGCTAGAACAGCTGAAAACAATAGAAACCTTATATACTGAAAAAGCTGTTGAAAAACATGCTGAAAATAATCCTGATGAAGCAGCACGCATACAAGCAGAGCGCATACAACAAGCACAGCACATACAAGCACAACTATTAGAAGCCTATAAAACAGATACCAACGCACTGAAATGCTTAAATAAAATTTTTCAGACGATAAAAAATACCTCGCTGAAAAAGCAAATTTCTACAAATATTGAATATAGCACCCCGCATGATGCCGAAAAATACGGTGAATATTACCATGCTGCACACTACCAACAACTACTCCCTTATTGCGAGCTAGCCTATCTAAGCGAGAAAAATGGCAGTTCTGAAGAATCTGAAGAACAGGCCTTAAAATTATCGGTATTATTTGATAATACTTCTGAAGTATTGACGTATCTTATAAAAAGTGCAAAAAATAAATTATCAGTGCACGATGCCTGCTTGTTTAGCTTACCCGATGTATCACAATGTGATTTTAAGGCATGGAAAAAAATTATTAAAAAAAATATTGATAATATCGTATTTTTTGATCTTTTAATTGAAATTCCCCAACTAGAAAAATTAATTCTAGAAAACAAATTGCAGCCCGGTCAAAAACTCGATAGAAACGCATTAAAAGAGAAAAAGAAGAAATTGCAGGAGGCAAATGTAAAATTTAAGGACTTAAAAAGACGACATGGTATTTTAAGCAATAAAGAAAAAAACAAATATGGCAATTCAATTAAACAATTATTAATCTTAAAGCAAGAATTATTTAAATTGAGTGCAGGAATAAAATTATCTGAAGTCGATTCAGCTGTATTAGCTGCGGTTTGTAACGAATATTGGATGCGTGACCCAGAGCTGGGAATTCCTCGTAGCATGATGTTAGAAAATCAATTAACCGACAAAGATTTTATAAACTTTAAAAAATTAAACCGCCAGCATGCCGGAAAAAATATTCCGGACATCAGCTTAGATGGGGCAGCCGATCATTATCCTGGGGTTTATTTAATGAAAGTCCCTGTACAGGATATGCAACAGGCCGCCAGAGCGGCATACCTTGGCAAGTTAACCGCTTGTTGCCAATCACTTTCAGGACAAGCGGGACAACCTTGTGTTATCCACGGCTTAACGAGCCCTCATGGTGGATTCTATGTACTTTGTGAAGGGGACCTACATGATCAAAAAATAAGCGATCCCGTACTCGCACAATGTTGGATTTGGCGCAGTCAATCCAATGCGCTGGTATTTGATTCGGTAGAATATGATAAATCGCCCGGAAAGATTGATATCACGATGGTTGCAGCCTTATACAAACGACTTGCCAAACAGTTAGTACAAACAGGTCATACTCACAAAGTGGCAATGGGAATACGTTCAGGTACAGGCATGAAATTTAAGGAAAACATGGTTAGCCATTCAGAAACAGAATGTTTTATAGACTATAAAGGTCATAATGATTCTGCCGCACAAATTGTGTTATATGATAAAAATAAACTATTTTATACCTATACTGAGGATGATGAATCACGCCTAGCGCTTGATCGTCGCCTAACAGAAATAATGCAAGATGCCTCTCCCCTGGTTCAATCTGATTTTTTAGAGATCTTACTCAATTGGTTGAGCTTAAATCCTAGCCAGCAGTCGTTGGTGCAAACCATGATACGTATCGCGAAAGAAAATAATCGTGCGCATGAGTTTATCTCTATTAGAAAAGTTCTTCACGACTATGTAGAACATAAGCTAAAACTAACGACAGAAAATATTTCGTCACTCATAGATAAAAATAGCTTCTTTTTATCTATGGTGGACAAAGAATACGGCGCTACTCCGCTACACAGAGTCATTAGATCGACTCATGACGATCTATCTACAATAGCGTTACTATTAGAGCATGGAGCCCCTATTGATAAAACAGATAAAGAGGGAGACACCCCCTTACACTATGCTTGTCAAAAAGGTAATGCAGCCGTTGTAAAATTATTGTTAGAAAAAGGCGCCTCTATTAATAAAGTAAATAAAAACGAAGATACTCCCTTACACTATGCTTGCAAAGAAGGCAATCAAGCCATTGTAAAGTTATTATTAGAAAAAAACGCTTCTGCTAGCATACGGAATAATGAGGGTGAAACTCCCTTTGATGATGCTTGCCGGAACGGTAATGTAGCCATTGTAAAGTTATTCTTAAAGGAAGATATCTCTATTAACACACCAAATGAAGATGGCAATACGCCTTTACACCATGCTTGCCGGGAAAACCACGAAGCCATTGTGCAATTATTGTTAGAAGACGGGGCCGATCTTTCGATTAACATGAAAAATGAACAGGGTAATACGCCTTTACATGAAGCTTGTCAGAATGGAAACGAAACTATTGCACAATTATTATTAGAAGAAGGGGCCAATCTTTCGATTAACGTAAAAAATAAACTGGGCAATACCCCTTTACATGAAACTTGTCAGAATGGAAACGAAATGATTGCCAAATTATTGTTAGGAAGAAAGGCCTTTATAAACATAGAAAATAGTGTCGGCGATACGCCTTTACATCTTGCTTGCGAAAATGCTCATGAAAGCATTGTAAAATTATTGCTAGTAATAGGAAGAGGAAAAGAACCCACTCGCATTAATACCGTCAATTCTTTTGGCGATACCCCTTTACATAAAGCGTGTGAGTCTGGTAATGAAAGCATTATAAAATTATTGTTAGCAAAAGGGGCCTCTGTTGATATAGCAAATAAACAGGGCCATACGCCTTTAGATGCAGCGCGTAAGAACGGTAGCGAAAGCATTGTAGAAATCCTATTAGCGCATGCTTCAAATAATAGCTTCTCCAATTCTAAGCCCAGCTTTTTTAAGCACTCACAACCGATAGCACAAAGTAGTTTACAGGCTCAAATATCTCTCAAAACTTAAGTTTTATCAGGATTTAACAAACATTCCACTTCTGCCGCGTCACTAAACGGATGTTTTATTCCGCCTACTAGTTGATAATCTTCATGCCCTTTACCTGCTATGAGGATAACATCCTCTACCTTAGCGCTTTGAATGGCGTAGCTAATGGCAAGCCGTCTATCGGGCTCTACATAAACCGGTTTTGCACCGGTTAAACCTTGTTGTATCTCTTGAATAATCTGATTTGGATCCTCAAAGCGCGGATTATCATTGGTGATCACAATACTATCGGCGTGTTGTTCCGCCACCGTTGCCATCAAGGGACGCTTCCCTTTATCTCTATCTCCCCCACAACCAAATACACAATATAAAGATCCTCGACAATGTGTTCGCAGCGCCTTGAGTGTTTGTTGTAGCGCATCCGGTGTATGTGCGTAATCGACCACAACCAACGGTTGATGCAACCTGTGAAAAGCCTGCATACGCCCTGTTACGCCTTTCACACCTGAAATAACTTTTGCAATATCTGATAAAGAAAAATCGAGTAATTTCAGTGTCGTTAACACTAATAATAAGTTACTGAGATTAAAAGTTCCTATTAAAAAAGGATTCTCAATGCTGATATCGCCCCACGGCGTGGCGATATCAGCCTTCAAACCCTGTCGCTTAAACTCATAGTGTTTCACCCATACCTGTGGAATAGATGACAACGCAGCAGGCGGTTTTGCAATAGAATAAGCGATCACGGGTAACTTTCCCGCTAACTCGCTAAGCCATGCTTTTCCATACGGATCATCGGCATTGAGTACCGCGTGCTCTACACCAGGCAAATCAAACAGCGATCGTTTGGCTTGTGCATACGCCAAAAGACTACCGTGGTAATCCAAATGATCACGCGTGAGATTGGTAAAAGCGGCAATAGAAAATTCCATACCATTCAAACGTTGTTGTGCTAAACGATGCGAAGACACTTCCATAAAGACCACTTCTGCCTTCCCTTTTAACAAGACCGCTAATAATTGTTGTAATTCAATGGCATCCGGCGTCGTTAATTGAGTAGGTTCTAGATGACCATAAAAACCATTCCCTAATGTGCCAATAACACCACAGCGTCTATCCAGTTGCTGCAAACATTGCGCTAAAAAGTGTGTACAGGATGTTTTACCGTTGGTGCCGGTAATCCCGATCACGGGTAACTGTTGACTCGGATAAGCAAAGAATCGAGCCGCAATAAGGCCCATATAATGGGTTAAACGCGCAATAGGAATCAGCGGAACCGAACAAGAAAGCGTGGATCGTGCATCGGACTCTAATAAAATCGCCGCCGCCCCCTTCTCAATCGCTTCATTGAGGAAATTTCTACCATCCGATTGAATCCCTGGGTAAGCAAAAAACAAGTCCCCCGGCTTAAGCTGGCGACTATCTTGGCAAAGTCCGGTTATTTGCGGATCCTGGCCTAAGTCAGAACTGCAAATACCGTCTAATAATTGATTGAGGTGCATAAAACTAAGGATATCATGAGACTTCTTTCAAAACTGCATAATTTGCTCGATTTCATTGTTAAACGCCTGGCTCCGGTTCTCATTTACCATCTGTAAACTCCGATCCTCGCCAGTCGTTCGCCGCGAACTCAAGCAAATTCCTTTGTTTTGAAAGAAGTCTACCCGCTATATTCAGCCAAAGGAATCGCTTGCGTAGCGGCTAAAAAATCACTATTATAAATAGTAATCATTCTCATTTAGAGATTTTATGCTTAAGGCAGCGATTCCTCTCACCCAGCTACGATCAGGGCAATCGGCTATTGTGCATGGCTTTAGCCCAGATATAGCCGCACATTGCCGCAAACTTCTGCAAAACCTGGGTATTAATCGACAAACCGTTATCACCCTGATACGACGCGCACCTTTTGGCGACCCCTTACAACTGCAAATATTAGGTAGTCAATTCAGCTTGCGAGCGAGCGAAGCCTGCCACATTTATGTGGAATCTTCCGATTAAAATAAGTCAGCCATGATGAAAAAAAATAAAATCATTGCCATCGCCGGCAACCCCAACTGCGGGAAAACCGTTATATTCAATGCACTCACCGGCAGTCGGCAAAAAATAGGTAACTGGTCGGGCGTCACTGTCGAGAAAAAAAGCGGCTCTCTCACCCTAGGTGATCAGCGCTACGAAATGATTGATCTTCCAGGCACCTATTCACTCAGTGTTGTTTCAGATAATAGTGGTGTCGATGAATGTATTGCCTGCAACTATCTACTCTCAAATCCACCGGATACGATCATCAATGTCGTTGATGCCAGTAATTTAGAACGCCAACTTTATCTCACTACACAACTCTTAGAAATGCGCCTGCCTGTCATTATTGCACTCAATATGATGGATATTGCTAAACGCCGTGGCATCAACATTGATGTCGCACAACTCAGCCAATCATTAGGTTGTCCGGTTATTCCTTTAACGGCTATTCGTGGCAAAGGCTTAGCGGAATTACGTCAGGCCTTAGTGCAAACGTCGCATTCATCGGAACCTATCACTTACCCCCTTGAACCGGCACTACAAACCGCCTGGGAAGCACTGAGTCAAAGCATGGATCCCGCGGTCAATCCTTTGGTCAAGCCAAAGGACGGCGGCCGGGACGACGTCCTTTGTCCCCGTTGGTTAGCACTGCGTCTATTAGAAGATGACAACCTTGCAAAAAAACTTGCCAGCGCAGAAGAACGAAATGCCGCAAAATCGCTACGCGATGAATTACGTACACAGTTAGGCGAAGAACCTGACCTACTCATCGCCGATGCACGTTATCGTTGGATACAATCCTCGCTCAAACAAACTATAAAAAAACAAACCAACAACAAAACATTTACGTCATCTATCGATCGCGTCATTCTGAATCGCTGGTTAGGTATTCCTATTTTTCTATTAGTGATGTACTCCCTATTTTTATTTGCGATTAATGTCGGTGGTGCATTTCAAGACTTTTTTGATATAGGCAGTACCGCGATTTTTATTCATGGCACTATCACGCTGTTAAATTCTCTACACCTACCCGCTTGGCTCATTGCATTGATCGCCAATGGTTTTGGTAAAGGTATTAATACCACGATTAGCTTTATACCCGTTATTGGCGCCATGTTTTTATTCTTATCGTTATTGGAAGACTCGGGCTATATGGCACGCGCTGCGTTTGTTATCGATAGATTGATGGCCGCGGTGGGCTTACCAGGAAAAGCCTTTGTTCCTCTCATTGTCGGTTTTGGTTGTAATGTACCGACTGTGATGGCTACGCGTACCTTAGCCTCAGCACGCGATCGCATTTTAACCGTGATGATGGCGCCTTTTATGTCCTGTGGCGCACGTCTGACGGTATATGTTTTATTTGTAGCTGCATTTTTCCCACACGGCGGTGCGCTGATTATTTTTGCTCTCTATCTCATTGGGATTATTACCGCCATTTTAACAGCCTTCTTATTGGGTTCTACCACCTTAAAAGGCGAAAACACGCCGATGATTTTAGAATTACCTACCTATCATTGGCCACATTGGCGCACTATTTTTCTGAGCACCTGGCAACGACTGAAATTATTTTTAATTAAAGCGGGACGCTTCATTATTCCTATCTGCATGCTCATCGGCTTTTTAAATGCCGTCAGCATTCATGGCAAACTTATTTCGGGTGAAGCAAACCAAAGTTCCTTATTATCTTCTATTGGCAAAACAATAACACCTGTCTTTTATCCCATCGGGATTCAAAAAGATAATTGGCCCGCAACGGTTGGTTTAGCCGGTGGTTTGCTGGCGAAAGAAGTCGTTGTGGGTACGCTGAATACGCTATATTCACAAGTAGGACAACTCACCGAAGAAGAAGATTCTTCTAATATCTTAACGGAATTAAAAACAGCAGCGCTCTCTGTGCCTAAAAATCTTGCCGAACTCAAAGTTAGCGTATGGAATCCCATGGCAGCGAAAATGGCCGCGCCCGATACCACCCCCGGGGTTTACGGTGTCATGTCCCATTATTTTGACGGCAAGATCGGCGCTTTTGCCTACTTATTATTTATCTTATTATACTTCCCGTGTATTTCAACCATGGCCGTCATGCAGCGAGAAATAGGAAGAAGCTGGGCTTATTTTTCGATGGCATGGAGCACAGGTATTGCTTACGCTGTCGCCACTGTGTTTTATCAAACCGCTACTTTTATGCAGCATCCTCTGCAATCATTACTGTGTTTTTTAATCATTGGCTTCAGTTTAATCGCAACGCTCTGGGCTTTACGCTATAAAACCAGTGGATTGACAACATTCAGCACACCAAGCACTAGCGATTGTTCCGGAGGTTGTCATGGCTAGTTTACTCGATTTAAAAAAATTTATTGCTGAAAAAAAAGTCGTTAATCTCTCTTTACTATTACAAACTTTTCAAACCAATAAAGAAGAAATCGTCGCTATTTTAGATTTATTAATACGCAAAGGTTGCGTCAAAAAATGTATTAAAACACCCGCTTGTGCAACCCGCTGTTTTAAATGTCAGCCCGAATCGTTTGCTTTATATCAGTGGATCGAGCCAGTCACCCGCACTTAATACCCCCTGCAATAAAGAGAAGACGACGCTTATTTACAGACTAACTCGTTAATGATAGATTCCGCCTGCTAATATTATATATGCGTCGAACGATATAATTGATAGCCATAACAAAAATTATAATAAAAAATGTTTTCCCGTCTTATTAAAGCCACCCGATGCTCTCTCCAAGGGTTAGCCACTATCTGGCGACATGAGCCCGCATTTCGTCTGGAATGCCTGCTTTTATTGGTGGTAATCATTGTTACCTTATACATCGATGTGAGCAAGGTAGAACGTCTGCTGCTGATTGCTTCCATAGGACTTGTTTTAATTGCTGAAATCATCAATAGCGCGATAGAAAAAATAGTCGATCGCATTGGCACCGAGCACCATGTGCTATCAGGTCAAGCCAAAGATATAGGCTCTGCAGCCGTATTCCTGACGCTACTACTGGCTATCTTCACCTGGGTTTCCATCCTATGGAAATAATAAGACAGCTCTATTCTGCCACTGTTGATCTGCCCAATAAGCGACACTACGTGATACTACTTCTATTTTCTATCATCATTGATGCTTCTTTTGGATATTCGCTCGGTATTGTCCATTCATTTGCACTATTTTTTCTTTTACTGTTAATTTTAAAATATAATCGACAGCTTTATCTAGCCATTACACTTCTTTTCGCCTTGCTTGCCGCCTTCTATTTTCCTATCGGACAAATTTTTGGTGATCCTAATTACACTGTCATTACTGCCGCATTTTATACCAATAGAGGTGAAGCAGTAGGTTTATTAGGTAGCATCCCTATTATTTATTATATAGGCAGTGTTCTAATTATTATTCTGTGGGCTTTTATAGCCAAACTACCTGAAAACCTCGCTATAAAAGCTAATAAATTTATCGTAGCCTTTGTGTTAATAAGCACCTTCTTTATGCCACTAAAAAGAGCATTACAAGAAGGTGAACTAGATTTATCCGGAATAGGCATTACCCCCGTAAAATTTTTATTAACTGCATACCACAATAGCTATTTTGTTAGTAAACAATATAAAGAATTCAAAGAAATATTAAGTAAAAAAGATAGCTGGAAAAATGTCTCTGCACATCTAAAATACCAAACATATATTCTGGTTATTGGTGAAAGTGTACGAAAAGATTTAATGCACAATTATGGCTTTGCCATTAACAACACGCCCTTTGCCAGCCAATCCAACGGGCTTTTTTTCGACAATTATTTATCGGCTGGTCCCGCTACCGTCATCTCTTTAACACATACCTTAGCCGAACATCCGAATAACGAATTACAACTGCAAAATAATATTATCAACCTAGCCAAAAAAAGTGGCTTTTATACCTGGTGGATTTCTAATCAGGGTTATCTTGGCGAATTTGATACACCAATTAGTGGTATTGGAAAAAATGCTAATACATCACTATTTTTACAATCCAAGGATTTAGCACGCTTTAAAAATGCGAGTGATAGCGCATTATTGCCTTTTATTCAATCTGCACTCAATAGCTCAACCCTACACAAACCGAAGTTAATCGTCATTCATCTTATTGGCTCTCATCCTCCGGCTTGCCAAAGAACAAAAAACCAGTTTAATGTTTATTTCCACTCCAAAGAGCTATCCTGCTATATCCAAAGTATTCAAAATACTGATACTTTATTAAAAAGCATTGCCTCACTAGCAAAATCGAGTGGAAATAGCTGGTCCATGATGTATTTTGCCGATCATGGGCTCGCTTTAAGAAAAGGTTTTTTAGAGCACAGTGATAAATATCAGCAAAATTATCGTGTTCCGATGTTTATTATTTCCTCCGATGACACACATAAAAGAACAATAACGGCCTATCGTTCTGCACTTAACTTTCCTTTCCTCTTCTCACAATGGATAGGTATTCATGCGCAAGGTTTAGAAACCACGTGCAACTACCTGTCAAATGAACCCTGTAAAAATCAGACTAAGGTCATTTTGATGGACAATAAAACACAGAAAGATATTGATACATTACCTTTAAATCCTATTAAAAAATAAAGAAGGACTTGTTGCTACCCGAACCTCCACATCAAGAAATCTTTAAACCATTACGTACATTGTCAGCAACATCGACCATTTGATTTTTAAGTTTATTTTCCCTATAAAATTGTTGGATAATGCTAGCCGCTTTCTTAATTCTAGCTTCCCGTTTCTGTACTAAAGCTTGACCTCGACTCAACCAAGAACAATCATTCTTTTCTCCTATCTCTGATCTCATCAACTGAGAATAGGCCGCTGGTGTTGAATGAAAAGCGAGATGTTGACCTGATTGGAAAGCCTTCTCTAATCCATAATGACATAATCCATAAGGAATTATGGTATCAGTAAATTCCACAGATGACACCTCATAGATAGGCGAAAATAATATTACCAATAATCCGCCCGGACCAGTTGTATGGGTAACACTCAATTTTAGTAACTTAGACTGGCAAGTTTCACGACTGCTTGCTACAAGATCTTCATCCGACATGGCTAACTTCTTTTTACTTTCCCTAATGAGTTTTTCAGGTAACTCTCTATCCTCCATTACTCTCACTAAAGCTTCCCTTATCCCAATAGCAACATCACACACTGCCATTTTAGCCATCTCCTTACAAAAAATCTGATTATTTTCCGTTTGACGAATTATTTCTACGCGCAATTCACGACTAGTTCTTTTTTCCGCTATCTTAGCTAGCACTGTAAGATACTGATGTTGTATTGACTGCGGAAACACTAGTCCTAATTTCTCAACACCCTCTTTATCCCAAGCTACATAAGCAGAAAATGGCGAATCTTCAGACGACTGTGGTTTATAACAAGCTTCATACAATGAACATTGTATTTGTTTGATAGTAGGTTCTGCTGTTTCTGGATCAACCACAGCAATGATGTCATTGTTTAGTTGCAGTAGCTCATATTCCTGCTGCTGAAAGTGACCAGAAACAACGACACTTCCCATATTGAATAAAATATTTTGTTTTACTTCCATACTAGAGGGTAGATGACGGGTATCAATGTTAGTATCGAAATCACTATACGTACCTAATGTGTAGATAGGTTTCAACCATCGCAATATGTCACTAGCAACCGCTACATTTCCCGCTTCATTCAAATGTTGAATTTCGTCTTGATAGATCGTAATTAAGCGTTTTTCTTCTACGCTCTGACAAAAAGGAATAATGTTCTGCTGTACATCATGACTCAGGATATGATGCTTTTCACAAAATTTAGTTAAATCATTAAACGCCTTCTCAGATAGCAAGCTGCGATCATAAATCAAATGAATCTCATCGTATTGATTCACACTCCGCATATTTACAAGCCGTATTTGATTCTCAAGATTCAAAAAACTATCGGGATCCTTAGTTAACCAAATTTTGACGTGTCGGTGCGGGTTAAAAGTATAAGTCATTGCAGAAAGTACCTACTGTTATTAATTTCTTGGCGTTTAAATTTTTAATTGTGATGCATTTAGACAGCTGCTTCTTATTCTAGTGCAATTATTTCTTGTGTTTCAATATTTAGTATGGCTATTAGCTGCACAAAAAAATCTTATACAGATATTATTTAATGGTTTGTAAATTTAATAATTTTAATGGAGTAAATTTAGATGAAAATAAAAAGTTTAATTACGGTGGCTATAATAGCCCCGCTGCTAGCGTTTAACTTAACCGCAAAAGCAGGCACTTGCCCTGCTTCAGAAGAGTTTGAACAAAGAACGAATGCTTCTGGCAAAATTGACTTTATCGATCAAGATGGCGATTTTGCATTAGCAGAAAAACCCATTGCTTTTGCAGGTGCCACATTTATGAACCCTAGTGAACCAGTAAAGGGCGTACGATATGGTAAAATAAGTGCCTGCTTATATTTAATAAAAGACGCCTCTACTAAAAATCCTACTTTTAAAAGTCTTGCTTTAGTGCAGAATTTAAAAACTAAAGTTGCCACGATTGCAGCTGACTCAGAAGCTTGGAAAAAGCATACAGATACAAAAGGTAGGGAAAGAGATAACCGTTACGATTGTGAATCTGATGATGTTGAAGATTGTCAATTTAATTTGTATTACTTAAAAAAATAAATCATTTTATAGCTTAAACGTGCTTATTATCCGCTATATTGACTAACATTTCTCGCAACACAACCGCAAGCGCTGCATTCATCTGTATCGCCTGTGTTAAATGACGACCCCTTTTTCTACCTACCTTATCCCTACGTTAGCCTAATTTTTATTTTTGCCCCTGCAGCGGAACGTTCTTTTGCGCAACAACACGTTAAGGATACCCTAATTATTTGCATTTAAAATATAGCTTTAAAAACTGATATTATCGTATGCTAAAATTTCCCGACGAATTCTATCATCGAAGCCTTATTGCAGGGCAAGAATATACTGAAATACCCAGTAGTGGCCGTATAGACCCTCAGCGATTTATTGAGGGTAAATCGGATTGTTTTGTAAAAAATGCTTACCAAAACAGCGATAAAGCAAAAAAGCACCTTGTCTTAACCGATTGGATTTATCCTTTTTTAAGCAATATTTATGGGAACCGCACCTTAAATGAATTCCGTGATAAATATAAAAATTACATTGAATCTCTTGTGGACGCAGGGTTTAAGGTATGGGTTTTTGTGTTGGACACGGAGCACCATGCATCATTATCATGTATTAATGATAATGATTATAGCATAAAGCAATCTATTAGACATGCTAATGAGGTGGTCCCTCCTATTTCTACAATTATGGAACTCATGGCTGAGCAAGGGGTAGCGCGTAGCCAAGTTTGTATTCTTGATTTTTACGCCATGAAGGAACATATTGGAGCGCAAACTTTTGCGCTAAACAGTTTGGAGGTTGACTTTCGCACATTTTCGTTGCCACTCGTGCAATTTTTTGAATTTTTAGGGCAAAATTCTACGATAACTAAATTGTATCTGAAAAACATAAATCAATATGCCCTTGATCTAGATGATCTATTAGTCAAAATATCAAAGCGTCTTCCTCAGCTTAACACTCTGAAGATTGATTTTAGATACTCAACAGGAAAAATAGTTGATTGCAGTGAAATATTTAGAAACGTAACATTTCCAAGCTTAAGAAGATTTCTGGTAGCGGGCCCTATTAGCATTGATGAAACCGTATTAAATAAATTTTTAAACAGTTGCCCTCAGTGTGAAAGCCTCCTATTCAATTTTGAATATAATTCTTATTTTAAGATGAGGACATTCAAATTAGATCCTAATAAATTATTAAAAGGTTTAACTTTTTCTGAGCTGAGAAAACTTACGATATATGGCGCTCTTGAGCTTGACACAGCTGTACGGGAGAACTTTTTAAGTCATTGCCCTTTGTTAACATTAGAAAATATCGATTTAGGTATAAGAAACTATGCGCAGAAGAATACATCACAAACTCACTCCTCTGAAATTAATCCTATTTCTGATGGCTTAATAAGCGATAGGTACTCAAGCCTAAATCCTCTTTTTTCGATGGGAAAAAATTCCGGTACGATCAAGTTTGATAGTGATGCGGAGTTACTCGCACAAGCTAGGAAAGATGAAGCTATAGCAGGTTCCTCTTCCGGTGAGCGCAAGCTTGATGTTGAGACTACGTTAAATGATACGGGGTTAACTGAACAAACTAGGGAAGATGAAGCTATAGCAGGTCCCTCTTCCGGTGCGCCCGAGCTTGATATTGACACTATGTTAAGCGATCTAAGGACTATTTTAAGTGATGCGTGGTTAACCGCACAAACTAAGGACGATGAAGCTATAGCAGGTCCCTCTTCCGGTGCGAACAAGCTCGATGTTGACACTGCATTCAGTGATGCGGAGTTAACTGCACAAACTTATTTTGGGAAAAATATAGCGGTTTCCTCTTATCGCCTGTTTGTTTCTGACACTATAGTTAAGAATAAAAATGGATATTTAGCATTAGAAGCTATCAAGACATCACCGGAACGATTAAACCAACAGCCTGCAAAGGTACATGATTTAGCGCCATTTGCTAATGACAAGGACAATACATGTATTACAGGACAAATGGTAGCGCGCTTGAATAGCTCAGATTGGACACCATTACCTTCTTTATCAGCAGATGAGGAGTTGCTCGCTTACCGAGCTCAGAGCGAATTGGAATTTGCTCGTGCAAGCAATTCGGATCAGTATTTCATGCGACTTAGCGCTAATAATAGCTCAAAAGAAGAATCTGTAAAAATCGAATATAAACTCAGGATTCCTAAAACATCAATCAGTTCAAATGATAAATTTAAATTATCTCGCAAGCAAAAAGGTTTATTGAAGTCAATAAACCAACTCTGTTTTAATGCAGATGGTTCACTGCAAGATAATTCTGCTTATCAGCAACTCATTCAGCAAGACAAAACCGTACTTATCTCTTTATTAATTAATGCGCTAAAAAAATTTGGAATAGATAAAGAAAAGAAAATTACGCCTCAAGATGATCCATGTATGCACGATTATACGGGCTTTAATCGTCTTTTAGAAAAAAAAGTGGGTGCCTGTAGACATCGTGCTTATTTGTTTTTAGCCTTAGCCAAGGCATTTAACATCAAGGCACGCGTGATAACCAATGCTGCACATGCGTTCATTGAAGTAGCCCATGAAGAAAAGTGGATTAAATGCGATTTAGGTGGTTATCCCACTAAAGTAAACAAAAAACCGTTGCAAATGCTACCGGAAAATGAAATCAAGCAAAGTGAACAGGAAAAAGCACTATCGAAACCGTTAATCGTTGACAAATTTACCGAAGATTTGAACCTTTTTTACACAAAGTTAGAAACTTATAAGCCCAACAAACAACAAGCTATGCTGGTCTTTCCTCATCAGGAAAGCATTGAGCTTTTTTATGAGGGACTTCATGTTAATAAACGCGTGCCGGGGCAAAAGATTCTTTATCTCCCCAGTTTTAGAGACTTGACTACCCAAACAGTACAGGTGACTAAAACAGGCATTAACATTATGGATAGTGACTTTATTCGAAAATTAAAGCAACTTCAGCCAGGCGATATTTTGTTGATAAACTACGATCGCTTTCAAATGACTGATGTGGGATTTAATTCCTTGTATGATGATTTTCGTCAACTAAGAAATATTGCTATACCTGAAGGCGTCCTTATATTAGCGGCGATGGATAAAGATACCAGTCAGCAAATGGGTGAAGATGTTGTATCAAGATTTTCTATTAGACAGGAGTGGAAAACAACCCCTACACAGCAATCGATTGCTTTAGCCCCCGAACAAAATGATACTCTAGAGGAGAATAACGATAGTACTTCTTCTCCCTTAGTCATCGATCTTTACGATAATGTTTTTGATTGGAAAGAACGATTAATCGGTCGATTAAGCCCTTCAGGTAAAACGAATCCGCCCTTTATTTATAAAACAGGTATTTTTCAACAAGCGTGGAAAGAAGGTAGAAACGTACAAATTATTCATGCACCGCTTGATAACACAGAGTGTCAACGCTTTTTTGCTGATTTAGTCAGAAATAGATACATTGATATCAATGGTGAAAGTGTTACATTGCCTGAGAAGTTTAGCTGGGAATTGACTAATCCCAAATATTGCTTTGAGCAACCCTTGCAAATTATTGCTAATCCACAAAGCAACGATTACGATTATGTGTTGAGCCCTTTTACAATAGAGGGGTTACTGCAACAATATAGTTATTGTAATAAAACGCACATTTTTACGGAAAAGCCTGGTCTTTTAGAAAAATATGCCGGCCAATCCATGCGTCTCTATGTGACACAAGAGCTATCCGTAGGCACTTGGGCAAGCTTGTGCGCTGCTGCGCAGAAACACAACTGTCAGCTTAAGCTGATATTAGCCGATAATGTGAAACTACCTGAGGAGATGAAGACAGAAATACTACCAACTACTTTCTCAACGTTAACAGATTCTACTTCTAAAAATATTTTACACCCCCCTTATACCTGCCATTTTAGTTCAGATGCAAATTTTACGGCAAAAAAAATACAGAAGGAAAACAAGCATCTTCAGATAATTTCTATTGATGCACAAACAAGCTACCAAGAATTAGTGTGTTCACTGCAGCAAGAATCTGATACCGGCGTTAAAGATGCATCAATGCTATTACCCTTAATGCGCACGAAAGAAGGTGCGCTATTAAAAGCAATAGAAGAAGGCCGTTCTATTCTTATTAAAGGACAATTTTCACCGGAATTAGCTAGCAATCTATCCAGTCTTTTTGCAGCACAACCTTTTTTAATGGTCAATGGAGAACAACGGCTTGTTAGTACGAGTCAAGTGATGTTAGTGACAGAACAACCTAATGCGTTTGCATACCTTAATAAAACTAACCTGTATCAAGCCCATTCCGTCACAGCACAAGAACGTCTAGCACTTTTACAAGAAGAAAATAAACCCCTAGAAGAGAGCGTAGAAAAAATTAAGCAACGCTTCGCTGATCAAACAGAAATCCTAGAAACATTCAGTTTTGCGCAGTTAAAAACCATGGCTGAGCGATTAAAAGAAAAACCAGAAACTGATAATCCATTAAAAACACTGGCTATGTTTTCTAAGGACTTCAATACGAGTAGAACGAAGACTGAAATAAAAAAATCGAAACAGAACCCAGAATTGACGACTACAGAGGCTGCTGCTTACGAAGAAACTAAACGCCTAGAAAAAATAAAAAGCGCGTTAGCTAATGCGCCCTATACTTTTTTAATGGGACCCTCAGGCATTGGAAAAAGTACACTGGTGTTTGAAAAATTAAAGGACGCTTATAAAAGAGAAGAAGATCAGACACTCGAATTAACTGTAGGAATGGATGAAATTGGACGTTGGGCGAAGGAACCGGCTGCTAATAGCATACATATTTTATTTATAGATGAAGCTAATTTAAGTAAGGAAGGCACTTTTGATATTTTTGAAGGTTTATTTGATGATCCACCTTCCATCTTGATAAAAGGTGAAATTTGTACATTGACGCCTCAACATAAAGTTATTTTTTGTGGTAATTTTTTAGATTTTGAGGGTAGACAAACGCATCGATTTTTTCAACAACATGGTCACGGGTTGGTATTGAAGGATTGGTCTGATACATTTTTAAAAAATATTCTAAATCAATTACTCGATCAAGTTCATCAGGCTTATTCATTAGAGTTATTAAGTAAAGAAAAAGAACAAATTATAACGCTTTTTTTAAAAACTTATCGTGATTTACCTAAAGATACTCAAAACAAACAATTCTTAACGCTACGTAATTTACAAATGATGGTGTTACGCTTTGCTAATCATGGGCAGAACTATCCTGAACTAACATCCATGCAACGAGCCTTTTTATCGCTTTACGATGAAGTTAAACCCTATTTGCCTAAAGCATTGCGAGCGGAGTGGAAAAGTAAGTTTAAACAAAATGAAAAAAGCTATCGTGAGCTACGCCCTGGCCATAAAGAAGAAGGGTTAACACTTTTAGGAAACAACTATGTGGTACCAGCCAGCCGTCAACGGACACTAGAACTGCTAGAATATCAATTGGCAATACGTGAGAAACAAAAAGAACAACCTTCAATTCATAAGCTGGGTCTTAAAGGTATATTGCTAGAAGGTGCGTCAGGTGTGGGTAAAAGTGCCTTAGTGATGGCGTTGCTCGAAAAGCACGGCTACCAAAAAACCGCCACTGAACCTGCTAAACGTTATTATTATTTAACGTTGACAGATATGGCAGAAGTTAAGGATACCTTGACCAAGGCCTTTCATGAAGGCGCTATTGTTTTAATAGATGAACTTAACACTGCGCCGATAGAAAACCTTCTCAACGCGCTGATGAGCGGTGTTGATTTAGAGGGTAAAGAAGCAGAGAAGCCAGGTTTTTTAGTCATAGGAACCCAAAATCCGATCAACTTTGCTAATCGTAGCCCTCTATCCAAGGCGCTTCAAAATCGATTTCATAAAGTCGAGGTCAAGCCTTACCGCACAGAAGAGTTGCAAGCTATACTCATTTGTAAAGGAATGGATGGAAATGCGGCAAAAGATCGAGTGCAGGCATATGAGGAGAACAACAAAAAAACGTCTAACGCGGCTTTAAAAGAAACACCTAGAGATTTAATGAAAGAGACCGGACCTATTCAAACCGATAGGTTAGAAAGTGCCAATAAATGGATAATTGAAGAGCGGCGAATAGCTGAAGAGCAACAGCAACAGATAATTGAAGAGCAACGGATAGCTAAAGAGCAGCAGCAACGGATAATTGAAGAGCGGCGGATAGCTGAAGAGCAACAGCAACAGATAATTGAAGAGCAACGGATAGCTGAAAAGCAACAGATAGTTGCTGCGCGGCTTGCTCAAGATAGCGTTACGAATTCTTTTAATGATTTATCAACTAGAATAAATCGCTATCGATTAATATTAGATAAAAAAAATGATAGTCTTTCTAAGCAGAAAGCTAAAATTCTCGGTGATTTATATAAAGCATTAAAAAATTTAGATGAAACTAACCTAGAAAAACTGACAGAATTCAAAGAGAAAATTCAGAACCCTAACTTAATAAGTATTTTAAAGGAATATAGAAATAACACTTTAAAAAAAGTGTTCTGGTGTGTTTTTGCTCCCTTCAGACCGAAAACAACGAGTGCTTGCTTGATTGCGGAGTTAGAGAAAAAAACAGAGGCCAAAATAAATTTGGCAATGAGTAACACGCATAGGTCTAGCCTATAAAAACATGGGCTTATTTGCTTAGTTCCGGACTAATAAGGCGCTTATTATCAGCCATATTGACTAACATTTCTCGCAACACAACCGCAGGTGCTACATTCATTTGTATCGCCTGTGTTAATTGGCCACGCCATTGTCTAGCACCTGTAATACCATGAAATAAACCGAATAACGGCTGTAATAAATGCGAAAGGCTTTCACCGCGCATAAAAGCCGCTTGTGCATAATCACTATATTTTTGAACAATAGCGATACGATCATCCACGCTATCTTCCCGCTCAACACGCTCAAGTTCTCTAAACATATAAGGGGTATGCCACGCCGCTCGCCCTATCATCACACCATCCACATAACGCAAATGATCACGTGCCTCCGCTAAATTTTTAATACCGCCATTGATAACAATCGCTAACTCTGGAAAATCGCGTTTAATTTGATAAACCCATTCATAATTTAAAGGTGGCACTTCGCGATTTTCTTTAGGGCTTAAACCTTTTAACCACGCTTTTCTCGCGTGAATAATAAAGGTCTTACATCCCGCTGCGCTCACTGTTTGAATCAACTCGGCTAAATACTCATAACTCTCATAATCATCTACACCGATACGGGTTTTTACGGTGATGGAAAGCGGCACAGCCGCTTTCATAGCCGCAATACATTCAGCCAGATGATGAATATCCTTCATCAATACCGCACCAAAACAACCCGATTGTACTCTATCGCTTGGGCACCCTACATTCAGGTTAATCTCGGTATAACCGTAGCGTTGCGCTATTTTTGCTGCTTGCGCTAATTCTGCAGCAACACTACCACCCAGTTGCAGGGCTAAGGGTTGTTCACTAGCATGGAAAGCCAAGAAACGGTCATGATCTGAATTATTTAACAGCGCGCCGGTCGTGATCATTTCCGTATACAGTGTGACTTCTTGCGAAATAAGCCGCATAAAATAGCGATAATGACGCGTTGTCCAGCCCATCATCGGCGCAACCATAAAAGGATTTATAAGCTGTTTTGGCTGTTTTAGCATATTTTTTTTCTAAAAAGGTCTTCACACTGCGTTTTTTACTGGGTATGATAACGCCACATGTCTTTTTACACAAAAAGTCATGCTTACAATTCTTATAATAAATTGGAGTCCTTCGTCATGAAATTGAAACAAGCTCTTGTATTAGGCTTAACTACTGCCGTATTAGCTATCCCTGCCTTTGCTGCAGACGAAGCTATTAATGCGACGAGCCAGCCTTCTTCAGTTACTACAGTTGAAAAATCAGCAGTAACACCTGCTAAAAAGGAAGCTGTTCAGAAAAAAGGACAAAAGGACGCTTTAGCGGCTAACACTGCAAAAGATGCTGATCTTAGCAAATTAAGCACAGCTAATACTACAGAAGCTAAATAAAAACTATACTCTTCGCACTTGAATTTTCGGCGGCGTTCCCGTTCGACTCGCAATCCTCATGTATGTTGTATACACTGCGGTTGCTTCGTTCTCACGGCGCCTTGCCGAAAATCCCATTGCTGTGAGTATTAAAAACGTTTTTAATACGCTTTGAAAAAAGGCCAGTTTGCTGGCCTTTTTCTTATTCGGCTTCTAGTGTTTCTACTATCAATTGCAGTCGCTTTCTACCCTGATAATAATTCACGCTTAAACGGTAAGTTATCATAATCTGCTCTGCTCTATGATTAGGCCAATCACTCAGGTTAACATTAAACGCAATTGCTTCAAATTGCTGGCTCGATTCCATAAGATTGAGCGTCATTTTTAAATGTTTATTCCCCACTAATCGCTGCGCCAATACATTAAATCGACCTTCAAACAGCGGCTCCGGAAATCCTTGCCCCCAAGGCCCACCTTGGTAACGCAATGTTTCGGCTAAATCTAAAGAGAAATCCTGATGATCTAATTCACCATCGGTATAACATTTCCCTTGTAAAATATCCTCATCCAAATGATGTGCTAACTCTGATTGAAAAGCCGCTGAAAAACGATTTAAAGCATCGCGTCGTAAGGTCAAACCCGCTGCCATGGCATGGCCACCAAACTTAGCAATCAATTGGGGTTCACGCGTGGCAATCGCTTCTAAGACATTACGAATATGCACACCGGGTATAGAACGTGCAGAACCCTTTATTTCATCGCCCTGCTGACTCGGCGCAAAAATAATACTAGGCCTATGTAAACGTTCGACGATACGGGAAGCCAGCAAGCCAATAATACCTTGGTGCCAATTCGCATCAAACAAACATATCCCATTTTCTAAGGGTTTTTGCTCAATGAGTTTATCTAATGCAACAAACGCTTCGCGCCGCATTCCCTCTTCAATCGTACGTCGCTCTTCATTTAATACACTGAGTTTTAAAGCCGCTTCATAAGCCTCATTGGCATCGTTAGCCAGTAAACAGGCCACACCCAATGACATATCCGCTAAACGACCCGCTGCATTTAAACGTGGCGCAACACCAAAACCAAAATCACTGGCAACCAATTGATCCACTTCACGTTTTGCGAGTTTGAGTAATGCATAAATACCGGGCCTCGCTTTGCCTGCTTTAATCCACTGTAACCCTTGATAAACCATTAAGCGATTATTATGATCCAGCGCCACTAAATCAGCCACCGTTCCCAACGCCACCAAATCGAGGAATTGCAACATATTCGGTTCAGGCCGTGTGCTTGGATTAAACCATCGTCGTTCTCGCAATGCATGGCGTAGCGCCAGCATCACATAAAAAATAACACCCACACCAGCTAGGTTTTTACTTGTAAACTGATCACCCGCTTGTTGTGGATTAACAATGGCATCCGCATCGGGTAAAGATAAACCAGGCAAATGATGATCGGTAACAATCACCTTTACACCGGCTTTTTTAGCGGCGGCTACGCCTTCATAACTGGAAATACCATTATCTACCGTTATAATCAGATCCGGTTTTTTAGTATGGATGGCAACCGCGACAATTTCGGGTGTTAAACCATAGCCATATTCAAATCGATTCGGCACTAAGTAATCTACATTCTGAGCAGCAAAGCTTCGCAGTGCACTCACGGCTAATGCACTGCTGGTTGCACCATCACTATCAAAATCACCTACCACCAGTAGTCGTTGCTGTTGCATTAAAGCCGTCGCTAAGATCGAAGCGGCTTCTTCAATACCTTTTAATGCTTGATAATGTAATAACTGACTTAAACGATAATCTAACTCAGCCGGCGATTGAACCCCTCTAGCCGCATACACCCTGGCTAAAATCGGATGTAACCCTTCTAAAAAAGCAACCTTATCTGTTGAACGACGTACGCGTGTTTTTTGCATGTGATATTTTTTAAAATTTCCTATCCCTATAGGCTAGCAGTATAATGATTCGCTTAACTAGAATCAGTATATACTCAAAGCAATGGGATTTTTGGCAAGGCGCCACGAAAACGAAGCAACCGGAGTGTATACAAAATACATGAGGATTGCGAGTTGAGTGGGAACGCAGACAAAAATTCAAGTGCTAAGAGTATAAGTTTATGGAATTAAATCTAGATACCGGTGAAGGTCAATATCATATACGCGGATATGGTGACGGCTTTATTCAAATTAATGACGAAAAAGTGGATCATAGTGTTATCGTTACAGCAAATAAACTGATTGATCCTTGGTTGCCACAATCCTTAACTGAGTTAAATACAACACATTTTCTGTTGCTGTTTGATTTAAATCCAGAAATTGTATTACTCGGTACCGGGCGCCATTTAGCTTTTCCTAATCCTGCTCTGTTAGCCGATTTCTACGAAAAAAAAATTGGTATAGAAATCATGGATACCGCAGCAGCCTGTCGCACTTATGCCGTATTAATGTCAGAAGAGCGTAAAGTAGCTGCTGCTTTATTAATATGCTAAAGCCTTTAATCTTTTGCCCTAAGAATTGGGATTAAATATTCACTTTCTAGGCATTAAAAATCCTATTTAGTATGGATATGGCCTGCTGCTAGCTGGTGTAGTACGCTAGCAATGTAAGTATGAGGTCTTAACCCACGTTCTGCGGCCATTTTTCTGATAACATCCATATCACCTGTTTGGACTCTAATACTAATTTTTTCTTTTTCTCGAAAATAGTTCGCTGCAGTTTTTTTAGCCAAACTAACTTCTTTTTTTAAATGATTAGTACTTTTCCATTCTTCACGATCAAACGAATCAGATAGCTCTTGCTCTTCTTCGTCTAAATCAAAAATCGGCTGTCTTTTTTTAGACATATTTAATTACCTCGCTTAGATATTTTTTAGTTGCCTTTCTACTTGGAAAAACTGTTTTTAAAAAAATCGAGTTTTTTTCCCTAACAAAAGGAACCAAATAAATATATGAATCTATCTCTATAACGTACATTTCTTGTTTAGGATATTTTTTTATATTAGGATGACTAATTACATCAATAGGGCCAGTTGCTTCTAATATGGAAATAATCTCCTCGAAACTAATACCCCTTTTATTAATCAATAAAGTATTTTTTTCTGGGTCAAAACGGTAAATAATCTTACTTTTCAAAGTTTTTCCTAACCATTTTGGAGACAAAAGTAGCCTATTATATCCCATATATCAACTTTAAGGATCTACTTTTAAACCACTGGCGCTAATTCTTTTTGAGTTGCAGAAATTTTCGGATCGCGCGAGTAAACATCATCCCACAAATGTAACACACCTGATTTATCAACCCAGGCAGTGATGTACGTCAAATGGATGGGAATCGCTTGCTTTAAGCGTAGGCTTACTGTCTGTCCTGATTCTAAGGTTGTCTCTATTTGTGATTCTGTTTGTTTAATCGAAGGATCAAATTCCGCTAAGGCTTCCAACAAATCAAACGGATCTTCCATACGTATACAACCTGAACTAAATAAACGTCGCTCTGCATCAAACAAATGCTTAGAGGGCGTATCATGCAGATAAATCATATGCGGATTAGAAAATTCAAACTTAATCTGTCCTAATGCATTATGTGGACCGGGATCCTGACGTAAAATAATACGTGAAGGGTTTTTTTGTGCGGCCAACCAATCGACCTCATCGGGATCCAAGGCTTTATTCGGTCGATTAGCCGAAAATACCCGCATACGATGCTGCCGTAAATAATCTTGGTTTTTTATAATCTGCGGAATAACATCGTTGCGCGCAATACCAGGCGGAACTGTCCAATAAGGATTTAATATAATACGTGTTACTTTTGAATTAATTTCTGGCGTCTGTCGTGACGGTGTCCCCACAATAATGCGTGCCTCTAAAATAGCATGATGGTCTTTGATAAGACGAAGATAATGATCAGGAATATTAATCCAAATATAAGCCGGTTCAGCTAATGCCATTAAACGTGACCAACGCTGTAAATTAATTTGAATTTGATGCACACGTTGCTCAGGCGAAACATTCAGTGCTTCTCTCGTCAACTTACCCACATCGCCATCCGCTATCAAACCATGCCTTTCCTGAAAAAACTCTACGCCTTCTTCTATTTTTTCATCAAAAAGCGCATTATTTGCCTGTTGATTGCATACGGTTGGAGATAAATCATGCGTCGCACACAAACGCTGACGTAGCACTACCACATCCGGGCCCTGCATACCTACGCTTAAGGTTTGATCCGTATTGAGTCGTGGCCACGGATGTTGAACCGCTGCTTGATAAAGCGCTAACATTTTTTCTAAACGTTGATAGGCCGGATTATTATTTGATTCCGCCGCACTTGCTACAGAAAAAAAGCCAAATAATCCTAAGTAAATAAGCTGCCTTTTAATACTCATAAAATACTTTACTCACTCGCTATTTTATGAGCATTTAATTTAAGGTAATGCGTTTCTATATACGCTTCTACAATTTTTTGAAATTGATTAGCAATATCATCACCACGCAAAGTCGCTGTTTTCCGACCATCTTCAAACACCGGCGCAATAGGATTTTCGCCTGTACCTGGCAAACTAATACCGATATTGGCATGTTTGCTTTCACCCGGGCCATTCACAATACATCCCATGACGGCTAACGATAAATTTTCTACCCCTTGGTACTGCTGACGCCAAACAGGCATGCGTATTTTAATATAAGCTTCTATTTCATTCGCTAACTGTTGGAAATAGGTACTGGTGGTACGGCCACAACCCGGGCAAGCCGAAACCGAGGGCGTAAAAGCACGAAGACCCATCGATTGCAGAATTTGTTGGCAGACTTTCACTTCATGCATTCGGTCGCCGCCTGGCTCGGGTGTCAGCGACGCACGAATCGTGTCACCAATCCCTTCCTGCAACAAAACCGCCAAGGCCGCTGTGCTAGCCACAACCCCTTTGGAACCCATACCGGCTTCCGTCAAACCCAAGTGAATCGCATAATTACAACGCTTGGCGAGCATCCGATGGATGGCAATCAGATCCTGAACACGACTGACTTTACACGATAAAACAATGCGATTAGCCGGTAGGCCTATTTTTTCAGCTAAAGCCGCACTGGTTAATGCGGATAAGACTAGCGTCTCACGCAATACTTCATTAGCGGACAGTGGGTGCAATGCCTGCGCATTTTTATCCATTTGTCTGGCACTCAGATCGTGATCCAAACTCCCCCAATTCACACCGATGCGAACCGCTTTATTGTGCTTTAGCGCTATTTCGATGAGTTGAGTAAATTGGATATCACGTTTTTCACCATAACCTACATTCCCGGGGTTAATACGGTATTTATCTAAGGCTTCTGCACAAGCCGGGTAATCGCGTAGCAAACGATGGCCATTGTAATGGAAGTCGCCAATAAGGGGGACCGAACAACCCGCGGCGCGAACCCGGTCACGAATAAAGGGTACCTGTTGGGCTGCCTCTTCCGTATTGACGGTAATCCGGACCATTTCAGACCCCGCTATCGCTAATTCAATAATTTGCTGGACGGTGGCCGGGGCATTCGCGGTATCGGTATTGGTCATCGATTGGACAACAATAGGGGCTCCACCACCTACCAAGACCGATCCAACCTTCACTGCCGTACTGATACGGCGTTTTATACTCTTAGAAATTGGATTTTCGGCGGTGTTGCCGCTCAATTCGCAATCCTCATGTATCATATATACACTCCAGTTGCTTCATTTTCGCGGCGCCTTGCCGAAACCCCAATTTCTGTGAGTATATTAAAAGAGTATTCATACATAGCTGTCAGTGAGGAAACCTCTCTATTTAGTGTATTAAACAGGTGAAATAAGAAACAGATTGCGTTATACTCTAGCACATTATCAGGTCAAATGAACGGCTGAAGACAATTCGAAAGCAAGGGTGTGTTGTCATTAAACGAGGGTGAGCCAGAAGGCGCGTGTTTTCGAGTATCGTAACGCAGCATACTTGAGGTATGTGAGTAACGAAACACAGAAAACACTCGTTTTGTGGCCATCATCGTGCTAAATGACGACATACCCGAGAGATGGAGGCCCCATTGAATAACACACACTTACAAACACTTTATACGACTGCCCTTCCAATCAGCAGTACCGATGCCTATATTGCTAGGCTTAAACAAATCCCCGTGTTAACCACCCAGGAAGAAACCGAATTAGCTGAACGCTATTATACGGACCACGACCTCAACGCCGCCAAAAAACTGGTCATTTCTAATCTACGATTCGTCGTGCATATTGCACAAACCTACACCGGATATGGGCTTGCCCTCGCCGACCTGATTCAGGAAGGTAATATCGGCTTAATGAAAGCAGTTAAACGCTTTGATCCTAAAGTCGGTGTACGACTTATTTCTTTCGCTGTGCATTGGATTAAAGCTGAAATTCAAGAGTTTATTCTGAAAAATTGGCGTATCGTCAAAATTGCCACCACCAAAGCACAACGCAAATTATTCTTTAATCTGCGTAAAATGAAAATGCGTCTAGGCTGGTTTAATCAAAAAGAAATTGAGCAGGTTGCACAGGATCTCGGTGTAAAACCAGAAACAGTACGTGAAATGGAATCGCGTTTAGCCTCTCACGATATGAGCTTAGATATTGGGAACGATGACGATTCAGATTCCCACGCTAACACTTATCCGTTACTCGGTACGCATTTTGAAGATAAGCGTTACGATCCAGCACGCTTATTAGAAGCGAGCGACTCTGCAGAATCTAGCCAAAGCAATCTCTATCAAGCACTGGCGCAATTAGATCCTCGTTCCCAATCCATTATTAGAGAGCGCTGGCTGGCTCAACCTAAAGCTACTTTACAAGAATTAGCGAATCGTTATCAGGTTTCTGCCGAACGTGTACGCCAACTTGAACAAAAAGCCATAAAAGAACTACGTATTGCAATAGAGAGTATCATATGACATCCATTATCAATGGCCTCAAAGCCGATAAAAAATATATTAGTGAAACCGATAGCTTTTTAACTCAATTCGATAAAAAAAATCCAAACAAATCACTGTCGCAACAAAAAGAAATAGAAAACTATCAGGCGTTATACCAACAACGCGATACAAAAATAATAAACCAATCCTAATATTGCGGCACTTGCTATGTTTCTCGAAATTGAACTTAAATTAAGTATTGATGCAAACCCCGCCCATATAGCATTACTTTTTAATCATTCCCTTTTAAAAAACGTTCACCCGGTTTCTGAAGAATTAATCAGCCGTTATTTTGATACGCCGGATTTATGCTTATGGAAACAAGGACTCTCACTACGCATTCGAGAAGCAGAAGGTCGCACGATACAAACCTTAAAAACCGCGGGCAAACAGTTGGGTGAGCTACAGCATAGACATGAATGGGATCAACCGATAGAAGATGCATCGCCTAATATCCACGCCTTTAAAGACAAAGAAGTCTCTAAAAAATTAGAAACCATCATGGGTAAGCAACCCCTAATAGAATTATTTCATACACGATTTAACCGAACCCAATGGAATTTGGAAACAGAGGATGGTACAAAAATTGAACTTGTCCTGGATCAAGGTACGGTTAGGACGGCCACGCAACACATGCCTTTGCACGAAATTGAGCTAGAATTAAAACAAGGCGATGCCCAACAGATCGAAAAAATCGCTACACTGCTAAAACAAACGATTCCATTAACCCTAGAAACACGCAGTAAAGCAGAAAGAGGCTATAAGCTTTATACTCACAGCAATGGGGTTTTCGGCAAGTTGCCGCAAAAATAAGTATCCGCAGTATATTGGAATGCAATAAGGTTACGAATTGAAGCAACCGCAGTGTATACAAACATACATGAGGATTGCGAATTAAGCGGGAACACAGCCGAAAATTCTAGTGCAAAGAGTATACCTAGTGAAACAAGGATTATTCCTGTAAGATATACTCACAGCAATGGGGTTTTCGGCAAGGCGCCGCGAAAATGAGCAACCGGAGTGTATAGATGATACATGAGGATTGCGAATTGAGCGGCAACACAGCCAAAAATTCTAGTGCGAAGAGTATAAATATACTTTATAAGAATTTAAAAACTTATGTTAGAAACAATTAAACACACGAAAGAAAAACGAATCATCATTGAAGGGATCACAGAAAGTGGTGAAACATTTCGACCCAGTGACTGGGCGGAACGGATGTGCGGATGTCTAGCCAGCTTTGAAAATCGACGCATCGCCTACTCTCCCCAACTACGCCCTAGCGTAAATAACGAAACCCATGCAAAATGCCTGGTACTCGATCCCCGGCTTAAAGAAACCAAGCCCGATGTATTTGAGTGTATTATGAAATTTGCTGGTGAAAATCGCTTAAAAATTCATGAATCCTACGAAGACGCTGAATAAGCACCACGCTCAGTTAACAAACATATCTCACATTCAGATTTATTCTTTTTACGGCCACACTGTTTCGCATGCACGATAATCAAAGCATGGAATTGCTTATATAAATCGACTCGCTTCGGTAAATTTTCTTCAAATAAGCGTTGTAAAACTTCATAATGTTCATCTCCCTTTATCATTTGTAACCGTATGAGTAAACGCCGAGTATACGTATCAATGACAAAAACAGGACGGTCAAACGCATATAATAAAATATCGTCTGCTGTTTCTGGACCTATGCCATGCACTGCAAGCAATAACTGACGCAATTTTTGCGTGCTTAATTGTTGCAATGCCTGATAACCACCTTGCGCTAGATACCAACGACAATAAAATTGTAAGCGCTGCGTCTTTATTCGGAAATAACCCGAAGAGTTTAAACAAGCTTCTAATTCCTCTTGAGCAAGATTTAGAATACTTTCAGCATCTAAGTTAATTTTTTGCTGCAAATTTGCTAAGGCTTTTTCTACATTCGACCAATTGGTATTTTGCGTCAGAATAGCGCCCACCATCACTTCAAAAGGATGATTCGCAGGCCACCAAGATTGACGACCATACCGCTTTAGTAAGCGTTGATAAAGTTCTGAGAATGTGAAAGCCATGAGCGTAAATAAGAAAAAACTAAGTAAAAGTTTAGTTTTTTCTTATAACACAACTAACTTTTTTTATCTCCGAGATACTAGAGTCTGGCTTGAAGGCACTTTGTACACTGGCACTTCATACACCGGCTCTGATTTTTCCTCAATCGCTGCCTGCATTAAAAACAAAGGACTCCCCCTATTTGCAAAAAAAGGCTTTGGTTTAACTTCTGGTTTTTTGTCCATTGGGGGCCCTTCTATACTCTCTGTCAAAGAGCTGGAATAACCTGAAGAATGACCACTATCAAAACTAGCATCAAGAGGCAAACAACGATTTAATCCGACGTTCTGATAAATAGGGCTTTCTTCCTTTTCAGCTAAAGGATTCATCACCGAAAATGGTATGGATTTTTGCAACTCAATTTCTGGCGGAGCAGAAGCTTGCTCACTTTTTTCAACCAACCAATTCGTTATAGAATTAACCCCTGCATAAGCCACCTGGTGTATAAAAGAAGCGACAATGGCATTAAAAAAAATATTCAATACTGCTTCTACTTTATGATCTTGAAATTTTTCCCCTAAAATAATACTGAGATTACTTAATAAAAAAAATAAGGTAAAAAGAACTGATGAAGTAAGCTTTTTTGAAGCCCACCGCACCCTACTCTCTTTTTCACCGCCGCCATCCAGTAACGGCTGTAACTTTGAATTAATTAAACTAAAACTAAACGTTAATGCTAAATCCATACTAAAATAGGTAGCACCTGATGCCAATACATTCAAATTACTCATCGTCCCTTTGATACTGGGAAAATAAAGTAGATTCATCGTAGACATCAACATAGATTCCGTCACGGATTGAGCCACAAAAAACAAAGTTGAATGTCGGCGAGCAAATAAAGAATGTTTTTGCAATTTTTCAAATATAAATCGACTAAGTGCTGTAAAAGTTCCTTTAAAAAGGCTCATCGGTATATGAATGACAAGATGATATTCATAAGGAGATTTTGCTTTATACGGTATTAATGATGTTGTAGCATCAATAACAGGCGCTACTGTAATAATGGTATCGCCGCGTGACAAAGCATGATCAAAAATTTCTTCAACTTCTAACCAATTTCTGCAGTGTTTGGCTCCAAACTGATAAGGTGTTACACCAAACTCATCAACCATCCGTGTATTTGCAGTCTGACTCATCAGAAATTCAATTAACGCACCTGAACAATTTCCCTTACTTGCAGCAAGAGCAAAGCGCAAAGGCGTCTCAAAATGTCTCTCGGGATCACGATAATTAATAATAAATCTTAAATAACTTGTATTTTTTACAGCCTCCATTACTTTGTGCAAATTTTGTGAATGAATAGCGTGCATTAATTTGAGGTAATCTCGATAAAAAATCGGTCTAGGCTCAGAAGTTGGCTCAGGGTTCGCATTGGATCTATTATTGTTATTTTTAATGACTGGCATTTTAAACTCCCATAATAAAAATACGATAAGTATGAGAATTTATAATAAATAAAAAAAATTAATGTTTTATTAAATAAAATATTAATTAAAATATAAAATGGACATGATATATTAACCCTCTAAAATATTACGGTAATCAACCGCAATCATCTCCAGATCTAACTTATTTAGAAACAGCGAATAACACATCCAACAACTTAAAGCGGCTAAGTCTTTAAGCTGATGAGGAATATATTGCGGCGCAATAATCAATTTTTCTTCATAGAGGTGAGATAACAAACGCTGATCTTCTAAACTGGTTTTGCCTACAAATAACAGGGGAATTCTTTCTACTAAACCTTCTTGTACTGCTAAACGTAGATAGTTATAGATTAAAATAAAGCCCTTGCTATAAACCAAATCTTTGGTAAAAGGCCCTTTATCCGGCAAACTACCGCGAAAAATACGCACCGAGCTTTTATAACTATCCTCATCACTGTAATGCTGCGATTGAAAAAAATTAAAAACCTCCAGAAAGTTAGCACCTTCTTCAGCCATCGCTATCGCACTCACTCTATCCGTCAATTTTTTAATCCGTAACGGTGAAGAAACAAAATGAAAAATTTCCATAATAATGGCCAATCCTTCTTGTGTAACCGTTGAAGAAGGAGGGCCTTTACTTAAAAAAGTGCAAATAGGTTGCTGCAAGCCATTCAGCGTGGTTCCCATATGCACCCACCCTTCATGAACCTCTAAAATTTTTAAATCACGTTCACTAAAAAGTGCATCTTTACGTATTTTTATCCATTCTGATCCGGCAGCGGCATCGGCAACAATACCATCACTGACCTTAACACGATTCGCTAGATTGGAATTGACAAAATAATGCGATAACCGTTCATTGAGGATTTTTGCGGCTTGTGCACTGGTATATTTTTTTTCATCGAATTCATTGGTTATTTTATCTTTGATATTATCCAGCGCTGAAGAGACTATTTTTGCTAGATCTTTTAAACGCGGTGCATTCACATAAAAAGCATCATCAGCACTACCATAAAGCTCTTGAGATAAGCCACTAAACGCTGCCGTACCGCGAGCTTCTAAAAAACGTAATACATAGCGATATTCTCTACACATGCGTAACATAATGCTACCGACTGAGCTAAATTGGCCGACTTGACGACTAATATCGCGTTCTAGCATTTGAAATTCTTCGCGCTTTTCATCAAAATCAAATGAAAATTTATTTTTTTGATAATAATCGCTATCCACTGGCGGTAATTCTTTACATTTTTTTGCAAAAAACGCCTGTTGTATTTCACCGCCCCACTTAATACTATCTAAAATACGAATAGGCTGCTGTGCTTTAACAATACGATCTGATAATAGGCGTAGTGTAAGATGACCATCTTTTTTATAATTTCCCATAGCATGTCTCCAAAGAAGCAACTACCCCTGATAAATAAGGATCAGAGACTATTAGTTAAGCCTATTTATGCCATCACTGCAAAGCACTCCTGATGACATTTCATCGTGCAAAAAATAGCAGGCCATAGGCTTTCTCTGACTAAACTCGATACTAAAAACAATTAACATAAAATCGCAGCTGAACTGCTTACCAGTGGTCTTAGCTCAGAAGAAATTTTTTCGCATTGGATATCTATAAATTTTAGTATGTTGTTGAAAATACCTTCCGTAGCACCACCACATTTTCTTGATTGATAGATAAAATCTAAATGCTCTTCCATTATTTTTTGAATCGATTTTACTTCTACAGGCACTTTGAAAAATTCGTAATCTGCAACAAAAGAAGTGGGTTGATTAATTTTCTGAATAAGATAAGCCTTTAATAAATGGATTTTTCCAATCAGTTCATTAACCCCTTTACCACCAACATCGGCACTTTTTACAAAAAACAGTGCATGTTCTAATAATCGGGCACATTCTTTATAAATCAATGCTTGGGACAATGAAGTGTGATCCAAAATCCATAGCAGAAACGACATACCGATAGGCTCGTTTTAAGATAGCTATTTTTTGACTATTTTCAATTTCTTTTTTTGACTGTTCAACTAAGGTAGTTGCAAAGTTATAGCAATAATTGGCTTTAGCTCGATTAGAAAGATTGTGCCAAGACGCATGATACGATTTGATTGAATTGAGTGTTTCTTTACAATCTAATAAAAAATTTGAACTTTGAACTGACTTTAATCTTTTGGATTTAAGCGTCGTAAAAAATACATTCGCTCTTAAATAAAGCACTTCTAGGGATTTTCTTATTTCCTCTAGACTTTGTTCGTTTTTTAATAACTCCGTTTCATTTTCTGGACTTTCAGTTAGACAGTTTTCTTTAGTTTGTAGCTTGCTTAACCAGGCCTCAAAAAAATAGGACTCAAGTACCTCATTGGTAATTCCTTCTTGCTGATTTTTTTGAATGAGCTTATAAATCTCTCTATATCTCATAAGAGAAGCCTTGAATGCTTCTGAACCTCTTGGCTGATTTTCAAGCAAGGCATTAGATTTTTTATTTGCGGCTTCTAATAGAGAATAAACATGTAACTCAAGCTGTAAAGATAATTTTTTTTTATTTTTCATTTTTTTATTAAAAAATTTAAAGCTACGTATTCTAACACGCATCAAATGCGTATTTCACATCAAGGACACGCATCAAATGCGTATTTCACATCAAGGAACTGGGCAAGCTTTCTCTTTAACATTTTCATGAATGATATCAACTAATAATTCACTATGAAGGGTAGTTGCATTTAAAGCGGGAATATAATGAAAACTCTCCCCGCCGGCTTTTAAAAAGAGTTGCTGATAGCGTTGCGATATTTCTTCTAGGGTTTCTAAACAATCCACCGCAAAGCCCGGACAAACCATAAGCACACGTTTTACCCCTTGTCTTGGAAGTTGCTGTAATACCACATCACAATAAGGCTGTAACCATTGTGCCTTTCCAAATCTTGACTGAAATACCGTACGATACTGCTTAGAGGATAAATTTAATTGTTTCACCAACAAATTTACTGTACCGTGACACTGCTGCGCATAAGGATCACCCAAGTCAACACTACGCTGCGGTAACCCATGGAATGAAAATAATACCATGGAATCATTTCCATGCTTCATCCAGTATTGTCGTATGCTTGCTGCTAGCGCTGCAATATACAAAGGATGATCGAAATAGGATGAAATAAATTGTAATGAAGGAATAAAACGCTGTTGTTTGAGTATTCTTGCTATCTCATCAAAACAACTGGCCGTAGTCGTCGCAGAATATTGCGGATACAGTGGCAAAATGATTAATGATTGAATGTTATTTTTTTGCAATAATTTTTTTAAGATCATCGCAACAGAAGGCTGCCCATAACGCATCGCTAAAACCACTTTAAATGAATCGCCTAAGCTTTGCTGAACCTTTTCAGCCAATCTTTTTGAATGCACCGCTAATGGCGATCCCTCTTCCATCCAAATCGATTGATAAAGCCTTGCTGTTCGTTTAGAACGTAACGGTAATAGAATGGTTCTTAAAAAAGGCTGCCACAGCCAAGCAGGCAATTCAACCACTCGTGGATCACTCAGAAACTCAGTAAGATATTGACGCACGGCTTTGTAAGCGGGGGCACTAGGCGTACCGAGATTAAGTAGTAATATGGCCTTATGATTAATCGCTGTCACGTACGAATACCTTTGCCTCTATTCAACAAATAAAGATTCAGCAGAAACAAACCCACACAACAGAAGAAAATAACCACTAAGGCTTGCATCACTGGAATATCGCTAACGCCTAATAATCCAAAACGAAAAGCATTGACAATATACAAAATAGGATTAAATAATGATAAATACTGCCAAAAAGACGGTAGTAAATGGATGGAATAAAAAACGCCCCCCAGATAAGTGAGTGGTGTTAAGACAAACGTAGGTACTAATGAAACATCGTCAAAGGTTTTAGCAAACAATGCATTGGTAAACCCAGCCAGCGAAAATAAAATAGTTGTCATAGGCACAATCGCTAACAAAACAAAAAAACTATGCACCTGTAGATGGGTAAAAAATAAAGCCAACAACGTTACTAACAATCCGACCAGCAACCCACGCGCCACGCCACCCGCAACAAATCCTGATAACAGTAACGCGTTAGGTAACGGTGCAACGATTAGCTCTTCTATACTACGTTGAAAACGCATACCAAAAAAAGAAGTCACGACATTGGTATAAGCCGCGGTAATCACTGACATCATAATCAAGCCGGGCGCAATATATTGCATATAGCTAAAACCTTCAATTGTCCCCAAACGACTCCCAATCAGCCCCCCAAAAATTAAAAAATACAGCCCCATGGTAATTAGCGGTGGTAATAGCGTTTGCATCCAAATACGTAAAAAACGCTTGATTTCTTTACGTAATAAACTAATAAAAGCGACCCAATAAATTTTAGCGCGCATGATTTTTTTATCCCCAATATTCGTCATTGCGAGCCCCGCACCTATCTTAAAATATTCAGCAACAGAGGTTGCCGGTATAATGACTTATTTTCTGTCAAGATAGGTGCGGGGCTCGCAATGACGAGTTGATGAGATTATAACATGACAACACTAATACCCTTCCCTTTAAATCGCCAACAGAGCCTATTACTAGCAGGCCCTGCCGGCCAACTTGAGGTGCTAACCACCTATCCTGAATCCCCGCGCAATCCGCCTGTCATCGCCGTTATCTGCCACCCCCACCCTTTATTTGGTGGCACGCTAACGAATAAGGTCGTTACTACCTTAGCACGCAGCTTTAACACGCTAGGTTTTAGCACTGTACGCTTTAATTTTCGTGGTGTCGGTAAAAGCCAAGGTGAATACGCTAAGGGAATAGGTGAAACCGAGGATTTATTAGCCCTGCTACAATGGCTAAAAACAGCCTGTCCTGACCATGCGGTTTGGTTAGCAGGCTTTTCCTTTGGCGCTTATGTTGCAGCGTGTGGCGCTAAAAAATGGCCGGTAGAACAGCTTATTTGTGTTGCACCACCCATAGAAAACTTTCCCTTTAAGTCCCTACCACCTTTTCCTTGTCCTTGGCTACTGGTTCAAGGCGATCAAGATGAAGTCGTTTCTGCAAACGCTGTCTTTTCATGGGCAGAAAACTTAGATAATCCACCGCCTGTTATTAAAATAAAAGGTGCCACGCATTTTTTTCATGGCCAATTGATTGAATTACGTGAAGAACTCATCGCCGCAATAACACCCACGCTAAAAACAACATGACGCCCTTACAAGCCTATACACAAAAAATTCAAGAAAAAATCTTATCCTATGATCCACACCAAGAAATGGCGATGCAGCAATTACAACAAATCTACACTGCACTTCTAAGCACAAGAAAATGGCGACTATTCAAAAAGCAACCTGTGTGTAAAGGATTGTATTTATGGGGTGAAGTGGGGCGAGGCAAAACTTTTTTGATGGACCTTTTTTATAACCATCTGCCTGTACCAAAAATGCGACTGCACTTCTATCAGTTTATGCAATCTATCCATGCTGAACTAACACGACTACAAGGTCAATCTAACCCATTAGATAAAATTGCACAGGATTTTGCACGCAAAACACACGTCCTTTGTTTAGATGAATTTCTAGTACATGAAATAGGTGATGCCATGTTGCTTTCACAACTCCTACAAAGCTTATTTAAACAGGGTATCACTCTTATCACGACGGCAAATATGCCACCGGATGCCTTGTATCAAAATGGCCTGCAACGAGCACTATTTTTACCTGCTATTACACAACTCAAACAACATCTCACTATCTTCCACTTAGAAACCTGCCGTGATTACCGTTTGTATCAAGATATCGAAAAAAATAATAGCTTAGATAATCCAGTACTTGTCATGCCATTGAGCCATGTACAACACTTATTTGATGTGCTAACTAAAGACCAAACCATTCACTCTCAACCACTTTCTATTCATGGACGTCTGATTAAGCATAAAGGCTATACTGATAATACGGTTTGGTTTGATTTTGCTTCGATCTGCGCTATTCCTCGCAGCCAGATCGATTATTTAAGTATTGCAAGACGTTTTTCTACTGTTTTAATTAGTCAACTTATGCCAATGAGTGAACATAATGATAATAGTGCACGGCTTTTCATCCATTTAGTCGATGTATTCTATGACGCCGGCATACAATTGATAGTAACAAGTGATACAACGATGCATGATCTTTATCCACAAGGCCGTTTTCTGTTTGAATTCAAACGAACTAAAAGCCGTCTGATGGCTTTTCAAAAGGAAGCTTTAAAACTCATTAACGAAAAAAAGGGCATTTAAGCGCCCTTCTTTTTCATACAAAAAAATTAAACAGATGTCTTTAATTTTTTCAGCGGTTTAATTTTCACAATCTTACGAGCAGGTTTTGCCTTGAAAATAGTAGGCTCTCCGGTGAAAGGATTAATGCCTTTGCGCGACTTGGTAGCTGCTTTTTTGACAACAGTCACTTTAAACATGCCTGGCATAGAAAAAGCATGACCTGCTTTTGCATGCCCATGCATGATTGCTTGCAACGTATCAAGCACTTCAACTACTTTTTTCTTAGGTAATTCAGTTCCTTTTATCATGCCGTTTATTAATTCAGTCTTTGTAAAAGACTTACTAATAGACGGTATTTTTTTACCGGATGTTACTTTCGCTTTTTTACGAGCTTTTGTTGTAACAGACTTTTTCTTAGCTAACTTTTTAGCCATGATTCATATTCCTCTTACATTAAGGAGTAAACAGAAGGTTTGGATTTTATAAAATAGCATATTTTTAGCATTTTACTAGAGGGGCACGCAAATATTTATTAGAACATATTTTTTACACAATCATTTTTCAAACATGTTGTATGATTTGAACAACAATTTCAATAAATATTAATAGGATAATAACGGACTCTAAAATACTAGAATAACGGTGTTCAAGCTGGCTATTAAGCATTTCTAAAATTTCATGTACTACATCTAGCTTATGGTTCAGTGCTTCCACACGCTTAGTAATATCTAGAAACTTTTCTGTCATCACATAATATTCTTCAAGATTAGAGTAACGCCAAAAATACTCCGGAACATCGAGATATTCACTACTCAAATTGACAGAACTTCGAGTTAAGAAAATTTCACCAATACGTTTCGATATCGCTCTACGTGACAACGATATTTTTCCATCTTCGGCTAATTCCTTAGGGAAACGACTATTAGCGCGTATGTTTTTCTGAATAGACTCTTCATAAAACTCTAATTTGATAGACTGTGCTAAACCATATGAAATAGCTAATTTCATTTGTATGTTATCGGTTTCGCCTTCCTCGAGAGTAATCACATCCACATTAAATCGTTGATGCGGAAAAATTCGTGTCTCTTTATCAATATGATAAATAAAACGATCTCTTTCTATTTCTGCCTTTTTAAGCACGCCCTCCGAAAAAGGAGCAATTTGTTTGATTAACCTTTCTTCTTGTTCTTTGCGTAAACCCCAGGTAACAAAACAACCATGGCTAAAAAAGAAAATATCTATCTCTTTATTGTTCTTAGTGATATACAACACGTTACGAAATAATTTAGCGGTATAATAACGGCTACGAAAATAGTCGGCCAATGCGCTTAATTTATAACTCGCAGCCGTACAAAAAGAAATACAACGCATAAAATTTACTATAGTTCAAAAAGTTTATTCTATACCGATGGCATTTTAAGAAGAATGGTGTGCAGCAGCTTTTAAGATGCCTTTGGATATTCCAATGATTTGTGGAATTCCATTTTGGCTTAATGCAATTTTATCAACTGATTGCCATTGGATGTTAGCCGCTTTATCGCTATTAACTCCCACCAATTTTTCCATTATCGCTCGTTGCTGCGTCAATCGTAATGCCGATCGTCCTTGTAAGGGTACATGTGCTTCTAAATAAAGTCTATCTTTATCCCAGCCTACTTTATAAGGGGAATCCACAATATAAACACGCTCTTTACGTTTAACTTGTGGATATAAACTTTCTATATCTTCGGGAAATAGTCGAAGACAACCTGCACTACTTCGCCTTCCCACACCTTCATAATCATTGGTACCGTGAATTAAAAAAGTCAATTGTTTAAGACGCATCGCATAGCCCCCCAGAGGATTATCTGGTCCTGGTGGTACTTTTAATGGTAAATGAACGCCATCTTTTGCACGATCTTTTCGAATTGATTCAGGAACAAACCAGGTTGGATTACTAATTTTTTGCGCAATCCAAGAAGGCCCTAACGGGGTATCCCAACCTTCTCGACCAATGCCCACTGGATAAGTAATGACAATATGACGATGCGGTGGATAATAATAAATACGTAATTCCGCTAAATTAATAACAATACCCTGACGTGGGCCCGCCGGTAATATAAAACGACTAGGAATAACAATGATGGTGCCTGGCACAAGATGTACGGGATCTATCGTTGGATTCGCTTCTACTAATTCAAAATAACCCATATCATAACGTCGCCCTATTTTACTAAACGTATCACCCGGTAATGCTTGTGTCCATTGTACGTGTCCTACGACACTATTACCCTGCGCAGGCAGAATAAATGTTAGCGCAAACGCTCGCGTAGCAAAAAGTAAATAGAAAAAAACCCCAGCGACTAAACGTAAAGAATAATGCTTAAAATATTGCATAGATACTTGAGTTGCTTAACTTAAGCTCCCTGTTTTTAAGAAACAACATATTGTACATCGAATTACCAACCACGCAACCAACCTTAAAAATGCAGTTTCGTCATTGCGAGCGTCGAAGACGCGCGGCAATCTAAATCATAGACAAGATGGCCACGCTCATTACATTCGCTCGCCATGACAGTTTTTTTAATGTTTTATCAGCAATTTATCCTATACTAGAACTTTTCATTAAGTTGCCATCTTATGTATGAAATTCAAGGTTACCATCGTCGGTTTTCCCGACATGGGATAAAAGAATTCTTTCACATGGATAAACCCCTATTAATTGGCTTACTTAGTCTGGTCATCATTGGTTTGTTTATACTCTATAGCGCCAGTAACCAAAGCCTAGAATTAGTCAGCAAACAAGCATTGCGCATGTTGTTTGCTTTTACGATCATGATCATATTTGCGCAAATTCCTCCCACTGTTTATAGAACGTGGGCACCTTGGATATTTATCATTAGCTTTTTACTTATTGTTGCCGTATTGCTCATTGGCGTTGTTGGAAAAGGCGCACAACGCTGGCTCAATCTTTGGTTATTTCAATTCCAGCCTTCGGAACTGATGAAATTATCAGTACCCCTCATGTTGGCATGGTATTTACACGATAAATCGCTACCACCTTCTTTTTTAAATTTACTGGTCCTATTAGCAATTGTGCTGGTGCCTACTTTATTCGTGGTGAAACAACCCGACTTAGGTACCGCCTTATTAATTGCCATTTCAGGCTTTTCTGTTATTTTGCTCGCGGGTATTAGTGTACGTTTACTCCTATTAGGCGGCCTGTTAATTTTAGTCATCGCACCGATTGGCTGGCACTTTATGCACGATTATCAAAAACTTCGTGTATTAACCTTTCTCAACCCAGAAAGAGATCCTTTAGGTGCGGGCTATCATATTATTCAATCTAAAATCGCAATTGGTGCCGGTGGTTTTTCTGGCAAAGGCTGGTTACAAGGCACACAATCCCACCTACAGTTTTTACCTGAACATACCACTGATTTTATTTTTGCAGTCTGCGGCGAAGAATTTGGTTTAATAGGCAGCATTGTGCTCCTAGCGCTTTATTTCTGGGTTACCTTCAGGGGTCTTTATATTAGTATGAAAGCACAAGACACCTTCTCACGTTTACTGGGTGGAGGCTTAAGCTTGAGTTTTTTCATCGCGGCCTTTGTTAATATTGGCATGGTAAGTGGTCTATTACCCGTCGTGGGCGTGCCATTACCCCTTATTAGCTATGGTGGAACTTCGTTAATTACTTTAATCGCAGGGTTTGGTATTCTGATGTCTATTCAAACACATAGAAAACTAGTCGGTAATTAAAGGAAGATTAATGATATGCAAAAAAATAAGAGTTATTTGAGCTTTCTGTTCCGAAACTCCAAACATAATAGGCACATGCTACAAGCCGTCGTTTTCTTAATTGGTTTATGCTTAAGCGCTTGTTCAGCCTATGCCGATAAGCCAGAGATAAATCACTTTATCGATAAAATGGTGAAGAAATATCACTTTGACCGCCAACAATTACAACAATTATTTAAAACCGTTAAACCCAACCGATCGATTATCTCATCCTTTGCAAAACCAAAAGAAAGTTTAACCTGGTCCGACTATAAGCCCATTTTTGTGACTGAAAAACGCGCACGTAATGGTGTGAAATTTTGGAATAAGCATCAGCAAACTTTACGCTATGCACAACAACACTATGGTATTCCTCCAGCTGTTATTATCGCTATTTTAGGCGTAGAAACACGTTACGGGGAGGTGACCGGTAAATACCGTGTCTTAGATTCGCTCAGTACACTCAGTTTTAATCACACTCGCCGAGCTGATTTCTTTCAAAGTGAACTTGAGCAATTTTTATTGTTAGGCCGTGAAAATCCAACGATTAATCCTAAAACTACCAAAGGCTCTTATGCAGGCGCAATCGGTCAAGTACAATTTATGCCGAGTAATTATCGGCATCTAGCGGTTGATGCGTCACGTAAAGGCTATAGTGACCTCATCCATAATTCAGACGATGCCATTCTTAGTATAGCGAATTACCTTAAGTATTACGGCTGGGTAAAAGATGGCCCTGTTGCCACACCTATCAAAAACAAAAATCACCCTTTATCACTCAAAACTAAACTAATTGCCTTACCTATCAAGCACGGCAAAGAATATTGGCTAGGATTTACTAACTTTCAAGTCATTAAACGGTATAATGCCAGCTCACTGTACGCCATGGCAGTCTACCAACTCAGTGAATTAATCAACCATTACTATCAACAAGAGCAGCATTTACATGTTAATAAAAAATAAGGCTTGGCAAGGAAGCCTTTTTTTTAAGACAACATTAGGATCTTTACTTTTCATGCTTATTTTGGCTTTGACAGCCTGTAGCACCACCAGTTCACGACGTTATCCACTACGTCAGGATAAACCACCTTCTTTTAGAATCAATGCCAATAAAATTCCGAATGCGGTCCCTAAAGCAGAACCTCTAAGCAAGCGCGGTAACCCAAAATCCTATGTCGTTTTCGGGCGTCGCTATTACGTGTTTAAAAGTGCCAGGGGTTACCATGCCACAGGCACAGCTTCTTGGTATGGTATGAAGTTTCACCGCTTTCAAACATCTAATGGCGAATACTATAATGTCGCTGGGATGACCGCTGCGCATAAAACACTACCATTACCTACTTACCTGCAAGTAACCAATTTACGTAACGGTAAGAAAGTCATTGTTAAAGTCAATGATAGAGGGCCTTTTGTGGGTAATCGACTCATTGATCTTTCTTACGTCGCAGCCAAAAAATTAGATATGACCGGCTCAGGAACAGCACCCGTTGCAATTCGCGCTATCACACCAGGCGTCACTCGATTTGCCAGAAATACTTCCTATACCAAACCATCTTCCGAACAAAGCTCAAAAAACCCAAGCAATCCCTTCATTCATTTAGGGCTTTTTAAGCAGCATCAACAAGCACAAAAATTGGCGTTGCTTGTTAAACAGTGGACGCAATCCCCCGTTAAAATAGAAGCGAAATCTATCCATAAGCGTCGTTATTATCAGGTAGTCATCGGTCCTTTACCAAATACAAAAAGTTCACAACAACTGCATCATCAATTGCAATTAGCGGGACTTAGTCAACCTAAAGGTTTTAATTAAGCATTAAACCGGATGGCTACACTCATTACATTCGCTCGCAATGACGGAGAAAGTATGCAACAGCACCCTCGCTACAAAAAAACAACTTACTTTCTCTTTTCTTTATTAGGCATCGCCATTCTGAGCGTATTGTTTAGCCTTAGCTACACCTATCCGCTCACCTTAGGAAAACGCAGCCTTCTTTATAGTGATTATGGTAAGTTTTATCATTCACAACGCCTGATGATCGAAGGAAAAAATATTTACTCACCGATTTATTTCATTAAAAATAAAAAATCGTCGGAACCGGGTCGTGCACTTTTAGCCAAACCAGAATCAAATCCTAAACACGCCATTCGTTTAGCCGGAAATCTCAACCCGCCTTTTTTCACCTTAATTAGTTTTCCCTTCGCTTATTTGAGCTATACACATGCCTTGCTGTTATGGACTTTTTTTTCCATGCTGGCGGGCTGTTTAAGTATTTTACTCATTCAACAAAAACTTGATCCACCCTCACTCAATTCATTACCAACTTGTTTATTACTTTTAATTGCGTTTATTAGTTATTTTCCTACATTTGCTACACTACAATTTGGTCAAGTGAGTTTAATACTACTTCCCTTTCTTGTTTTAGCTTGGCGCGCGGCTCATGAGCAAAAAAGTACAACGGCCGCTATTTTTTTAGGACTAGCCACTAGCTTAAAACCTTTCATCGCTCTATTTTTACTTTATTTTTTAATCCGTAAAGAATGGCGCGCACTATGGATTTTTATTGTAACAATACTGATATGTGCTCTTCTAGCGGCTGCATTCCTTGGCGTAAATACCTATTACGCATATTATCAGCTCAGTCACCAAATCGCTTGGGCCGCTTCCAATTGGAATGTTTCTATTTATGGCATTTTATTACGTCTGATAGGTGGAACAGAAGCGAATACGCCCTTGATACCGCTGCATGGTCTTTTTACCGGCGCGTATCTTTTCCTATCGAGTTTATTATTATTAGCACTCTACTGGTTTTTACGTCCTATTAAAGGCGTCGATCCACAAAAAAAAACCGATCTGGATTTTTCATTTATTTTAATTGCGATGTTATTACTTTCTCCATTAGGCTGGATGTACTATTTCCCTTTTCTAAGTATCCCTTTTCTAATATTGTGGCATTTTTCAAAAAAAGGATTTTATCCCATTGCACTCCCTTTGCTATTAGCCGCATTACTTCTGCTGTCTAACATTCCGATTACCTTAATCCCCACCAATCAAATAAATGCTAACAATGCACTCGCCGTGTTTTTAGGCGCTATGCTGTATTTTGCAGTACTCATTGGCTCAATGAGTCTACTTTTTGTGATGCGTAGACTTATAAAAAAACAGCCGGCGCCAGATTTTGAAAGAATACCCTTCGGCCTGCTATTATTGGTCTATATCGTCGTTTTTTTACCTTCAATCTTTGGCATCACAAAGACAACGAATAGCTGGATGCGATATGCTGTTAACTACAGTACGGAATACACATTGATCTCTCATCAGGACAATACCGCTTATAGATGAAAACTTTTCTTTTTCAAGTATCAACAAGCGGTCTTCCCTATTACATGAGTGTCATAAGCAAAGCTTACGCCACTCACACAAGGGGAGAATCGCGGATCTCCCCTTGTAAAGCCCCATCGCGATATGTGACACTTGAATTTTCAATCCTGAAAATTCAAGTGTCACGAGGTAAACTATGTTGCCCTATCCCTCAATCAATCCCATCGCCTTTAGCCTAGGACCCATTAAAGTCCATTGGTATGGATTAATGTATGCGGTTGGATTTATCGGTGCTTGGATATTAGCCAGTTATCGCGCCAATAAGCCCAATAGTGGTTGGACGATGGACCAAGTGAGCGATCTACTTTTTTATACCGCCCTAGGTGTTATTTTAGGCGGCCGCATCGGTTATATGCTTTTTTATGATTTTTCTAACTTTTTAGCTCACCCCTGGATCATTTTTCAAGTCTGGCAAGGTGGTATGTCCTTTCATGGCGGACTACTTGGCGTTCTATTAGCCATCTATCTCTATAGTCGAAAAACCGGTAAACACTTTTTTGATATTACCGACTTTACAGCCCCTCTTGTACCGATTGGTTTAGGTGCTGGTCGAATTGGCAACTTTATTAACGGCGAATTATGGGGTAGAGTAACGGATGTGCCTTGGGCTATGGTATTTCCTCACGCAGGTCCATTACCTCGACATCCTTCTCAGCTTTATGAATTTTTCTTTGAAGGAATCCTATTGTTTTCATTTCTGTGGGTTTATTCCAGTAAAAAACGACCACGTATGGCCGTTTCGGGCTGGTTTGCGCTGCTATATGGTGTTTTTCGTTTTATACTTGAGTTCTTTCGTCAACCCGATACGCAAATAGGTTTCCTCGCTTGGAATTGGTTAACCATGGGTCAGTTGCTGTCACTGCCACTGATTATTGTAGGTTTAGCTTTAATTTATAAAGCTTATGCGACTAAAATTAACAATGCTGAACACTTGAACGCATCGTTTTGACAAAAAAAAGTTGTTTTTGTGCTAGGCAGAGCCCTATAAAAAGAATTTAATAATCTTACTTAGGTCTTAATGACTTCATTTTTCAAGCAATATGCCAAGCCAAGCCGTTCAACATCAAAAAACTTTTTTTTCTGAAAGCAAACTATTATTATTTTTAGCAATACCGCTCATCATGAGCGGTGTGATTGAAACCTCTATCGGTTTTTTTTCTAATATCTTTCTAGCCCATCTTGGTACAGAAAACCTCGCTGCTGGCGCACTGGTTAATTGGGTATTTACCACCATCATGGTCATTGTATGGGGTACATTTTCTGCTGTCACCACCTTAGTGGCAGGTTATTATGGTGAAAAAAATCAAGATCAAATACGCTGCGTACTTTATGCAGGTCTGCTATTAGCCTTAATATTAATGCTACCTTCCATGCTATTGCTATGGAATCTCGCCCCGATATTCTTATTTTTTGGACAAAAACCAGCAACCGTCGCGCTCGCACAACCCTATTTGCACGGCCTTACCTGGGCTATTATCCCTGATTTTATTATCACGATATTATTACAATTTGTGGCAGGGCTCGGCCGCACCAAAACTAATTTAGCTTTTAGTTTACTGTTTGTACCTATTAGTCTCTTCTTCAATTATAGTTTGATGTTTGGAAAATTTGGCTTACCCTTACTGGGTATCGCCGGTATTGGTTGGGGGGCAGCCATTTCTTTCTGGATCATCACGATCGGCTTCATCGCTTATTTCTACTTAAATAAAAGTTATCACGATTATTTAAAACCCCCTCGTTTTCATAAAATAGGTCCTGCATTAAAAGAAATCTTTCAAGTAGGTCTGCCATTAGGCTTAATGTACTGCGTTGAAGTAGGATTTTTCTTGGCCATGACCATTATCATGGGTCTAATTAATGAAAACACGCTAAGTGCTAATCAAGTCACACTACAATTTTATTGGTTATTTTCGATTGTAACCTTTGCATTAGCACAAGGCATCACTATTAAAGTAGGTCATAGTATTGGCCAGAATGATCGCCAAGCCATTAATTACGCCACCTATTTAGGTGTATTTTATGCGTGTAGCTTCATGGTACTTGCCGCCATCCTGTATTGGTTTTTTGCTGAACATTTGATCAATATTGATTTTAAATCAACCGCAGAAAATGCAACCATTATTCATTTAGCCAAAGAGTTCTTCGCCATTGCCGCTTTAGTGCAATTGGCTGAAGCGGTACGGTTTTCTTTCTTTGGCGCATTACGCGGTTTGAAAGATACTCGTTTTACACTACTCATTTCTATTTTCATTTATTGGGTGATGACCTTGCCATTTGGCTATTTATTAGCCATCGTTTTTGGCATGGGTGGCTATGGTATTTGGTGGGCAACATTAATAGGACAAATCATAGGAACCCCCTTGCTGATTTGGCGTTACCACCGTAAGGTACAAGAATATCTTCTTTAAACAGAAAATTAACGGCGGAATGCTATGCCAGATTCTAAACGACCTAAGCCTGTACTATTGTTAATCCTCGATGGATGGGGTTATAGCGAAGAAAACGAACATAACGCTATCGCCCTCGCTAAAACACCACACTGGGATCATTTAATTAAAACCTGTCCTCATGCGCTGTTAAATGCATCGGGACTATCGGTAGGACTACCTGAAGGCCAGATGGGAAACTCCGAAGTCGGACACTTGACCATGGGCGCAGGTCGTGTGCTTTATCAAGACTTAACACGAATTAATAAATCCATTGCAGATGGCCACTTTTTTAAAAATGAAGTCTTGTTATCGGCTTTAAAAAAAGCACAAAAATCTCAAAAGGCTGTGCATATCCTTGGTTTATTATCGCCTGGTGGCATTCATAGCCATGAAAAACATATTTATGCCCTATTACAATTGTGTGCTCAAGAAAATATAAAAAATTGCTATATACACGCCTTTCTCGATGGTCGGGACACACCACCCAAAAGTGCAATGACATCCATTACTGCACTAGAAAATAAATGTAAAGAACTGGGAATAGGGAAAATAGTCAGTCTCATTGGTCGTTATTATGCCATGGATAGAGATAAACGTTGGGAACGCACGCAAGCAGCCTATGACTGTTTAACCAACGGCGAAGCTGATTATTATGCCGATACGGCCTTAGATGGCTTACAACAAGCCTATGATCGTGGCGAAAGCGATGAATTTGTAAAACCTACTTGTATTCGTGCATCGAATGTTCCACCTATTAAAATTGAAGAAGGTGATATTGTTATTTTCATGAACTTCCGCGCTGATCGTGCGCGACAATTAAGCCGTGCTTTTCTTAATATCGGTTTTAGCGATTTTAAACGAAAACAACATCCTCGTTTAGACGAATTTGTTTCTCTCACCCAATATGCCAGTGATATCCCAAGTCAAATTGCTTTTCCGCAACAATCATTAGAAAATGATCTGGGTAGCTATCTTTCTAAACAAGGTTTGACACAACTTCGCATTGCAGAAACAGAAAAATATGCACATGTTACCTTTTTCTTTAATGGTGGCGTTGAAGCAGAACACCCGAATGAAACACGTGTATTAATTCCTTCTAAAAAAGTGGCTACTTATGATCTAAGCCCTAAAATGAGTGCCATAGAAATTACGACTCAACTCCTTGAAGTGATTGAAGGAAAAAAAGTCGATGTCATTATCTGTAACTTTGCTAACCCAGACATGTTAGGTCACACGGGTAACCTAAATGCAACACAAGAAGCCATCACTTGTATTGATGACTGTATTGGCAAACTTGTTTCTGCTTTACAAGAACAAGGCGGAGAAGCCATTATTACGGCAGATCATGGCAATGCAGAGTGTATGTATGACGAAAAAACACAGCAAGCGCATACCGCACATACCACCGAACCCGTTCCATTTATTTATGTGGGTCGTCCTGCAAAAATAAAACCACAACACGATAGTGGAACATTAGCTGATATCGCACCCACATTATTAGCCGTATTAGGTTTAGCTAAACCAAAAGAAATGACAGGTGAAAATTTAATTATATTTGATTAGAAGCTACCTTGACGAAAAATCACTTCAATTTTAGAATGATTATCGGCAATCAAGGAATATATAATAATGGGTTATGATAGCTCTCTATACGGTGAATCTAACACAAAGGCTCCTGAATTTCTCTCATTCGAAAAATCATATTATTCTAAAGAACAATATGATCTTATAAAAAAAAGCTGTGAAGAAATTAAAAAAATTACTGGTCTCCTCTCACGACTTAATAGAATCAATAACTTACAATATCAACTACTAAGAAAACAGTTAGATAACATCGAAAAAGAATTTATAATATATCTCCATCGTATTATTGATCATGAAAAAATAGCAAAAATCCATTCACAAAGTGTAAACTTACTGCATTGTATGTTTCGCGCTAATCTTTTTACCATTTCAATAATAATGACTATTATTATAGCTACCCTACTACTCCTTCCAATAACTCAGCTTGTAACCATCTCATTAAGCGCCATCATCATTAACACACTGATACTTTTTCAAATTAACGCAATACTTTTAAAAGATGAGTCACCTGTTTTACCGGCTATAAAAAACACCATTGCTCTTTCAATAGCCCAATTAGACCGCTTAATAGAAGCGTCAACACAACTCTGCAAAGACATTTTTTTTATTATTGTTGAAGATGTAGATCAAGATGAAAGTAAAAAAATGCCTTATGAAAGCCGATTCTCTAATAATTCCGGGCCGTTGTTCTTGCCTTTAAGCTTATCAGAAAAACGCTTCGTATCTGTCCCATCACTATCCTGTGATAAAGACATACAAACGATTACAAACGATAATATAGATGACCACCCGCTTTACACTTCAACACCTTAAATTTCACTTTAATTATTGCCCTTATTATAAAAAATGAGGCCACCCATGCATTTTTTGTTCTCAACATTATCTGAGCAATAAAGAATCTATTTTTCCGTTACAAATTCGCAAATTCACTAAAGTGGATTAGACTATAAATAGATACCTTAAAAAAATCGCGCGAAAAATGCGCAAAAAAAACAGCCATGCTCCTCAAAAATAGGGCTTATGCATACTTTATTGACAGAAAAGTCTGTGTGAGTAAGGAAATAGCTTGCTATGCGATTAAAAATTATACTATTAATTCTTTTCAGCGGTGCTTTATTAGGCTTTAGTACACCCTTTTCAACTCCCCCACCATTGAAAACAAAAACTACTCCAACAAAACCAGAAGATATGCTTTCTAAAGATGTGCTGCGCTTTAATCGAGAATTACAAACGATAAAAGCAGAATATGTACAACCCACTTCCGAACATCAATTATTACAGAATGCCATGCAAGGTATGGCCAATGGCTTAGATCCCCATTCTAGTTTCTTAGATGCGGATGATTTAAAAGATCTACAAACAGCCACCACCGGGGAATTTAGCGGCTTAGGTTTAGAAGTTGCCATGGAAGACGGGTTATTACATGTAGTCACACCGATTGATGATGGTCCTGCACAAAAAGCAGGTATAAAATCAGGTGATTGGATTTTACGTATTAACAATAGTCCTATTCAAGGTTTAACCTTACGCGAAGCCGTAAAAAAAATGCGGGGGGAAAAAGGAACACCAATACATCTTACGCTTATTCGTAAGGGCTTACATAAACCTATCACTGTTGATCTAAAGCGCGAAACTATTCGTGTACGTAGCGTCAAAGGACGTCTGTTAGAACCTAATTTAGCCTATATTCGCATTAGTAGCTTTCAAGAAAGCACACGAAAAGATTTAGATAACCTCATCAATCAATTACAACACAAACAAAAAACACCCCTTAAAGGCTTAATACTTGATCTTAGAAATAATCCGGGTGGTCTATTAACATCGGCCAGCGACGTTGCTAATGCATTTTTGGATCCCAATAAAATGGGCTATCACCACGTCATTGTTTATACACAAGGTCAAACGCCTGAAGCTAACATGAAGCTCACGGCTAAACCCAACGATCAAATTTATCGTGAAGCAATGATTGTATTAATTAACCAAGGTAGTGCATCAGGCGCAGAAATTGTTGCCGGCGCACTACAAGATAACAAGCGCGCCGTGATTCTAGGCACCAAAAGTTTTGGTAAAGGTTCCGTGCAAACGGTTATTCCACTCGATGAAACCAGTGCATTGAAATTAACAACTGCACTCTACTACACACCTTCCGGCCGTTCTATTCAAGCCGCAGGCATTTTACCTGATATTACGCTGGATGAATTAAAAGTCAGTACCGTCGATGAAGATCCGGTCGATTCAATTTATCTACACGAATCTGAATTAAAAGGACATCTACAAAATGGTAATGCATCACCAAAAAATATTTTTGAAATGCCTACAACGATTGCAAGCAATGATTTAGTAAAAAATGATTATCAGCTCTTTGAAGCATTCAACTTATTGAAAGGTATGGTAGTACTACAAGAAACACCGATGAAAGGTTAAAGCATTTTACGGGGTTCGGATCCATCAAGATAAGGGGCAACAGCCCCTTTTTTTAATTCAACGAAGGGTTTTTTTATCTACTGAGTATATGTGTATCTTCTGTGCTCTCGAGCAAACTATCATGCGTACTACTTACCGAACCTTCGGCTTTATCAGCACTTTGAAAAAACGGATCATAAGAAGATTTAACATCAACCTTTTCACTTACTCGAGTGCTAAGCATTTTTTCAGCCATTAACTCTTCAAATGACTGGTATCGATTGCTTACTTGAGGCGCTAACATAGAGCTAGTCTTTGGTTGACCCGCCATTTTGTATTTATCGATACACGCCTTAAGATTATTCTCACACTCTTTTAAATTAGCAGATTTTTGATGGGTACCTTTTAGCAAATTTCCAACCCATCTTCCAATTTTCATCCCTATAGAACCATTATGATAAGTGTTCAAGCCAAAAAGAATAAGAGCAGCGACAATAAAAGGAAGAGTAATAGGGAAAATAGCAGCGACAATGGTAGATAATATAAAAAAGCTTACATGAAGAAAGGGAAAAGGAATAAAATAGCTCCCATTGGTTCCCCCACCCATACTCCAATACCCTATCCGTTCAGCAAGCTTATTTTTTGTATACTCCCCTAATGCGTTTAATAGCTGAATGTCCTCAGGATATTTTTCTAAACTCGCTAAAGCATCCTCGATTAAATTTAAGTTACAGTGTATTGGCAATAAGCTTTTATTAATACTAACGGCTGATTTTACTTCCACCCTCTGGGCTTTTCTTGTCCCTAAGTAGTAAATATCAAATACCAGTGATCTTTTCTGCAAAACGGATTGCAATTGCTTTGCATAACACCCATCAAACAGATATTCTTTCTCTTCTTTATTTTGCTTATCTTGTTCGCTTATAGCCATAAATCCCCTTTATTTACGAGTAGCTTTCGCATTCTATTTAAGAATACCAAACAGATACTTCAGAAAAAAATCAATTTTTTTATGGAAAATATTTTTCTAAAACTGAATTATCAATTATCATCACGACTTACTTGTATTTAATTAAGGCTACACAGCGGTAAATTTTTCTCTATTTTATCTATTTCATTATAAATTTGTTCAGAAAAAAATAAAGATATTTGGGGTCGGTCAGGAAGAATATAAACGGGTGTAGTATGAGTGGCTGGACCCGTGTTCATGCTAATAAAAGCACCATTGCCCGAAATTCTGCTATATTGCAGATCTCTGTCAAACAAACAATTAACTATTCCAAGCAAAAGCGCTTTTAATTTGAAGAGCATATATTGTAATTTACCGTTATACATCTCTTCACCAATAAAATTTTTCATCTCACTTAATGCTAAATCAAAATTTTTAATTCTATCCTTAATTTCTGCGATATCATCTTTATCTAAAACCTCACTACTCTTTTTATGGCATATATCTTCTAAATTTTTAGTCAAAAGAGCAAAATAATCTTCCATGCTTTTACGCTTGGGTAGATAATCTTCTCTGTGCTCAACTCTCACTTTTAACTTAGAATCCAGCTCTACAATAAACCCAGCAAACTCTTCTTTTAAATTACTAAACCACCCTGCAAGCTCATCATCGTGATACTCATGGCGGATACCATTAACACATGTATAACTCACATTTTTACTCCTGTAATTTAAATATAAAAAAAGAATTGATAATTAAAACTATAACTAAATATCTTTGGCACGAAAAGAAGCAAATTTAAAGTATCTTTTAAGCTGCTTTGACGAAATAAAATAATATAAAACAATTAACTAATGGTAGACCATCACATTAATTTTTTCTCTAAAACTAACTTCACTACATTAAGCTTAAATCCTTTATCGTATTTTCTGGACATGATACATCTTTGACTTAAGTAGTCGTCCCTGAAAAACTCCTTTAGCCGTCATGGCGAGGCTGGAACTTTGTTCCGGCCGTGGCCATCCAGGAAAAAACTAGCCTTTTCACTGGATTGCCGCGCGCTTCGCGCTCGCAATGACGGGCGGACGCATTCGTTTTTCGGTTAACTCGAACTTTGGTTTTTGGATTCGTTTTGCAAGCTTTCTGCCTATCTCGTTTCAAAGCTTGCAAAAGCTTATCCCATAAAATCTAACTTTGTTACTTCTTTAAAAAGCTTCCTGCTTTTTGAAGTGTAATGGATATATATACATGACTAAGATGTATTTTATATTATTTACAAAGTAAAGTTACCGTCGTAAAGTATCGAATTATCATTAGCAATAACTTCATTATCACTCTTACCGTGTACGGGTGATTTGAAGAAACCCCGATCGTATGAAGATCGTGGTGTTTGGCTGGCGGGATTCGTTACATCGATGTCAACTCCTTCCTGTGTGAGAAGTTTTACTATCTCTGTGTGACCGTACTTAATCGCAAGGTCTCGTGGTTTTCGGCCGTAGACATCGGGTTTATTGATCTTAGCTCCTCCCTCTATGAGAAGTTTTACTATCTCTATGTAACCTTTCTCAATCGCAACGCCTAGTGGTGTTTGGCCGTAGACGTCGGATTTATTGATCTTAGCTCCTCCCTTTATGAGAAGTTCTACTATCTCTGCGTGACCGTACTTAATCGCAAGCAATAGTAGCGTTTGGCCCTTAGCATTCGTTGCCTTGAAGTCAACTCCCTCCTGCTTGAGTAATGCTTCTACTATATCTTTGTCGCCGTTCAGACACGCAACGCCTAGTCGCATTTTGTCGTTGGTGACGTTAGCTTTTGCCTGTATGAGAAGTTTTACTATCTCTGTGTGACCTAGTAAAAACGCATAGTCTAGTGGGGTTAGGCCCTTGTTATTCATTGCATTGACATTAACTTCTTCCTGTATGAGAAGTTTTACTGTCTCTATTTGGCCGTTCAGACAAGCAACGTGTAGTGCGCTTTGGCCCTTGTTATTCGTTGCATTGACATTAGCTCCTTCCTGTATGAGGAGACGTCCTACCGCTTCGTGACCTTTAAAAGACGCATACTGTAGTGGCTCTCGGCCTTTGTTATCCTTTGTAATGCTATTTGCTCTTGCCTGTATGAGAAGTCCTACTACCGCTTCGTGACCTTTAGAAGACGCATAGTGTAGTGGGGTTAGGCCATTGGCATCTGTTTTATTGACATCAGCCCCTTCCTGTATGAGAAGCTTTACTATATCTGTGCAACCTTTCAGACACGCATTGTGTAGTGGTGTTTGGCCATCGGCATCTGTTTTATTGACATCAGCCCTTTCCTGTATGAGAAGCTTTACTATATCTGTGCAACCTTTCAGACACGCATAGTGTAGTGGTGTTTGGCCATCGGCATCTGTTTTATTGACATCTGCTCCTTCACGTATGAGAAATTCTGCTGTAGCTATGTGACCTTTAGAACACGCATCGTATAGTAGGGTTAGGCCGTTGGCATCGGGTTTATTTATATGAACCCGTTTCCCTTTAAAGTTTGATTCACGTTCCAAACGCTTGCCGTTATTTTCGCTCGCTGTGAGGAGTATCATAAGTAACTCAAAATCCATATCCTCTAATTTAAAGTTACTTCCTTTTTTATCATAGATTGTTTTAACTTCTTGATATACATTCCATACATTGTTAAAAATATTTTCAGCTTCCTCTGCAAAAGGCTTGATAAAAAGTTTAGCACAAGCGTCTGTATAACTACTATATAAGTCATCAACCAGAAGCGTAAGCGTATCTTTGAAATCAGCTCCCCATTGTGATTGCTTCGCTACCACAAATTTTATAAATTCATCTTTAGTAGGGATCTTTTTTTCTTTTTTTAGATACTCTTCAAAATAATGAGAGAGAGAAATTCTATCGCAGTATTCAAAATAATGAGAGGCAGAAACTTGATCGCTAGATGGGCCAAACTCTTCCTCAGCAGCTAGGAATTCTTTTTTCCCAGAAAAAGGATCCTTACTATAAGGGCGCATCGTAAATGGACACAATTTAAGCTGATACAAGTCTGTTTTCTTAAAATTATAATCTATTTCAGCCTTAGATATTAGCGATTTGCCATTAGGTGACTTTTCTATGGCATTATCTAGGGCTTTTTCGATTGAGTCTATTAATTCAAAGTGCATTTTTTCCTTTGGATCAAAATTTTTCCAAATAGCAAATATTTGTTCCAATGTAAATCTATGGGTATCGCGCTTACTTGAATCTTTGCTTAATATTAGTTTTTGGCCATCTGGAGAAAATTCTACTAACTGTGAGCGGTCCCCGAAACAATCCCCATCTCCAGAAGGGATAGTTCTATCTTTAAGTAAGCTAAAAAGTTGATAAAAAGAGCCAATATTTTTTTCAGGTTCCTTAGAATCTTGTTTACTTTTCCACCTTATAAATTTAACTATGTCGCAAATTCCGGTTCGGCGTAACGCCCACTCTTTACGATAGGCAATTTCTGCTAGATCTAAAAGTTCGCAATAGTATTCATTGATAATTACAGGTCGGTGGTAAAGACAATTGAATATCGCTGCCGCAACCGGTACTTTATCCATAGGTCCATCAGTGGGTGAGCCTGATAAAGACATGTTTGTCTTATCATTTCGTAATCGATAAATTAAATTTTCTTTCAAACCAGCTTTAAAAGCATCAAAATCACTCTCTCGCTGTAAAGATTCCTCACGTTCTTCTATTATAAAGTATAATCTGGCTAACCATAGTGCAGGAACACCAGGAAGTTTTCCATCCCCAAAAAATATATCGGATAATCGTTTGTCAATAGCTGCTTGATGCGAGGGATCAGTTGAGGTTGATTTAAGCAAGTCTTTAATATCTGGCCGTATCCTTCTGGTACCCGGTACACAAATTTTATCTATAACTCTATCCGTGCTTTCAGCCCAGATTCCATGCTCATTTTTTAATCCAAAAAGCGGATTCAGGATTACTATATCTATTTGGTCTTTACTAAAGTTTTTGAAAGCTGGGGGGAGGGGTTCAACTTGCTTACTAGCTTTGTTTGAATTTGCTACTTGTTCCACGTCTTGAGTATCGGTAGGTTCTAGTTCTTCCGCTAGAAGGACTCTATTCGAAACACGCGACTTAAGCTCCTTCGGAGAAAAACTAATTTCACTATCAAGAATCTTGAATATTTTTTCAAATATGGCTTTTATTTCCTTGACCCTTACATTGTTTTCGCTTGCCTGGGCATATAGTTCTCTAACACTTTTCTCGGCAACCTCTTCATCTTGAGTATTCATTATACCGTCTACTGGTTTAGCAATATTCTTAGAATTTTCACTAACAGTAGTAGCTATTAAATTACGTTGTAGTCTTAGGATCTCCGTTTTGAAAACTTTGTGTTTACCTTCCTCTATATCTTCTTTTGTTTGGCCTAAATTTTGGAGTATTAAGCTTTTTATGATCCTAGATTGTTCTTTAAGGAAACGAGCAGGGTTATTCCAATATCTTTTGATAAGTGCTACTAGTTCGCTATAGTCCTGTATTTCACCATTAACAATCATTATAAAATTCATAACGCTCGAACCTGGAATCCGTTCAGGGCGCGTAAAAGGAGCTAAGACAGACAGATCTACTTGATCTTCAGAATATTCAGAAGACTCAGAAGACTCAGAAGACTCAGAAGACTCAGAAGACTCAGAAGACTCAGAAGACTCAGAAGACTCAGAAGACTCAGAAGACTCAGAAGACTCAGGAACTTTAATATGCATAATGAGCTCTTTAATTCTAATATTACGATCGTCTAGGATGGCAGCACATCTATCAACTTCCTGTTTATCTATCTGACCATCAGTAATAATGACTAAATTAATTCCAGCTTCATCGGATGGCAAATATTTAACAAAGGTAGAAGGATCAGTACCGTTCTCACCTATCCTGCAATTTATCTTTATTGCCTGCTGTATACTCATCATTCTTGGTGTACGATTATTCCACAAAATACAATGTGCATTTGGGTGCGTGTTTTCCCATGATTTTAATTCGTCTTTGACATATGAATAATAATCTTCATACCCGTAAGTAGAACCCGAAATATCGATTGCAATAAAGAGGGGCTTAGTATCAGGCTTAGTATCAGGCATAGCATTCCTCTATATTGATTGTTTGTTTAGTTATAAATTTTTTACGAAACCGGCTTTGCTACAAAGAATTAAGTATTATTTACAATAACTTTTTTCTATATTATTCAATATGATACATGATTTTTCTAGAAAGAAAATTAATTTTTTTCAGGATAAAAATTTTTGTTTAATTCAATATGTAAATAATTAGTTATTTTCTTTGCTTTCTTAGGATAAATAATTCTTTCACCGTTATGTATCTTATTGATATGCGATTGTGAAATTTTTAAAATACCCGCTGCTTTTTGTTGTGTTCCACATTTACTAAAAAAATCTCAATTATTTATTGCTTCATAAGACGTTTTTAGCACCTATTATTTAGAACGTCTTATTCAGCTTAGCTAAAAAATTTATGACCCTGGTCATAAATTTTCAACATAATCTAAAAGAAAAAATAAATCTTAAATTTGTCTTAAAAAGTCTTTCTTAAAAGGAAGCCTTTTGCGCATTTAGATGGGGATGATCTTATTAAACGAATGGCAGAGAGAATCACAGGTACAAAGTTTGGTACATTTGCCTTTACAAGGCTAGGTAGGTTTATGCTTAAGTCATTGATTTTACTGGTGGGCCGTGATGGAATCGAACCATCGACCAATAGATTAAGAGTCGCCCACTTATAATCTAACTTATTGAAAAATGACCATTATTATAAACCGGACGACCCTTGCAAATGTATAATAATGGTTATGTATGTCATGTTCAGTCGCGCAAAAATCGCGCAATGATTTTAAAATTTTTTACTCTCAAACAGCGCCTTGTTTACCATTTAGGCTTAGAGAGTTATTCATCGCGGATGCCGATATGAACGTAGGCACAGATGGTTGTTGTACCTTAAAGAAGCCTTGCCCTAGCCAAAGAGTGGAGCCGTTGTTTTTATTGTTAAATACGGTATTTTTTTTGTTAGACAACAAAATACTGCCTTCAAAAGGTCTATGACTTGGAATATCAACATTATCTGTTTTTTCTGCTGAACTACTTTCACTACCTTCAGGAGAGATTAATCGTAAACTTTCGACGACTTCGAGTTCTGCTGTTAAGGCCTGCAAATTTTCTGTAAACGCATCTATTTCCCCTAAACTTACCTCAGATTGTTGGCTGAAATATTCAAAATCTTCTTTTCTGTCTTCTAAAATATGCCAAGCCCAACGCAAATCAGTTTCTTCTGTATCCAATATAGTTAGATCAGTTAACCTATTATCTATATTATCTAATGTTTCTTTCCATAATACCTTTTGATCGCCTGTAATAGAGGTAGTTTCGGATATTTCTTTCGATAATTTAGACTTATTACTTTTTTCTGAAAACAAATTTTGTAACCAACCGTATAATTTTTTTCCTTCGTGTAGTACAACTTGTAACAACATTAATTGCTCATTAAGTTGTTCAAAAGGACGCTGTGATATTTCTGGTGTATAAACAATATTGGTTTTCTTACCTTCACAATACACGGAAGGACGACCATTAAATTCAATGGGTCGACAACTTTTCTTAGAATAGCTATCTTCTGCTTTCTCTAATTTAACATAGCTATCTTTGAGAAAAATCATCATCTGCATGTTCTGTGTATAACAGGTAAAGCCTTTTAGATAAGCTTGGCCATGTCTAGCTCCTAGCGTGCACTGGCCCATTTGTCCCGCATTAGCGTTGGTTTCGTTAATTTTAGTCTTAAAGTAGCGCTCTAAATGATGATCTGATTTATTTTCGTATATTGATCTTAATTGCCTACTACGAACAGGTAGACTGTCATATACCCCAGTTTTTTCTAGTGCATTTTTCAGTGCAATTAGGAAATCCCCGGATACTTCGAATCGCTTAGGAAATTTTGTTGTATCAATCTTCGGAACAGCTAAACCACCATATACCCCACTTTTTGCCATCGCCTCTACCAATTTACTTAATGGACGACCAATCACTCCGTACTGATTAGAAGCTTTTGTTATATCAACGTTCCGTACTTCTCCTGCGTTATTATATCCAAATATTTTCCCCTTCAATGCATTTCTCATATCACTTGTCATAATATCGCCAATATTGCCAAGAATCCCTTTAATAAAATTAGTATGTTCAGTAATTTTTTTAGCATGGTGTTCATTCACCGCTGCCAGTACTATTTCTCCTAGCAAATCTCGAGGGATTGCACTACTTCGAATAGTTTGTCCGTTTGCATCAAAAGCAAGTTCGTTAAGTTTACTTATTATTGCCTCTTCATCTGTACTGTAAAGTCCCCTCAGTACTCTTGCTACTTCTAATAATGATTTTGTTTCCCTTAATCGGGACTGTGTCATAAATTCTATTGTTCTTTCAATGTTCTCAAAACCTATATATAGCATTTTATTCTTATCTATTAAGTCTGATTCATATAATCTTTGGTTGGCATTTGATTCTGCTCTAGATCCAATCACCATATCTTTCAGTCCGAAGAATTCAGAACTAACTTTACCTGCTGGAATAACCTTATTTTGTTTCCCTAAGATAAACTTAAACTCCTGAAATTCTCCGATCCAACTATGTGGCCTTAGCTTTCTTCTAATTGAATTTTGTTGATTCAACGGCTGATCTCTATCGTCATGTAGCGTTCGTGTTCCGCAACTAGCATCACTCCGTCGACAACGAAGTGTTCCACTATTACTTTTAATTTTACGAGACTTTCTCCCCATATTGAGTGTATCTATCGACAGAATTCCATTGAGTATCACTTGGTAGCTGGCAAGATTAGTCATATCCAATTCATCCCAAGAACCAGGAAGTTGTAGGTAAGTCACTCCACCTGCTATCCCAATCCCTCCTACAATTCTACCGCTTGCCCGCAGTACCTGTACTAAATTTACTTTATTCATATTTTTTCCAAAAGAATGTAAATCCTTTCCTAAAGTATTTATATTCCCTTTTAGAATTCTCCTCAGTGATTGCATCGCTTTTCTAAAAGTACGCCCATTTCTTGAAATTTTGACTAAATTTCCTTTTAAAAATTGGCTAGACTTTAAGGCACCCGCGGGAAGCATAGCCCCACCTAATCCGCCTCCTAAGATAGCTTCCCAAGTAGCAGGATCCTTCCAATTCCATTCCCAAAAAGCGGCATTACCCTGGTTCGTTAAAACACCACCGCCATAAGCTAAACCTGCTGCAGAAACCGAAGAGCTTCCTATTAATACACCTTTTCCTATACCAGAAAGACCGGTATATACACTTTTCAAACCACCAATTCCGCCTACTACTCCTGATCCTGCTCCAAATCCTTGAAACGCTGCATTCCAAGTATGAGGTCTATTCAATTCCCATTCTGCTGGATTCCAGTTACGATTACTTGCTGCTGTACTAAGATAGGTTCCTCCAGCGCCCAATAAAATGGTGGGTACTACGCCAATAGCACCTGCTGAAGTAACAAACCCTATAGGGACAAAAGCACCAGCTACTCCGCCAATACCTATGCCAGCATAAGTACTTTTATGCTTCCAATCCCAGTCGGCAGGATTCCATCGATTGTTAGCTGTTGCACCTCCAAGATAGGCGCCTGCCGATGCAGTTACTACAGTTGCTCCAATTAATATGATGACTGCAATCGCTAACTCTCCATCGGGATCCACGAGAGAAACAGGCGAATTACCGGCGTATTTATAGGGACTAAAATATTGCTCTTTGGGGTCAATTTGGTAAAAGCGGCCAATACTTGGGTCGTATAAGCGAGCGTGGTAATTATAGAGTCCTGTTTCTTCATCGCATTCTTGCCCCGTGTAACGGTATGTAATATGGGCATCAGGATTATTGCCATAAGAACGCATGAGCTGGCCGTATGGTAAGTAATCATAAGCGGCTTCAACTCGTCCGTCTTTGACAATTAAACGAATCGAACCTTCATGATCGGTAATGACACTGTAGTAAGCATTGTTCCGAATAAAACCTAATAGGCCTCGAGGTCCATAGAGATAGACAGTTATGATTGCCTCAGACGGTTCTTGTTTCTCATAGGTGACTTGGTAGTCGACCAACACTCTGCCTTCTTCATCACGAATATAGTAAATTTCTTTACTGACTTTTCCATCCGCTGATGCTACGCGCTTTAACACGCGTTCTCCTTTGGCATCGTAGGAAAATTTTAGACTACGACCATCAGCTAATAAAATACGTCTTGTACGTTGCGAAGTGGGATCATAATCGATTTGTTGTATTCCGCGATGTATGGCCTTAACTACATTACCCTGCGCATCATGATCCATAGAAAGTAGTTCTTCTGGCTTCGATGTAGTAACTTGATCAATTTTAACAGCGTGAATTTGATTCGTGCCATTTCGGTAATCCAATTCATACCGATCAAACCCTGTATAAAAATGAAGATGGTTACCGTTAGCATCAATGTCATAGGATTCAATATCAAAAGCTGTTTCACCTAAAACATGCGAAAAGTGGCAAAATAAAACACGAATAATATCGGGAATAAAAGCCGTATAATTACGTAAAGCGTCCTTAAAACTGGTTTCTAAGGAATTTAAGGCATAAAACGGTGCATCTTGAAGGTAGTGTTTATTTCGTAGCACATCCCAAATACGCTGCGCGTCAGTTTTAGCTTTTTGAATCTCATCTGGCAAGGCAGCATAGGTTTCTATTCCTTTCCATTTTAAGAAAATAGCTTGAAACTCCTCATAATTAAGTTCACGGCGCTCACTTAAACGGGTCATTAGCAATTTCTTAATCGGAAGCGTATAAGGTGTATATATCTGTGTATATAAATTTTCGATCTCACGCAAATCTTTACGTAATGCTTCTTCTCGGAAAAAGGAGCGATCGGGTTTTCCATAGATAGCACCGAGATCGCTTTGATGTTTATCTTGATTAAGATATTCTGCCCGGTGCAAGGCTTGCCAAATAGCTTTCGATTGGGTGGACGTTAATCCTGAAATTTCTTCGGAAAACGTTGTGGGTTGTAATGGTCCCAACGTTTCTTTTGGATCACCTACAAAATATTTTCCTTTTGTTAATTCTTGATAATTACCATACGCATAGCGATGTCCGTAGACAGGGAAATAACGTTCTGCAAGGGTTTTAGCGATTTGATAACCTATTGCTCCATCACTACAAAACAGAGGGAGGGTATTAAATTCTTTAGGATAGTACAGTTTAATAGGACGTTTCATCCAATCCAAATACTCTTCATTAATGAGAGCCTGAACACAACGCGTTGATATTTCTGGCGTTACCCATTGATCATCTGCAAAAGCTTTATCGTTGATAACAAAGGAACGTGGATCGGCATCCTTGAACCAGCTCGCATTAAAAACGGTTTGCATAACCATACCATCGCCATATCCGGCTTGACCATATCCCCCTTCGGTATAAGTTAAATCTTCAGCCAAAAACGGATCCGTAATTTTTTCAAGAAATCCTGGGGAATTATAGTGATAATGACGAACAAAACGGTGTTGAGAGGAACCAGGCCGGTGCTGTTCGCTGAGAAGTTGACCACTTGCGTGATAATCAAATTTGGCATAGTAAGTAGAGTTATTGTCTGTTCCTAGCGCTACGAGCTGACCTTGCTTATTATATTGATAGGTTAATTTAAAAGGCTTGTCATCGATAGCAATGGGATAGGAAAGTGACTGTAATCGACCTGCCACGTATTGCTTATCAATGAAAGCTAACATGGACAGAATTCCTTTGACTTCTACTTGATGATCCGCATTAAAACGAAATTCCTCAAAAAAGGGTTTTTCTTCGTTAAAGGTTACCAGTTGTTTAATTCGATTACGTAAAATGGGCTCCACATGATTGGCGGTATAATAAAATCGTTGATAATCCTGAGCGTCAGATGGTTCTACTGATGAATCTACATAGTTTAGTAACTCAGATTGATTCTGCGGTAGTTTGAAGTACCCTGTTCGGTGGAGCTGGCCATATTCGTTATAGGCTAAATAAACGACTTTTTCTGTTTGATTGGCACCAAACCCCATAAACCTTAGCTTATCATCGGGTGTATACGTAAATGTTACTGTCCCACTATCTGGCGTTGTTTTACTTAATAAATGGCCATTTTCATGGTAAACATAATGGGTGCCTAACCGTTGCCAATACTTTTCTTGCTCTGACAGGCGTGCTTCTTCTCCTGTTTTCAGAGGTTGCGTTTTAAATCGGCTATGGACTTTTTCGTGATAAAGTGGCGGTAAAATCTTTATTAAACGGTTGTTCTCATCATATTCATAGGTACTTAATTGATGATCATAGCCGGGTACATGTTGATACAAGGCAACCCGATTAGTATTTTTATCAAAAATTTCTACTTGGCGACGGCCATTCGGTTGAATTTCAACGTGTTGTCGATAACCCTGATTCAAAGGAAAAAGGTTGGTTAAAAAAGCAATGTTGGCTTGTTTACTGAATTTTTTCACATAAGGACCACCCACTGAAAAATCGGGACCAGGTAAACCTATCGCTTGTTTTTCATTAAGCAGATTGGGAGCGTAAGTGACACGTTGATAAGCAAATCCACGGTCTTGATGGTTTAAATGATTGACTTCACCAGGGAGATAACCGGTATTCCATACAGAATTAGAATCTGATGGATGATCGTTGGTGACAAAATCGGGGTAATAAGCAAGTAATGATTGGTTGCTCGCACGTGTCAACGACGTGACTTTAGTCGTAATGGCTAGACGACCTAAGGTATCGTACAAAGTTTCAGAAACCAGCGCTGTTTGTGCATCTTTTAAAGTTATCACTTGGGTTTTCTCGCCAAAACGATTGAAATACTCAACCTGTACACTGGGATTATTCATCAGACAAAGATCTTTAATAGCTACGTGGCCTCGTGCTTCTAACATCAAACGGGTCCAAGGCTTTAATGATTGATCGTTACCCGCAGACCAAGCTTGATCAAAAAGTAGAACACCTTCTGACCATACCCATAAACGATTTTTTTCGACGAAGAAAATCCATTCACCTTGTATCGGCAGTCCTTTCATGGATTTGGTATGACAAGATGGACAAAACAAGGTGCTACTCATACCTTGACGGGTTAACTCCACATAACTGCCTTGCCAATGCCAGCGCAAAGAAGCGGATGAAGATAAAAAAGCTATTTCACAGCGAAGCGCAAGGGATGCGCTATCTAATAAGCGCGAATCAGCTGCTATCTGATTCCAATGGTTTGCCTGATGATACAATTGTCCTGGTGCGATTTTCCAGGTTTCTGGTTCATTGACTGTCCAACGACTCCGTAGCGCAAAAGGATCAAATTCTTCGTAAAATCCACTTTCTGGCTGGAAAGTAACACGGCTAGCTTGTGTTTTCTCTATGCCTTCAGGCAGCGGAAAAAGATAACCTGTTTTGCTTTCGGCTGATACAAACTCTAGTTGCCCTTGTTCTTTCAGTGTAGCAATGGGTTGGTGCAATCTGTTATAAAGTGTTCGAGTGACCAGGCCGTTCATCTGAATGACTGCTGTCGGTTGGCTTGTCACTGGATGATACACGGAAACTTCAAAAGCACTATCTAAAGGTGAAAACCGAATATGGTCTAAATCGACACTTATATTCGTTGCAGTTCCGACACGAAGCACTATATTTAAAGGGATATCTATTTTATGAGCAGGAGGAGAATCTGAAACACTAGCAAGTGGTGAAGACACTACCATACTACTACTTTCAGTGATATTGCTTGTCGCAGCTTGCATTGTCATTTCTTGATAAATAGCCTTAATGAAGGGAAGCTCAACAAGTAACTCAAGATAGGACCAATCACCCGACTGAAATTTAACTCGACTCAATACCCCTAAAACTTCTTCTCCCTGGTCAGTGAAGATAACTCCTTTAAGAAAGGGTACCGCTTGATTTAATTCTACAGGTTGACTACAGCGTACCCAACAGGAAGCAAGATAAGTTGTATCTTGACGGCGGGGCTGAAAAATCGCTTCCAGGTAGGTATCATTGCTTTCTTTTTTTCCATCAAGATGTAAATAATTTTCGCCTGTAAAAGAAAAACCTCGTTTAACGATGTTTTCTTTGTTGAACTCCCATCTTTTTACTAGTAAGGTGCTGTTTTGAGCTAATTTACCTATTTGATTCACCTCATAGGATTCAAAACCGTAATAACCTACTTCTTCATCTTCTAATATATAAGGAGAGAAGTCTGCAATAACAAGTCGTTCAGTGTGATCCCATAATTGACTTTTTGAAATATTATTCTGATTTGTAGTTTCATTTAGTGGCGCTATGATTTCTTTGTTATTCTTCTTAGGAACTTGAACTATTTTATCCTGCCCATCAAAAAATGCTTGTTCGTGTGTAATTTCCTTTTTAGTCGTGTCATATCTCCATATCTCTTCACGCCAGCCCGACAACGTTTTATTAGTGCCCGGAATAATAGTCACTTTTTTGGTTTGCACAGAACTATTTTCTGTATTATGGCTAGAATCCACTTCGTAAGAAAAACCTGTATGCCGCTGGGTTATTTGATCATTAAAAACAACTTCACGAATAATTGGTTGTAGCAAATGGGGTAAAAAATGGGTTAGAGGTTGAATCAGTAATGCCTCTGGTTTTCCACCTTTTTGACCCACCCACTCCGATAAAGGTAATTTTTTAAGTGTTATTAATCCATAAGCACTAGCACCCATCAACTGTGCATTGGGTATAGATTGAAAGGATGCATTTTCCCCATTAAAAGTTATCAGACCAATTTCATTAGTATTTACTTGAAAAGTAAGGAAATAAGGATCAACACGTAATAATTTTAACGGATCATGAACCCCTAAATTTCTTATAACTTCACTGTGTAGATGACCGTCCTTATTTTTTTTATACAGTTTAAAAGAAGATTTTTTATCTGTCTGTTTTAAAACGAAATGTTTATTTAGATCAATTGTTACTTCTTCGCTTTTTATTGGAAGATCAACCTTTTCCCATCCAGTTCCTGTTATTCGCAGTAATGTATCATTACCACACACTACACCTTGTGGACTCATGTGAATCTGGTAAAAGGATCCCCAAGCGAATAATAGAGTCCTTTTAAAAAATTCTTTTGATTCATTAGCAGCATTATATTCTTTTAGTTTGTCTTCAACGTGATTTTTATTTGCAGTTTTTGCCCACTCTGCGATTTTCCCCGAAACAAATGTTTTAATTTTTACCTTAAAATGTTCCCCTTCTTCTACGTAACCTAATTGATAGACATCGTCCTTACCTTCATGATTTTGAGTTAATTCTCTAATTTTCTCTCGTTCTAGCTTATCCGTATGGGTTTTTACTATATTGAAGTTTTCGTCTAACAAAAATAAATGAATATGCATTCTCAATTGAGCATTTTCTTTTTTCAATTCCAATGCGCTTAATTGAATAAAATTATGTAACATTTGTAAGCCATTGTATTTCAAGACCGTCAGCAATTGTTCCTGCATGTCTTGTGCTAACTCAAAACGCCCTATCGTTTGGCGATTCATGCTAGCTAAACCAACGAGGTTAGATTTTAACAATTTTGTTTTCCAACAACTTTGGTTATCGAGATAACCCATCCATAAATTTTTATCGTCATAGGTGGCAAAGGACCGCCCATGAATAATAAAACTCTCGATTGGCTGTTGTAATGAATGAGGTATAGGTGCGGATAGTAAACTCTTACGCCACTGTTGTTCCTTTTTATTCCAATCAACTATAGTAACAGTGCCTTGGCCCATTTCTACCACAGCAATAAAACTTTCCCCCGTACGAATAAGTGCGGCCTTATCCCATTCATAATAGGCAGGATCTACCGAAAAATTTCCCTGATAACGATGAAATAAATACACCTCCTGAGTCGCTTGGGTATACAAAAGAAGCACAAAAAAATCTTCGCCTAAGTGTATCTGGTAGTTTTTGTTGATTTCTGGCCTTTTATATAAAGGCTTTTTTGGATGAACCGTAGTTGTAGCCAGAATGTCTGTTGCATCTGAATTGAGTATTTGCAGCACAATTTCTTCTTGACTATCTTCATAAGATACTACGGTATAATTTGATCCTTGATTAACAGCAAGGCTATCTTTTTGGGGACTCACCCAATGTTTTATTTCAGGTGCTTGTGGAACCAAGTTAAGTCCTTGATAATGAAACTGAGCACTCGTGTTTTGTGGTGAAACAACCTCGACCAATAAGAGGTGTTCTAACTGTTTTTTATAACGGAATTGCAGTAACTTCTCATATTGGTTCGATCCGAATTTCTGCTCAATATTTGTCAACAAACGCTGTTCATTACGAATTTCATAGTTAAAACTTAAGTGTTGTTGGTAAGTAGGTGTATCTAATTGATATCCACTGAGATAACGTCGTTGCACACCGGGACAGTGAATAAACCCTTCCTTATCCAATATAGGTTCCACAGTATATTCATCAGTTGTTTTATTTGTATACTCTAAATTCAGTGTTGTCCCTTGTTGGTTAGAAATTTTTTTTAATACGATTGACTCCGTAAACTCCTTCCCATTAGGTACTGTGCGATTAACTGTCTCGTAATGATAATAAAGTGTTTGATTACTACGTTTTGTATGACGTTCTACTAAATACCAAGCTACAGGTACAGGTTCTTGAGAAGCCGCGGCGCGACCTAAACCACGCCAATAGGGCCAAGTTAAACGCCACTGAATAGCAGTAACCTGATTTGCTGCATTCGCTTGACCGTAAATACAATGCATTTCATCAGTATCAATAACCCAACGTTGATTGCGACGTTCATAGTAAATTTTAAGATCAGGCATCTCCGCTGATGCAAAAATCAACTTATCTGAACCTGCCGTATGAGACTCAATGTATCGTAAATACTGTATCCTGCCAGATACCATCAAGGTATAGCGTTGATCTTCTAAGCGAAGACTCCCTTGATCTTCAACGAAAATCATGTCTTGAGTTAAAGCGGTTGACCAACCTACACCCAATAATCCATTTTTGGAGGATGGTATCTGGTTGTTATAAGAAAAAGCCAATTGGATAGTAAGATCACCAGGTAAATCGATATCGACTAACGGTAATGTAAAATGTACCTGACCGTTCGGAATATCAATCGCATTTTCAAATATACGATGCTCCCACTGGTCTGCCCAACGACGGTGAAATATATCTAAATTCGTATGTTTTATTTGATCAGGTATGGTAACGTTAGAACGTATCGGCAACGCAAATTTAGGAACGGATACTTCAAATTCTTCATTGTTTTCATGTATGTCTGTATCATTTTTTTTTTCGCCGGATCCCCTGACCTTAGTTATCTCAAATAGTTGAAGGTTACTCTGGTCTTGGGTTAGTAAAGTAGGCGTTGAGGAGTTGAATGAACAGGACGGCAATATCTTTAAAACCTGTACATATCGCTCAGTTCCTATCAACGAACTACTATCTAAAACAGAGCACCACTCATTCTGTATAGGATCAAAGGTTAAAAAAGTTATTCCTTGTGGTCCGGTTAAAATTAGCTCATTTCGTTGATCGCCATCTAGATCAAACAGTTGTAACGATCTAAAATACTCCGGTTTCCAACCTCTATTTTTAGATAAATTAGCACTGTAAGATAGTAAGGCATAACTGTTATTATTCCGTTGATATTGATAGACAAATAGGCCGCTATCATTCCAAACTACAATATCTTGATAAATTTGATGCGTTAAATCAGTAAACAGCAAGCTATCTTCCTGCGTAGTGTTACCAATCTTTGCAGCGATCGGAGTATTTAAAAAATTATTTAAGCTATAGTCTGGTTTAAATTCGTATAAACTTAAACCTTCACTGTTACGCAATACAATATCATCTTGACCACGACGACGTGTATCCGTAACAAAAAAATCTGTCTCCGGATCGTTCCAAATTGGTTGCTGAATAATTGCTGGGTTTTTTATACCCACAGACCACAGCGGCATACTGTAGTTTCTTTTAACATCCTCCTTGCTTACAACATAAAACTTTACTCCTTCTCGTGAACTGTGGGTTAGCACACCAAGAGAGCTTTTATCTGAATAAAAATGGCCAAATCTAACAGTGTGATTTGCTTGATTCCAATGATGAACATCATGAAAACGTAAATCTTGAGCTACTAATTCAAATTTTTGAGGCAAACTTTTACTAGGGCGATAAAAACTGATGCCTTGTATTGTTCGTAAAATAAGCATAGGCTCGCCCACGCCTAAGACATCGGATACGTAGGCTGGATAAGCTGTACTCGAATAGCTCCTCTCTCGATTGAACAGTGGTTCAGAAACTATTTTATGTAAGGTTTTTTCTTCTTTGTTGTATTCGTAATAAGCTATTTCACGATTTTGACGAATGTAAAAAGGCTGTAACGTACACTTTCTAATATCATCACCTTGAATAATATCTTCAGATGGTCCTGAGAGATTAAAATGAAATGAGCGAATAGAATCTAAACGATTAAGCTGATAGTTAAGTAGTGGCATAGCTAACTTCCTTATTTTTCTATTTCTTTTAAATAGAGTGCAGTAATTATTACTGCACTCTATTTAACTGTATTCTTAAAAAAATTACTTTGAGAGAGTTGTATTCAACTTTCCTTGATAAGGAGCACTTAAGTGAGTATCCCCTACATCTGATAAATTTGAAAACGGCGCATTGCCATCCAACAAAGCTGTTTGAGGTCGCTGAACACCAAAAAATAGCAAGTTACTTCCAAAACTATTTTTTAAAAAAGATAACTCGCTGCTGTTATTAACAGCATTACTATTTACCTCAGTACCTACTAAATTCCTACCCGACACACCTCTTAGTTTATCCTTTTGATCCAGTTTTTCATTAGCGAGCATTGCATTAACAACTGTAAACCTTTCCGATAGATCTCGACGTTTTCTACTACCATATGATCCACAATCTTCAATCTTCCAGCGAGCCTGCAACAAAGGAGTGTTTGGTATCCAAGTAAATACTCGACGCCTATCATCATCATATTTTAAATCATCAGCAGCTGCATAAAGTGTTTCATCATAAAAATCATTCCACAATGCAATTTCTGAACCATCTTTAGAGTCATCTGTTGTTAACAACTCAACTCTCCACTCATTTTTTTGAACTCGATTTCCGTTACGCCACGTAAATATTTGTCGTCTATCATCATCATATTTTAAATCACCAATAGCCGCATATAGATATTGTCCCCGATAATTATTTTTTATCTCAAATGTTTTTCCCTGATCATAAGTTTCAAATTTCCAAACAGCATGGCTTCCCGGATATCCAGAACGCCATGTAAACACTCTCCATCTATCATCATCATATTTAAAATAATTATTGGCTGAATATAAATATTCATTATTTTTCACTGTATTTCTAAGACAAACTTTACGCCATAATAAATGTCTAACAGCTTCTGGCAAACCAGATTTTAGCGAATCATAAATGTTTTTATATTCTTGGCCAATATTAGAATAATTAGGCATATCCATATATTCTTTAATTCGATACCCTACTCGTACCATTTCTGGCGTAAAAAATTGGCCATTTTGTTTCATTCCTTCTATAAGGATTTTGTAACCCACTGCTGACTGCGAAATTAAAGGCAAACGGCTAATAAAGCCCTCTACTTTATTAAAATTACTTAAAGAACTACCATAAGCTTCTCGAATAATATGTTCAAGTTCTTCTTTAAACCAATGTTTATTAGTGTCTAACTCTATAATATGCTGCCATTTAGTATTTGCCTGTTCCGGGCTTCCGTCTCTAATAGCAGCAATGCAATCTTGAATCGCACGTTGCTTATTGGCATCTCGGTCGGCTTCTCTTCGTCTTGCATTTTCTTTATCCTGTTCTGTAAGCTTGCCTTCAATATTGGCTATTTTTTGTAAGAGTGCCGTATTAATTGAATCCAGCTGAGATTGCAATCCTTGTACTTGTTGATTAATAGCGTCTATTTGCACTGAATGTTCCTGATATACATCTCTTTTAATATTATCTAATCGGGCAGTTAAAGTAGCTATTCTGGATTCAGCCTCATTTTTAATACGCAATACATCAGCTAAACTAGCTTCAGAATTAGTTACCCTATCTACTCTGTTTTTCAAATCATTTACATCTTCCTGAAGATAGCTTAAATTAGTCATTATCTGAGCATTCTCATTTGGAGGTTGCGGACCCACACCAGATTGTCTAGGATTCCTTGATTGTTTACTAGAGTTAGCTAACTCTTTTGCGTCCTTTTCATCCGTAATTTTTGGATCATTCAGTGGAAATAGCAAACTTTGTAGTTGTTTGTTGATAACTTCTAATTCCCCTATATATTCTAGCGGTATATTCTCTTTAAGACTGTCTAACCTATCAATCAAGATATGTAGTCTATTTTCAGTATCCACATTAACTTGATAGGAACCAGCTGTCTGATTTAAATTTACACTAAAGTCATTTATATCTTCTTTAAGCCACTTCAATCTATTTATTGCTACATTATTGTTACTATCTTTTCTCTGTGATTCAAAATCTAATTGTCTTAATCTCCTAGATATCTTAAAATTAATCACCTTATCTTTTTCTTGCTTAGTTTCAATATGTACGGAGGATCCTATCCGTTGTTCTATCAGAGCTAAACTCTCGTTAAGATGGGGTTTATCTAAAAGTAGTAAATCAGTTGAATTATTAGTTCTTGAAGAAGCCTGACCCTGAAAATTACCTAAAGCACTACTACTTACAACTTGACCAACTAAACCTAATGTCAGTACTTTCGCTGGATTATTTAAAATAAATTGTGTAGAGCTGTACAAACCATTTAATAAGCCGGAAATAAAACCATTTCGTTTCGGTTGTAACTCTGAAACTTTGTTAACTTTAGAATCTTTACGCTGCTTTTTATCTACATGAGAAGAATTGGAATTATTGGTAATAACATTTGACATATAAGCATCCCTTTATAGTTGGTAAAAATTTTGTTGTATCTAATTTAAAAATACCACTTCGATAAACTTCTAATTTATAGTAATAAAATTTTATAAATTTTTCAATTAATATTAAATGTATAATACGTTTAAATAAAAAAATCAATTTAATTATAGAACTCTCTATTACAAAATAGAGCAAATAAAATTTTAAACTGCGATATCTATTCTGAGTCTAGTAAACTCTAAAGTGCTTTTTGTCTTGATTTACAAGGTCTGCCCGCCCATTCTACGGTGTAGAAACCAGCCATGACCTCACTTTTCCATCGTCTCTTCGTGTCTTGTAAAACTGAGGTCATGGCTGTTGGGCGGGCATGTAAGTAAATCTTGTGTGAGAAGTGAAGAGAGAGAGAGGAGGAGGAGGCGAGAAGAAGAAAATAATAGTGTAAAGAATTGAAGGTGATTAAGAATGGGGTTGTGCTAAAAAAATGGAATAATTACGTTAACCGGATTTGGTTATACTATCCAATAAGTTGAACATGAAAATCCAAATCATCAAATTTATGCTTGCTTATTGGCACGAAATGGAGTCCAATTTTTTATAATAAAAAAATTAGGATTATCCCTTTTTGAAATTAACGTCACGTGATGTGGATATCTTACGATTTATTAATGAATTTGGTTTTTGTGAAATGCCTCAGCTCAATCAACGCTTTGGCTTACGAAAACCTAGAAACTATCAAGTAATTAATAAGTTGATTCGTCATCATTTAGTACAGCATGAACGAATCTTTTATAAGCAGCATGGATTATTTCGCTTAACCGCTGCAGGAGCACGATTTACTCCATTACCTCCGTTGCATCGAGTTCCCTTGGCTAACTATCGGCATGATCTGACGGTATTAACTCTCTATTTAAAGTTTAGGGACCTTTACCCCGATGTGACCTGGATCAGTGAACGAAAACTAAAACATGATAAATATAAGCTCGGTGTAGGCCAGCACGGCCATTTACCTGATGGCGTCTTAGTATTTCCCGACGATAAACAAATTGCTATTGAAGTTGAATTGTCTCACAAAAGTAAGCTTCGTTTAGACGATATTTTAAAGTCCTATGCCAGCCAGTTCTCAATTCAAGAAGTTTGGTATTTTTGTAAGGAATCTATGCAACCGCGATTACAGGAGGCAACCAAAGCGATGTCGTTTGTTAAAATTTACTTACTGAAGCATTTTTTAGAAAAACAACCAACAAATTATCATGTCAGTACAGGATAACAGTTTCTTACAACGTCCACGAGAAGCCATTCAGTGCTTGTTAATTGGCCTCTGTTGTTTATGGCAACTCGGGGTAGGATTACTGGGTCTTTTGTGTTTTCTTGTTTTTATCCGAGGACTTCGTTATTCCGTTTGGCAGATATTTTTAACAGGTATTTCATTGGCGGTTTACAGTTGTTTTTTGATGGAATGGCAAGCGCATTTTACATTGTCTTTCCTTAAGCTCATCGACGATGGCTTTGTTGACCATCTTATGTTTTGGAAAACCTTGTTCACCCAAGGTTTTCCGGTTGCGCTGGGAGTTGCGTATCAGCAAGCCTTTTATTATTTAGTCGGATTTCCGCTACTGTTGGCTAGTGTATTAGGCATGACCGAATGGATTCCTAATTCTACGCATGAATGGGAATTAAAAGCGATTCAACGTGGCAAAGCATTATCTTATCGGAACCCTTGGCATAAACGCTTGACTCGTCAAAATAAAAAAAACGAGGACGGAACCTTATTAGGCATTTCTGCGACGAAGGAAGCGGTTATTATTCCCGACGCTGCCGTGAATCAAATGGCTTTAGTATTAGGCACAACCGGCGGCGGGAAAACGATAACCTTACGCCGTTTTTATCAACGCGCACTACAGAAGACCTATCCACTGATTATCGTCGATGGTAAGCCTACCCAAGAAAATGTGACCTGGCTTCAGAAAAAATCTCAAGACTATCAACGCGCTTTCTATGGATTTAACTGTGGAGATTATCATCACTACGATCCCTTAGCACACGGTGGCTATACAGAACTGAAAGATAAACTAATTAGCCTCAAAGATCACTGGGAAAATGATTATTATCGTTCTATTGCTGAAGATTACTTACAAACCACATTTGAAGTATTACTGACGCTAAAAAAGAACTTTGATTTAAAAACGATTGTTAATTGCTTAGATTTTCAAGAACTCGCTCTCAAAACACGCGCCATTACCGATCAATCACTAAAAAAGCGTGTATCCCGTTTGCAGCGTTATGACACGAAGGACATTACTGGTTTGCAAGCACATTTAAATCTGCTCATTTACTCTGAGCTTGGGATTTTTTTTGAAAAAACGAAAAACACATTTAATCTGGCAGAAGTCATCCAGTCAGGCAGTATTGTGTACTTTGCTTTGCCGGCACTACGTTTCCCCAGTTTTGCTAAAGTTTTAGGCAAATTAATTATTAACGATATTAAGGCTGTTATTGACCGCTTAGAAACCAAACAGCGTATTTTTACTATTTTTGATGAGTTTTCTGTATTTGCAGGTGAGCAGGTCTTAAATCTTGTCAATATGGGACGTGGAAAAGGAATCCATGCTATTTTTGGCACCCAAGGTTTGGCAGACTTAAAACGAGTCGATACTGACTTTGAAAAGCAAGTCTTAAATTGCGTTAATACGTTAATCTGCCATCGGCTTAATGATCATGAAAGTGCAGAGAGCATCGCCTGTTGGGTAGGTACGCAAGATGGATTTGATATTACGGCGCAGATCAGCGAAGACGCCTCAACGGGGATGGGTAGTGTAAAACGTAATAAATCCTTTATTATTCATCCTGACTCAATAAAACAAGATTTACAGCCAGGCGAAGCCTTTTATATCAGTAAAGTAGGAAAATTTTTCTGGCAAAAGGTGAAAGTAACTTACTCGTAAAAATAGCTACAGAATATTTCTGTTACCATTAAAATTCGTACCTTACAAAAAATACAGTTAAATAAGATAGTTTTTTATGTTAACAATGTGAAAAGGTTTGTGATCTTTTTTATTTCAGGCACAGGCGTTGCCTGTGTGTTTCGCGCCTGTTAATTCAGTATTCTTAATAAATTCCGTTCAGTCGCTATCATGCGGCAAACCGCATACAAGGAGGCTAACGCATTAAGGGTTTAGTACCGTTTAATGTTTAGAAGATTCATTTTCTCTTTAGATTAACTGACTGACCATGGTTCGCATGTTTATGTTTTATAAAACTTCTGAGTTTTTGTAATCTTAAACAGTGGTAAGTTGTGCTTGTTTTTTTAATAGAATTTAAATTTATTTTCCTTAATAAATTCTCTAAAAAATACTAATTTAATAACGCACTATTATTGACAAAAACACTATAAATATAGTATATTTAAGGAATAAATTAAAAAATGAGAAAAATAAAACATCTTAAGAAAGCGCTGATAGTCAGGACTACGAATCCTAGCCTACCAGCTAACCACAATCTACTATATCGGAGTAAATTAAATGGCTTCCACTATAATACACCAATCCAATACCCTACAACAATTAGCTTTGAATTGTTTGCCCGGCAGCAGAAAAATTATCCAGTGTTTACACAAATTAGAAAAAAAATTTGAACGTGACTTTCATGGAGAAGATATTCTTTCTGAAATGGAAGAAGATGAAAAATCCGCTTATGAGCTATTTGGTAAAAATATTATACCTCATGAAAATTTTTACTCACTGTACTATGCTCAAGACGACATAATAAAGTGCTTAAGAAAAGTTGCAGACGATATCGAATCCTATAACGCGCTTGAAAAATTCTTAACCCTTTTTGGGGAGCAAGTAGAACTGCAAAAAAATCGATATTCTACTAAAAAAAACCAGAGAACTGGAACCTACGAATTCACCACGCTTAAAAAGTTGACGTTGGATTGTTTACCCGATAACCAAGAAATTATTAAGCGCATCCACGATTTAAAAAAGCAACTTAAGGTTGTTTTATCTAAAATGAGAACAGCTAAAAAATCCGCTTATGCCCTAATAAGTGGAAATGTTATATCGCATCAACCTTTTTACTTACTCTATGTTTGCCAAGACAACATAATAAGGGAGCTAAGACAAGCCGCAAACGATATTGAAGACTGCAATGGATTTAGAAAGTTTTTACATATTTTTTCTGATCAAGCACAACTCGGAAAGGTCCAACGTAATATTAAAAATGATAGAGCAGTATGTCATGACTATTGTGCTTAACAAGCATCCTATGTGACTATTCATAAAATACCCTCCTCCATAAGGGGGAGAGCTAAAAAATTTATAACAGTCATTTAGCTAACTGTTGCTCTTGGGAGGGATAATTCCTCCTGCCGTATGGCAACCCACCCTTTATTAAAACAACAAAAAAATGCTTAATCCTTACTTTTAACGATCAACTTATTAACAAAAAAGGATAAAAAATCAGGAGTGGGTAATAGAGAAAAATGCTTAATTTTAGCTGCATTAAAATAAAAAATACGTTAAAATAAAGCTATTAAAATAAGCTTTTTAGCAAAGACCCATGATGGCTGATCGATTTAAAAAAGGAAATAAAATTTATCAAGTTCTGCTTCGTTCTCCCCTTATTATTTTCCCTTTTATTTTTTCTTCATCTGTATGGGCTTTTGGCGGTGATACGCCGGTCAGTCAAGGACTTAACTATGTGATTGATGCCGTTTATGGCGCAACCGGATTATCGATTGCTACCGTCGCTATTATTGGCATGGGCTTACTCTGTGCAGGCCATTATTTAGAATGGAAACGATTTCTACAAACCTTAGTCGGCATTGCTATTATGTTTGGTGCGGGTGGTGTCGCCAGAGCATTACATCTATTAATTTCTTAGGAACAAATAATAAAAGGAGCTCGCTTGAGCAAAGATTACCAACTTGAAGTCGATCCGTTAGCGTTAGCCTTAACACGGCCACCGCTTTTTATGGGTGTTCCCATGCGTTTGTTTTTTGCAAATCTGGCAATCAACATGATGTTGTGTATTGATTTACACACATTAATAGGGATTCCATTATTTGGCCTAGTTCATCTGATTTTATTTCGCCTAACGATGAAGGATTTACAGTTTTTCCGCGTATGGCTGAAATACCTGACACAAACGCCGCCCGTATTGAATCATTCGTTTTGGGGCGGCACGAATAGTTACCAACTAGAGTAAAAAACGGTGTTAACAAAAATGAAAAAACGAAAAAAGCAAGCGGGATTTAAATGGAACCCCTTTTAAAAAGGGAAACCAATGCTTCACAACATATTAATATTATAGGCCACTATAACAACGATACCTTGATCGATAAAAACGGTCAGTTAATTCAAATTATTCGATTAGCGGGTATTGACGGTATTACACAAAGCGAGGAAATCTTAGACGCCTATAAAAACCGCCGCAATAGTTTGTTTAAACACTTTTCGTCGGAATACGCTGTTTATTTTTGGACGGTGGGTCGCCAAACCACGGAGTATCCAGGCGGTGAATTTAAACCAGGATTTGCGCAGCAACTAAATGAAAACTATCGCAAAAGAATACAGCAGCAGCCTTTATTCCATCATGAACACTATGCAGGCATCGTCACAAAACCGGCCGAAGGTGTGTTAAATCAAGGGTTTGATTGGATCAAAAAATTAAGCCAGCAAGCAGACCACATCGCACAGCAACGACAACTAGCCAAAACACAGCTTGCCTTGACGGCCATCACACAGAATGTACTGCAAACCTTAGCAGATTATCAACCACAACTACTCAGTCTTTATCAAAAAGGCGAACAGCTTTTTTCAGAGCCACTAGAATTTATAGGCCAATTAATTAACTACGATAAGTATTCTGTACCGCTACTGTTCCAAGATGCTTCAACCTATCTACCGAGAAAGCGGCTGTTTTTTAATCGTCATTCAGGAACCATAGAATGCCGTGCCAGTGATCATAGCAAAAAATTTGCGGCGGTACTCGCTATTAAAGCGTATCCATCCATCACCTACCAAGGTTTATTAGACAGTTTAAATAGCTTACGAGCGGAATATACCTTAACCCAATCGTTTCGGTTCTATGATCGCCATTTAGCTAAAACCCGTTTACGGGATCAGCAACACGATATGCAGCAAACTCAAGAAGAATCCCTACGTCAAACCGAGCAGATCGACGAGGCCTTTGATGATGCGGCTAGTGGCGAAGCGGGTTATGGTCAACACCATTTTACTCTAGTTTGCTATGCCGACAGTCAAAAACAACTTAACCAACAGGTGAGTGAGATCATCGCTTTGTTTTCCGATCGCGACATTGTATGTGTTCGAGAAGACATGGCCTGTGAATGCGGCTTCTGGGCGCAATTACCTGGAAATTTTTCTTATATTGTCAGGGAAGCGGACATCTCTACAAAAAATATGGCCGCATTGGCGAGCTTACATAATTCGCCTATCGGAAAATTTAAGGATAATTTCTGGGGTGATGCGGTGACGGTGTTAGAAACCTTATCGGGCAGTCCTTATTATTTTAATTTTCACGATAAGGATGTCGGTAATTTTATTGTTGTCGGTGCAACCGGCAGTGGTAAAACGGTATTAGTTGGCTTTCTCATTACCCAAAGTATGAAATTCGGTGGCAAACGGGTTATTTTCGATAAAGATCGCGGTTTAGAAATTTTAGTTAGGGCCTTGGGGGGCATCTATGAGGTGTTAAAACCAGGTATAGCAACTGGCTTTAATCCTTGTCAATTAGCGGATACTAAAGAAAACCGCACATTTTTATTACAGCTTTTTAAACAACTTTTAAAATCTTGCCATAAACCATTTGACGAACAAGAAATAAAAACCATTGAAGAGGCGATTACGGGGATGTATCGCTTAAATCCCGAAGAACGCCAATTTTGCCATATTGCGCCATTTTTCGGCGCGAATATTCCAGGTTCGCTGCGTGCACGATTTGAACTGTGGCACAGTGGCCGTGAACAGGCTTGGCTGTTTGACAATACGGGTGATTGTTTTGAACAAGATCACTACAACGCTGACGTTATTGGTTTGGACTTAAGCCATATTCTCAAAGACGAATGCTGCAAAACACCCACGTTAATGTATTTGTTGCATCGCTTTAGTCAGCAGCTCGAAGGCCAGCGTGGCATGATTTTTCTTGATGAAGGCTGGCTTGCCTTACAAGATGAATACTTTAAAAAAATTATCAATGATTTATCGCGTACACCACGTAAGAAAAACAATTTTTTTGGTCTGGCTACACAAGCAGCTTACGATACCTTGTCATCAGCCATTCAAACGCCGATTAATGAAGCGGCCGCCTGCAAAATCTTTTTTCCTAATCCCAGTGCGGATAGAAAAACGTATATTGAGGGCTTTGGTTTAAGCGAACGTGAATTTGAACTTATTAAAACCTTACCGAGTGAAAGTCATTATTTTTTGCTTAATTATGGTCGAGGTAAAGAATCCGTTGTCTTAAGAGCAAATTTACACGGCTTAGACGATGAAATTGCCGTTATTTCAGGACGAAAAGAAACCGTAGCCTTATTGGATAGCATTCGTGCAGAAGTCGGGGATGACCCCAACATCTGGTTACCCATTTTCCAGCAACGAAGAAAAGTGAAGAAAATAGGATGTTAACGACTCAATTGAGCTTGGCTCCTGTGATTAAAATTACTATTCTTAGTTTACTCATCCTTTTACCGCTTCCCAGTGCCGCAGATCCGATTAGTGACCTATTGATGATCGCCGAACAAATTCAAGGCTATCAACAGCAGATTTCCGGCATACAAAATACCATTGCAGGGTTAACGGACCAAATTCAAGCAGCGGTATCGGGTCAGTCTGAATGGGGACGCTGGCAATTTACCGATCATCAATCCTGGGGCGAAAACACCGATCAGTGGCAAGCTATCCTTAATATGACCGGAAAAGGCGGCAATAGCAGTCTATTAGGCCAAACCCTTCATTTTCTGGAGAAGGAATTCCCTGTGGATACACCACTCTATAACCAGGTTAATCCGAATAAATGCGATCAAGCTTACTATGCCTTAAAAGCAAAAACGGCCTTAGCCGCGAGAGCCGCTAGTCAATTGGGTTATGACAAGATTCAAGAACAGATTAACTATGCCAATCAATTACGCCAGCAGATTGGTAGTACAACAACACTGAAACAATCGCTAGATTTACAGAGTCGACTAACTATAGAGAACAATCTGATTCAATTAGAGACACTGCGTCAGTTAGCACTGCTCAATCAACAACACGCGATTGATGCACAAGCGGAAGTCAATGATGCCATACAAACGGCTCGTTTTCTGAGTACGAAATTTTGAAGGCAATACCAAGTAATGGAGGAGTTAACAAATGAGGCAATATCTATCGGCATTATTAGCACTGTTTTTAGTCTTATCGCTAAGCGGCTGTGTAACTAAACCACTGCAAGCCCCTTGTGATGCAAATGCCACGTTTTGTGGCACTAAAACTAAAATTAATTAGTGGTAAATGGAGAAAATATTTATGCGATTATTTTTACCTTTTAAACAATTTATTTTATTTAGCGTCTTATTCACTAGTTTTAGTCTTTTGGCCGCCTGTGGTCATAAAAATCCTTTACTTGATACAAACATGATTCAAGTTATGGATGAAGAGTTTTTCTTACGAGGAGGCAGTTATCCTATTGACGAATGTGCCTATTATTACAGTTATTCTAAACAAAATTATTCGTTAAAAAAGAAATGTAATGAGTGGACACAAGAATATTATCGTCGCTTAATCGATAGACATGTTATTCCCACTACGACTACCGTAGAAGATTTGAGAGACCCTACTTTTTGGAAAAAAATAAAAGCGTTACATTTCCTTGGTAAAGAACAATGAGCACGCTTTCTGTTAATACATTCATAACTGATACCTTAAGTGCTGTCGATCAAACGATTGAAGGTTTTGTTCATAACGTCTATCAACAGTTTCTACAACAGTATGGCTATGCTTTGACGTTGTTATGTACTGTTTATATTCTTGTATTAGGTTATCGTTTTACGTTACATACTTTGAGTGCTGATTTTAACACGCTTAATCGGCATATCCTTGTTTTACTCATGGTTTATGGCCTAATAATAAACTGGTCTTTATACCAGCTTTTTATCTACAATATTTTTACTAATGAACCTAACCACATAGCTCAAATTATTGTTAATGCTTCCAATCATCAGTTTACGACGGATAAAACAATAGCAGAGGCTTTAAACCAAGTTTATGGTATAGGCATGAGTGCGGCCGGAAAATTATTGAGTAGTTTTACTATCCAAAAATTTTTATGCGCTATTCTCGTTATCATTTTTACCTTTTTATGTTCTCTTACCGCCTTAGCACTTTTAATCTACGCTAAACTTGCGATGGCCATTGGTTTGGCCTTAGGTCCTCTTTTTCTACCTTTTATGCTTTGGGAATCCACACGCGGTTGGTTTGTGAGTTGGTTGCAAAAGTTATTTAATTTTTCACTAATCCCGATTATCACCGCAAGTATTTTATCGTTGATGCTTTCGCTGATAAATTTGGTGTTACCGGACCTTAATCAGCAAGCGCTTCAAGGTGCTCCTGATTTTTTTACAGTAGGACTGTTTGGTGGTTTATCGTTAGTAACCGCCTTTTTATTAAAACAAAGTTTATCGATTGCCAGTAGTTTAAGTGGTGGATTGACCTTAAGCGCATTAGGTCAGATAGGCAGTATGGTGAAATCAGCTTTAAATACCACGGGAGTTAATTCAGCCGCGCGTTTAACCGGAAAAGGTCTTAAATCTGCTGGAAGCGCAATGGTAAAAAAAGCGCAAGGTCAAAAACAATCAGCTATTCATTCAGCGGTAGAACAGGGAAAAAATAATTGAATGATGACGACTTTAAAAAATAAGAAAAAAGCCTTAGCAGAAGAAAAGAGCGTGGATCCAGGTAATGCATTTTATCAAGCGGCTTCGGATTGGCGTTATGATCGATATTACAGTAAAACGATTTGGCTGCGTTATTCACTAATAATAAATACGGCACTACTTACCGCATTGTTGCTTACATTAGTTGTGATAGCGTGCTTGATTCCACTCAAACAAAAAGTTCCCTATCTCTATGCGTTTAATCAAGCGACAGGTGAAGTCACCAAACTTGGTGAACTAGAGCCAACACGCTTAACTGCAAATTGGCAAATGACGCGCTATTTTATTATTCATTATGTGATGAATCGTGAAAGCTACGATAGCGATAATTTAGAAATTCCTTACCAACTAGCCTGGGCACAATCGAATGCAATCATTCGTAAACAATACGATGCCGAAGTGAGCAGCAACCTAGCTAATTCACCCTATCAAAAATACGGTAAAGATAAAGCGATTACCGTGCGTGTATTATCAGTTTCCCGTTTAAATGACAATACCGCCGCTATTCGCTTTGAAAAACAATTACGTGATAAAACGGCCAATACACAACAAATTGTCCATCAAGAGGCGATTTTAAAATGGCAATATCAGTCGATGAAAGCCACGCAAACGCAACTGGATAGAAATCCACTCGGATTTACCGTGATCTATTATCAAGTGACGCCAGTTAATTTAAATAATGGGGGACATGATAAGCATGAATAAAAAAATAAGTTTTCTTTTACTGATGGTTATCCTAGTACAAAGTACCTTGACTCAAGCGGCCTTAATTCCCCGAAAGGTTACAGCGGACCGGCATATTAAAGTAGTAACCTACGACCCCAATAATGTGGTCGTTATTCATGGGCACTATGGTTACGAAACCCAAATTGTCTTGGCGCCTACTGAAGAAATACAAACAGTCTCTATCGGTGATAGCTTAGCCTGGCAAGCCGTGCCCGTTAAAAATAATCTGTTCATTAAGCCCGTCACCGAATCAAAAACTAACATGACGGTATTAACCCATGTGAATAGCTACAACTTTCAGCTAGACTCAACGCCTGCAAAAGTTTCACCGACGTATAAATTACGCTTTATCTATCCTACGGGTGGCTATAATCGTAACGAGCAGCCCAATGCAGTGGGTGTTTGCGATCCCACACCAAATTAACTGGAAATATAGTTTTACAGGGGACAAACGCTTAGCACCGCGTGAAGCCTTTGATTGTAATAATCAATTTACGTATTTCCGTTTTAATAACACCTTACCCGCCATTTTTATTGTCGATAAAAATCGCAAAGAAACCTTAGTCAATTACCATAGAAAAGGAAACTACATCGTAGTCAATTCTACGGCACCACAATTTACTTTACGGAGCGGTAGTTATGTTACCAGTGTTTATAACGATGCAATGATTGGTGATTGGCAAAACATTCGGTGAAGATCATGAAAAAGAAAGAAAAAAACAACGAAACGACACCATCATCTACCGAGGGTTTACCTGAAATTGCCGAAGCCCGTTATAAAAGGCCTTTTCTTCTTGTCATTCTGGGTGGGCTATTAGTTTTACTAGCCACACAGTTTTATTTCCATGCTAGAAAAATAAGCAATAAAACGGAATTTTCTGTAGAGGAGGCTTATACTTTACCAAAAACCGAACCAGAACAAGTCAAAGTTTCTCCTATATTAGAAAAACCGGCCGAAAAAAACCTATCCGAGCAACAGATTGCGGTATTACAAGCGAAACAAAAAGAATTGCAACAACGCCTATCCTCACCCATGATGTTATTTAACACAGAAAATAACCATCAAGCTAATGCCCTCGTAGAAAAATCCTCAGAAAAAAACGTGATGACGGATGCTAATACGCAATTTTTACAACAGGCGGGCAAAGTTTCGGATAAAACGGTGCAAGCAAAAAGAATAGGCCCTCTTAATCAACTGATTGCACAAGGTCAGTTGCTCCATGCCACCCTAGAAACGGCCATTAATTCCGATTTGCCAGGTTCTTTACGAGCCATCGTCGACCAACCTGTCTATGCTGAGGATGGCTCGCAGGTATTAATACCACCAGGGAGTCGCTTAATCGGACAATACAAGAGCGGCATGCTACAAGGGCAGTCGCGGGTTTTTGTGGTTTGGACACGTTTAATAACACCCGAGGGTATCAATCTGAATCTAGCCTCACCCGGTGTGGATGCGTTAGGTATGGGAGGGATGTCGGCGGATAGGATTGATCGCCATTTTTGGCAACAGTTTGGTACGGCCGCACTGCTTTCGATATTAGGCGCAGGTACATCGAATGTCGGTGTTGCGGGGGGTAACGCGTCTTATAATGCTTCCCAAGCCTATCGGTTGGCAGTAGCCAATAGTCTCAACCAAACCGCACAGCAAACATTACAACGCGGTATGATTCCACCGACTTTGTGGATTAACCAAGGAAGTCCACTTCAGGTATTTGTTGCACATGATTTGGATTTTAGTGCGGTTCAGCAAGAAACAAATCCTACTCCTAAAACCACTATTTTCTAACTCAACATGTCGACAAAAGCCTTAGAGAAACATCTTGAACCCCTAAAACCCTTTTTGGCAAAAAAGGGTATCACTGAAATTTGTATTAATCAACCCAAAGTGATCTTTGTCGAGAAAAACGGAGTTTTCACACGTCATGAAGTAGAAGCGTTAGAATTCAGTTTTCTTGAAGCACTGGCCAACCTGATTGCCGAATTTAACCATAAGCCGTTTCCCTGCCCGCTTCTTTCCGGCTATTTACCGACCGGAGAACGAATACAATGTATTATGTCGCCAGCCTGTGAAAAAGATAAAATCATTTATTCGATCCGTTGTCATTCCCGTCGTGACATGCGTTTACAGGACTATCAGAAAGCCGGTGTTTTTGATGACTATGCCGCTATAAAAGAAAATATCTATCACAAAACAATAGCTGATCTAAAAACGCTCCATGAGCAAAAAGATATTTTTGGATTTCTAAAACTTGCCATCCAATCAAAGAAAAATCTGATTATCAGTGGCGGAACCGGCACGGGTAAAACGACCTTCTTAAATGCTTGTTTAAAGCTCATTCCCCATACCGAACGGCTGATTACCCTCGAAGATACGCGGGAAGTTAATATTAAACAGCCTAACACAGTTAATTTACTGTTCAATGAAGAGGACGAACAAATTACCGCGTCAAAACTCTTTAAGGCCTGTCTGCGATTACGACCCGATCGCCTCTTTCTTTCTGAACTCCGAGGTAGCGAAGCCTGGTCCTTTCTCCGAGCCGCTAACAGTGGTCATCCAGGCAGTATGAGTACCGTACATGCCGATACGCCTCAAGGCTGTTTTAAGCAATTAGTCTTTATGATGCAGCAGGCCGGCTCAACTTCCAGTGAAGAAAACCTACACACCTACATCAAATCGATCATCCCCATCGTTATCCAGCTAAAGCGTAGCACTAATCCTACCCAGTTTGTCGAGGTGGCAGAGATTTATTTTAATAGCCTTTAAGTCGTCTTAACCTACGAAAAAACTATTCGTTAAAAATATCTGTTAAATTGTTCGCATCTAAAACGGATTCGCCCCATTTCAGAAGCGTATCTGCATCAGCACAGCCCATCTTGTCTAAGTAGCGTTGTGGTACTTGGTGGAATTTACGTTGCAGCAAATGATGGAGAAAAGCATACTCCCCTTTTTGTATTCCCTGCTGTATTCCCTGCTGTATTCCCTGCTGTATTCCCTGCTGTAGGCCTTTTTCAGTGGCATCGTCTATTTGCTGTGCTAGTACTGCCTCATTATCTCGAACACGTTTAAGTTCTTGTTCATAGAGTGCAAGCTCATTCTCAGACCAATAAAATTGGTCCAAAGCCTCATAAGCCCTCTTAATGATCTGATCGCTACCGATGATCTGTTCTAAATCGGCCACCTTCGTGTTGGCTGCATACTTAAAAAAATAACACCATTTTTCTATTAAAGTTTCAAGCTGGGCGATTTCTTTTTTATGGAACTTAGGTAGTTCGATAAAGGTAAACGAGAAGTCCTTTAAATCATGCTCATAACTATCTCTATCCAGTATGATATGATCCGACTTATAGCCTGATTTATTCGGAAATAGTACACAATCGGCTATGGCGATAAAGATGATCTCTCTGAGATCGTGGTATTTCTCTCCTTTGTCAGCCTGTTGCGCATAGGCTTTGGCCGCGTAATATTGGGCGCGCTTCTCAAAGCCTTTCGTAGTTGCAACCTGCATCTCTACTATCAGTTTTGTTCCTTTTTCATCACGACATAAGACATCAACAATACTTTGCTTCTTTGCTGCAATTTCAGGATCCTGAACCGTACTTAGAAACTCTACGGATTGAATCTGTTGACTACCTGTAAAGCCAAGGATATCATTTAAAAAATGAATGAGGATGTCTTTATTCTTCTCCGACCCAAAGATAACTTTGAACGCGATGTCATTCTTAGGGTCTAAAAATTTAGATAGCATAGTCTATTTTTTTCCTTTAAAGTAACCGTGATTTTATCATAGTTAAGCTATTCATAACATCTAGTAACCATAGAGGCCACCTGATAATCCGCAGGAAGGTACTCTATGGGTTTTTCTATGCCATTGCCCTATCCTCTCGATAGGTACAAGGTGCTTTAAGCAAAATTACTATTGCTTTTCGAGCAAATTGTAATCGCCTAAAATAGCACGAAAATCTTCTATTTTCACAGGTTTTGTTAGCACTTGATCAGCACCCAATGTCAAACATTGCAGTTCTTGTTCTTTGCCATGCGCACTAACGACGATAATGGGGATCCGTTTCCTTTTTGCTTCTCTGGCACGAATCATTTCAATCACCATTTCACCTGAGATGTCGGGGAGACCTAGATCGACAAACACCAGATCATAAGTTAATTGGCGAAGCGCATCTTGTCCTTGAGTCACGCAGTCAACGTGGCAACCTAGTCCTTGGAGTAGTTGCAGATGTATGCGTTGAATGAGTGGATTATCTTCGACGACAAGAATTCGGCCCGATCGAGAAGATAGGTTTTCTTTTACAGTACTATGATTCATCTTAAATTCTCCTTAAAAATAATACTATGGAATGAGTTTGCCTTAGTTAGCCGTAAAGTAAATCCCGTAAAAATCTGAAATTTAATCACTGACTTTGTAAGGAAAGCAACGGGTTTTATTGCGTTGCAAGCGATTTATTCTCCCGTATTTTTACGGGGTTTTGTCCGTATTTTTCTGGTGAAATATAACCATAACGAATTCCTTGGACAACCGCTTGGGTCGTGTTTTTACAACCCAGTTTTTTTCTAGTATTACTTAGAAATTCTTCAACCGTTTTTTTTTCGATAGGTAATATCTCGGCAGTTTGAGCGGAACTGCAACCCAAAGCAGCGAATAATAAGCACTCTTGTTCCCGTGGCGCTAATGACTTATCAAAAAGAAGCTCAGCTTTAAAACTAATATTAAATAATAAGGTTTTAATCAGTCGTCGTTGCTTGACTGATGGCGAATGATTGCCGAGTAATCGTAAAATACGGGTGACGATATCCGTCGATTGATTCGCTGAATACTGTGTTATATCTGGATCTTCTGCTGCAGAACCAGTGACTTTTTTTTTAGACATGATAACTCCTGGGGCACAACAATAGCCCTAACTAAATAATGAGAAATAAGATTGGGTTTTGAAAAAAAGCCCAAGAGTTATGTTTGTAAAATACGTACTAAAATCGCTTCAAGCACGCGTTTTATACGGAGTTGTAATGTTGGGGATCGGTAAGATGAAAAAATTATCCGCTTCTTAGAAAATGAAGCCGATTGCCCTAAGGGGGCTCTGTGATTTATGATAGTAACAGCCATGATCAATTCTCCCGAATTGGTTGTGGTTAGCAACGGCAAGGTATGTTCAGTACCTTGTACATGCGGCTGGCGTGGGAATTTCCTGCGCCAGATTTTTTTATGAACGAATCAGTTTTAATGTTAGCGGCCCCCATACGGGGAATGCAAGGACTTCTATGATTTTTTTTATAAAGAATAACAGCGGGTTTTTATGTCATCTAGTCAAGTAGTCATTAACCAGGTCTATTTATAAACTGGATACTCAAGATCACTTAAAAAATCGGGCATGGTTTTTGACAATGTCAGGTGATTGTAGGGGTAGATTAGTACGGTCGGTGTTGTTCATTAATTGTTGAATTTGTGTCTGCACCTGCGTAAATTGTTGTTCTAGGGTTAATAACGCCATGTTATTTATATCAGGAATGCTAGAAGCTGTAGCCTGCCTATCAACAATGCTTTCTTTACTCCTCAATGCAAAATCAGATAGATTATTCCCCTGATAAAGAACTTTTTGAGAAGACGATGGTAAGCTAGCAACAGCCAGCGTAAACTGCTCTATGCGGTATTTAGGATGTTCTAAGACAATTCGTAACCCCTGTCGTAAGGCACTACCATCCAAAGATGTCATTAATTTAGCAAGCGGGGGTCGCTGCATCGTCTGATAACGTTGCATAACACCTTCTCGTAATAAGAGGAGGTCATGAGTCGTATTGAGTAATTTACGTAAATAGTCTATATCTGCCATCCGTGCTTCAGGTATCGTTTGTCCTTGGTCATGATAATATTTTACATAAGCCTCTAACGCGATAGAAACATCTTGTTTAAAGTTTTGCGTTAAGGATGCGGCGCGGTGCCTTTCTCGTGCGATCTCCTCTGCCTTGGCGTGTAGTTGTGTTGACAAATGCTTCAGCAGGAAAGCTAAGCGTGTACAGTGAGCAGCATAAGGCCCTTGTTCGATAAGGTGTTGAATAGTGGTTAGGCTATCCTGTAATGGTTGGCGACAGGTTGCCTGGCTCAGCCACCCCTTGTGGTTTTGCAGGTGGATAAAAAAATGATTTAAGACCTCGCGCAAATCCTCCTGATTTTTTTGAAAATGGTGCATCAACCATTTTTGCCAGGCCTTTTCCCAACGTTTTTGCCGCCACTGCCACCAGCGCAGTGCCGGTTGTTGTTCCAAGGATTGTAGCGATTCTTGCAATAGCTGGTAACGTAGGATGAATGGCTGTAGCGTTACGTGGATAGTAGAAAATGAATTTGGTAATAACGGCGTAAAATCCAACGGCAACAAAAGCTGCGCTAATAGCGCTTGCTGCCTTTCTAAAAAAGCGAAACGTGTTTTATTACTTCTAAATAACCAGGCGGGCTTTCTTACCTTTTTTGGTATGAGGTGAATTAATTTTGTTGGAGCCAATAATCGGTGTACGGATATCGTGATAAGAGTAATATCCTTAGCTGCGCTGAATTCTGCATATTGGTACCAGGCTAATCCATATAGCTGATTTTTATGATGAGGGCTTCCGTATTGTACAATAGCACGGTGTATTTGATTAAATGTAGCGGCATCCAGCGTTCTTTGGTGCTTAGGCAATGTGATAGAGAGGGATAATAACCGTTGGCTTTGTTCTACCAAAGCATAACTGACATCATCACAGGTAACTTGCTTTCGGTGTTCAGCGATTTTTAATCGCAGCAACAGTACCTCAAGCACTTGCTGTTGTAATACCTTAAGATGGTTTAATTTTCTTTCTAAAAATTGACAGTAACTTGCAGCAATAGGCGCAGGCAAGCGTTGTGAAGGCAGCCAGGCCTGTTGTTTTCTCTCCAGTTCTTCGTGAGCTTGTGTAAAATGATACTGATAGTGAACAATAACGTTGAGCAGAAACAAGAGGCCTTGCGCTGAATAATATTGAAAGGGTCGATGCTTCTTCCAATCCTGATAAATTTGCTTCAATTGGAGTTTAGCGCGAAGATTACTTTCTAACTGATTAAAACCTTGTTGCCAAAATATTTCTGTATTAAACAGTGTTTGTAAATGCTCTTCCCAATCGAGTCGTTGTCGAACTAACTCGTCGGTTTTTAATTGCTGGACGATGGTTTTTAACGCCGCTAACGCTTCCGATGTCGACTGATCCTGTGTTTTAGCCAATGTAGCGCGTAAAGCTCGACGCTGCGTCACAAAAGGAGACGCGTGATAAACCGATTCTTGAATCAGTCGGCAACATTGATTTAAAAAATCCAAGGATTTAGGGTGTAAATAAACTAATCCCCACGTCTTATTTAACTTTATTCGCTTTTGATAGACTTGATTAAAATGTGTAATAGTTTCGGTTAAATTAAACATGCTGATTGACCTTCTTTTTATTTTTCTTTGATCAGTTGGCTTAGCCTTCGTTCAGCCACGTGGCAATAGGGAAGCTGGTTATCGATGAGAACGCAGCGTCGTCCAAGAGAAAGTGCCGCTAAGCCTGTGGTACCGCTACCGGCAAAGGGATCAAGTATCAAATCCTGTGGTTTAGAGAGTAAGCGGATAAAGAACTGCGGTAAGGCGACAGGGAAAACAGCCGGATGACCTTGATTGCGATTCTCAGGACATAGATGCAAAACATTAGTCGGCAAGACCTGTTTTTTATGGCGCCAATTGGCAAAATTACACTGAAACCGACTGCCGGTGGCAGAAACGACAATACGTTTTTTTAATCCACTGAAACGTGCTATTCGTTGTTGGGTGGAGGCTGCCATGGGAATTTTTACGGCCTCCTGATCGACATAGGGTTTCTTTACTTTGGCTAAATGAAACACATACTCCCAGGCATCGCGTAAGCGTGTGGGCCAATAGCCTGGCATACTGGTTTTCTTATGCCAGATGTAATCGTCAATGCAATGCCAGCCTAAACCGATGAGTTTTTCGATCGTAGCCCAAACATAATGCTGGCGTACACCTTGAACAATTTTATCTTTCATGTTCAGTACTAAACTGCCCGTCGGTTTTAGCGCACGCCACAGTGCCTCATGAAAGGTAACAAACCAATCGGTATAGTGATGGGGAGCTACGCTGTCGTAATGGGCTTGCCGCGCATCGGCGTACGGTGGCGAAGTCACGATAAGAGCAACTTTTTCAGGAAAAGTGGGTAGCACGTTTCGACAATCCCCATGGAGAATTTGATACGCGGCGCCTTGTGAAACATCAGAATGCAGCAGGTTATTAGAGATCGGCGTGTTGAGCATGTTATTTTTTTCCTTATTTTTCTTTGGTTAGTACGTTATTTTCCTGCTGTTGCGAAAACTTCTGAGTGGCTTGAGAAAGCGAAAGCGGTGTTTGAGAACATTGTGCGTTGCCCTGGGTATAAACGGCCAAAGCGCACTCAGGATTGCCTAGCAAAATAGGCTCGGGCGGCGTGTGTGTATAACCCTGACTCTCATGCTCCTGCTCTAACCGGCCTTTGAGTAAACGTGGATAGCGAGGCAGTGGTTTTCCTTGATAGTCGCAATAGCGGTTCTCAAATGCTTGAGCTAAAAAAGATAGTTCCCTTTCCGATTGTTGACACAAGTAAACCCAGCCGCCCATATCGGTGATCACGCAGTGAATCACCGCATTATCAAACACCACGCTGTCATAACCACCCACGGTGCGGATAGCAGAAAGTACTTGGCTCCAGGCCTTACGTGCCGGCTGATGGTTATCTCCCTGAATTAAAACAATTAAATCCGCCGGTGTGGGCATCCCCCATTTCTGACGAGCAGGATTTTGCAAAGTATTCAACATCGCTTGTTTGACCTGCATAAACGGGTAGGATTCCAAGCATTGCCAATAGCTTTCTAGCAATACACTCGATACCTTGCGGTTAAACGATTCGGTCAATAACGTCAACCATTGCAGAAACTGTTTTTTGTCATCGGCTAGCATAAAATCTCCTGTGCATCAGACAGAGGATGTAGAGTTTCTTCTTTCGCCATCGATTGCTTGAGCCACCGCTCCCCTACGATGAGATTGTGTGCCAGCGTAGGACTCAAACCACGTCTGGCTAAGTCAAGGTGATGTTCAAAGGGAGGCGATTGTTGTCGCTGTTGAGAGGCTGCACGCTGCTCTTTGGCAAGCCACGTGTTGATATGGCGCAGAATCTGTGTTCGGGATTTACGCTCCGTTGGATTTGCCTCATTCCAGGCCTGGATTTGCCGTAGCTCTTGTGCAACATCCACCGCGGGATAGGTTTTTTGCCAATGCGTTATCGAGGTCGGTAAAACCATAAACTGACTGCCATCGCTCAGAGGAATCTGATAAAGCCCTATCGATGTAACCGTCGTTGCTATGGACACAACCTTATCGTCGATCACGTCAAGCAATTGTTTAACAGGGGGATTTTTTAATTCGCTGTTGCTGCTGGGCAAGCCGTCGTCAGACGGCGCGCCACCATCAACATCCTGTTCCTGATCCTCCTCCTGTTTCTGTTCTTTCTTCTGCTCCTGTTCCTGCTCCTGTTCCTGGCTTAGAAGGGACTTTGAAGTCCCTTCGTAGGGCCTTATTAGCCCCTTTGTTTTTTTATCTAAACACAGTGAAATATGATAAGCTTCATAAAACTTATCGAGAAAAGGTAGTTTGGGTAAGGCCTGATAGAGTTCGTTGATACACTTAACGCGATTATCGTTGGGCTTTAAAGCTTGCCCCAATTGTGATAACGCCATATCGTGTACCCAAACGTATTCTGATGCCGCATCATAGGTACAAAACCCGACTTCACAGAGATTCTGAAGCCCCTTTAAAGCCCCTTCTAAGGTGATACCTAGCTCATGGGCTATAAACGGCATGGGTAAATAGTAGATCCCTAGCATCGTGCAATGAGGGTTACTGATTAGGTATAAAGCAATGAGCTGTGTTGCCCCACCAAATTGTTTGATTTGTTTACCTTGTTCATTAATCCAAAAATGGGGTGAAAGTTTGCTATAATCACGCATGGTTTAAATCTCCTTTGAAGGGTTAATAACTATTTTTTGTTTTGCTGTCTGTTTGAGTTGTTGGGTGAGTGCAATGATTTCTTTCTTACTGCCAGCTAAAATTTGTTTCTGTTTGGCATGACAAAGTGAAGTTAGAGCGGCCGCCGTTGATAGGGCTATTTTTCTTTGGTTTAGTTGGTTAATTAATTGGGGACAGCCATACTTTAAAATTTGCTTGCCTTGCTCAAAGCATTTTCGATGGTTATTACCAAAACCTATTAAGTACGCTATTAGAGTGGTGCTTTTTTCTTTTACTTCGGGAAATTTTTCCCAAAGTGCCTCATCAAAATCGGCTTTTTGTTTATTTTTAACGAGGTCAGTCCGTTTTCCTTGGCGATTTCCAATTAACTTTTCCAAAGCAATACCTATGGCTAGTCGCTCACTCATCAGTAGGGTTTGAGCTAAGTCTTTTGGATCATATTTACCGGCTAACAAAGCGGATAAGGAAAATAGCAAGGCAGGAATAGTTTTCTTACCAAGCGCTTGGTAGTGATAAAATAATTCCTCACCAAAAATGATCCGGTTATTTTCATCTAAACCCAAAAAGACGTTTGCATGAGGTAAGTTATATTGTGGCCTGTTATTTTTTAGTGCTTGAATGCGGTGTAGTGATACACAGACTTGGATGCATGAATAAGCTGTTACTGGGCCGATAGAAAACGCGATATGCCGCAACAGTCGTACCTTGTAGCTAGGAACTAATTCCTTCCAGCTCACCGTTCCTTGCGTTAAGCTATCTATACATAACGCGTATTCCAAGGGAATTTGAATGTTCTTATGTAACCAAGCACTGACACTTTCACGCGGTACACCCAGCTTTTCTGAAAACTGTTGCATGGTATCGAATTGCTGGATGGCTTTTAATAAAGCCGTTTCCCACATCACTCTCCTCCTTCTTTTTATTTTTTCCTTATAAAAATCCTAACGTAAAAAAATGGGAATTATTCCCCGCTTTTTTACGGTATTTTTACTTTTAGCGGTTATTAATTGAGGGGAGGAACATCCGACTATTTTTTTATTAAAAAAATTAAAAAAATAATTTAATAAAAAATAAAAATTTAATCATTTTTAATGGAGGAGATGAACATGCAACCACGACTGATTCGATTACGAGATGCACCGAATTATTTGGGTATGGATCGTCATCGGTTTAATGACGAAGTGAGACCGCATTTAACGGTGATTCCGATAGGAGAAATTGGCATTGCGTTCGATCGACTTGATTTAGATGCCTGGGTGGACGATTATAAGCAGTGTAAGGGTCGTCCTCCATTAGAGAGGAAACCATTATGGGAAGAAAAAAAATGCCAGGGCTCGTTAAACGCGGGAACATCTGGCACATTAACAAGAAAGTCAACGGCCGTCGCATTTCAGAAAGCACTGGATCAGGCTCGCTCGAAGAAGCCGAACGCTATTTAGTTCGGCGTCTTGAGCAGATTCGACAAGCGAGTGTCTATGGAATTAGACCAAAGCGGACTTTTAGAGAAGCAGCTACTAAATACTTAGAGGAAAAAGATAAATCAAGTTTGCATGTGGATGCTATTTATCTAAAAAGGCTAGATCAATATATTGGCGATTTACCACTTGATTCTATTCATATGGATAGCTTAAGACATTATATTCAGGAACGCACGCAGCAGGGCGTTAAGAGGCGAACAATCAATTGCGGCTTACAGGTAGTCAGACATATTTTAAACTTGGCTGAATACGAGTGGAAAGATGAATACAACTTAAGTTGGTTACATAAAGCGCCCAAAATAAAACTGCTTCGTGAAACTGACAAAAGAGAACCTTATCCGCTTCAACTTGATGAGCAAGCCAGGCTTTTAAGTGAATTACCTTTGCATTTACAGCACATGGCTTTGTTTGCTGTTAACACAGGCTGTCGTGATCATGAAGTGTGCCATCTGCAATGGAAGTGGGAAATTAAAATTTCTGAAGGCTCTGTTTTTATCATTCCCGCTGCGGATGTTAAAAACCGTGAAAAACGGTTAGTAGTTTTAAACAAAAATGCCTTGCGTGTAATTGAGGAAGTGAGAGGAGAACATTCAGACTATGTATTTACCTTTCGAGGTAAACCTATTACTCGGATGTTAAATTCCGCGTGGAAAAAAGCACGCGCACGGGCTGGCTTACCTCAAGTCAGAGTGCACGATTTAAAACATACTTTTGGTCATCGATTACGGTCGGCTGAAGTGAGTTTTGAAGATAGGCAAGTTTTGTTAGGCCATAAAACGCAGAGTGTAACAACGCATTATTCAGCCGCTGAATTAGGTAATCTGATTCGTGCCGCTAATAAAGTCTGTGAAACAGGGAAACACTTGGTAGTCTTAAGAAAAAGTGGATTAGTCGATACGAGTCGCGCAAAAGTCGCGCAAGGAAATTTGCAGGAAATAAAAACAAGTTTAAGGTTGGTGTAAGTGTTTGATTTTAAAAGACTTTACTGGTGGGCCGTGATGGAATCGAACCATCGACCAATAGATTAAAAGTCTACTGCTCTACCGACTGAGCTAACGGCCCAAAATTGAACGGCAGATTGTAGTCAATCTGGCAGAAAATAGCAATCCCGTCCTTTTTATCGCTATTTTTAACCCGTAAACCCACACGCGTTATTTTGTTGAGTGACTTACTTTATAAAACCCAAAACCTAAACCGACCACACTCAGAAAACCCAACGCTACTGCCAAACTATTCCACCTAGCTGGCATAATAGCCAATATCTCGGGATTGCTGGTGAGTGACATCGGAATAGCTAGCAACACATCCATTAAAGCTGAACCAGCCACCAATCCACAAGCAAGCAACACTGCATAATGTTGATATTGTTCTATCTTTGCCTTTTGCTCTTCAGACCCGCCTTTTAAGCGCTGTTGAAAATTTCGTCTGATAAAAAATGCAAATAAACTTCCTATAAATAAGGGAATAGAGGAACTTAAGGGTAAATAAACACCCATCGCCACCCCTAATAAAGAAAGTTTTTTTAATCCCAACCATTGCAGTGCAATGAAAACCACCATCATCAAGGCGCCTATGCCCAACATAGACCAGGGTAAATCGTGATTAAAGATACCTTGTGTTAATCCTGCCATCATCGCAGCGGGTGGTGCTGATAAAGTCTGTGTTGGATCCATACCCGCGTGTGGTAGAACAGTTGTCAAACCATAGACGTTAAATAAAAGCTCCATCACATAAGGAATGACCAAAGCCGCTACTATCACGCCCAATACCAACATTAACTGTTGCTGCCAAGGCGCAGCGCCAATAAGATGCCCCACCTTCAAATCTTGAATCGTATCATTTGCAATAGCGGCCATACCTGCCACCACGCCGCCAATAATAATCGTCATCGCCGCCATACTGAGCCAATGCCCAGAAACAGCGGCATGTCCGTGCAGAACAAATAAAGCACGCAAAATGAGGGCGGTTAATAAAAGACCCCCGATCAAGATAGCCGAACCAGGACTAGCGGTTACCCCGACTAAACCAGAAAAATAACCACAAATCGCAGCAAAAATAAATCCTAACCCCACCACATAAAAAACCGCGCCCAAGTTAATGAACAACGAAGCGCTGTTTGTAAAAATATGTGCTGGAAATAAATAGTGAAATAAGAAATAAACGCACACCATTAAAACCGGTAATGCCAACAATAAATAAGCAGTAGGTATATCCTGTTCTTTAGAAAGAATCGGTTCATTTATAGAAGGTTTAAACAATCCCTGCGTTGAAAGCTTAAAACTTTGGTAAAAAGGCTTTAATAAATTAATCAGCGTCCAAAGCCCAGCCATCAGCATAGCACCTAAACCAAGGTAATGAATGTGATTTCTATAAGCCGCTAAACTGGCTGTTAAATGAAAGGGTTTTATTGCAGCAAAAATACTTAATAGTGGTAACGCAACACCCCAGGCCAGCAGCGCGCCTAAGACCAGACTTAAGCCCACATCAAAGCCAATTAAATAACCCACCCCGATTAACGCCGGCGAAAAACCAATACCAAAACCCACAATGGTCGATTTTCCTAGTACAAACCATTTCTCAGCTGCACTGGCAATCACTTTAAAACCGGTCTGTGCTAATTCTAATAATCCACCTAAGCCGGTACCCATGATGATTTCACGAATATGAAAGACATTTTTCTGGACTAGCTGTAACACCTCTGCAATCGCTTTTGCTTCAGGGAAGTACAACTGTGGTGTATTTATTAATATCTTACGCAATGGAATAGAAAATAAAATCCCTAACAAACCACCACATAACGCAATAGCCACATTTTCTAAATACGGAAAATGATGCCAATAGCCCATAATCACCAGTGCTGGAATCGTATAGACAATACCACCCGCCACCGCTTCGCCGGCTGAAGCGGCGGTTTGGATCAAATTGATTTCATAAATACTGGTTTTTTTTAAAAAACGCAGAATGGCCATCGCGAGTATGGCCGCTGGAATAGAAGCGGAAGGTAAAATACCAATTTTCAAAGCTAAATAGGTACTGGAAGCTGCCAGAAGAATCGCTAAAAAAATCGATAATAAAATAACTCTTAATGAAATCATACCGCTTTGTGTTTCATGCTTATTTTGCATAATTATACTCACAGCAATGGGATTTTCAGCAAGGCGCCGCGAAAATGAGCAACCGCAGTGTATAGATGATACATGAGGATTGCGAATTGCGTGGAAACACAGCCGAAAATTCTAGTGCGAAGAGTATATTCACTTTCAAATAATATCTTCATTGATATATGTCTTTAATGCGTCAGGCACTCGTATCTTTCCTTCTACATCCTGATAATTTTCCATAATCGCAACTAGCGTACGCCCTACTGCTAATCCAGAACCATTTAAGGTGTGGATTAATTCAATCGCATTTGCATTGTTGACATTACGCCAACGGGCTTGTAACCGACGCGCTTGAAAGGCCTCAAAATTACTACAGGATGAAATTTCACGGTAAGTCTTTTGACTGGGCAGCCAAACTTCTAAATCATACGTTTTGGCCGAACTAAACCCTAAATCTCCTGTACAAAGGGAAACCACACGATAAGGTAGTTTTAGTTTTTGTAGAATGGATTCTGCTTCTCTCGTCAGTTCTTCCAAAGCTGAATAACTATCTTCGGGTTTTACAAATCGGATTAACTCTACTTTTTCAAATTGATGTTGACGAATCATACCGCGGGTATCTTTTCCATAAGAGCCTGCTTCGCTACGAAAACAAGGCGTATGCGTGACATATTTTTTAGGTAATTTATCCGCTGAAAAAATAACGTCGCGTGCCAAGTTGGTAACGGGTACTTCGGCGGTTGGAATTAAATAAAAATTTTGCTCACCCTTCAGTGCAAATTGTTCATCCGCAAATTTCGGCAACTGACCTGTGCCAATTAAACTGCTGCTGTTAACAATATAAGGCACATAAAGTTCTTCATAACCGTGTTCTTTGGTATGAACATCTAACATAAATTGGATCAAGGCACGCTGAAGCTTGGCTAATTTCCCATACAGCACCACAAAGCGTGTGCCTGATATTTTTCCGGCTGCTTCAAAGTCCATACCTCCGCTTTGCTGACCTAAATCAACATGATCTTTGGGTGAAAATTTAAAAGTAGGAATTTCTCCCCACTGACGTACGGTTTGATTTTGGGCTTCGTCTTTGCCTGCCGGTACTGTGACATGAGGTAAATTAGGGATAGTCAGATAAATAGCTTCTAACTGTTCCTTTATATTCCTGAGCTGGCGCTCACATACTTCACGTTGCTCTTTTATCGTTTTTGCTTCTTCTGAGATAACAGCAACCGGTTCGCCCTTTGCTTTCGCTAACCCTATCGCCTTGGCACTTTGATTGCTCTGGTTTTGCAGTTCTTGGGTATGCATTTGCAATGCCTTACGCTGCGCTTCTAGCTGCTTTAGCTGGTCGATATCGAGCTGATAACCACGTGGTTTAAGCCGTTCTGCAATTTCTTCGATATGGCTACGTAAAAGTTTGGGATCTAACATATAATAGGGCCTTGCTCTTAAGAAAAGTCTCTCTTTTAAAAACGCTAAGTTGAATCAATTATGACGGCAAAAATCATTGATGGCAAAGCAATTGCCCAAAAAATTCGCGAAAATCTAAAAGATGCGATTCAGCGCCGCCTTAGCCAAGGCCAATCTGCCCCCGGTTTAGCAGTCATTCTAGTAGGCGATGATCCGGCCTCACAAATCTATGTACGAAATAAACGCGAGGCGTGTAGCGAATGCGGGATAAAATCAGTTGCTTATGATTTACCACAGGATATCCCGGAAGAAAAGCTACTATCCCTGATTACACAGCTGAATAGTGATGCCTCTATACATGGCATTCTGATCCAACTTCCGCTTCCCAATCACATAAGAACACCACTGATTTTAGATAGCATCGATCCAAAAAAGGATGTAGATGGCTTTCATCCTACTAACCTGGGCTTGCTTGCCCAAGGACGATCTTACTTGCGGCCTTGCACGCCTTATGGCGTGATGCGTTTGCTGGAGCATGAGAAAATTATGCTATGCGGTTTAAATGCGGTGGTGATAGGTACTTCAAATATTGTTGGTAAACCCATGGCATTAGAACTGGTTAATGCAAAATGTACCGTTACGCTCTGTCACAAGGAAACACGTGACTTAAAACAAGCTATTAAGCAAGCCGATTTATTGGTCAGCGCCATAGGAAAAGCCGGTGTTATCAACAGTGAATGGATAAAACCCGGTGCTATTGTGATTGATATCGGTATTACACGATCGCCAAATGGAAAACTACATGGTGATATCGAGTTTGAAACAGCAAAACAATCTGCGGCTTATATTACGCCTGTGCCTGGTGGAGTGGGGCCAATGACGGTGGCTATGTTACTTAGCAACACCTTATTTGCGGCTAAACACATGCCTTTATACTGTGCACAATACAAAATTAGTCGACACTAAAATTTTTCGTCATTGCGAACGCGAAGCGCGTCGCAATCCAGTCAAGGGCTTACTTTTTCTCTGGATAGCCACGGTTGGAGCGGTATTCCAACCTCGCCCGGACGGCCATTTATATTTTTTGCACTGTGCAGAGGCCCCTATAAATACCCATTTTTAAAAAATGGGTATAAAAACAAGGCATTTCCGCTAACAAAAGCACAGCTAGCTGACCCATTCTGGGCTAGAGTCAGCGCCTAAAATTGACTCTAGTATTTTCCACCTTTTCAAGACAGTTTTCCATACTTGCATGAGATTGCTCCAATCTATGGAAACGACTATCGAAATAGCAAGTATTAGCCTTAAGGTTGCCTACACCATCTTCCAGCGTGCTAACATGTCCCCCGAGACTACCTAGGGCATTTTCCAGATTGTCTACATCATCTTTCAGCACACTAACGTCGTTCCTTAGTTGTAGTAATTCATCGTTTATATCTTGCCTTTTAATTCCATCTGATTTTTTTTGAAGAAGAAAAACAAGCAAATTCAAAATCATCAGGACAATAGCCAGAAACCCCAGTCCAATGGACAGATCAGAAAGATAACCACACTGCGACTGATTTATGCCTCTGCTACTATAGGTAACCATACTTCTTAATGGATCTGCTTGGCTTTGGCGATCATAATCTAGTACTCCAGTTTCCCCAGATACTGGGCACACTGGAGGATTGAAAAACGCTAGTGCATTTTCTATTGGCATTATTATTCCTTAATATTAATAGCTTAAAAAATATTCCCTCGCAGAATACTTTATTTAAATATCAATAAAAAGTGATGCTAAAAAAATCCTTTATTTAATTTTTTAATTTTATTTGAATGATTGTTTTTAATAATTGACTGCCGTTTAGCCATCCATTGAATCTTTATTTAAAGGAACATATTTTTTCAACAAATAACTTAATAAACTAAAAATCGCCATTGCTTCGCCGCCTTCAGGTCTTCCTGGTCTAGAAGTAACATTGTAAGCATTAAAATCGATATGCACCCAATGCGTTTCTTCTTTGATAAAATTTGCTAGAAATAAAGCTGCTGTAATCGCGCCAGCAAAAGAAGAAGCCGCTGAATTATTGAGATTAGCAATTTTACTCTCTAATAATTTTTGATACGGTTTATACAAAGGTAAACGCCATAAAGGGTCCTGCGCTTCTTCGCTATTTTTTAACAATGCGCTGGCTAAGTCCTCTTTACTGGTAAAAAATGCAGAGATCTCTGTACCTACCGCGACTCTAGCCGCCCCGGTTAAAGTAGAAAAATCAACCAGTAAATCTGGATTTTCACTATCGGCTTCATTTAAAGCATCCGCTAAAATCAATCGACCTTCGGCATCGGTATTACTCACTTCTACACTTAAACCATTACGCATTGTAATGACATCACCCGGTTTATAGGCATTACCAGCAACCACATTTTCTGCGGCAGCTATCAACAAGCGCAAACGCACCGGCAATTTAAGCAGCATGATCATTTCTGCTAAACCAATCGCATTGGCCGCACCACCCATATCCTTTTTCATTAATGTCATTCCTGAACCGGACTTTAGATTTAATCCACCGGAGTCAAAACAGACACCTTTACCAACTAAGGTAACTTTAGGGTGATGCTTATCACCCCACGTCAGATCAATCAAACGCGGTTCACGTGGACTTGCTCTACCCACGGCATGAATAGCCGGATAGTTTGCTTTTACAAGATCATCACCCACAATTTGCTTAACTGAAGCATGAAAACTTTTACCGAGTTGAACAACTGTATCAGCTAATTCAGCAGGCCCCATATCTTCTGTCGGTGTATTAATTAAATCGCGTACACGATAAATCGCGTTAACTTTTGCATTCAATACACGAATATTAGCGCTAGGAGGAATCAGTAACTGAACCTGTGGTTTTGTTGCTGCTTTATAGCGTGTAAATTCATAAGCGCCTAATCCCCACTCCATCGCCGCACGATGCAGAAAAACCTCATCGTTTATATCCACATAATGATACTGTCCTGGTGGTAACGAACAAGACAAACAACCAAACGACCAAAAATCAGCTGCATCATTCAGTATAAGGATAACTTGATTTAATTGCCCTTCACTGTCAGGAAGCACAGTAGTAGCTCCTGGTTTGACAGAAAAATTAAGTGTCGCAAACCATTGCTGTGTAGCAGGCGTTTGTTTTGCTAACCACGCATCCCATTGTTGCGGTGTCAACGCAACAATGGGAATGGATTGTTCAGTTTGCTCAATGAAACAATTAAGCACTTAATGCCTCCTGGGCAGGAATATAAGATTTATCGAACACACTAGCCACTGCCTGGTGAGTGATTTGACCTCTACAAATATTAAGGCCATTACGCAAATGGCTATCTTCAGCTAATGCTCTTTGAATACCTTTATTGGCGAGTGCAAATATATAAGGGAAAGTAGCATGAGTTAAAGCAAAGGTCGATGTACGTGGAACAGCAGCTGGCATATTGCTAACACAATAATGAACAACATTGTCTACCATATAGGTCGGTTCTGTGTGCGTGGTAGGTCGGCTGGTTTCGAAACATCCGCCTTGGTCAATAGCCACGTCAACCACCACAGTGCCTGGACGCATTTTCTTTATTAATTCTCTGCTCACTATTTTTGGTGCTTCTGCGCCTGGTACCAGTACCGCGCCAATTAAAAGATCCGCCAATGCAGTATATTTTTCAATGGCATCTCGGGTTGAAAAAATAGTATTTAACTGAGCCACCAAACTGTGAATCTAACTCCTGCAGACGTGCAACGGATTTATCTAATACGGTAACCTGAGCTTGAGCACCCAACGCCATACGAATAGCATTACTTCCTACCACACCGCCCCCTAAAACAACGACACTGGCTGAAGCAACACCGGGCACACCCGATAATAAAATACCTCGCCCACCTTGCGCTTTTTCCAGACAATGCGCACCCGCTTGTATGGCAATACGTCCTGCAACTTCACTCATCGGTGCCAACAACGGCAATCCACCGCGTGCATCGGTTACCGTTTCATACGCAATGGCAATACAGCCTGACTTTAATAAAAGTTCTGTTTGATTTTGATCGGCCGCTAAATGTAAATAGGTAAAGAGCGTCTGTCCTTCGCGCAAATAACCACATTCTACCGCTTGTGGTTCTTTTACTTTGAGTATTAATTCCGCTTTATCAAACACTTCTTTTGCTGTGTTAAGAATTTTGGCACCGGCATCGAGATAATCGCTATCCGAAATGTCGATACCCTCGCCTGCTTTTGTCTGTACGAATACCTGATGCTCCTGTGCTACCAATTCACGTACTGTCGCTGGAACAAGTGCTACTCTAAACTCGTTGTTCTTAATTTCCTTAGGAACACCTATTTGCATACCATTAACTCCAATTAATTGTTATCCCTGCGCACTTTACCAGAAGCATTATGCGGTAGCTAGATAAGAGGAGCTAGGCCGGGACTGAGAATAAAGTGGCAAAGAAATATTGATAAAATCTTACTGAGAAAAATAGAGAAAACATAGTAACCTCGCTCAGAACGCACTGAAGCGAGGTTTAAGACGTAAGGCGCAAATATCTCTATTGCAGAAATTAACGAGACACTAAAGAAGGCACACTCTTTGTGGAAGAGAGGCTTTCGCTTTGCGAATGATCATTTTTTTCAATCGACAACTTAAATTTTAAAATATCATTTAATACTTGGCCACCTAAGCTATCTTTTTCACAATAAAATTTATTTAGAGACTTTAGCGTTTGTTTTTCAGTCCCTAAAGATTTTTTTTCTATAAGATACTTGAGTTGTTTAGATTGCTTATCCCAACGTTCTGAAGCTTCTTTTCCTAAAGCTTCTAGTAAAAACTTAGGCTTTTCTGTATATGGATCTTGTAACAACATACGTGGACCCAATACGTCTTTTATTTCAAAAAGTGCATTTTTTTTATTAGGATTATCCCAATTAAATTTCAATGCACTATCCAAAGGCGTTTCCCCTACGTTGTTCCTTGCATTAACCTTAGCACCATTCGACAAAAGTAAATGTATTACTGGAATATTATCTTTGGCAAAGTTTGCTGTTTTTATGTCTTCTACTTTCATAAATGTAGGAAACTTGCTTTTTATTAGAGGAATAGTGCTAGCTGCTAAATGCAGGGGAGTATCTACGCACTTATTAGCTAGGGTAACGTCAGCCCCATGGTCTATCAGCAATTTAACCAATGCTATGTCGTTGTTGGAATTCGTTCCGTCCGATACTCTGCTGCCCCACCCGCTTAACACTAGCATGAGTGGTGTATTTCCATACCGATCAACTCTATTAACATCATCTCCTGCTTGTAAAAATTCTTTTACTTTTTCTAAATCGCCATCTTCAGCAGCGGTGCGAATATCAGGCATAAAAACCCCCTATTAATTTTCAATTAGGAATTAATTATTTTACAGTAAAATAATTAAATAATTACTGTATCAAACACTATTATTTTTCGCTTTGGGTACTCAATATTAGCTGATATAAGTGCTTTTTCTGCTCTTCTGTTAGCGTTGATTGTTTAGCTTGATGTAATAATTTATCGATGCTTTGTTGGACATTCATTTTTTTTAAATGATTTAATAAATCATGAAATTCAGCTTGTATGCCTGTCGTAGGAATAGTGACAGAATAATGAATTAATTGTTGCAGAATTTTATAAGACGTTTCATCAAAGCGCCAATATTCTAATAACATTGCAGTATTTAACTCCGGTGACTCTTTCAACACTAAAAATAACTTAATCAACAGCGAACTACCGGGTAAATCCAATGTTTTAAGCAATTGACATTGTTGCTCAGAAAGTGTTTTAGCCAGCTGTGGGTATTGCACTAAAAGTGCAATAGCTAAGCGCATCGGCGAAAAACGCTTAGTGGTATCTGTTTTTTTTATTCGTGTTTTCACTGGTTTATTTATCTCACTCTGTGTGACTTGTTTTAAGGTAGGCACATCCATATTGATCAAAGTAGCCAGTTGTTCAAATAACTTATGCTGCATAATGCCTAGAGGAATCTTCTCAATCAGTGGTATCGCTAATTTAGCTAAAGCTGCTTTTCCTTCTAGTTGGTGAATATCAACTTGTGTTAATAAATGTTCAAATAAAAAATCACCTAAATAATGTGCTTGTTGTACTAAAGCCATAAATGCGTCTCGTCCCTTACTGCGAATAAACGAATCGGGATCTTCGCCATCGGGTAACAACAGAAAACGCATTGAGTACCCATCTTGCAGCAAAGCCAAACCAATCTCTAAAACACGCCATGCCGCTTTTCTTCCGGCTTGGTCACCATCAAAACAAAAAATAATTTCTTGTTTGATACTAAATAAACGTAAAATTTGATCACTGCTGGTCGCTGTTCCTAAAGTGGCGACAGCATAAGGAATCTTGGCTTGAAATAAAGCCAATACATCCATATAGCCTTCTACTACAATGATATACTCAGACTGACGGCTTTCATGACAAACCTCATGCAAGCCATACAACTCTTTACCTTTGTGAAAAAGTATTGTTTCAGGGGAGTTCAAATATTTAGCTTCACTTTGGCCTTGGTTTAATACACGTCCTCCAAAACCAATCACGCGTCCTCTTTTATCACGAATAGGAAAAATAATTCTGTCACGAAAACGATCATAAAATCCTTTTCCTTCAGATTTTTTTATCAGTAATCCGGCGGCTAATAATGCGTCAGTATCTTTAAATGCTTTAAGCAAATGATCCCAGGCAGCAGGTGCATAACCTAAGGTAAATTTTTTAGCGAGCTGTCCTGATAGGCCGCGCTGCTTTAAATAGTCAATCGCCGTCGGCGTAGCCCGCAATTGTTCTGCATAAAATGCCGCCACTTTTTCCAATAGTGGATAAAGCGTTGTCGCTAAGCCTTTCTGTCTCGATTGACAAGATTCAGAATGCGGCACTTGCAAACCAAATTGTTCCGCTAATAATTCAACCGCTTCCGGAAATGTTAAGCGTTCATAATCCATCAGAAAGCTCAGCGCATTACCGCCCGCAGAACAGCCAAAACAATAATAAAATTGCTTTTCAGCTGCTACAGTAAAAGAAGGCGTTTTTTCAGTATGGAAAGGGCAGCAAGCAATATAACTCTTGCCTTTTTTGCGTAAAGGAACGCGCGCATCAATTAGCTGAACAATGTCACAACGTGCTAAGAGATCATTGATAAAGTCTTGTGGGATTGAGGTTGATGGCATAGGCATTTAACCCCTTACTGATTACCGTCATGGCGAGCTCACGTAGTGAGCGTGGCCATCCAGTTACATACATGAATCATCTAGTTAACTATTTCCTGGATTGCCGCGCGCTGATCGCGCTCGCAATGACATATAAGAAAATTATGATAAGCGTTCTTTTACTTTCTTACTTAAAGCGGCCGTATCTGCTCGACCCTGACATTTCAATTTCAATTCTGCCATGACCTTGCCCATATCTTTGATAGAGGTTGCGCCGGTTTGTTCTATGGCTTGGGATAGCAGTTTATCGACTTCTGCTTCCGTTAAAGATTCTGGCAAATAAGTTTGAATAATGCCTTCTTCGAAGCGCTCCTGCGCGGCTAAGTCATCACGTTTCGCTTCCGTATATTGTGCAATAGAATCACGGCGCTGTTTGATCATTTTGTTAAGCGTCTGAGAAATACGCGCATCATCCAATTCAATGCGCTCATCGACTTCTATCTGCTTAATCGCCGCGAGTATCATCCGAATAACACCCAAACGCGGCTTATCCTGCGCACGAAGCGCGGTCTTCATATCATCTTGAAACCGCTGTTTGAGAGGAGAATCCATCGTTAATCCAGATTAGTGTTTACGCTTACGCTTCATTCTAGCTACGAATATAGGATTATCACGCATTAATCGTTTACGTGAACGTTTAACCGCCGCTGCAAAGCAACGCTTACGTACTTCAGTTGGCTTTTCATAAAATTCTCGGCGACGTACTTCAGCAAAAATACGTGATTTTTCGCAAGTACGCTTATAACGACGTATTGCCGACTCTAGCGCCTCACCAGGTTTAAGTATTACACCAGGCATGTAGTGTACTTCCTCAATTAAAGTTAAAATAGGGGGACAATTCTAACCATCAATCGAGTAAAATGCAAAGTTTCTATTCAAAACAGAGTGTTTTAAAACATTCCATCGGCTGTGTGCTCGGTATCGAGACCTCCTGCGATGAGACAGGCATTGCCATTTATGATGCTCAAAAAGGTTTACTCGCCCACACGCTGTATAGTCAAATTGAGCTACACAATCAATACGGTGGCGTCGTCCCCGAACTGGCTTCGCGTGACCATATCCTTAAAATACTACCCCTACTCCAAGAAACCCTGAAAGAGGCCGATCTTAGCCTCTCTGAGATTGATGGCGTTGCCTACTGTGCCGGGCCTGGCTTAGCCGGTGCTCTTCTGGTAGGCGCTGTCTTCGGGCGCAGTTTAGGCTTGGCACTCGATATCCCAACCCTTGGGATACATCATATGGAAGCCCATCTGCTCGCCCCTATGCTTGAAGAAAATCCACCTGAATTCCCTTTTCTTGCCCTATTGGTATCCGGCGGTCATACCTTACTGGTTAGCGTCAATGATCTAGGTGATTACGAGATTTTAGGGGAAAGCGTAGATGATGCCGTAGGAGAAGCCTTTGACAAAACTGCTAAATTACTCGGCCTGAACTATCCTGGGGGGCCTGCTATTGCCAAGTTAGCTGAAAAAGGCAATCCGAAACGATTTTGTTTTCCTCGTCCTATGCTAGATAGACCCGGTTTAAACTTTAGTTTTAGTGGCTTAAAAACATTTGTCAGCGGCACAATTAATTCAAATGCACAGGATGAGCAAACTAAAGCAGATATTGCCCACGAATTTCAGGCCGCTGTCATAGAGACTTTAGTCAAAAAAACACAACGGGCACTATTACAAACCGGCTTAAAACGCTTAGTGGTAGCGGGTGGTGTCGCGGCTAATAAATCACTACGAGAGCAATTGGGCGTTATGACAGCAAAAAACAAAATAACGCTTCATTATCCACGTCCCCATTTTTGTACTGACAATGGTGCTATGATTGCCTATCTAGGTTATAGACGTTTAAATTTAGGCCAACATGATGGTCTTGCTATAAAAACCATGACACGCTGGCCCTTAGATAAACTAGACTAATGCCCTACCTTAAGAGAAGAAGTGGCCACCGGTAGCGTAGGCGCTTCAAGGTCAGATGCGAGCACATGTAATGGCGGTGGGCTATCTGGTTCCTCTTGCACATAAAATGCCGAACTAGAAACAGAAGTAGGGGCCAATGAAACGACTCTATTTATTGGTTTCTCAGATTGTTTAATAGTTATAGGTGCACTCGCGGTAGGCAGAGATGATGGAGTAGAAGAAAGCCCTGGATTATTTAGCGCTTTATGCTGACTAGACGCTTCATTAACAACAGAAACAACAGCTACAGCAGAATCTACAGCACTTCCATTTTCCAATTTTTCACAAAACAAAAGACGAGCGAAAAGAGTCCCTTTTTTTCCCTTATACTCTGCTAAAGTACCCTCATTTAAATTAAACAGCTCTCGAAAAATATCCTGAATAGAAAGATTATCAGGGTACTGCTGGGCGTCGTATTTTTTTAAAAACTTCTCAACGGCCTTAATGTGATGACGCCGCCAAGCACCTGTGAATAACCTCCAAAAAAAACCACCTTTGGTATAATTACGTAATAATGCGATACACGTTTTAGTCGGGTTTTCAGAATAAAATCGAATAAAAGGGGAACGAATGAGATCATGTTCACTGATATGCCGTTGAGGAAGAGAACCCGCTTTAATTGCTTTCAAGTTAGCTTCAACGTTACTTATACCAAATAATTCCAACAATATCTGCCCTTCTTGTTTTTCTACTAGCCCTAGCTTAGTCTCAGTTTGAAAACCCAACCCAAACAAGTAATAAATCCAAGAATCCAATTCATCTTTTACAAAATCTAAATCAACACGATGATTAGCTTTTACTAATTGGATACTTTTAATAATATTGGAAAAACTTTCTTCAATCGCTTTATCAGCAACCTGATACAAATCACTTTCTATCAGTAATAATAAAAAATCGACGATAGCTATTTTTAAATGATTCTTTTTCGCCATTAATTCACTTATATCCTTTTTATTTCTAGTGCTTAAAATACTGTCATCTATACTTAAAAGGAGCTTAGATACAATTCCCTTAACATCTAATTCCTTATTTTCAGCTATTGCTTTAGCCAAAGGAAAACGATCTTCATTGAAATAAAAGGGAACTATCCGTTCTGACTGGCGAAGCGCATTTTTTTGACTGATTGCTGGAAGGGGGACTATATATCCCTGCTCATCTGCAATTAAGATATTTCCATTTTGGACATCTAAGCCTTTTTCCTGAAGCACAAAAAGAATAATAGGAACATAATCCCATCCAAGTTCTAAATATTCACTACAAGGTGAAATAATTAGTTTTTCGTTGTTTATTTTTATTTTGCCTGCCGCTTTTAAAAAAGTACCATAGCCCATCGTCTGATGGTTAAAAAAAAATTTACGCTTTTTTGCTACTGATTTTTCAAGCTCACGACTCGTATAATTTAAAATAAATTTATTATCGTAGGTAATAACAAATTCAGACCATCCGCCTGACCCTCTTGTTACCGTAGAATCTAGATCTTTTTTATAACAACCTGGCCTTGCTCTAGAGGCTTGTATACCAAAACGCTTAGCTTGAGATAAATCAGTTCCTTGTTTATGACCAAAAACAAGCTCACATTTTTTCCTACCTTCCTCCATTTCACGTAAAAATAATTTTAATTCAATTTCTTGACCACCATTTTCTACTGAGGATAAAGAAGAAGATGATGGTGATGGTGATGGTGATGGTACTGCTAAAGGAATATCATTACACACATCTACTTTACGCACATCCGCTTTTTTTGAGGCATCTGCGGGTGAGTTTTCTTTAGCAAGCCGATGTATCTCTTGTGAAGACGCAACTCTTCTCTGTGCATTTTCTTTTATAATAGAGAGCATATTAGCATCTGCTATTGGAGAAGTAACTTCAAAGTACTTCTTAAATAAACTATTTGCATGAGCGTATGAATATTTATTTTCTTTATTAAGCCCTTCTTTTCGTTTAATCATAACATCCCTTAGTTTAGCTAAACCGCTTAGAACTCTCTATGTAATAAAACATAAACGACTACAAAATTAACATAAAAGTAAAAAAATAAGAAGATCAAAATTTACTGATGCTAGAAAATAAAGATGTGTGGCTTTAATGATAACTTTCTGAATTTATTTTTTTTTCATTAAATTTAATTTTGGCTCTTTACCTGCCAATAAGCGTCTAATATTGGCATGGTGACGAAGCACTAATAAAACACACATCAGTAAGATAGGAAAATAAGCTGAGGATGGCAACAAATAAAGTGTATAAAAAAACGTGAATAGCGCGGCTGAAATAGAGGCTAACGATATAATACGAAATAAAAATAATACGATAAGCCAAACCAATAAGGCGAATAAGCCAAGCGGCCATGCTAAAGACAGCAGTCCACCCAAAGCCGTTGCTACTCCTTTGCCACCACGAAAATTAAAAAAAACGGGGAAGAGATGACCTAAGAAAGCAAAAAATGCAATCCATGCCAAAACAGGTAATGCTAAACCTAAGTAACTTGCTATTATAACTGGCAACCATCCCTTAAACATATCAACTAAAAAAACAATACTCGCTAAGCCTTTACCGCCCATTCTTAATACGTTGCTCGCGCCCGGATTACCCGAGCCTTGGGTTCGGGGATCCGGTAACCCAGCACACTTACAAACAATAATGGCACTTGATAAAGCACCCATAAGATAAGCCAACAAACAAAAAATTAATGGTAACAGCATAGTTTTTTTCAGATATAATGATGAAAATTAATGAGTAAAAATTATTAGGACTCCCTCTACATGACACCTAACTTCAGTAATCTAATTTGGATCGACCTGGAAATGACAGGGCTTGATACAACAAAAGATAAAATCATTGAAATTGCCACTATTATTACTGATTCAGAATTAAATACTATAGCGAAAGGCCCTAACTTAGCTATTTCTCAAGCTGAGCATATATTAGTCGGCATGGATGATTGGAATCAACGACAGCACACAGGCTCAGGATTACTCGCTCGTGTTAGAGAGAGTAAAATATCAGAAGAGGATGCAGAGAACCAAACCTTAGCCTTCATCAAAAATTATGTACCTGAAAATAAATCACCTATGTGTGGTAACAGTATCTGCCAAGACCGTCGCTTTTTAGCTCGCTGCATGCCGGAACTAGAAAGATATTTCCATTATCGCAATCTTGATGTTAGCACATTGAAAGAACTCGCTTATCGTTGGTATCCTCCCATCACAAAAGGTTTAAAGAGAAAGTCGAAGCATTTGGCTTTAGAGGACGTTCAGGACTCTATCGAAGAATTACAATATTATCGCAAACACCTTTTTATAAAATAAACTTAAGTTTAATATATTCACAACCATGGGATTTTTGGCAAGGCAGAGCACAAAACGAAGCCACCTTCATTTCTACAACATACATGAGGATGGCGAGTTGGGCGGGAACGCAGCAAAAAATTCCAGGGCGACGAATATATCAGTGGATTAAAGATATGGCTTACTACAGCACTAATGAATTAAAAAACGGCATGAAAATCATGCTAGATAATGAACCTTACACTATTCTGGAAAATGACTATGTAAAGCCAGGAAAAGGTCAGGCCTTTAACCGTATAAAAATACGTAACCTTAAAAACAATCGCGTTATTGAGCGAACTTTAAAATCCGGTGATAGTTTGCTTGCAGCGGATGTCTATGATATTGAAGTGCAATACCTTTATAACGATGGTCAGGTTTGGCACTTTATGGCCGCCGATACTTTTGAGCAATATGCCGCTGATGCAGCTGCTGTCGCCTCTGCCAAACAATGGTTAAAAGAACAAGATACCTGCACCCTCACCTTATTTAATGGCGCACCTTTAACGGTAGCACCACCTAATTTTGTCACTTTAAAAATAGTCGATACGGATCCAGGTGTACGAGGAGATACCTCAGGTGGTGGTGGAAAACCCGCCACCTTGGAAACCGGCGCAGTGGTGCGTGTTCCGCTATTTATTCAAATTGGTGAATTGATTAAAGTTGATACGCGTACTGGAGAATATTTATCGCGGATCAAATCATGAAAAAAAATTTAATCGGTTTATTAATCACTTTATTACTGTCTGGTTGTGCAGGACAAACGTCGAAGCTTAATCCCGAACCTCTGCCAGTCACTTATAGAACACCTTATCAAGAAGCAAATAAAAATTTTGAGCGTAGCAACAGACTTCCTTCTATGTCGCCTTCAAAAAAAGGTTACTTTGCTTAAATAAAAAAAGAGGGGTGATAGCCACCCCTCTACTTCCGCTCCTGCACTAAACAATCGCTAACGTTAGCGATAATCTTCCTACTAGCTACTTACCCAATAAACTATTTTAGCGTTTGTCTTTTTGTCCTGGCCATTGTGGTTTGCTTGGGCCGTGACCTTGACCTGGATTATGGCTAGGGTTTTGGTTAGGGTTTTGTCCTGGCCATTGTGGTCTGTTACCACCTTGTGAAGGATGTTTTTGCTGTTTTTTATCGTGAGGGAATTTACCTTTGTTCATGATGAGCTCCTAAATTAAAGCATAAAAATACTTCTCTCTTTAAGCCTAGCAAAGACCCCAGCATTTACCATAAAATCGCAGCGGATTGTTCAAAATATGTACAATAAATGGACAATAAGCGCTTGAAAATTGAAAATAGAGGAGATAAATCAAATCAGAGCATTAAACGAGCCGATTTTAATGGAGAGCAAGGCGCTAATAACTTTCTAGTTTAAGCTAATGGAAGATTTTGGGTGAAGAGCTAGGCGCCGGCTTTTCGAGGAGCGGAGTTGATAAGGCATCAATGAGCACCGCAGATAAAGCCGAGCAACAACGCGCTTCACCAAAAGCTGACCATTAGCGTTGTTCTATGAGACGACGAGGTGCCACCCTTCCATCCTCAAGCACCTCACCTACCCCTATAAACTGATCATTAACGGTATGAACCAAACGCACCCAACCTTTTTCAGAAACATTAGGTAGCAGAATAGCTTGGCCTTGGTAAAGATAATAAACCGCTGCCTGCGAAAGTTTTATACAGGGCCAAGTATGTAACAAACTATCTAAGGGCAATAAACAGTGATCACGTTCTTCTTGAGTAAACGCTTCCAATTGCTGCAAGCTTATCATGCCCCTTTCATTATAGTTTGCAACACCAAGACGACGTAATCCTTGTACATAAGCCCCACATCCTAAGGCTTCACCAATATCCTCTATTAAAGTTCGAACATACGTTCCTTTGGTACATTTAATTTCTAACTCAATACTATCGACTGTGGTACCTAATAATGTTAATCCATGTACCGTCACTTCGCGGGCAGAACGCTCGACCGTAATACCTTGGCGCGCAAGTTCATATAAAGGTTTTCCTTTAAACTTTAAAGCCGAAAACATTGGTGGAATTTGTAATATAGGACCACGAAACATAGATAACACAGATTCTAATTGATCAAAACAAGAAGAAGGGATAGGGCGTTCTTCAATGATTTCGCCTTCTGCATCACCGGTTTTTGTTTTAATACCTAAGCGTGCACTAACCCAATAGGCTTTATCTGCTTCAAGTAAAAACTGTGAAAATTTAGTCGCCTCACCAAAACAAAGTGGTAATAATCCCGTTGCTAAAGGATCTAAACTGCCCGTATGGCCTGCTTTTTTGGCAGCAAATAAACGTTTAGCCGTCTGCAGTGCCTGATTTGAAGTAATCCCTTGAGGTTTATCGAGCAACAAAATACCGTTTATAGTGCGTTTTACTGGTTTTAATGATTGGGAATGCATAGGGAATTTTTATTGTAAAATGGTGAACCCGTATATTACTCAGAACGTTTTATTTGATCTTTTTTTTCTTGATCTTTCGTAATAGCCTTGTCGATTAAATCATGTAAGCGTTGACTTTGTACATCTAAATTATCATAAAAAAACCGCAGGGTAGGTGCAACACGTAGCTTAAGCCGCTGCGCTAATGCATAACGCAAACGCGGCGCTGCTTTTTTAAGTAACTTAGCGGTTACCTCTTTATATTGTGCCCCCTGTAAATGCTCAGGATCAAGTTGGGTAAATAAAATATCGGCAAATGCTAAATCTTTTGTCACCTTAACCGCAGTAATGGTAATAAAACGCAATCTAGGATCCGCTATTTGTTTTTGCAGAACAAACGTTAATTCTTTATGAATTAGATCTGCAATCCGATCCGTACGGCTATACTCTTCGGACTTGGATTTTTTGCTGCGTTGCCCGCTCAATTCACAATCCTCATGTATGTTAGATGCTTCTTGCTATCGACGTACGTTCAAACACTTCAATAAAGTCTCCAACACGGATATCAGTGAAATTTTTGATGCCTATACCACATTCCATACCATTCCGTACTTCTGCTGCATCTTCTTTAAAGCGACGTAACGAATGCAGTTCACCTTCATGCATAACCACGTTATCGCGTAACACTCGAATTGCTGCATTACGTCGTACCAGTCCACTTGTCACCATACAGCCAGCAATAACGCCCAATTTAGCGGAGCGGAAAACTTCCCGCACTTCAGCCATTCCTAAAACAGTTTCTTTTATTTCAGGTGATAATAGACCATTCATCACGTTTTTAACTTGATCAATCAGGTCATAAATAATGCCATGGTAATGCATTATTAAACCTGCTTTCTCTACCATGCTTTTAGCATTGACATCTGCTCTAACATTAAAACCTAAGATCAAGGCTTTAGATGTTATAGCCAGGTTAACATCCGATTCAGTAATCGCACCTATACCGACACCCACCAAGTTTATTTTAACTTCAGAGGTAGACAATTTATTTAATGCTTCTTTTATAGCCTCTGCAGAACCTTGAACATCTGTTTTTAAAATAATATTCAGTACTTTCGCTTGGCCTTCATCGAGATAACTAAAAATATCTTCTGATTTAATAGCACGTTGCTGTGCTAACTTAGTTTCGCGTAATTTGCCTTCACGGAATAAAGCAATTTCACGTGCTTTACGTTCATCGGTCACCACAACCACTTCATCACCCGCAACAGGTGCATTTGACAAACCTAACACTTCCACTGGCATAGAAGGACCCGCCGATTCTACAAATTGGCCTCGTTCATTCAGTAGTGCACGCACTCGACCATAAGCAATACCGGCTAATAAGATATCACCTTTGGATACTTTTCCACGTCGAACTAAGATAGTTACAACAGGACCTCTTCCTTTATCTAAACGTGATTCAACCACAATACCTTGTCCGGGTCCTTCTTGTGGTGCTTTTAGCTCTAACACTTCGGCCTGAACTAAAAGTGAATCTAATAAATTATCAATACCTTCCCCGGTTTTTGCAGAAACGGGAACCAACATCGTATCACCACCCCATTCTTCAGGGATAAGTTCATGTTTTGCCAGCTCATTCTTAATTCTATCTAAATCCGCTTCGGGTTTATCAATTTTATTAATCGCAACAACAATAGGTACCTTGGCTGCTTTTGCATGCTGAATTGCTTCCACAGTTTGTGGCATCACACCATCATCTGCCGCAACCACTAACACGACAATATCAGTAACTCGTGCTCCACGTGCGCGCATGGCAGTAAATGCAGAGTGACCAGGTGTATCTAAGAAAGTAATAACACCTTTGGGAACTTCCACGTGATAAGCACCAATATGCTGTGTGATACCACCGGCTTCTCCCTGAGTGACTTTAGTACGTCGAATATAATCTAATAAAGAAGTCTTTCCATGATCAACGTGTCCCATAATAGTAACCACAGGTGGGCGCGGCAATAACTCACCCATTTGTTGCTGAGTAGTGTGCACTAAGCCTTCTTCTAAAGCATTGGAACTAATAGGCTTCGCCACATGTCCCATTTCTTCAACGACAATCGTCGCTGTATCCTGTTCAATGGGTTGGTTAATCGTTGCGATCACACCCAACTTCATTAAGGACTTAATGACTTCTGCCGCTTTAACCGACATCTTTTGTGCCAGCTCACCAACAGTAATCGTTTCAGGAATGCCTACTTCATGTTTTATGGCTACCGTGGGTCTTTCAAATTGTTGTTGCAAGAACTGATCCGCTCTTTTGTGGCGACCTCCCTTTTTCCTATACCGAAACTCCTCATCGGTTTCATCGGATAACTGATAAATATTTTTATGTCGGTATTTCGTCATTTCTTTTTCTTTTAAGCTGCGTGCTTTATGTTTTTTATCGCGCTCTGCTTTTTCTTTATGTGCTGTTAATACAACGTTGGTTTTTTCAGGCAGCTTTTTCTTTTCAGCTTCAGAAGGTGCTAATTTTTTTTCTTCAATTGAGTATTGATCTTTTTTTGGCGTTTCGCTGACAACAGCTGGTTCAGCTGGGGTAGTAGGTGTCGCTTCGGGAAGCGACTGATTTTGTCCTGACGCTTCCTGCGCTACTTTTTCTTGTTCTATTTTTTCTTGCTCTACTGCTAATTCTTTTTCTTTTGCTTCTTTAGCACGGTTTGTCTCTTCATCGATTAAACCTTCATTACTTTTAACATAGGTCCTTTTCTTACGGACTTGAACCTTAATCGTTTTTGCCTTACCTGAAGTATCTTTGACTTTAAGTAGACTCGTACTTTTACGCGTACGGGTTAATGTAATAAGCTTTTTAGGATTATTATTAGCGGCATCTCCCTTTTCACTTTCATGAGAAGCCGTCTTGTTGGTCACTTTATCTTTGATACTTTCTGTCATGCAAATGCCTCTCCTGCCAATAGGTGACAGCGTAGCGAACAAAACCTAAATGGTAAAAGTTATCTGTCTATTTCTCTTTTTCAAACCAAGGCGCTCGTGCTGCCATAATAAACTTGCCCGCTTGTTCACGCTCTAATTTGATAATATCCAATAGATCATCTGTAGACAGTTCGGCCAATGCTTCTCGTGACGAAACACCATTCTTGGCTAAAACAGCCGCAAGCTCTTCTGTCATCCCCTCTATCGCAAGTAAATCTTGATGAGCTTCTAATGGATTTTTTTTATCACTCTTGTCTGTGCTAGGACGTGCAGCAAGCACTTCTTTTGCACGACTTTGCAAGGCTTCCACTAATTCTTCATCAAACTCTTCAATATCAAGTAATTCGCTTTCCGAAACATAGGCAATTTCTTCTAGACTAGTAAAACCTTCGCGCGCCAATACCTGTGCAAGCTCTTCATCAATACCTAATTGTTCCATAAAAAGGCTTTGTAAACCTTCTGATTCTTTAACAATTTTTTTAGCGGCTTCGTCTACTGTAATCACGTTAATCGTCCAGCCTGTTAATTCACTGGCTAAACGCACATTTTGTCCATTTCTACCAATAGCTTGTGATAATTGATCTTCTTGTACCGCTACATCCATGATGTGGGTATCTTCATCCACAACAATAGAAGCGACTTCGGCAGGCGCCATGGCATTAATCGCGAGCTGAATAGGGTTATCATCCCATAAAACAATATCAATACGTTCACCGGCTAATTCACTGGATACCGCTTGTACACGCGCACCCCTCATACCTACACACGCACCAATAGGATCAATACGTCCGTCATTAGTTTTCACCGCAATCTTAGCGCGTGAACCTGGATCACGTGCAGCGCTCTTAATTTCAATGAGTTCTTCACCAATCTCAGGCACTTCAATCTTAAATAATTCGATTAACATTTCCGGACGTGCACGACTCATTAATAATTGAGGACCACGAATTTGTGGATTAACGGCATACAAATAGCCACGTAAACGATCTTCGGAACGTACCTCTTCACGAGGAATCATTTCTTCTCGAGGAACAAACGCTTCTACGCCACTACCTAAATCAATAATTAAGCCTTCTCGTGTAATGCGTTTTACAATACCTGATAACAATTCGCAAATTCGCGCTGCGTAGGCCTCGGCGATTTTAGCACGTTCCGCTTCTCTGACTTTTTGAATAATGACTTGTTTAGCCGTTTGTGCTGCAATTCGTCCAAACTCTACTGAAGCCATAGGCTCTTCAATCACCTTACCCACTTCGAGATTAGGATCACGCTGCTTCGCTTCGCTTAAGATAATTTGTTGCAGAGGATCAAAAGATCCATCAATGGCTTTTTCCACCTCATCTGGCACGATGGTCCAGCGACGATATGTATCATAGTCACCCGTGCGGCGATTGATACTAACTCGGACGTCAATATCTTGACCCGCCTTTTTTTTAGTTGCCATTGCTAAAGCCGCTTCTATGGCTTTAAAAATAAGCTCTTTATCGACATCTTTTTCGTTTGATACCGTCTCTGCCACTAATAAAATTTCTTTTTTCATAGCCTGCCTCCGCTTATTTAATTGTCTCAGGCAACACATTCGCACGCATAATATTGTCCCAGGTTAATGTTACGTCTTCACCCTCTGAGCTTAGTCCAATGCCCTCTTCGGTCGTAAACTTTAAAAGCCCTTTAAACTTTCGTTGATTATCAATGGCTGTGTGCGTTTGAACACTGACCTTATACCCAATAAAACGCTGGAATTGCTCCGCTGTAAATAAAGGCCGATCTAAGCCAGGGGAAGAAACCTCCAAGTTATACCGAGTTAATATCGGATTTTCTACGTTGAATAAGGCACTAATCTGGCGACTTACTCGCTCACAATCGACCAGCTTAATACCCTGCTCACTGTCAATATAGACGCGCAGGATGCTTCGCTGGCCTTGTGTTACATAAACACAACCCCATAACTCATAACCTAAGGACTCAACCGTCGGCAAAATCATTGCTTTTATTGTTGCTGAACTATTCCTCATCGCTCCCTATAAAGGGACTGTTTTATAAAAAAGCCCCTACCTCTAAATAAAAAGCCCCTACCTCTAAATAAAAAGCCCCGAAACGGGGCCCTTTAAAACGTAAAATTGGTAGCGGGGGTAGGATTTGAACCTACGGCCTTCGGGTTATGAGCCCGACGAGCTACCAGACTGCTCCACCCCGCGATAATAGCGGCAGAAGTATACCCCAACCCTGCGCTTAATTCAAACGGATTTTACGCACCGACTAAAAGTCTTGCCGGTTACATATTATGATTTCGGGATAAGAGTGACAAACTACATGCTAAAAACTGTCATTGCGAGCGCGTAGCGCGTGGCAATCCATAAAAGCTATTTTGCCTGGATGGCCACGGCCGGAACGAATTAGGCCTCGCCATGACGGCTGAAGGAGAATAATTAAGGACTTATGGACTTTAGATTGACGCCACATGCATCCAACAACGCTAAAAAAGATTTTCCCGCAGGGGTTTTACTTAACTTCCAGTAGATCTCTACATAACCCTTTAATAGGTAGCGATGATCAGAGCGATTAAGTATCTTTAAAATAGTTTCTGCACGACTTAAATCATTACTAAACTGTGTAGCACGTTGAAATAAAATAGCTGCCAATAAGGTCGCTTTTGAGACCTGCCTCGCTTTACTACCATAATAGAATCCTTGTATACACTCTTCTAAAGCTCTATCTTTATCCCATTGATGCCAGGCCTGATAAAAGTCTAGGGCATACAACTGCTGCGTTTGCACCGTGTCGAATTTTGGTGCGGTATCCAGTTGCAATATAAATAACATCGCGGGAATACTGGCCTCTATATTAGCCCATGAACAATTACCTGTTATTTGCGCGCCTATAGGCAAAGTAGCTATCGGTTTTAAACCCAATACACGATGTATAGTTTTAGTCAGAAATGCCCGTGACTGGCGATTAAAAATTAATTGTTTACAAAAATCTATACTCCAAGCATGGCGATTTTGCAACTGATAAATAACTATACTTCCTTCTCTACGACTATTTTCACCGCGATCACAACGAATCAGCCAATCTTTATATTTGATCAAGGCAATAGCATGGCCTTCATAAGCAATGGGCAATAATAAGAGCTCTTGATCAAGTAAGGCATCAATACTATGCTGATGCTGCTTTATATCAATGGTATAACGTTGGTATTTTAATAAGGCTTGTGCAATAGAAAATGCCTGAATTATTTTTTGTAAGCTCTCAAAAAAAGAACGTAAATGACGTGAAGAGAAATTATTTTTATATCGCTGCAAGGAATGGGTAATCACATCTAATGTGAATTCTAAAAAAAAACCCTCATAATCAACTTCAATAAAACGACCCTCACCATTGACAATATCAACGTGCCCACTTAATTCATAACGATGTCCTAATAATTTTGCTTGAATAAAATCCTGCGCAAAATTCAACTTAGCACCGTATTGATAAAGTAGATTTTTTAATCCCTGCTGTTGCCTCAGTAATGGATAAACTAAGATCGGCTGTCCTGCCGTGGTAGTCGCATTTGGATCCGCTTTATTGGCTAATAATAATTGACATAAATCCATGTTATGATTATCAACCGCCCAGTGCAAAGCAGAACGACCAGTCGCATCGGACTTATTAATCTCAGCACCGTATTCTAATAATAAAGCCGCCACATCAAGCTTATTCGCAATAGCCGCTTCTATTAAAGGTGAAAAACCGTATTCATCCGTCTCTTCAATATCTGCCCCCATTTGAATGGCCTGCTCTACCCCTTCTAAGGTGCCAAATAAAATTTCGTTTGCAAAGGAAGGCATAAGCGTTCTATTCATCGAGAAAGCGTAACGCTTTTTCGTCTACCCAAACTAGGACTGTTGCGTAATTGATTTTCTAAACGTAACTCAGGAAAACGTTCTCTTGCTTTGGGGTTATCGGAAGGAATAGCGGTCAGCTTAGGATCATCACCACTAAATTGTTGACTATGCGCTAATAAAGGATGTGCATGGGGTTGTTCGCCACATCCAAAGCCCTGTTGAGTTTTTTTTCTCCCGAGTAAGTTATTTGGATCTTCGGTGAAAGGAACTGGACCAAACTTTTGCTGTCCTTTACGGCGCTCCTTGGTAAAACAAGCCAATAAATAGGCAGTAAGCTGTTCTACGCTTAAGCTAATACTGCCAGCACCACCCTCACCCTCATCAGTATCTGCTTCATTGTTTAAAGGAAGCTTTTTATTGGCAATAACAAGCGGTTCCACTTCTATGCTGTTTGGTGGGTTATTCTTTTCATCCCCTAAAGGATAGTTTATTTTATAGTACTCAGACATAGTGCTGTTATTTTATCGCATTTTCTTAAACTTAACTAAAATGCTTCGCTTTATAAATGCTCCTGAACCAAACATTCAGCAATCTGTATCGCATTGAGTGCGGCGCCTTTACGAATATTGTCGGATACAATCCAAAGGTTTAACCCTAAGGGTAGGGAGATATCTTCACGAATGCGACCAACCATGACCGCATCTTTATATTTCTCAGAATCCTTCATAATCGGCATAGGGTAACCATTCTCCGCCTGCCTATCGATAAGCTCAATGCCTGAGGCTTTTTTTAATAATTCTTTCACCTTAGCAACGCTTATTTTTTTCTTAGTCTCAATATGTACTGCTTCAGAATGACAATGCAATACCGGCACACGCACTGCCGTAGGATTCACTTGAATGTCTTTATCAGCAAATATTTTTTGTGTTTCCCAAACCATCTTCATTTCTTCGCGTGTATAACCGTTATCCTGAAACTTGTCGATGTGTGGAATCACATTAAATGCGATCTGATTCGCAAAGGCTTGCGGTTTTTTAATCGCCATGCCATTCAATAAGCGTCCACACTGGTCAAGCAGTTCTGTAAAAGCCTTTCTTCCTGCACCAGACACTGATTGATACGTAGCTACATTAATTCGACTGATACCAACCGCATCGTAAATAGGCTTTAATGCCACTAACATTTGAATAGTCGAACAATTGGGATTAGCAATAATATTGCGCTTTTTATAATCTTTTAAGGCTTGTGGATTCACTTCAGGAATGACCAAAGGCACATCGTCGTCATAACGAAATTGAGAGGTATTATCGATAGCAATACAACCATTTTTGGTTGCGATGGGCACATATTCCTTTGAAACGGTTGCACCTGCCGAAAACAAAGCGATATCTACTTTTTTAAAATCAAATTTCGCTAAATCTTCAATGAATAAAGATTTTTTATTAAAGCTAATGGTTTCACCGGCTGAGCGCTGGCTAGCCACAGCATAAAACTGATCAATCGGGAAATGACGCTGTGCTAACAGAGATAGCATTGTTTCGCCCACTAAACCAGTGGCACCTATAACAGCTACATTAAATTTCTTTGTCATCCGCTAATTGCTCTTGGGTTAATAAAAAGACTTCTGCATCGCCTCGCTCGAACGCTAGCCAAACAAAAGGAAGATGAGGAAAACGCTGGATTAAGGCCGCTTTACTGTTGCCAACCTCAACAATTAATACGCCTCCTTTCTGCAAATGCTGTTTAGCCTGTGCTAAAAGCCGAACCACGATATCTAAACCATCAGTGCCAGCCGCTAATGCCATCGCTGGCTCATGACGATATTCAGGTGGCAATTGTGCAAAATCATCGGCATCCACATACGGTGGATTACTAATAATAATATCGTAACGCCGCCCTTTTAAATTGTCGAAGCCATCTGATTGAATGAGATTAACTTGCTCATCTAACTGATGTCGCGCAACATTCATTGAAGCAACCGCTAAGGCTTCTTCTGAATAATCCACGGCATCTATTTTGGCATCTGGAAATGCATAGGCGCAAGCAATGGCAATACAGGCACTACCCGTCCCTAAATCTAAAATAGATTCCACCTTTTCAGGATCAACCCAAGGGCTAAACTGTTGTTCAATCAATTCCGCCATAGGCGAACGCGGTATCAATACGCGTGAATCTACATAGAAGGGCAAGCCTGCAAACCAACTTTCATGAACCAGATAAGCAGTAGGTACTCGCTCGTTGATACGTTGGCTTATTGTATGTAACAGCTGCATACGTTCTTCTGTGGTTAAATGTGCATCTAACCACTCGGGGTTTAAAACGGATCCTAGCTTTAAAACAGCTAATGCTAAATAGATGATTTCATCCCACGCATTGTCAGTACCATGCCCGTAAAAAAGGCCTGCGCGCTGAAACTGAGTAAAACCCCAACGTAATATATCACGTAAAGTACGAAGCTCAGCTAAGGCTTCAGATAGCTGAGCTTTAGTCAGGGAAAAAGAGGATCTATCCACTAGCTTCATTCAAAATATACTCATAGCAATGGGATTTTCGGCAAGGCGCCGCGAGAACGAAGCAACCGTAGTGTATACAACATACATGAGGATTGCGAGTCGAGCGGGAACGCAGCCGAAAATTCTAGTGCGAAGAGTATAAAGGAATTGTCCGTATTTAAACATAGCCCCCTAGCGACAAGCAAAAGACTAAGCAACGATCGGGGACAGTGGGAGATCTGGCCTTTGATTAAGCATCTCTTCAATATGATTTATATATTTATTTTCTGGGGCTTGGGTATCAAAGAAACCCAAGCAGAATTTACCGCTCCTGAGCTTATGATACAAGCCATTGGTAATGGCGATGGGGAGAACGATAAGGGCTACGCATATCGCAATCTTATCCAGCAATAGCCATGCTAAAGATTGCTTTGGGAATACCTCACGCATTTGTTGAATATAGATGGTAGCATCTCTGCTAAATTTATCTGAATCAATCTTTCCTTGTTTTCTATCTTCAACTAACTGGGTAAAACACTTTACGCTTTCGATTCCTTTTTTAGCCAACTCAGGTGATTTTAAGTATTCCAGCATCCTAGTGTAATTAACTAGCTGAAAAATGCTAAGCTGATCAGATATTTTCTCATTACCCAAAGCAGCAACTAATCTATCTAGTTTTGGGCATGTTTTATCTAACGAATAAGATTTTTGCATCCTATATTCATTAGCAACTAATAACCGAATATGATTATAAATAAACTCAACAGGCCGTTCCGAAATAGGAGAAAAGAAAAACACTTCTCCATCATTTTTCAGTTTAAGGAAATAATCTTTGAGGCTCTTTATTAAAGCATCATCATACTTACCTTTTAATACCTGCTTTGATTCATCTGGCATAGGTTGAGGCGCTAGTAGTATATACCTTGGTTGCCCGTCTGGTGTTGTAGACTGCGGTACAACATGGGTATCTGGGGAAAGCGTTGCATGCTCTCCTTGTAACATCGCATCCTGTTTAACTTTAGGTTCTGATAATCCATCTGAAGTGGCTCTTTTGGGCACTACACTATAAACCATGGTTCTCTCCTTATTATTTCCTAGTATTTTAAAAAGGTAATGTCATAGGCTAATTTATTACTTAAAAAATAGAAATTGTCGACTCCTATACAAATGATGATAGATGTTGTAACTTAAAAAAATATTAAGGAAAGGGAAGAGAAGACAAGAAATGGAAAAAGATCGTCCTACTTTAGCCATCATCAATCTAGACTTAGACAAAGAATTTACAAAAGACTCATACAAATTACTACGTGAATTACTCCAGCACTTTATAAAAGAGGTACCGGAATTTCAAAAAGAAATTAACCACGCCTTTCAAGATAAAGAAAAACAAAAATTAAATGATCAGCTACATAAGCTAACCGGTTCATGTCTTTACTGTGGACTAGATAGACTAAAAACAAGCCTTTTACTCCTTAAGGCCGCTATAAACGAAAATAACTACGATAGAAATTTACTAGATGATTTAAATCAAGAAATGAAAAATGCAAAGGAAGAAGCAAAGAATTTCATCGTCATTGCGAGTACCGTAGGCACGAAGCAATCCAGAAAGTAACTTCGTTTAATTTCTCCTAGATGGCCACGCTCATTACATTCGCTCGAAATGACGGTGGTTTTTAAGGATTCGTTTGACAAGATTACTCGCTCCTCGCTTTCACGAGGATCGAAGCTAAATCTTAGGAAGCAGCACGCTCAACTAATTCTACGATTGCCATAGGGGCACTATCACCAGCGCGAAAGCCACATTTTAAAATACGTAAATAACCGCCTGGTCTTTGTTTAAAGCGAGGCGCTACGGTGTTAAATAAAGTAGCTACCGCTTCCTTATCACGTAAGCGATCAAAAGCTAAACGACGATGAGCAACCCCATCTTCTTTTGCTAAGGTAATTAACGGTTCTGCTACACGGCGAAGCTCTTTGGCTTTTGCTAAAGTAGTAGAAATAACTTCATGTTTTAACAATGAAGCCGTCATATTGCGAAACATTGCCTTTCTGTGGCTCGATGTACGACCTAATCTTCGACCTGAGTTAAGATGACGCATAGCGCTGTGCCCTTTTAATCTTTTTTAGTTTCTTCACTTTTTTCTAATTCTTCAGTATTTCCTTCCATTGATTTTTTCAAAGAAGAAAATTGCTGAACTGGAACATCCATACCTAATTGTAAACCACGTTTCTGTAAGGCTGTTTTAATTTCCCATAAAGAAACTTTACCCAAATTAGGTGTTGATAATAGTTCTTGTTCTGTTTTTTGTACTAAATCACCAATACGGTAAATATGTTCAGCTTTTAAACAATTAGCGGCGCGAACTGTTAACTCGAGTTCATCAACAGGAAGCAATAAAATAGGATTGATATCTGCATCTGGTACAGGCACCTCTGCTTCTGTCTCATGACGAAGTTCAACAAATGTATTTAATTGTTCCTGAACAATCGTAGCTGCACGACGTATCGCTTCCTCTGGCTCAATCGTACCATTTGTTTCTAAATCAATGACTAACTTATCTAAGTCAGTACGTTGCTCTACCCGTGCATTTTCAACAGAGTAAGTCGCACGTAAAATCGGATTAAATAATGCATCTAATTCTAAAGCACCCACTTGACTCACATATTGATCCGTCTTACGTAACGAAGCAGGTTGATAACCACGTCCTCTGACGACTTTTAAAGTCATCTTAAATTCTTTAGGCTTTGTTAAATGCGCGATAACGTAATCCGGGTTTTTAACCTCAACATCGTGTGGTAATTCAATATCACCGGCATGAACAGGACCGACTGTATTTTTTACTAATTCAAGTGTGACTTCTTCTCTATCATGTAATAGAAAAGCAATACCTTTTAAGTTAAGTAAAATATCAATAATGTCTTCTTGTACGCCTTCTAAGCTACTATATTCATGAAGAACACCTTCAATTCTTACTTCAGTCACAGCGCATCCAGGCATAGAGGATAACAATATACGACGTAAAGCATTCCCCAAGGTATGACCAAACCCTGGCTCAAAAGGTTGCAGACTAACTAAAGCTCTGTTTTGACTTAAAGTCTGAACTTCAATCGTCTGTGGTGTCAAAAATTTCTTAACATTCGTCGACATGGGTTACCTTCTTTACTTGGAGTAATACTCTACAACTAGATTCTCATTAAATTCTAAAGGTAATTCACTGCGTTCAGGAATCAATTTAACAATACCTTGTAACTTAGTAGAATCAATATCTAGCCAACTAGGTTGGGGTTTTTGTTTAGCAAGTTCTAACGCCGCTTGTATACGTGTTTGAGTTTTGCTTTTTTCTTTTATTTCAATCACATCCCCAGCTTTAACCTGGAAGGAAGGGATATTAACAATCGTTCCATTCACTTTTACGGCACGGTGCGTTACTAATTGTCTGGCTTCTGCACGTGTAGCAGAAAACCCAATACGAAAAACAACGTTATCTAAACGACATTCGAGTAACTTTAATAGATTCTCACCGGTAATGCCTTTTCGTTTAGCCGCCTTCGCATAATAAAGTCTGAATTGTTTTTCTAAGACACCATACGTACGTCGGATTAACTGCTTTTGGCGTAACATAACACCATAATCAGATAATCTTCCACGCTTAGTACCATGCATACCCGGAGGGGTAGCCAACTTACATTTACTATCGAGTGCACGAATGCCACTTTTTAATTGCAAATCACTACCTAATCGGCGTGCTAATTTACAAGTAGGACCTCGGTATCTAGCCATTAACTTTACTACTCCGCTTGAATAATTTTTCTAAACTCGACGACGCTTTGGTGGACGGCAACCATTGTGCGGAACACCGGTAATATTAATAATTTGCGTCACTTCAATATCTTTATTTTTTAAAGCCATAATAGCTTGCTCAGATCCTTGACCTGGCCCTTTTATTCTGACTTCAATACGTCCTAAATTATGTTTATATTTCGCTCTATATTTATCCATCGCCTTTTCAATCGCTTTCTCAAAAGCAACTCGTGCTGCAAAAGCGGTTCCCTTTTTAGTTCCTTTAAACTCACATGCCCCCGCAGAAGAAATGGCTAGTGTGTGTCCACCCTTACGAATGCAAATAATGGTGTTATTAAATGACGTGGTCAGATGAACTATCGCATCGGGAATAATTTCTTTGCGCTTGCGCATAGTGCCAGCCAATGCTTTATCTGCCATCGTTGGCTGAGCTGAATGTGCGTTGTAATCTGTCATATTAATTAAATAACCACCTTATAAGTTATAGATGCTATTGCTCTCATGGGTTAATCCTTACGAATCATTTTACGAGGACCTTTACGTGTACGTGCATTAGTACGGGTACGTTGACCACGGACAGGTAATCCACGTCGGTGCCTGATACCTCTATAACAACCCAAATCCATCAAACGTTTAATACTGAGCTGAACTTCCCGGCGTAAGTCGCCTTCTACTTTAAAATCAGTCAGCGCTTGACGGATGGAATCTATCTGCGCATCCAGAAGATCCTTAACCTTAGTTTGTGGCGGAATAGCCAAATTCTGGCATATTTTTGCAGCACGTGAACGACCTACCCCATAGATTTCTGTTAAACCTATGACGACATGTTTATTTATTGGTATATTTACACCGGCTATTCGAGCCATTTTTAAACTCCAAACCCTTAAATTTAAGATACTTCAAAAGGCGCAGTAGGGTATCTCACTGGCACCAAAAAATCAACAAAAATCGGCTTTTTCCTCGTCATTGCAAGCACAAAGTACGTGGCAATCTCCAGAAAAAAACCACTGCATTGCCATGCGCCTATGCTGTCATTGCGAGCGAAGCGCGGCAACCACAATAACAGATGCATTAGCCTTGGCGCTGTTTATGACGCGCCTCTGCAGAGCAGATAATTCTTAATTTGCCCTTGCGCTTTATAACCTTACAATTACGACATATTTTCTTAATCGATGCCCTAACTTTCATAATGACCTCATAAAATTAATTAGCCCCACCTATGTGAAAGCTTATTCAAGAAACCCTTTGTCTCCGAACTCGTCGTCCCGCGGCTTGACCGCGGGATCCATGAGTAATCATTTTTTATGGACTCTGGCTTTCGCCAGAGCGACGCTATTTCTAACTAATACAGCCCGTTAGGACCCCCTGGCAATCCTTTTAAATTCGCCTTTTTCAATAATGATTCATATTGCTGTGACATCAATAAGGACTGGACTTGAACCATAAAGTCCATGATAACCACGACTATAATCAATAAAGAGGTACCACCAAAGTAAAAAGGAACATGCCAGGCAAATATCATAAATTCTGGCAATAACGCCACCAAAGCCAGATAAATACAGCCTATCAAGGTTAGTCGCGTCATGGTTGCATCGATATAACGAGCACTTTGCTCCCCTGGTCTAATACCGGGAATAAAAGCCCCTGATTTCTTCAAATTATCAGCGGTTTCGCGGGGGTTAAACACAAGCGCCGTATAAAAGAAAGAGAAGAATACTATAGCGGCGGTAAATAGCAAGATATAAAGTGGTTGTCCTGGCGACAGCCAAAAGCTGACATTTGAAAGCCATGCCATGCCTTTTACATTCGAAAACCATTGCGCAAAGGTACCCGGCAGCATCATGATACTGGAAGCAAAGATAGGAGGTATCACTCCCGCCATATTAATTTTTAAGGGTAAATGGCTGCTTTGTGCGCTAAATAGCTTTCGCCCCTGTTGCCGCTGCGGATAATTGACCGTAATGCGACGCTGGCCTCGCTCCATAAAGACCACAAAGGCCGTTACGAGGATAATAACCGCGAGAATACAGAGCAAGGTTAAAAACTGAATTTGCCCCTGTCTAAGCTGCTCTAAGGACTTAGCAATAGCCACCGGGAGGCCGGATACAATCCCTGAAAATATAATCAACGATATACCATTACCTATCCCATGCTCGGTAATCTGCTCGCCTAACCACATCAAGAACATCGTACCTGTCACCAGGGTTACCGTGGCTATAAAGTAAAAAAATAAGCCTGGGTGCAATACCACTTGATGGCTAACCAGCCATTTTGCCATCCCTACAGATTGGAATAAGGCTAAAATCGTCGTTCCATAACGCGTATATTGATTAATCTTACGACGGCCGGCTTCACCTTCTTTTTTGAGCTGTTCTAAAGCAGGCACTACCGCTGTTAATAACTGCACAATAATAGAAACAGAGATATAAGGTAAAAGACCTAAGGCAAAGACGGTAAAGCGCGACAGCGCCCCACCCGAGAACATATTAAAAAGACCTAGAATACTATTATTTTGATGGCTGAATAAGTCAGCTAGACGGTGAGGGTCTAAGCCCGGAACCGGAATATGTGCGCCAATCCTATAAACAAGGATAGCCAGCAATACAAACAATAAACGATGCTTTAGTTCACTAAAGCCGCTGCTGCTTGGTAGATTTCCCTTTCCAGGTGAAGCAAAACGGCTTAGTTTACTCATTTAGCCCTCGACGCTGCCACCTGCAGCTTCAATTGCGGCACGCGCACCTTTGGTTAATTTGATAGCTTTCACACGTACTGCTTTTTCAAGCGTACCTGTTGCAATCAGCTTCACTTCTTTAACAGACCCTTTTATTAAGCGAGCATCTTTTAAAACTTGTAAGTCAATCACATCTACCGTTAATTTATTGAGCGCATCTAATCTCAACACTTGCGTAGATAGGCCATCAAGTGGTGTAAAACCAAATTTTGGCAATCGACGTTGTAAAGGAGTTTGTCCACCTTCAAAACCTAATTTATGAAAACCGCCGGCACGGGCACGTTGACCTTTATGGCCACGTCCACTGGTTTTTCCTAACCCAGAACCAATCCCTCTACCTACACGCTTTGCCGATGGCTTAGAGCCTGGCGCTGGCTTTAATGTATTAAGATACATGATCAATCTCCTCTACTTTTAATAAGTAGGCGACTTGTTTAATCATTCCGCGCATAGCGGCATTGTCTTTTACTTCTATCACTTGGTTTAAACGTTTTAAACCTAATGCAGCGATAGTAGCGGTATGTACAGGTATTCGACCTGAAATACTTTTAGTTAAAGTCAAACGCAGTTTTTTATCTGACATGGGTATTTACTCGTTTATCCAACAATTTCTTTTACTGATTTTCCACGTTTATCTGCAACCATTTCCGGTGTGGTCATATTTGATAATGCTTTTAAAGTTGCTCGAACCACATTAATTCGGTTTGAAGAACCAATAATCTTAGCAATCACATTTTTTATACCCACTACTTCAAAAATAGCACGCATAGGACCACCTGCAATAATACCTGTCCCTTCAACCGCTGGTAATATAATTACCTTCGTAGCGCCATGACGGCCTTCTAGTTTATGAAAAACAGTCTGGTTGTTAAGATCTATATGCAACATATCTCGTCTAGCCTTTTCTAAGGCTTTTTGCATGGCAACAGACACTTCACGTGCAGGGCGTTTACTAAAACCTATACGGCCTTTACCATCTCCCACAACAACACCGGCAGCAAAACTAAATATGCGACCACCTTTAACTACTTTTGCGTGACGATTGACCGCAATAAGCTTTTCTTGCAAACCATCACTTTTCGTTGATTGATCAAAACTCATTTATAAATAACCTTATTAATTAGAAGGACAGCTCAGCCTCGCGTGCTGCCTCTGCCAATGCCTTAACACAACCATGATACCTAAAGCCCGAACGGTCAAAGGCAACTTCTTTTATTCCAACGGCCAATGCACGTTTAGCAATAAAATTGCCGACTATCGTTGCTGATTTTACATTATTTGCATTAGCGCCACCTGCTTTAACTTCCTTATCTAAGGTTGATGCACTTGCCAACACCTTGTCGCCCTTTTCACCTGAAACTATAATTTGTGCATAAAGATGCTTAGCTGTTCTTGCTACACAAAGACGTGGCATACCTAACTGGCGAATTTTTGCCCGAGTCTTTGTCGCCCTACGTTGTCGCTTTAACTTCTTGTCTAACATGCGCGTAAACCCTCTGCCTTATTTTTTCTTGGTTTCTTTTAATTTAATTCGTTCATCCGCATAGCGAACACCCTTACCTTTATAAGGTTCTGGTGGTCTATAACGACGTATTTCTGCGGCTACCTGTCCCACTAATTGTTTATCTGAACCTTGAATAACAATTTCAGTTTGGGTAGGCGTAGTAATGGTTATACCGACTGGGATGTCATACACAACAGGATGTGAAAACCCTAGGGTTAAATTAACTTTTTGACCTTGTACATTAGCTCGGTAACCCACCCCGACTAATTGCAAAACTTTTTTAAATCCTTCACCCACGCCAATAATTGCATTCGCTACATTGGCACGTGTGGTACCTGCTAAAGCATCTGCTTCATTGCTACTGTCTAAAGGCTCAACTTGCAATATTTTATCTTGCAACGTTAATTTCACACGCTTATCAAATTGATAATTTAATACGCCCTGCTTGCCTTTAACAACAACCACTTGACCATCCAACGTTACGTTGGCGTCACCGATATTTATTGGACTTTTTGCAACTCTTGACATACAACTTTTAACCCTTATTCAACAGTGGCGATAACTTCACCGCCTTGACCTAAAGCACGGGCCGCCTTATCTGTCATTAATCCTTTAGGTGTTGAAATAATTGCAACTCCTAAACCATCAACAACCTTAGGCAATTGGTCAGCTGAACGATAAATACGCAGTCCTGGACGACTCACTCGCTTGAGTGAAGCGATAACAGGCTTTTCTAAATGATACTTTAAAAATACAGTCAATGATGACTTAGCTTGCTGTGATTCGCATTGAAAATCATTGATATAACCTTCTTCTTTTAACAAATTAGCAATGGCTAACTTTACCTTTGAGGAAGGCATAGAAACAAAAGGTTTCTTTACCGCCTGGGCATTTTTTATTCGGATAAACATATCCGCAATTGTATCTTGCATACTCATAATCGTTAACCTTTACCAGCTTGATTTTACTATTCCAGGAAGCTCACCCTTCATGGCATGAAGACGCAGCATGCTTCGTGATAACCCAAATTGACGATAAACACCACGTGGACGACCTGTTAAACGACAACGATTACGTAATCGTACAGGTGAAGAATCCCGCGGTAACAATTGTAACTTTTGTTGCGCAGTCCAACGATCTTCATCACTCAGATTAAGGTTGGAAATAATTTCCTTTAACGCCGCCCGTTTTTGTGAATATTTTTTTACTATTAATTCACGTTTACGTTGACGTGCAATGACGCTCTTTTTTGCCATATCTTTTAATTCTCTTTAAATGGAAAGTCGAATGCCGCTAATAAGGCACGCCCTTCTTTATCAGTTTTTGCAGAGGTCGTAATGGTAATATCCATTCCGCGCAATGCATCGATGGTATCGTATTTAATTTCAGGAAATACAATCTGTTCACGAATACCTAAACTATAATTCCCACGTCCATCAAATGATCGGGGTGTAAAACCACGAAAGTCACGGATTCGAGGAATAGCCACTTGAATCAAACGATCAAGAAACTCATACATACGTTCTTTACGTAAGGTTACTTTACAACCAATAGGCCAACCCTCACGGATTTTAAAGCCTGCATGGGACTTTTTAGCCAGTGTGACGATGGGCTTTTGTCCAGCAATCAAGGTCATATCAGCAACCGCTGAATCGATGACTTTTTTATTAGCGACGGCTTCACCGACACCCATATTGATTGTAACCTTAGTTATACGAGGCACTTCCATATTACTTTGATATGAGAAGTTCTCTTTTAACTGTGGTATTACCTTTTTCGCATAATATTCTTTTAATCGGGCCATTAGCTCACCTAAAATTAAATATCGACCAATTCATCATTGGATTTAAAAACTCTAACCCGTCTTCCATCTTCTAAGGTCTTAATTCGGACCTTATCAGCTTTTTTTGTTAGCGGATTGTAAAGCGCTATATTGCTCAAATTAATGCTCGCTTCTTGCGCTACGATTCCACCCGTCACATTCTTTTGTGGGTTTGGCTTAACATGTTTTTTAACCGTGTTAATACCCTCAACCACTGCTCGACTTTTACTCGGTAATAAGCGTAGCACTTTACCCTGCTTACCTTTATCTTTTCCTGCTAAGGCGATGACAATGTCACCTTTTTTAATTTTATGCATAGTTAATTTCCGCTTAAAGCACTTCAGAAGCTAATGAGATAATTTTCATAAATTTTTCTGTACGTAACTCTCTAGGAACCGGTCCGAAAACACGTGTACCTAGTGGTTGTAGCTGTGCTGTTAATAAAATAACGGCATTACCGTCAAAACGTAAAACGCTACCATCTTGTCTGCGAACACCTTTTCGAGTACGCACAACAACAGCATGGCAAACTTCACCCTTTTTTACTTTGCCACGTGGTACCGCATCTTTAACACTAATTCGAATAACATCACCAATACCCGCATAACGGCGCTTGGAACCGCCTAATACTTTTATACACATCACTCGGCGTGCACCGCTGTTATCCGCTACTTCTAGCTCTGATTGCATTTGTATCATTTTGCATCTCCTGCGACCGGTGCAGCAGCATTTCCAACTGTTTTTTCTAACACTTTCACCAACAGCCAAGCTTTATTTTTGGAAATAGGACGACCTTCTTGAATAGTAACCATATCGCCTTCTTGGCACTTGTTCTCTGGATCGTGTGCTAATAAATTAGTACTACGTTTTAGATATTTACCATATTTAGGATGTTTGACCTTTCGTTCAATACATACATTAATGGTTTTATCCATTTTGTTACTAATAACGCGCCCTATTAGGGTGCGATTGACTTTGTTAGTTTGGCTCATGCTTTCTGGCCTATTTTTTCATGTAAAATGGTTAATAATCTTGCTGTCTTTCGTCTAACGATTTTAAGTCTATTTGTCGCTGTTAACTGACGCGTTGCATGTTGTAATTTTAAATTAAACTGCTCGCGTCCTGTCTGAAATAATTCTTCTTTTAATGCGGATATATCCATCTCGCGTATTTCTTTTGTCTTCATTGTCTTCATTACAATACCGTCCGCGTTACAAAGTTTGTTGTTACTGGCAGTTTTGCTGCCGCCAGTTTTAATGCCGCTTTAGCAATCTCAGGGGTAATTCCTTCCATTTCAAACAAAACACGACCTGGCTGAACAACGGCTACCCAGTATTCAACACTTCCTTTTCCTTTACCTTGACGCACTTCTAAAGGCTTTTTAGTAATAGGCTTATCTGGAAACAATCGAATCCAAATCTTACCGCCTCGTTTAACGTGTCGTGTTAAAGCACGGCGTGCTGCTTCAATTTGCCGTGAGGTAATAAAACCCGCAGTAGTTGCTTTTAAGCCAAATTGACCGAAGCTGACTTCGGTTCCGCGTGAAGCCATACCCCGGTTACGACCTTTAAATTGTTTGCGATATTTTGTTCGCTTGGGCTGTAACATAATCTATTTCCAGTCTTTAAAATTCTTAATAAAATTTATTGTGCACTTTCAACGGTCTCTTTAGAAACAGGTTTATTAGACCCTCTAGGCGGACGACGCCGATTATAATGTCTTTGATCTCTTTCTTCCGAATGTTGCGATCTGGCTTCTGAGCTTTCTGGAAAGCTAATTTGCGAACGATCGAATATTTCACCTTTATAAATCCAAACTTTGACGCCTAATTTACCATAGGTCGTTTGTGCTTCTGCTAAAGCGTAATCAATATTAGCTCTGAAGGTATGTAAAGGAACGCTTCCTTCTTGTGAACGTTCACTACGTGCAATTTCAGCACCGCCAAGACGTCCAGAAACTTCAATTTTAATACCTTTAGCACCTAAACGTAGCGCTGTTTGTAGCGATCGTTTCATAGCACGTCTGAACATCACGCGACGTTCAAGTTGCTGCGCTATATTTTCAGCCACTAATTTCGCATCTAACTCAGGCTTCTTTACTTCTACAACAGAAAGTGAAACCGAGGTTGACATCGCTGTCTCAAGTTTTTTTCTCAGGCTTTCAATAAATTCGCCTTTCTTTCCAATCACAACACCAGGTCTTGCCACGTAGATAGTAATTTTGGCATTACGTGCTGGTCTTTCTATTTGTATCGATGAAACACCCGCTTGCAACAATGTTTTTTCTATCAGCGCACGTGCTTTTAAGTCTGCGGATAATAAATCTGCATAGTCTCTAGGCTTCGCGTACCATTTCGCTGTCGATGTTCTCGTTATATTTAAACGAATTCCAACAGGGTTTACCTTATGACCCATGATTACTTCTTCTCCCCATTGTCAGATACTTTAACCGTAATATGGCACGTTGGCTTTAATATACGATTACTGCGACCTTTTGCTCGAGCATGCATACGTTTTAAAGTAGGTCCTTGATCAACAAAAACCGTACTTACTTTCAGTAAATCGACATCAGCACCTTGATTATGTTCTGCATTAGCAACAGCAGACTCTAAAACTTTTTTTAGTACCTTCGCATTCTTCTTAACGCTAAAAGTTAGCAGCTGAAGCGCTTTTTCAACTTTTAAACCGCGTATTTGATCCGCCAGCAAACGGCATTTTTGCGGCGATAATCTCGCGAATTTTAAGTATGCAGCAATTTCCACTTCTTAATACCTCAAATTTATACTATAAATTTATACTATTTCTTTTCGTCAGCGCCTTTAGCTTTTTTATCAGCTGCCCTATGGCTACGAAACATCCGAGTTACTGAAAACTCACCTAATTTATGACCGATCATATTTTCTGTTACATAAATTGGCACAAAATCACGACCATTATGAACGGCTATGGTTAAGCCAATCATTTCAGGTGCAATCATAGAACGGCGTGACCATGTTTTAATAGGTCGCTTCACGGTCGCACTTTGGGCCGCCTGTACCTTTTTCGTTAAATGTACATCGATAAATGGACCTTTTTTTACAGAACGTGGCACTTAACACCTCACAAATTTGTGTTCATTTAATCAGAATTACTTCTTTTTACGCCGTTGCACAATCATTTTTAGATTGCGTTTATTACGACGTGTCTTATAACCTTTTGCTGGAGTACCCCAAGGGCTCACCGGGTGACGTCCACCAGACGTTTTACCTTCACCACCACCGTGTGGATGGTCGACAGGGTTCATGGCGACACCCCGAACAGTGGGGCGAATACCACGCCATCGTGATGCGCCCGCCTTACCTAAAGAGCGGAGATTGTGATCATTATTACTGACCACACCGATAGTCGCTTTGCACTCAACAGGCACTTTTCTTAGCTCGCCTGAGCGGAGACGTATAGTAGCATAATCTCCCTCTCGCGCAATTAATTGAACGTAAGCACCAGCACTTCTTGCCAACTGTGCACCTTTACCAGGCTTCAGCTCAATCGCATGAATAATGGTACCTACCGGTATATTACGTAAAGGCATTGCGTTGCCTGGCTTTATGGGGGAAGAAGAACCTGCGGTTATCTCCATTCCGACCTTAAAATCGTTTGGCGCTAAAATATAACGACGCTCACCATCCGCATAAAGGATTAAAGCAATATGAGCAGTACGATTAGGGTCGTATTCTATGCGTTCAACCCGACCCAAAATGCCTTCTTTATTTCGTTTAAAATCGATTAAACGATAAAGCTGTTTATGGCCACCACCTTGATGACGGGTGGTAATTCTTCCGTTGTTATTACGCCCGCCATTCTTAGGCTTAGGTGCCAATAAATTACTAAAAGGCTTGCCTTTATGTAGACCCGCCTTTGATATCTTTACGACAAAACGACGGCCTGGCGATGTAGGATTTGCTTTTTGGCTAGGCATATAATTAGGTACTCTCTATTTTGTTCCAGTAAAATCAATATCGTGGCCTTCTGCTAAACTTACATAAGCCTTTTTCCAAGCCTTAGAACGTCCTTCGGTCTGCTTAAAACGTCGTGCTTTTGGTTTAACAGTCAGAAGTTGAACCGCGTCGACTTTTACACTAAACAAGGATTCAACCGCTTGTTTTATTTCAGATTTATTTGCATCGATTTGTACTTTGAAAACAAATTGACGGTGCTTATCCGCTAAAAGCGTCGCTTTTTCTGAAACATGAGGCCTTTTAATCAGTTTAAATCGGCGTTGTTGTTGATGCGTTGTTGTGGCAAGAGTCATGCTAATAGTTCCTCGATTTGCTTCAGAGCCGCTGAGGTAATTAATATCTTTTCATGATTGATTAAATCAACCGGGTTAATCGCTTCCACATCAGATAGCTCTACATTGGCAAGATTACGTGCTGCTAAATAAACGCCATTGTCCACTTCATCCAGAATAATTAACACTTTATTTGGCATGTTGAATGCTTTTAACTTAGCCAGTAATTGACTCGTTTTAGGCTGTTCTAATGCAAAAGAATCCGTAATGACAAAACGGTCTTTACGTAAGAGTTCTGAACAAATGGAACGCATCGCTGCACGATACATCTTTTTATTTACTTTTTGTGAATAATCCTGCGTCGTTGCCGCAAAGGTTACTCCACCACTACGCCACAGCGGGCTACGAATCGTTCCTGCACGTGCACGCCCCATACCTTTCTGCTTCCATGGTTTTTTACCACCACCGCTTACTGCAGAACGATTTTTTTGTGCATGCGTACCTTGTCTTCCACCTGCTAGATACGCAGTAACCACCTGATGGATTAAAGGTTCATTAAAACGGCAATCAAATACAGCTTCAGATAATTGAAGTTCTTGTTTTGAGCCACTCTGTGTTACTAACGCCACTTGCATAGTGCCATTCCAATAATTAATTTATATTAAATTTCTAATCTTTTTTTACTTTATTTTTCATTCGTACCGCTGGTTTTACAATAACCCGCCCGCCTGGTGCCCCGGGTACAGCACCTTTTATAAGAAGTATGTTTCTTTCAGCTTCTACTTTTACAACTTCTAAAGACTGAATGGTACAACGCTTATTTCCTAATTGACCCGCCATCTTTTTCCCTTTGAATACACGCCCTGGTGATTGACGTTGTCCTATAGAACCTGGCGCACGGTGGGACAAAGAGTTTCCGTGTGTTGCATCTTGCATTCTAAAATGGTGACGTTTAATTACCCCGGCAAAACCTTTACCTTTATTCGTGCCAGTCACGTCTACAAACTGCCCTGAGGTAAATAAACTATCTAAAGTAATTTCTTTACCAGGTGCTAAATCTTTAACAAACTCTTCACTCGCATCGTCTAAACGAAATTCATACAATCCTTTACCAGCTTCAGTATTCGCCTTAGTAAAATGACCTGCCTCACCTTTACTTAAACGTGAAAGCGACTTAGCAGCCGTCGTTAGCTGTACAGATTTATAACCATCGCGTTCTTTGGTTTTTACCTGAACCACACGATTAGGTAATACTTCAATGAGCGTGACAGGAATAGCTATACCATTTTCAGTATAGACCTGAGTCATCCCACATTTTCTACCTATTAAACCCATTGTCATGATTATTACTACCTAAATTTAATCAACCTTAATCTCTGGATTGCCGCGCGCGTAGCTGTCATTGCGAGCAAAGCGCGGCAATCGCAATGACGAACCCCTTATTCTCTATCTGTACTCGTTTTGACTTCAATACTGACCTCAGAAGGCAAATTATCCAAACGCCTTAACACATCAGCTGTCTTTTCTGTTGAAGCATAGACATCTATCAAACGTTTATGTTTACGTGTTTCATATTGATCACGCGCGTCTTTATCAACGTGTGGTGACGTCAACACCGTTAATTTCTTTATCCGTGTAGGCAAAGGAATTGGACCACGAAGTATAGCACCTGTACGCTTCAATGCGGCAACAATTATTTCTGCTGCCTTATCAATTAAGCGATGATCAAATGAATTAAGTAATATACGAAAGTCTTGGCTTTTTAGGGACATAACTATTTCCTACCGGCCTATTAAGCCTTTTTACCTTTTTTAACGAGTTTTGAAACAACACCTGAACCTACGGTTTTACCACCTTCACGTATTGCAAAACGTAATCCTTGTTCCATCGCAACACCGTATTCATTCATCAGTGTTACCGTAATCTTTACGTTATCGCCTGGCATTGCCATTTCAACACCTTCAGGAAGTTTAATAGTTCCTGTTACGTCGGTTGTTCTGAAATAAAATTGTGGCTTATAGTTTTCCATGAAAGGTGTATGACGACCACCTTCATCCTTACTCAATACGTAGATTTCAGCCTCGAATTCTACCCAAGCTTCTACAGTACCTGGCTTAGCAAGCACTTGACCACGTTCTACCTCTTCACGCTTCAGACCACGAATCAACGCGCCGATGTTATCACCCGCTTCACCTTGATCTAATAATTTACGGAACATTTCTACGCCGGTCACTGCGGTAGTTTGTACAGGTTTTAAGCCCACAACTTCTGCTGCGTCACCTACTTTAATAACACCACGTTCTACACGACCTGTTACGACGGTTCCTCGACCTGAAATCGTAAATACGTCTTCAATAGGCATTAGAAATGGCTTATCTGTTTCCCGAGTTGGCTCTGGGAAATATTCATCCATTGCCGCAGCTAATGCAAATACACCACCGCCTTCACAGTCACCTTCTAAGGCTTTCTTAGCGGATCCCCTAATAATAGGAATATCGTCGCCTGGAAATTCGTATTTGCTTAACAATTCACGTATTTCCATTTCAACTAAGTCGAGTAATTCAGCATCATCAACCATGTCACACTTATTCATGAACACAACAATATTAGGCACCCCTACTTGTCGTGCTAACAAAATATGTTCGCGGGTCTGTGGCATAGGACCATCAGCTGCACTAACGACTAGAATTGCGCCGTCCATCTGTGCCGCACCGGTAATCATATTTTTTACGTAATCGGCGTGACCTGGACAGTCTACGTGCGCATAGTGACGTTTTTCACTTTCGTATTCAACGTGCGAAGTTGCAATGGTAATACCACGTGCTTTTTCTTCAGGCGCTTTGTCGATTTCATCAAACGCTTTTACTTCACCGCCAAACTTTTCTGCCATACATTTAGTAATAGCTGCCGTCAGTGTTGTCTTACCATGATCAACGTGGCCGATTGTTCCCACATTCAAGTGGGGTTTATTTCTTACAAATTTTTCAGTGGCCATAATTTTTTACCTCAATAACTATTAATAACTAACTATCTTTTTTTCGAATAACACTGTCTGCAACATTCACTGGCGCTTCATTATACTTAGCAAACTCCATCGTATAGGTTGCACGTCCTTTAGTAGCCGAACGTAATGCGGTCGCATAACCAAACATTTCTGAAAGGGGAACCTCAGCACGTATTACCTTACCACCACCGGCTGGCAAATCCTCTTGGCCGAGCAGAATTCCACGTCTACGGTTTAAATCCCCGTTGACATCGCCCATATGCTCTTCCGGCGTAATCACTTCAACCCGCATGATGGGTTCCAATAAAACTGGATTGGCCTTACGTGCACCTTCTTTAAATGCCATCGAACCAGCAATTTTAAAAGCCATTTCACTGGAATCTACATCATGGTAAGAACCATCAAAAAGCGTTGCCTTGACATCAACAACCGGATAGCCAGCTATGACACCATTTTCTAATTGTTCCTTAATCCCTTTATCAACTGCAGGAATATATTCCTTAGGAATAACACCCCCTACAATCGAATTAACAAACTCGTAACCTTTTCCTGCTTCGAGTGGCTCCAGTTTTATCCAGACATGACCAAATTGTCCACGACCACCACTTTGTCTAACAAACTTACCTTCTTGCTCAACCGGTTTACGAATCGTTTCACGATAAGCGACCTGAGGCTTACCTACATTCGCTTCCACACTGAACTCACGCTTCATACGATCAACAATAATATCTAAATGAAGCTCACCCATACCCGAAATAATCGTTTGGCCTGATTCTTCATCAACTCGCACACGAAAAGAAGGATCTTCTTGCGCTAATTTACCCAGCGCAATACCCATTTTTTCTTGATCTGCCTTCGTTTTTGGCTCTACTGCGACCGAAATAACCGGCTCAGGAAACTCCATACGCTCCAAAGTAATGATCTTATCCGCGTCGCATAAGGTATCACCGGTTGTCGCATACTTAAGCCCTATAGCTGCAGCAATATCACCGGCTCGAACCTGTTTTATTTCTTCACGGCTATTCGCATGCATTTGCACAATACGACCAATACGTTCTTTTTTACCCTTAACCGGGTTGTAAAGCGTATCGCCACTATTCACAACACCCGAATAAACCCTAAAATAAACCAGCGAACCCACAAAAGGATCGGTTGCTACCTTAAAAGCAAGTGCAGCAAAAGGCGCATCATCTGTAGAAGGTCTATCCGCTACTGTTTGATTTGCATCATCCAGTACGCCCTTAATCGGGGGTACATCATTTGGCGCAGGCAAATATTCAATAACGCCGTCTAACATGGCCTGAACACCTTTATTCTTAAAGGCAGAACCACATAATACCGGAACAATCTTGTTGCCTAATGTTAACGTACGAATAGCTTTTTTAATTTCTTCAGTACTAAATTGCCCAGCTTCTAGATAACGTTCAGTCATCTCTTCAGAAGCCTCTGCCGCCGCTTCTATCAGCTTTTCATTCCACTCTTTTGCTTGGTCCTGTAACTCAGTAGGAATGTCACGATATTCAAATGTCATGCCTTGGTTTTTTTCATCCCAATAAATGGCTTTCATTTGGATGAGGTCAATAACACCCTCGAACTTATCTTCTGCGCCAATCGGTAAATGAATAGGCACTGGATTGCCGCCTAAACGCTCTTTAATTTGCCCTACAACACGTAGGTAATCCGCACCGGCTCTATCCATTTTATTAACAAAAGCAAGCCGTGGAACCTGATACTTATTAGCCTGACGCCAAACAGTTTCAGATTGTGGTTGAACTCCACCTACCGCACAAAAAACAACACAAGCACCATCGAGTACACGCAAGGAGCGCTCTACCTCAATGGTAAAATCAACGTGGCCTGGCGTATCAATGATATTAATTCGGTACGGCTGAGGATATTGCTTTGCCATCCCCTGCCAAAAACAAGTGGTTGCCGCCGAGGTAATGGTGATACCACGTTCTTGTTCTTGCGCCATCCAATCCATAACAGCCGTACCTTCATGAACCTCACCTATTTTGTGTGATTCACCGGTATAAAATAAAATCCGTTCAGTTGTCGTTGTTTTTCCGGCATCGATATGGGCAATAATCCCAATATTTCGATAGCGTTCTATAGGCGTTTGTCGGTCCACTCTCAGTACCTTTTAAATATTTTTAAAATTAGCTCCACCGGAAATGCGCAAAAGCCTGATTTGCTTTTGCCATACGGTGGGTATCTTCACGTTTTTTAACAGCAATGCCTTTGTTGTCATAGGCATCTAAAATTTCGGCCGCTAGGCGCTGTGCCATTGTTTTTTCACTGCGTTGTCCGGCGGCGGTCTTAAGCCAACGCATAGCTAATGCTGTTTTACGAGAAGGACGTACTTCGACAGGAATCTGATAAGTCGAACCACCTACTCGTCTTGCTCTTACTTCAACATTAGGGCGTATGTTATCTAAGGCTTGATCAAAAATATCAAGCAATGCATCGGGATTAAATTTTCCTGAGCCAGCTTCACCTTGCGAGCCATCATCTGCCCCTATTGCCTTTTTAGACTTGTCTTTTAGACGTTCCTCTAACCGCTGTAATGCGCCATAAACAATCTTTTCAGCCACGGCCTTTTTTCCATTTTTCATGATGGAATTAATAAACTTACTGAGCAGTTCACTATTGAACTTGGGGTCAGCAAGTATCTCTCTTTTAGCGGCAACACGTCTTCTTGGCATAACTCTAATTCCTACCTAATTACATTTATTTATCTTTGGGCCGTTTAGCACCGTACTTCGAACGCCCTTGCTTACGGTTTGCAACACCGGAGGTATCTAAAGCCCCACGGACTACGTGATATCGAACACCAGGTAAGTCTTTTACCCGTCCGCCACGCATGAGAATCACCGAGTGCTCTTGCAGGTTATGGCCTTCACCACCGATATAAGTGGTGACCTCCATGCCATTGGTCAAACGCACCCGCGCCACCTTACGTAAAGCCGAGTTTGGCTTTTTAGGTGTCACGGTATATACACGTGTGCAAACCCCTCGCTTTTGCGGACATTGCGCTAAAGCAGGAACCATCGATTTTGCACGTCTTTGTACACGTGGCTTTCGGACTAACTGATTAATTGTGGCCATTCAAAATCTACTCAAAATGTGGCTTAAAATAATTAAAATGCAGCTGATGTTAAAGGCTTTTCAACATTAACTTTTAGCGCAATAAAATCCTTCTTCGTTGAACGAAGAGGGGCGGGATTGTAAAGAGACCGCTCTAAGATGTCAAGTATAGCGCTGATTTTTTCTTGTTATTTTTCACTAAAATTCAGTGCTTTTTCTTCTTCTAAGACGCCACCACAGAAAAAGAATTAAAGCGGTAAAAAAAGCGTGCTTGGGTAGCCAACAACCTGCTTACAACCCCCCTGCACTACCCAAATAAGGGCTATTAGAGGCCCCAATCTGAGGCTGGCAAGCATCCCCATTGGCTGGCGGCTTAAACAGCCCCAGGGGCGTTAATAAAGACGCCTCGCTCTTCGAGCCAGGCTGAGAAGCAGGCTGTTTGGACTCGGAACCCGGAGTAATAAGCACCTCCTGTTGCGGGAATGTAGGCTCAGAAGCGCTATTATCTGCCTCAGGCTTCATCGTGGGCCCTTGCACAAGCTCAGACCCAGAAACGTTCTCTACAGCGCTTTCTGGCTTATCTGCCTGCGCATTAAGGCTATTTAGCCAATTTTCGTTTAGAACCCCCTCTTTAACCGTCTTAGGGGCTACTAAGCGCTTAAAAAAGCGTTTAATCCACTCAAAAAATCCCACCAAAACCCCTAGCAGGCCTGTTTTTTTGCGCACTAGTTTAGGCTTATTGATGCGCGATAATTCTGTTTCGATTTGAATCTGCTGCGCATCGAATTTAATATCACCTGGAAAATATAATTTTGGCCTAACTAATCCTTCAGCACCCGTAGCATTTTGTGACGCCACTTTTTGATGATGTCCTGATGCGAATAAGTCACTATAAATCCTTAAATAAAGTGATCTGTCAGCGTCTGTATCATCATAACGAGGAAATCTTCCACGTAATTCATAAAACGTTGCTGCCGCATCATAAGCCGCTGATGCACCACCTGTACGATCCTTTCCACTCTTACAGGCCACCCAACATGTAGCGCCTATGCAATTGATAATCATGACTTCCATGGCAGCCATTAAGGATTGCCGATGACGCTTATCATTCGTTCTGAATATTTCTATACGACCTTGGCCTGGCGGAATTGATAATAAAGCCAGTATTGCATCAAACAAACGCAGCGTATTTTTATCAAACTCTGCTTTACCTTCGTCACTCAAACGTAGCTTAAGTATTTTAATTAGCTCGTCTTTTTCATCACTTGATATACTTTCCTTGACTGCACAATCATTCAGCTTTATTAATAAATCATCTTGTTCAGAAATCTTTGGCAATAAATAGCGCCTTACAGCACCTAATAATAACGCTGTATTCCTGTCATTATGCTTAGTCTGCTCAGGATGAACACTAAAACGACGCCATATATTGAGCGGATGATTAGTCGATAATAAAGTAATTTTACCAAAAGAATGCTCTTTATATTCCAAACTTCCATTGTCCCGTACAACAAAACCCCATTGTGTTAAAAAAGTTTTGTTTGCAGGCGCAGTCGGATCGTTTAGCGCTACCTGAAAGCGCTTAACTGCTTTCTCCTTCATTTCGTATATTTTGGTATCATTATCACTAGAGTCTGAAAGATGCTGACTCTTTAACGTAGCCGCCATTCCAGGCGACAAAAGTGACTGCGTCAAAATAACCGCCTCGAGAGTTTCGCCAACATGCGATTTACGAATCTGTTGTTCCAAGCTCAATCTAATCTGCGAGGCCAAATTTAAACAAGTTATGCGAAACCCCTCGTGATCAGTATGCGCTTGCTTCAGCAAATCAACAGGAAAAGGGGTTGCGTGTCGAAAATAAGTTAAAGCCTTCTCATTACCGATGTAAAAATTATGCCGCGACATATTAGCAACACCAGGAACGCAACGCAGCGAGGAAGGTATTGATTTAGTACAGAGATCTTTCCAATTGGCTTTAATAAAATTCTGTTGCCATAACGCTAAGCTCTGAAACCAGAACGGCTCTACGAGTGTATTGTGAATTTTAATGTACTCTTGAAATGAGCTTTCTTCATCAAAAAAAGGGGTTTCACGCTGAATTAATGTGTGATCAGTAATGCAATGAACGACTCCTTCTTCTTCATCTAGAAATGACACGAGAGTCCCAAATTCTTCACGCCCTTTTTTCCAGACTGAACAGCGTTCGGCAAGCAGCAGCGATTTAAACGAATCTTTTAGCGTGGTATGCTGAAGCAAAATATCGTTATATTTTTCCAGCAAGCTATCAAAGTATTCTTGGTTTGTACTAAAAGCAGCGCTTTTATCAAGACACTTAGCATAATCTATATAAATGGCTTCAATATTTTTCTTTATTAAATCCACTCTAGCCGAAAATTTAGTGCCTACTTTCCAATCTATTGCCGTTAAATGCTCTATTAAAAGCAACATCCCGTCTTTATAAGATTCCCCTCTTTGCCTTAAATTTTCAACGGCTTTTTTTTCGATTGGCATATAGCATACTCTATTTTTATTCTAAACATTTATCATAATTATTTTTCTATTAATAATAGTAACAGCCTATTATTAATAGAATATTAACCAACATCTCTTTTCATGCTTTTAAACATAAAAGTCGCGCTAATTAATAAAAAAATAATAAAGTTAGAAATAAAAAATGCACCCAAAAGGTGCATTTTTCTAGACCGAATTGTGAGTTTTACACAGGAAGCAAAAATTACTTTGCTTCGTCTTTAGGTTCAGATAACGCCTGACTCAATGCCTGTTCTGCATCACTGGCTGTTACTTGCGGAGCTGCTAATTTTTGCTTTCTTGCCAAACTATTAGCCGCTCGCTGACGTCGTGATTCAGCATGATAGGCAAACCCTGTACCTGCTGGAATTAAACGTCCTACAATCACGTTTTCTTTTAGTCCTTTCAGATCATCACGTTTTCCTGTCACCGCCGCTTCAGTTAAAACACGTGTGGTTTCTTGGAACGAAGCCGCTGAAATAAACGAGTCTGTCGCCAACGATGCTTTAGTGATCCCTAATAATACTGACTCAAAACGTGCAGGCAGTTTATCTTCGCCGATTAGTTTACGGTTTTCTTCTTTGACACGCGCCTCTTCAAGCTGCTCACCTTTTAAGAAGCGACTTTCGCCCGAATCCAAGATGTTCACTTTACGTAGCATTTGACGAACGATAACTTCGATGTGTTTATCGTTAATCTTAACACCTTGTAGGCGGTATACTTCTTGCACTTCGCTGACAATATAATTAGACAGCTTATTAATTCCTAAAAGACGTAAGATGTCATGTGGATTTAAAGGACCATCCGCCACAACCTCACCACGCTCAACATGTTCACCTTCAAAAACGGTGACATGACGCCATTTTGGAATTAACGCTTCAAAGACTTCGCCACTATTTCCAGTAATAACTAAACGGCGTTTGCCCTTGGTTTCTTTACCGAAACTAATAATTCCAGAAATCTCTGCCAAAATAGCGGGTTCTTTTGGTTTGCGTGCTTCAAAGAGATCAGCTACTCGCGGTAAACCTCCGGTAATATCTCGGGTCTTAGACGTTTCTTGCGGAATACGTGCCACGATATCACCCACGCCCACTGCTGCACCATCTTCTAAGCTCAAAATAGCGTTAATGGGTAAGAAGTAATGTGCTGGTAAGCGTGTGCCAGGTAAAAATAAATCATTACCTTCTTTATCGGTTAATCTCACCATCGGTCTTAATTCTTTACCACCAGAACCGCGTTGTTTAGAGTCCATCACCACGATGCTGGTTAAACCAGTCACTTCATCGGTTTGGCGATTCATGGTAATACCATCAACCAAATCAATAAATTTAATATACCCAGCTACTTCAGTCAAAACTGGATGAGTATGCGGATCCCACTGTGCGATGACTTGGCCTAGCACTACTTCGGTACCATCAGAAACCTTAATACTCGCACCATAAGGGAGCTTATAGCGCTCACGTTCACGGCCTTGTGCATCTAACAGGGTTAATTCCCCGGAGCGCGAGACCGTTACAAAATGACCATCGGCGTGCTTAACTAACTTAATGTTGTGTAGCTTAATTCGACCTTTGGATTTCACTTGGATGTGGTTCGCTAAAGCAACCTGCGAAGCAGCTCCCCCGATGTGGAAGGTACGCATGGTTAACTGTGTACCCGGCTCACCGATTGACTGTGCAGCAATAACGCCCACAGACTCCCCAATCACGACTAAGTGTCCTCGTGCTAAGTCTCGGCCATAACAAGCCGCACAAATACCATAACGTGCTTCACAAGTAATAGGAGAACGTACATTCACTTGATCCACCGCGCGCTCTTCTAAGATGTTAACCCACTGTTCATCCAGCAAGGTACCTTTATTAACCACGACATCATCGCTACCAGGTAGGCTCACATCATCGGCTAATACACGACCTAATACACGTTCACGTAACGGCACCATAATTTCGCCGCCTTCTACATGGGGCGTAATTAAAATACCTAGTTCTGCGCCACAATCGAGTTCAGTCACCACCATATCTTGTGCCACATCCACTAATCGACGAGTCAAATACCCGGAGTTAGCGGTCTTAAGTGCTGTATCGGCAAGACCTTTACGCGCACCGTGAGTAGAAATAAAGTACTGTAATACGTCTAAACCTTCGCGGAAGTTAGCCGTAATCGGTGTTTCAATAATGCTACCGTCTGGTTTGGTCATTAATCCACGCATACCCGCCAACTGACGCATTTGCGCAGGTGAACCCCTCGCGCCTGAGTCTGCCATCATGTACACAGGGTTAAACGATTCTTGTGCAACGACGCTACCTTCTGAATTCGTAACGTCTTCAGTCGCCAATTTTTCCATCATCGCTTTTGCAACTTGGTCATTGGTACGCGACCAGATATCAACTACTTTGTTATAACGCTCACCTTGTGTTACCAAACCTGAGGAATACTGTGCTTCAATTTCTTTTACTTCGGTTTCGGCTTCGGAAATAATCCCACCTTTACTTTCAGGTATAATTAAATCTTCTATCCCGATAGAAATACCCGCACGTGTGGCGTAGCTAAAACCGGTATACATTAACTTATCAGCAAATATAGCGGTCGCTTTCAAGCCTAAACGACGATAACATTCGTTAATAAGGCTTAAAATAGCTTTTTTGTTCAAGGTCTTATTGATTAAAGAAAACGGTAACCCATCCGGTAAGATTTCACTCAGTAACGCTCTACCGATGGTGCTTTCTAACAGTTTGGTTGATTCTTGTTTGTTACCTTGCTCATCAAATAGCACTTCGGTAATACGCACTTTGATTTTAGCATGCAAATCTGCATGCCCCGTATCATAAAGTTGGCGTACTGAGTTTATATCAGCGCAAACGAGGCCTTCACCTTTGGCATTAATTCTATCACGCGTTAGATAATAAAGACCTAATACCACATCCTGCGTAGGAACAATGATAGGTTCACCATTCGCAGGTGATAAAATATTGTTAGTCGACATCATTAAAGCACGTGCTTCTAATTGCGCTTCGATGGTTAATGGTACGTGTACGGCCATTTGGTCACCGTCAAAGTCGGCGTTATAAGCGGTACAAACTAACGGATGCAACTGAATCGCCTTACCTTCAACCAAAATAGGTTCAAACGCTTGAATACCCAATCGGTGCAAGGTAGGTGCTCGGTTTAATAAAACCGGATGTTCACGAATCACTTCTTCTAAAATATCCCAAACTTCAGGTGATTCATTTTCTACCATCTTTTTAGCAGCTTTAATCGTAGATGCTAAATCATGTAATTGTAATTTGCTTAAAATAAAAGGCTTAAATAACTCTAAAGCCATTTTCTTTGGTAAACCGCACTGATGTAATTTAAGGGTAGGTCCTACTACGATGACGGAACGACCTGAGTAATCCACTCGTTTACCTAATAGATTCTGTCTAAATCGACCTTGTTTACCTTTAATCATATCCGCTAAGGATTTTAAAGGTCGCTTATTACTACCGGTAATCGCACGTCCGCGACGACCATTATCTAATAAAGCATCAACCGACTCTTGTAACATACGTTTTTCATTACGTACGATGATGTCGGGTGCATTTAAATCAAGCAAGCGCTTTAAACGGTTATTACGATTGATAACACGGCGATATAAATCATTTAAATCGGAGGTTGCAAAACGCCCGCCATCTAAAGGCACTAAAGGACGCAAATCAGGTGGTAATACCGGTAATACCGTTAGCACCATCCACTCGGGCTTATTACCTGATTGTTCAAACGCTTCTAAAAGCTTTAAACGCTTCGCATATTTCTTTAATTTTGTTTCTGAATTGGTATTAGGAATTTCTTCACGTAAGCGATTAATTTCTTCACCCATTTCTAAAGTAATGAGTAATTGTTGTATCGCTTCGGCACCCATACGCGCATCAAATTCATCACCATGTTCTTCGATGGCTTCTAAATATTGTTCATCCGTTAAAAGCTGTCCTCGCTGTAACATGGTCATACCAGGTTCAATCACAACAAAGGCTTCAAAATACAGCACGCGCTCTATATCACGTAATGTCATATCGAGTAAAAGACCGATACGTGAAGGCAAGGATTTTAAAAACCAAATATGGGCAACAGGACTGGCTAATTCAACGTGACCCATACGTTCACGACGTACTTTGGTCAATGCCACTTCAACGCCACATTTTTCACAAATGACGCCACGGTGCTTCAGTCGCTTATATTTACCACATAAGCATTCATAGTCTTTGATAGGTCCAAAAATTTTCGCACAAAACAAACCATCTCTTTCAGGTTTAAAGGTACGATAATTGATAGTCTCAGGTTTTTTCACTTCACCATAAGACCAGGTACGGATCATCTCAGGCGAAGCTAATGAGATACGAATATTATCAAATTCATCTAGATAATCTTCTTGCTTCAAAATACCCAATAAATCAGCCATTAAAGGTTTTTCAGTCACCTGAGAAGCAGCAGATTGCACCGCTTCTGCCATGCTGGCTAAGCTTTCTTGAGGCGAAGTTTGTTTATCTTCTTGTGCAGACACTTTTTTATCTGCCGCCATTGATTCTGTCGCAGCACTTTCAACTTCATTATTCATAGGGTCCACTTTTGGTTTAGTTGCCAAGGTTATAACTCCACATCAGATTAATCTTTGGTTTCTAATTCTGCATTAATTGCCAAGGAGCGTATTTCCTTGACTAATACGTTAAACGATTCTGGCATACCCGCTTCCATATGATGGTCACCATCAACAATATTTTTATACATCTTCGTTCGACCAGCGACATCATCTGATTTCACCGTTAACATTTCTTGTAAGGTGTAAGCTGCACCGTAGGCCTCTAAAGCCCATACTTCCATTTCACCAAATCGCTGTCCACCAAACTGTGCTTTACCACCCAACGGCTGTTGAGTGACTAAACTATAAGAACCCGTTGATCGGGCATGCATTTTATCGTCAACTAAGTGATTTAGTTTGAGCATATACATATAACCAACTGTAACAGGGCGTTCAAAACGCTGACCCGTTCTACCATCATAAAGCGTTGTTTGGCCTGATTCAGGTAGATCCGCTAAACGTAACATGCGCTTGATTTCCGTTTCAGTCACACCATCAAAAACAGGGGTCGCCATAGTCACACCTTTACGCAAATTCTGCGCTAACTCGAGCGTTTCTTCATTCGATAACGCATCGAGATCAACCTTTTGCGCGGTTTGCTTATTATCGTTATAGATGGAGCCTAAAAAGGTTTTGATTTCTTTCATGTTTTTCTTGTTATCTAACATGCCGCCTATCTTTAAACCTAAGCCCTTGGCTGCCCAACCTAAATGGGTTTCTAATACTTGCCCCACGTTCATACGCGATGGAACCCCTAATGGATTCAATACGATATCCACGGGCGTACCATCTTCCATATAAGGCATATCTTCGACGGGGATAATGGTTGAAATAACCCCTTTGTTACCATGTCGACCCGCCATTTTATCCCCTGGCTGAATACAACGCTTAATAGCCAAATACACCTTAACGATTTTGAGTATCCCTGGTGCTAAATCATCGCCTTGGGTTAATTTTTTACGTTTACTTTCAAACTTTTCATCTAAAGCTAAACGAGCTGCTTCAAGTTGCTTAGCAACAGCTTCTAACTGTTGATTGGCGGCTTCATCACGCAAGCTGACCGAAAACCACTGATCTTTAGACAGCGTATTCAAGTATTCCAGCGTTACCTTGCTACCTGATTTGAGCTTATTAGGACCACTGCTCGCAACAGCACCCACCAATAATGTTTCTAAACGTTGGTAACTATCATTTTCTAAAATTCTAAATTCGTCGTATAAATCTTTCTTAATTTTTTCTAAAGCCGCAGCTTCGATACTTAAAGCACGTTGATCTTTTTCCAGACCATCACGTGTAAAGACTTGCACGTCGATAACTGTTCCTCGCATGCCGGAAGGCACACGTAATGAACTATCTTTTACATCGGAGGCCTTTTCACCAAAAATAGCGCGTAATAATTTTTCTTCTGGCGTTAATTGTGTTTCACCTTTTGGTGTCACTTTTCCAACCAGAATATCACCACCTTCAACCCAAGCCCCTAAGTGTACAATCCCAGATTCATCTAATTTAGAAAGCGCACTTTCACCGACATTAGGAATATCAGACGTAATTTCTTCAGAACCTAATTTGGTATCACGACCAATACAGGTCAGTTCTTCAATGTGAATCGTGGTAAAACGATCTTCAGAAACAACGCGCTCTGAAATTAAAATAGAATCTTCGAAGTTATATCCATTCCAAGGCATAAATGCGACTAATAAATTGCGCCCTAATGCTAATTCACCGAGATCCGTAGAAGGACCATCCGCTAATACATCCCCTTTCTTAATCTTGTCGCCTTTATTGACTAAAGGTCGTTGGTTAATACAGGTATTTTGATTAGAACGTGTATATTTTGTCAGGTTATAGATATCAACCCCGGCGGTACCTGCTACCGCTTCCTCGTCGTCTACACGCACAACAATTCGACCTGCATCAACGGAATCAATAAAACCACTACGTTTTGCGACAACAACAACACCCGAGTCTACCGCCACTTTACGTTCCATCCCTGTTCCCACTAAGGGTTTTTCAGTACGTAAGGTAGGAACCGCCTGACGTTGCATATTAGAACCCATCAATGCACGGTTTGCATCGTCGTGTTCTAAGAACGGAATTAAAGAAGCCGCTACGGAAACAACCTGCGACGGCGAAATATCCATATAATCGACTTTATCTGCTGTTGTCAGCATGGATTCATTACGATGGCGTGAAGGAATCAAATCATCGATGAGTCGGCCATGGCTATCCAAACGTGTATTAGCCTGCGCAATAACATATTTACCTTCTTCAATAGCTGATAAATATTGGATTTCATGCGTTACTTTACCGTTTTCAACTTTTCGATAAGGGGTTTCAAGGAATCCATAATGGTTTGTGCGTGCGTAAACAGCCAGAGAATTAATCAAGCCAATATTAGGTCCTTCCGGTGTTTCAATCGGACAAACACGACCATAATGGGTTGGATGCACGTCCCGAACTTCAAAGCCCGCACGTTCACGGGTTAAACCACCCGGTCCAAGCGCTGAAACACGTCGTTTATGCGTAATTTCTGAAAGTGGATTTACTTGGTCCATGAACTGAGATAATTGACTGGAACCAAAAAATTCTTTTATCGCCGCAGAAATAGGTTTAGCGTTAATTAAATCTTGCGGCATTAAATTTTCAGACTCTGCCACACTGAGACGATCTCTAACTGCTCGTTCCACACGCACTAAGCCAACACGGAACTGGTTTTCAGCCATCTCACCCACACTACGCACACGTCGATTGCCTAAATGGTCAATATCATCGACATCGCCTTTACCATTACGAATATCAATCAAGGCTTTTAAAACATCAACAATATCTTCTTTAGCTAAAGTGCCAGATCCTAAAATTTCTTCACGCCCTAAACGCCGATTAAACTTCATTCGGCCTACAGCGGATAAATCATAACGATCAGGAACAAAAAACAGATTTTTAAATAAAGCTTCTGCTGCTTCTTTGGTTGGCGGCTCACCCGGACGCATCATACGGTAGATTTCTACCAATGCTTCTTGCTGGCTATTGCTAGGATCAATACGCAGGGTCGTGGAAACATAAGCGCCTGAATCTAAATCATTGGTATACAATGTTTCAATGGTTTTTATACCGGACTCAGCTATTTTTTTAATGATATCAGCGGTTAATTCGGTATTCGCTTCAAATAAAATCTCACCTGTTTCTGGGTCAATGACTGGTTTTGCTAAGGTTTTACCCAGCAAATATTCAGCTGTAAACTCTAATTGTTTTATTTTTGCTTGTTCTAACTGTCGAATTTGTCGCGCAGCAATACGGCGACCTTGTTCTATAATAACTTTACCTGCTGCATCCTTAATATCAAATGTGGCGATTTCACCGCGTAGGCGCTCAGGTACTAAATCTAAAACAACTGACTCACCTTTGAAATGGAAGGTATTATTCGCGAAAAATAATTCGAGTATTTCTTCAGTGGTAAATCCTAAGGCACGTAATAGGATCGTTGCCGCTAATTTACGGCGTCTGTCGATACGAACAAAGAGGTTATCTTTGGGATCAAATTCAAAATCTAGCCATGAACCACGGTAAGGAATAATGCGTGCTGCATAAAGTAATTTACCGGATGAGTGTGTTTTACCCTTATCATGCTCGAAAAATACACCCGGCGAACGATGTAGTTGCGAAACAACCACACGGTCAGTTCCATTAATAACAAAACTACCTGTATCCGTCATCAAGGGCAATTCACCCATGTAGACTTCTTGTTCTTTAATATTTTTAATTCGGTTAGTGCCCGGCGCTGCTTCATCAAAAATAATCAAACGCATCTTGACACGTAAAGGCGCACCGTAGGTTAGACCGCGTGCTTGACATTCTTTGACATCAAAAGGCGGTTGCCCTATTCGGTAGCTGATATATTCTAAGGTCGCTTCACCACCAGAATAAGAAGAAATAGGAAACACTGATTTAAAAGCCGCATTCAACCCAAACTCTTCTAAAGCGTCTGCTGGGGTATCTGTTTGCAAAAAACGATGGTAAGACTCGATCTGGGTCGCTAAAAGATAAGGCGCCTCCATAATCGTGGCTTGTTTACCAAAATTTTTCCGAATACGTTTTTTTTCTGTGAATGAATAAGGCTTAGCCGCTGACTCAGTTGCTTGGGATATCCGAATTACCATCAAAGTTCACCTAGTTTAGAGAACAGAATTACAATTACATTGAAAAAGCACTAACATAAGAATGCTCAAGTTAACCCTGAGCATCTCATTTTGACTTAATAAGAACCAGTTGCTGCCCTTTCATAAAGAAAGGACAACAACTGCTCTTAAATAAAACCAATCTATTTAAAACGCGTTGACGTTATTTCAGTTCAACTTTAGCGCCCGCTTCTTCAAGCTGCTTCTTAAGCGCTTCTGCATCAGCTTTAGAAAGCCCTTCTTTAATAACGGGTTGTGCTGATTCAACGAGGTCTTTAGCTTCTTTTAAGCCTAGATTGGTTGCTGTACGTACTACTTTAATAACATTAATTTTGTTAGCACCAACATCTGCCAAAATTACGTTAAATTCAGTTTTTTCTTCCGCAGCAGCGGCTGATCCGCCCGCACTAGGAGCCGCTACAGCAACAGTCGCTGCGGCAGCAGAAACACCAAACTTCTCTTCCATGCTCTTAATAAGATTAACAACGTCCATTACGCTCATATTTGCAATCGCGTTTAATACATCTTCTTTAGAATTAACGGCCGTACTCATATAATCACTCCAAAAAAATAAAATACTTCTTCTATAACCTTTAGCTTACCCTGCTGCCTGACGCTGATCGCGTACTGCAGCAACGGTACGTACAAATTTGGCATGTGGTTCAGCCAAGGTACGAACCAGTTTGGTAATAGGCGCTTTCATAACTGCCATTAAGGTGGCAATCGCTTCATCACGTGTCGGTAAACTAGCCAGCTTATCAATATCATTCACTGGAAGCAGTTGACCATCAAACGCTAATGCTTTGACTAGCAATTTTTGGTTCTGCTTTGTAAATGCTTTAATAAGTCGCGCTGCTGCACCGGGTTCTTGTTGAGAAAACGCTAAGAGTAAGGGACCTACTAAGGTGTCCTGAAGACACGCAAAATCCGTTCCTTCCAAAGCGCGTCGTGCCAGTGTATTGCGCACAACACGCAAATAAACACCGGAGTTACGCGCCTGTACTCGCAATTGACTCAATTCACCCACACTCAATCCGCGATATTCAGCAGTGACTGCTGATAACGCGTTTTTTGCAACTTCTCCGACTTCCGCGACAATGGCCTGTTTATCTTCAAGTCTTAGTGTCACGTTCTGGTTTCTCCTCATTCTGAATGATACTAAATTGGGTTTTAGAGTGGTGCGCACGCGCACCGTCTATCATCCGCTTTAGCGATACTCAGCAATTTAATTAAGGTGGCCGTAATACGGTTCACCGTCTGCGTAGGGAATATTAAGCTTTGATAAAAAAGTCTATATTGTCTGGATTGCCACACAATGACGACATTTTTTATCATCACACCTACGGTCTTCGACAGTTAGTAGGTTTTTTACCTACTTTCTGCGAATTTCTTAGACCTAAAATGCAGCGTTTTATACTTTGCTTGCTGCATTTAAGCGGTCAATGTTCTGCCCTTATAAGGGGGTAACCCTTCTATACTAAATAGTGGGGCTAGTCAAGCGACCCACTACACACACCCTAGACTGTTTCTGCAACCGATGAAAGGTTAACAAGTAATCCCGGACCCATGGTGCTAGACAAATGTAATCTTCTTAAAAAGATACCCTTGGCTGTACTTGGTTTTGCTTTTTTAACGGCAGACAGTAACGCATCTAAATTTTGCTGTAACTGCTGCGCTTCAAAATTGATTTTACCAATCGTACAGTGCACGATTCCGCCTTTATCCGCGCGGTACTGTACCTGGCCTGATTTTGCATTGGTCACTGCCGTGGTCACATCCGTTGTCACGGTGCCCAGCTTAGGGTTAGGCATTAAGCCTCTAGGACCTAATATTTGACCTAATTGCCCTACAAAACGCATCGCGTCGGGTGTAGCAATCAACACGTCAAAATCTAAGTTACCGGTCTTAATTGATTCAGCAAGGTCTTCAAAACCAACGATATCAGCACCGGCTGCTTTTGCTGCATCCGCATTACCTGCTTGAGCGAAAACAGCGACGCGTGTGGTTTTACCAATCCCGTGCGGTAATACAACAGCACCGCGAACCGCTTGGTCCGACTTACGTGGGTCTACGCCTAGATTAATACTTACATCTACGCTTTCATTAAACTTAACCGTAGAAAGTTCTTTCAGTAAAGTAATCGCCTCTAAAACAGAGTACGTTTTATTAAGAGGAAGTTTTTCTTTGATCAGCTTGAGACGTTTAGTCAGTTTAGTAGCCATTTTATATTCCCCCTTCTACTTCAACGCCCATGTTGCGCGCGGTACCCGCGATGGTACGAACGGCTGCATCCATATTGGTTGCGGTTAAATCAGGCATCTTAATCGCTGCAATCTCTTCCAATTGCTTACGTGTAATCTTACCGACTTTGTCTTTATTCGACGTGCTACTACCCTTGGTAATACCCAGTGCTTTCTTTATCAGAATAGAAGCCGGTGGTGTTTTTGTAATAAACGTGAAACTACGATCGCTATAAACCGTAATAACAACGGGTATAGGCATACCTTTTTCAATTTGTTGGGTGCGCGCGTTGAATGCCTTGCAAAACTCCATGATATTCACCCCTTGTTGACCCAATGCGGGACCAATAGGAGGCGCAGGATTAGCTTCACCAGCCTTAACCTGTAGCTTCACATAAGCTTGTATTTTTTTTGCCATTTTTTTATCTCCGGGTAGTTAGCGCTTATCGAAATAAGCTCCCCTACTCTTCGCCCTTGAATTTTTGTCTACGTTCCCGCTCAACTCGCCATCCTCATGTATGCTGTATACCCTGTGGTGGCTTCGTTTTCGCGGTGCCTTGCCAAAAATCCCATGGCTATGAGTATATTTTCATCATCCCCCTACTAACTAGGGGGGCCTTGATAGATCTACCTAAGTAAATCTAAATTACATTAAGCTTTTTTAACTTGCCCAAATTCTAATTCAACTGGCGTGGAACGACCAAAGATGATTACCGCAACACTTAAGCGGTTCTTCTCATAATTAACCTCTTTAACTTCGCCATCAAAATCAGCGAAAGGCCCATCGACCACCCGTACCACTTCTCCCACTTCAAACAAGACCTTAGGTTTAGGTCTATCCACACCTTCTTGCATCCGATGGAGAATTTTATCAACTTCTTTTGCATTCAGTGATACGGGCTTATCACTCGTGCCACCAATAAATTTAATAACGCCTGGGGTTTTTTGTACTAAATACCAGCTATCTTCATCCATTTCCATTTCTACTAACACATAGCCTGGATAAAATTTACGTGCGGTCTTACGTTTACGTCCCTGGCGTATTTCTACAACCTCTTCCGTAGGAACGATAATCTGGCCAAATTTACGCGTAAGCCCTTGCTGCTGAATGCGGTCGTTTAGCGCTTCTAATACCTTACGTTCATAACCTGAACGAGCCTGCACCACATACCAGTGCATTTTAGGAGCCGCCATGTTGTTTTCAACTACTTCCGATGACTTTTCAGACTGGCTAGAAGAGTCTTGTTCAACCTCAGTTTTTTTTTCTACCATAAATGTAAACTACCCTCTTCTAACTGGTTAAAAACGCAACAAGCCACAATAAGAAACTATCTACTGCCCACAAAAACAAACCCGCCAATAGGACCATCACCATGACCAGAAGCGTCGTACGCACCGTCTCTTGTCGAGTCGGCCAAACTACCTTATACAATTCAGCGCGTGCGGCCTGTGAGAATGACCACAGACGCTGGCCCTGCGTTGTATAAAAAAAGAGCGCTGCCAGCATAAGGATGCCCATTATCCAAGCTATCAACCGAATAGCAAGGGGTTGGTGCGAGAAATGGTAATTAACGCCAATAGCCAGCACCAGGCCTACACCTATTGCCAACCATAGGAAAACATCTTTTATCGATGTTTTACTTTCTAATTTCGTGTTCTTCATCTTACCTTTTCTACCTGGCAGGCCAGGAGGGATTCGAACCCCCAACTTTCGGTTTTGGAGACCGACGCTCTACCGTTGAACTACTGGCCTAAACTGGAGCCCACAACCGGGATCGAACCGGTGACCTCTTCCTTACCAAGGAAGTGCTCTACCACTGAGCCATGTGGGCGACCGATTAATAACAACTTTAATCTTCTTCTACGTGGAGCGGGTGATGGGAATCGAACCCACGCTATCAGCTTGGAAGGCTGAAGTTCTACCATTGAACTACACCCGCAAATAAACCCACTTAAAATTTATTGCACTTGCTTCCCATCGTGATGGGGATTTTTAAGGGGAGAATCGCGATTCTCCCCTTAAATGGCTGGCACAAGCTTTGCTTGAACCAACCCTGTGATCGGTATTCTGGTGGAGGGGGAAGGATTCGAACCTTCGAAGGCTGAGCCGGCAGATTTACAGTCTGCTCCCTTTGGCCGCTCGGGAACCCCTCCACAAAATTGAGGGGGCTATTTTGCGAAAGTCAAGGCTAGATGTCAACAACTATTCTTACTAAACTGCTATTATATATTTTTTATTAACGTCAACGTAATGAACATCTATTCTGCTACCGTCACGCTTTATTTAGTTATGGATCCACTGGGAAATATTCCCATTTTCCTTTCGTTACTCAAACACGTTGACGCCCAACGGCGCACTCGAATTATTCTACGTGAAAGCCTCATTGCGTTTGCTGTGCTGACACTTTTTTTATTCTGCGGCAAAACCATTCTGCACGGCCTAAAAATTAGCGACGAAGCCTTAAGCATTGCTGGAGGCATTATTTTATTCCTGATTGCCATCAAAATGTTATTCCCCAGCCCAACCCGCTATGCAGCCGACGAAACCCTAGCAGAAGAACCCTTTATTGTACCCATGGCCATCCCATTTATAGCCGGTCCTTCGGCGATGACAACCGTTATCTTGTTTGCCAGCCAAGTGCCTAATCAAATGGGACATTTGTTCATGGCAGTAGCGCTTGCCTCTTTAGCATCCATACTGACACTTCTAGCCGCCACGCCCTTACAAAAACTACTCGGCCCCAAGGTCATCGCCGCGTTAGAACGTTTAATGGGAATGATATTAACAACTATCGCGGTGCAGATGTTTTTAACGGGATGGGCAATGTATTCGGCTCACCCCTGAATTAAAGTGCAACCTTATTCGTCATTGCGAGCGAATGTAATGAGTGTGGCCATCCAGTTTACGATACTTTCTGGATTGCCACGCGCTTCGCGCTCGCAATGACGGAATCAATGTGTCAGTAACACTTTCCTCAATATATCCAACGCTTTATCCAATTGTCCTTTGGTAATTACTAAAGGCGGCGCTAAACGAATAACGGTGTCATGCGTCTCGTAGCTTAACAAGCCTTCTTCCAGTAACTTCAAACAAATTTCTCGTCCTTTTACACCCTCAACAAACTCTAAGCCTATAAATAAACCCTTGCCACGAATTTCTTTAATGAAAGGCGTTTTTATTTTTAATAGCTCCTTGTGTAAATAATCCCCTAATTCTTCCGAGCGCTGAATAAGGTTTTCATCAAATAAGACTTCCAGCGCTTCTAAAGCAACGGCAGCCGCTAATGGATTACCACCAAAAGTACTCCCATGGTCACCTGGCTGAAACACATCCATCACTTCACGTTTACTTAAAAATAAAGAAACAGGTAATAATCCGCCACCCAGCGCCTTACCTAAAATTAAACCATCCGGTTTAACCTGCTCATGTTCACACGCTAAAAAACGACCTGTTCTACCTAAACCTGTTTGTATTTCATCGAGAATCAATAAAACATTATTTTTTTGGCACAATTCGGCAACCGCTTTGAGATAACCAGTAGGCGGCACAATAATACCCCGCTCTCCTTGTATAGGTTCGACTAAAAAAGCCGCCGTATGCGGCGTAATCGCCTTTGATAAGGCTTCTAGATCACCATAGGGTATGGTTTTAAACCCAGAGGTAAAAGGACCAAAACCTCGTTTATATTGTGGTTTTGAAGACAGCCCAACTACCGTCGTGGTACGACCATGAAAATTTCCCTTACAAACAATAATTTCAGCTTGATCGGCAGGAACCTTTTTAACAGTATAAGCCCACTTTCTAGCCGCTTTTATCGCAGTTTCTACGGCCTCAACACCGGTATTCATCGGTAAGGCACAATCCATGTGGCTAAGCTCACAAACGCGTTCTAATAAAGCACCCAGCTTATCGCTATAAAAAGCACGCGAACAAATACTTAAGCGTTGCGCTTGTTCAGTTAACTTAGCGACTAAACGCGGATGACAATGCCCATGGCTGACAGCAGAATAAGCACTCATCATGTCGATATAGCGCTTACCGTTAATATCTATCAGTTCGGCACCTAAACCACGACTCAATACCACCGGTAATGGATCATAATTGGCTGCACCATAACGCTTTTCCCTTGCGATGACTTTTTCTTTTATATTTCCTGTGGCATTCAATATAGCAGGATTAAGGGCTGCGTCATTTGGCATAAAGATTTAATCTCCAAAAATACTTAATACGATGTTATTAATTAATAATTCAGTCTTAGCATCTTTATCGAGATGCGGATTATATTCAACAATTTCCATACCGAGTAATTGTTTTTCCTGCTGTAACAACGTTAAAGCTTGACATAAATCCTTGCCTTTAATGCCATCTGGCTCTGGCACACCGACACCCGGCGCATCTTCGGGATCAACCGCATCCAGATCTAAGCTCACACCGAAACCTGCTGTACCTTGCTTAGCACGCACAATAGCTTCCTGCAATACAACCGCTAGACCTCTTTCTTTAATTTCTGGCATTTCATAAATACGCACGCCTAAACGGCGTAATAGTTCGGCTTCCCCACTTTCAAAACTACGACTACCTATCAAACTAACATGTTCTGGCTTTAATTTTGCTGCCGAGGTTAAAATCTGGGTTAGCTTCAAATCACCATGACCCAATAAAGCAGCCAACGGCATCCCATGAATATTTCCACTGGGTGTTGTTTCAAACGTATGGCTATCCATGTGCGCATCGATCCAAACCAACCCTAACGCTGCATTTTTTTTACTTAATTCAGCAGCAACACCACTCCACGTGCCTATTGCACAGGAATGATCGCCTCCTACCACGATAAATGTTTGTTCCTGTTCGCTTAAACGCTGTGTCATACCTGCCAATTGCGTGTTGAGCTCAACAACTTGCGCTAAACACGCTTGCTTTGATTCATACTGAGGAACTAATAGGGCCTGCCAATGGGTTTTTAAGCCTTTATCTGACCATTGTTTTTCAAGCGCGCTCTCCTTAAGTCGCAATGGTCCATCAGCACAACCTGGATTATTCGCAGCAACTCCCGAAGCGTAACCCAGCAGTACCAAAGACTTCGATATCATTATTAAATTCCTCTGTGCACTCTTCGCACTTGACATCGACTACCTCGCGGCACTTGCCGAAAATCCAATTGCTGTGAGTATATTATTTATTATAAGAAGCGTTGATTACTTACTTTTATGAAAAAAAACAACGAATAGTATATAGATTCTAGCTTTATGAGACCACCTAACTTTTACAATCAGTCTTTAAATAAGACTTGATATCTCAGCAAAGCTGACTAACAATAGATCTATGCAACCACTTGCGCCACTCATCAAGGACCTTGCCGTTATATTGGGCGTAGCCAGCTTGGTTACACTTTTGTTCCAAAAAATAAGACAACCGGTTGTACTCGGTTATCTTTTATCTGGAATTATTGTAGGTCCGCATTTACCCCCTTACGACTTAGTCACAGACGTTCCTAGTTTGCACACCTTATCTGAGCTAGGCGTTATCTTCTTGATGTTTTCTTTGGGCTTAGATTTTAGTTTTCACAAGCTTAAACGTGTCGGAAGTCCCGCTATTATCACAGGCTTACTTGAAGTCCTACTAGTACTGGTTATTGGAATAGGACTGGGAAAGCTCCTAGGCTGGCCTATTTATGATTGTATTTTTTTAGGCGCTGCCCTCTCCATCTCATCCACAACTATTATTATCAAAGCCATGGAAGAGCTAGGTTTAAAAAGTAAACACTTCGCCGAACTCGTCTTTGGCGTACTGATTGTCGAAGATCTACTCGCCATTTTATTGCTTGCCGGTCTTTCTATTGTCGTCGGCACACATGCCGTACTATCGGCAACACTAGTGGATTCAGCGATTAAACTCTTCATTGTCGTTGGAAGCTGGTTTTTAGTCGGTTATTTTTTAATTCCATCCCTAATCCGAAAATTAGTGGATGTTGCCAATCAAGAAACATTGACGATTGTATCCGTCGCGCTTTGTTTATTACTGGTCTGTATAGCCGCCTATTTTGGCTACTCTAGCGCATTAGGCGCGTTTATTATGGGTTCTATTCTGGCAGAAACGGATTTAATTCAGTTTATCGAACAATATATGCGGCCCATTCGTGATATTTTTGCAGCGGTGTTTTTCATTTCCGTGGGAATGCTGATCGATCCGGCTGTGATTATTGATCAACTGGGGGTTGTATTACTTATCTCTGCTGTTACTATTCTTGCTAAAGTATTAACAACCGCTAGTGGTGCTTTAACCGCCGGACAAAGTTTAACAACCTCCGTACGCGCTGGATTTAGCATGGCGCAAATTGGTGAGTTTTCCTTTATCATTGCGGGTTTAGGTCTCTCATTAAACGTCACACGACCCACTTTATTTCCTATTATCATCGCAGTCTCTGCTGTGACCACTTTTACCACACCTTATCTTATCCAAGCCTCAGCTGCTGTCAGCCAACAACTAGAAAAAAAGCTACCTGCTTCGTTTAAAAGCTTTTTAAGTCACTATGCGATATTAATTCACCGTTATTTAATGCTGAAGAAAAAACGCGCTATCTATAGTCAATATATTGCCAAATTATTGATCAATGCAGTCATGGTTGCCATCATTTTCACACTGAGTGAAAAATGGCTTTTCCCTAGAATTAATGAATGGGTCACAACAACCTATTGGGTGAATACACTCAGTTGTCTTATCGCTTTATTGCTCGCTTCACCGTTTATTTGGGGCATGATTTTTGCCTATAAAATGTTTCCGCATCGCTCTCATGCAGCAATAAAACCTATTATCGCCATAGGATGGATATTCACTTTCACGGTTATCACGACACTGGCGGTCACCTATTTCCATACTTGGTCGATTACCTTTCTTTTAGCGCTGATTTCCTTCCTGCTGTTTAGCATACTGCACAAACCCTTACAAAAATTTTACCCTTGGTTAGAAAAAAGATTTTTAGCTAATATCAAAACGCCTAGCCACCAAGAAACCTCAAAAGATGAATTAGTAGCCTGGGGAATCAATCTAAGAGGAACAGATATCAGCAGTAATTATTACTTCATTAATAAAACACTTGAAGAGTTAGCACTCAATCAGCAATTTGGCATCCATGTCATCGCACTTTATCGCGGCAGCAAAGTGATACTTGCGCCTAAACACCAAGAAAAAATTCGCCTTTATGATAAATTATTTATTTTAGGTAACGATGAACAAATTGATGCCTTCAGCCAACTTTTACAAACCGGCATTTATCAAGAAGAGCTTGAACTCTTTAATCATTTTGAATTAAAAACGTTTTTACTGGATAGAACACATCCTTTTGTGGGACTAACGATCGAAGAAGCCATGGAAAAAAGCCAGTTAACCGGGATTATACTTGGCTTAGAACGTAAAGGCGTAAGAACTATTAATCCAAACAAAGAAACTATTTTAAACAAAGATGATTTGTTAATTTTGTTGCTAAGTAAACCATTTACCTAGGCGTCATCTTCCCAACAGGTCAAAAAGCAGGCAATATGTTAGCATAACGACTTTGCATAAAGAGTACACGTCATGGCGAGCGAATGTAATGAGCGTGGCCATCCAGGTTACGATATTTTAGATTGCCACGCGCTTCGCGCTCGCAATGACGAACTTTTATTGCATTTTTTGTAGTGTACACAAGACAACTTTATCATTTCATAAAGGATCATTACTATCATTAAGCAGTTTTTCCACCGTCTTTTCCCCAAAAAGAAAATTTATCCAGAAGCAACCATCATTCCGCGGGCGGAACATACTATCTCGCGCAAAAGCATCTCTGCGAATGCACTCAAAGTACTTTACCGACTGGATCAGCATGGTTATAGCGCTTATTTGGTGGGTGGTTGTCTGCGCGATATATTACTGCAGATAAAACCTAAAGACTTTGATATCGCAACCGATGCACGCCCTGAAAAAATAAAAAAACTCTTTCGTAATTGTCTTTTGATTGGCCGGCGCTTTCGTCTCGCCCATATTCGCTTTGGTCGAGAAGTGATTGAAGTCACGACCTTCCGTGCCGATGCTGAAAAGAAGTCCTTAAAACACCGAACGGTAGCCGCTCATGGTATGTTGTTACGTGATAATATCTATGGAAGTATTGAAGAAGATGCATGGCGTCGTGATTTTACGATGAACGCTTTATATTACAATATCGCTGATTTTTCTTTAATTGATTATTGTGGTGGGCTTAGCGATATTCAACATAAAATTGTTCGTATCATTGGCGATCCACAGACACGTTATCATGAAGATCCAGTGCGTTTATTGCGTGCGATTCGTTTTGCTGGAAAATTAGGTTTTACATTAGATCCAGCGACAGCTGAACCTATCCCTGAATTAGCTAATTTATTACATCATGTTCCCCCTGCGCGTTTATTTGAAGAAGTGCTCAAACTGTTCCACCATGGTCAAGCTTTTGCAACCTATCAACTTTTACGCCATTACCAATTATTTAATGAACTATTTCCACAAACATTTGCATGTCTTGACAAGCCCGCAACTGAAAAACTGCTAGAAATCGCCTGTAAAAATACCGATCAACGACTTCAAGAAGGAAAAACTGTTTCACCGGCTTTTTTATTTGCTATCTTTTTATGGCCCGCTGTACAAGCGAAAGTCCAACATTACAATAAAAAACAGACACCTCTTTTTATTCTTTATCAGCACGCTATCAGTCATGTTCTGGCAGAACAACAAAAACAAATTACTATTCCACGCCGTTATAGTACGACGATACGAGAAATATGGGATCTACAACAGCGATTGATTCAGCGCCGTCCTTATATGATCAACCGATTGACGGCACACCCACGCTTTCGTGCGGCATATGACTTTTTATTGTTACGTGCACAAATACAAGAAATACCCTCCGAAATCGCATCCTGGTGGACCGATTTTATAGCCGCTGACGAAAGTACAAAAACACAATTAATTGAACAAATTATAACGCAACACAAAAAACCAAAACGCCATAAAAATCGAGGAAAATTTGTATGAACGGATTGACAGAAGCACCAGTATGGAAGCTACTAGAGCAACATGCTTCTGCCGTAAAAAAAACATCGATTGCCGAATTATTTGCAAATGATTCGCAGCGTTTTAAACATTTTTCTTTACATCAAACTGGCTTAAGTTTTGATTATTCTAAAAATCCTATTACTGAAGAAACATTGAATTTGTTATTCAAACTTGCCGACACATGTGAGTTAAAGAAGCATATTCAGGCTTTATTTTCCGGAGAATGTGTTAATACCACTGAAAAACTTCCAGCACTACACACGGCACTACGCGATCCACGAACATCCGGGTTAAACGTCAATGGTACTGACATACTACCACCTATTCATGCTGCTTTAGATAAAATGGCGAATTTTGTATCACAAATACACAACCATACCTGGCGTGGCGCAACAGGCCGACCCATCACTGACATCATCAACTTAGGCATTGGCGGATCGGATTTAGGCCCTTTAATGGCAATAGAAAGCTTAAAACCTTATCAGCAAACACCGCTTCGTTTTCATTTTATTTCTAACGTTGACGGTTACGCACTCAATCATTTGCTAACGCAACTCAACCCCGAAACAAGCTTATTTATTATTGCTTCAAAATCTTTTTCTACTCAAGAAACCTTAATCAATGCAAAAACTATTTTAAAATGGATACAAGAAAAAACTGCTCCGCATAATCCGCTACCGCAGCACTTTTTAGCCATTACCGCACAACAGAAAAAAGCCCTGCAATTTGGTATCGCGAAAGAAAATATCTTTCCGCTTTGGGACTGGGTAGGCGGCCGTTTTTCCTTATGCTCCTGCATCGGTTTATCACTGGCATTAGCCATTGGCATGCAAAACTTCCGCGAACTTTTAAGCGGTGCACATACGCTCGATCAGCATTTTTTCAAATCGCCTTGGCAAGAAAATATGCCGCTGATACTGGGATTACTCGGTATTTGGCAAAGAAATTTTTTTCAATCCGAAGCACATGTTATTTTGCCATATGATGCGGCACTCAAATATTTTCCCGCTTATTTGCAACAATTAGAAATGGAAAGCAATGGTAAATCCATTCGTATTGATAATAAAAAAGTAAATTACGCCACCTGCCCAATCATCTTTGGTGAAGTAGGACTCAATGGACAGCACGCCTTTTACCAACTTTTTCATCAAGGTACCAGTCGCTTTTCTGTTGATTTTATCTTGTCGCTACGCAATCCTCAGCACATACTGCAACATCATCATCAACATGCGATTGCTAGCGCATTAAGCCAAAGCAAGGCATTAATGCAAGGTTATCGCAGTGATGTACCCTATAAAACCTTAAATGGAAATCATGCTAATAATATCTTGGCCGTTGATGAGCTCACACCGTTTACCTTAGGTATGCTCATTGCCTTGTATGAACATAAAGTATTCGTACAAAGTGTCATTTGGCAAATCAATCCTTTCGATCAATGGGGCGTAGAATACGGAAAACATCTCAGCCAATCCATTTATAGCGCTTTAGATAAAAACACCACCGAATCAAGTGATGCTAATTTTGACTCATCCACACAAGGCTTAATTAAACAGTACCAGCATATGAATGGTGATAGCTAAAAAGAAAACATCCTAAAAATGAACTCTCTTAATTTGCATAGATTCACAGGAATAGGATTTTCGGCAAAACGCCACAAAAGTGCGAAGCGTATACGTTACATTGTAAACAACTCAATACACTTATATACTGAAAGCATTATTAACCACAATGCTAATATGGCCTGATGGACATTAATCACCCCAAACCTTTTTCATCGGCCAAAACCGAAGTCAAAAAACGTAGCAAAAAAGTAGCCTGGCCTGCTTTTGAACTTGCCTTCTTAGATCATGATTTTTTACTACATAAGTCCTTACGATCCGTACGTTTACAACTTGAATTATTAAAACCGGAACTCTCACAACAAAAACTCAAGATCGAATCAACCATCGTGGTTTTTGGTAGTGCCCGAATCCCGGATCATGCAACGGCTAAACAACAACTCAAACGGGCCCAACAAAAACTAAAAACTAAACCCAATAGCCCTACGTATAAAAAAGCCGTGCAAACAGCTAACAAACGACTTAAAAGTGCCAAATATTATCAAGAAGCACAACGCTTTGGCCAGATTGTCTCTGAACGTTGCAAAAAAAATCGACGCCGCCATTTTGTTATTGTAACGGGCGGTGGGCCTGGGATTATGGAAGGCGCTAACCGCGGTGCGCAGGATGTTAAAGCCAAAAGCATTGGTTTAAATATTGTCTTACCACATGAACAAGCACCGAACCCTTACATCTCACCTGAACTTTGTTTTCAATTTCATTATTTTGCTATACGCAAAATGCATTTCTTAATTCGTACACGTGCCTTAGTTTGCTTTCCTGGCGGATATGGTACATTAGATGAATTATTTGAAGCACTGACCCTACTGCAAACAAAAAAAATAAAACCGATTCCACTATTATTATTTGGAAAAAGCTATTGGTCTAAGCTGATTAACTTTAAACTATTAGTCGATGAAGGCATGATATGCTCGAGTGATCTTAAATTATTTCATTATGTAGAATCAGCTGAACAAGCCTGGAAAATCATCGCAAAATTTTACGATTTGCCAATGAAATAACTACATAGACAATCTATTATAATGACCCTGTTGCGCGTTAGTTAGATGGGGATCCTCTTTCTGCTGAAGTTGATCCTTCATTGAAATTTGGCTGCATAAAGGGGATGCCAACAAGCCGTGTGTTATTGATGTTTCACAAAGATGAATGGGTTCTTTACTTAAACTCTCTAATTTATTTTGCTGGCCAACACCAACCCGAGGCAAATATTTAACGCCTATCGCCGTTACAATCGCCGTAGTGAATGCAATGACTAGCAAAACAGGCATTGAACTAAAGAAACAAAAAGATAAAGCCATGCCTAATGACACAATCGAAGCAATCGTAAAAAAATTGAATAATCGTTGTAACCAAACAGGTAGATGGATCCTGTTATCTTCTACTTGTACTTCGGCATCACCTTTTTTTTCAAATGCTTTAATAACCTTGGCGCATTTACCATCTCTTGCAATACTGCGTGGAGTATAGCTAGATCCATCTATTACTGCATTAGCATCAGGATCAGCGCCTGCTGCAAGCAATAATTCGGCAATCGCGGGATATCCACCACTGTCTACAGCAAAATGGAGTGGTGTAAATCCATATTTGTCTGCTGCTTTGGCATCAGCCTTTTCCTTAAGCAATAATTCGACAATCACTGTATACCCACCCTCTGCAGCCGCATGAAGCGCGGTAGAACCAGCTTTCGTTTTCGCATTAACATAAGCATACGCATTAGCATCAGCTCTCTTCTTCCCAAGCAGGAATTGAACCGTATCGGCATGCCCATTCTCTGCAGCCACATAAAGCGGGGTTCGCTTATTGTCTGTTACCACATTGATATCAGCGCCATTTTCAAGCAGTAATTTAATCGTCTCCGTATGCCCTGTCTCTGCTGCACGAAAAAGCCAAGTTACTCCTCCTATCCCTATCATCTTTGCTTTTTCTGCCGTAACCTGATGAATTACCTTACAATTAGAACGCCACTCATCGACAGCTAATTTAGCCTTTGCTAACTGATCACCCGTAGAATAAACAGCCGTACATAAAATAAGTGGTTTGTCATTTGCGGTATTATTGGTAAAAATTTTTCTTATTTTCTTAGCTATATCAACATATTGATCGCTAGAAAATCGCGTCACTGTAGCGTCATTGTCGATAATCCAAGGAAAGCTTGAATTAGCCGCATCATAAGCTAGCATAATCAAATGTTTATCACTCGAAAGTAATAATCCACAACGCGTTTCTTTGTGAACTAGCGTTTCCATCACTTTTTGCAAGGAAGTTAAATAAACCTCCATATCTGTATACGTATAAACACTGGAAAAAGAGGACACCCGATGTATTCCGCCTCGTTTTTCTGCTAATTTACTTTGGGCAATGCGCGCTACGGTAGAAACCTCCGATTGTCTAAGTGTCGTCTTACTATCAGACCATTCAAGGTGTTGACCGGGCGAATGGAAAAGCTTTACTGTCTGTAAATGTGCAAGAATATCCGGATATTTCAGCACACCCTGCTCATCACGTGATTCTAACTCCTGCTTAAGCACTTCATCATCAGCTTGCGAATTTAACTGAGCCATTTTTTCTAAACGTTTAATATAGCTTTGCTGATATTCCGTACCTAAAATAAAAGCTTGTAACGCCACTACCCCACAACCATGACAAGCGCCCTTTTCTTCAGGTTCTAGATCTATAAGGTTCATTAAACGAATAATAATATCTTTCATAGCAAGCTAAGCACGCTTATTTTATAAACCCCTGGAGGAGAAGCCTAAGCTCCTGGAGCCTAAGCCGCCAATTAATGTCGTTTGTGTATTAGCACCATCTATATGCTTATCACGGGCTGCTAGCGTTTCATATTCTTTTATAAATTTCGCTTCGAGCTGTTTTAGCTCAGCTTTAATCGATTTATCCGATAAACGACGGGGATCTTTTAATAAGACTGGTGTCGTCTGGGGGAATAACTTTTCATGCGCCTTAATAATCGCATAACGTTCCTTCCAGTTTGGATCATTGGTATTTAACACTAATATACCAACTCCTTTATTCTCAGGCCCTTCACCTGTCCCTTGGGCTAATTCAAGCATACTTTGTGTTGAGCTTCTAACAAAATCCATATTTTTAATGTTCTTTTTTATAAAAGTGGGACGACCATCCGCATTAACTGAATCAACAGAAAATTCAATCACATGCTCCTTCTTAACCGCTTTATAGGCTAATGTAATTTCACCCTCTTTTTTAAATTTAAATAAGTTGCGGGACGTTTTAACTCTGATAGCCTCAAGTAAGGTGCTACCTGTGTCAAATTCGACAGTAGTGTGTGTACGTTTATAATCCGATAACGCAGCATACGGAGTATTGCCTATTTCAGGTGATAGTTTATTGAAAAACTCCTGACGTGCGCGAGCCAACTCTTCCGGTGTTTTTGTAACTTTTAAACAGTGCGCAGGACTTTCTACTTTAACTATCGCTTGCTTTGGGTCTGGATCGTTTTTATCTATGATAGCACTCAGTGCTTTCTCGAGCATTAATAATGGGGTTATACGTGCAACAATAGCTTCGGTTTGCGAACAAACTCCCTCTATCGATTTAATAGCCTGTTCATAGCTTTTTTTATCTTTAGGAGTTAAACCGCGCTCATTTAACTTTTCTTGAAGTTCTTGTTTTTTCTCAGCAAATTTTCCGTTATTTATCAGCGTTAATATGCTTTCTAGTGAAAGTTTATCCTCTCTAGCGAAGTCACGTATTTCTCGGCTAGTAGCAACATCCTCCATCGTTAAGTGTAGTCGCTCAGCAGAATTTTCAATAAAATCTGCTGTTGCTTGATAATAATTTGCTAAATCTTGCGGGGTTTTATCTTTGTAACTATCAATTTCTTGTTTGGCAAAATCAATAGCTACATTTTCCGCTTGCTTGGCCAAACTATTTGGGTTTATTTGAGTATGAATTAACTTCTCAATCACTTGATCGGGGCATCCTGCCAAAGTACTAATCTCCTCTATGCTTCTTTCTTCTATGAGCGTGGCAGCTAACTGTTGCTTCACTGCTTCCAGAACTGAAGGTTTCAAATTATAAAGTTTCTGTTTTAACTGCTTGTCAGTCAATCGATTGAGCAAATAACCTTCTTCAGCCAGTTTATCTATTAATATCGGTTTTGCATAATCGACGAGGGCTTTGCTTACTTGAGCACAATCAATTTTGTCAAAAACTCGATCTATAATCGCTTGTTTTGCCTGCTTATCTTTCTCATGCGCTTCTTGTTTTGCCTGTTTACCTTTCTCTTTAGCTTCCAGTTCAGTGAGTGTTTTTTCGACAGCCGCGTTGATGGCATCTTTATTCTCAGCAAAATAATCACTAATTTGAGATCTAGCTTGTTGCTCATTCAATGAATTAGCCTGACGTATTTCAAGCACTCTGTCTCTTAATGCGCTTACGAATGGTTTCGTAGCTGGGCTTTGCATGGTTTTCTTAGCTAATGTGTTTGCATCTATCGCTAGGCTGAGCGCACCTTGTCGATTAGCTATTATCTCCTGAGCTGCTCGTTCAAAAACCTGATGAGTTTTAGCAGCTGCTGCTTGAAAATGATTTAAATAAACTTGAGCATGTGCTACAGCTGTTTCCTCTGCTAACCCTTTGAGCGTTGTTGATCTATTACACTCTATGCTCAACAATGCCTCCATCGCCGCATTATTTTCCAACTTGTTCAGCGTTGCTAGGGATCTGCTATTTAATCTACGACGTAATTGTTCTTTAAAAATTGCTAAATCTTTATCAGATAACCCTACCTGTTCGTCTAAATTCTGTAACGCCATTACTACATGAGAAGGATTGATAACTGCGCTATCGCCAGCACTCTGAAGCTTTTCCAAGAAAGCGCTTCGTGCTATTTCAAGTAATTTGCTATTAACAACCTGCAGAGTAAGTGACTCAAGTATTTGATCAATTTTTTGCACTTTAGCTGTCTTAAACTGCGCAAGCGTATCGCTAACTATACCTTCAACTTGATCTGGATGGATGTCCGCATTTGTTCCAGATAAAACAATTTTTATTACGTCATCTAAATCTTGATCTGTCAAAGATAGACTCGGATCCGTTTTTTTCATTTCTTCAAGTTTTTTCTTAACTATCTTTGCAATCAATGGTTCATGCTTGTCTTCCTCTGTGAGACTCGGCGTAGAAGTACTCGAACTGTTCATGCCGCTAGCCCCACTATCAAAATGACTGCTAACGGAATTTTTTCTACCGAAAGGGGTTAACTCTATAAATTCAGGACTCCCTAGTTTAAGTTGATCCTGCAAGCTTCTTCCTGGCTCTGTTTCTGCGAACTCTTCTGCACCATATTTATTGGAAGCGTCTGACAATCTAAACATTTTTCTTTTTAATGGCATACTTGGTTTTCCCTTTAAGTTCTCACGATCCGTGGAATATGGTCGTTTTTGTGTTTTCTCTGGCGCTAATCCCCCCATGCTTTGATGGCTAAGCACGGGGTTATCTGCGCCTAAATTTTCCTTGGTGTTCTGCAAATTTCTTTGTTGTTCCTTTAAGCGCAATAGCTGCCTATCTTTCTCTGCAAGAGCACCACGTAGCGCTACAACTTTAGCTTGCTCTTGTTGAAGCGCTGTTTGACTCCCTTCAAACGCGTCTTGAAGTTGTTTAACTTGCGATTTAGCTTGCTGCAGTGCTTCTTCCTTCGCTTTAGCGTCAGCTTCCGCTTTAACATTGGCCTCATTTGCTCGTTCAAGTTCTGCTATTAATCTTTGGTTGGTAGCTTGCGCTTGCTGAAGATTGTCTTGTAATCCTCCAAGCTGGTCAGCTAACTTTATTTTTTTATCTTTAAGTTCTTTTATTTCATCTTCTAAAGACTTTAATGTTGTTTGCTTAGCGTCAAGCTGTGCATGAAGCCCTCTTTCAATTCCATACGCTTTATTAAGTTGTCTTTCTTGTTCGGTAATTTTAGCTTGCGTTTGTTGAAAACTATTTTGTAATCTTTGAATTTGTTGTTCTAAACTATCCTTTTCTACTTGAGCTTTTTGAACAGCCTCTTGAGCTTGTTTAAGCACATCTCCCTTAGCTTTAGCATCAGCTTCCGCTTTAACTTTATCTGCATTCGCCTGAGCAAATGCTTCATTCGCTTCCTGAAGCTGTCTTTCTTGCTTTATAGCATTAACTTTAGCTTGACCAACCCCCTCTTGAGCTTGTTCAAGCGTTGTTTGTAATGTTTTAACTCGCTGTTTTAATATAACATTAAATCCAGTTAGATTTTCTATTTGAGCATCTTTTTCAAAGATATTTTCTTCTAACTCTGACTGTTTTTGCTCTGCTTTTACTCTAGCTTGATCAACTTGTTCAAGCTTAGTTTGTAATCCTTTGATTGCTTTTTCTGATTGTTCAGCCTCTAATTTAGCTTGTTGAAACATTTGTTGACTTTTTCCAAACGCAAACTCATCAGCTAAACTTAAAGATGCTCCCTCCCCAATCTGGCTTCTTACTATTGTTGGGCTTGTATTCATATCATCCAAATCATTTTGTAAATGATTTATTTTACGCGCCAAATCATCCCGTTCAGACTGTAAACTTTCATTTTGTTTTTTAAGTTCACTTAGCTCTAACAGCATCGGGTTATCAACAACGTTATTTATTAATGGCTTATTTTTATCCTTTTTATCTGCCGCTGGGCTCTCGTTACGCAATATTTCTATATTATCCTTCTGTTCTGCTATGGTTTTTTTTGCGTCTACAAGCGCCGTCGTAAGTACTCGATTTTCACTTTCAGATGTTTCAAATTGTTCCTCAAGTGCACTCTTCTCTGCTTGAGTCCTTTGAAGTTCCTCTTGAGTTCGTGTTAACTGATCGTCTTGAACTTTAATCCGTTTTCTTTGTTGTTGTATTTCACGCTCAAGCTCCGCTGTATTAGCATCAGACTCTTCAGCTAAACGTTTATTTTGTAATCGACTTTCTGTTACTTGAGACTTTAATTGATCATTTTCGTCTTGGAGTACATGCATTTCACTCTGTAAACCTACTTCCTTAGCCTGAAATACTTCTTGTTGCGCTAATAGCTTATCTTCTGTTGCTAGCAACTCTTTAGAAAGTACATCTACTTTAGCCGCTAATTCTTCAATGCGTTTTTCTGATACAACCTTCTCTGCTCGAGCTTTTTGCAAATCTCTATCCATTAATTCAATTTGTTTTTCAAAAGAAGACTGTTTTTTACCTGCATTTTGCAAATGATTTTTTAGCTCTTGCTTTTCAGTCTCTAGGTTTGTAATACTTCTTTCTAACCTAGCCTTCTCTGTGCTTAACTTTCCTATCTCGCTATCTCTTTGAGCAACCTGTTTCCTAAACTCCGCTACATCGTCAGCAGTTGCTACGGCTAGTTCTTTTGCAGCTATCAATTGCTGTTGTGTTTCTTCGAACTGAGTCTTAAATTGTTCTACATTAGCTTGACTTTCTTTTAACTGACTTTCTAAATCTGCTTTCTGAGATTTAGCTTCAGCTAGTTTTCTCTCAAGATTCTGTTGTGACGCTTGTTGAAGTGTATCCTGATCTTTTAGGCGCCCTTCCAAATTTGATATCTGGGTATTTTTTTCCCTAAGCGCATTCTCAAGATCTGACTGTTTATTTACATGCTTTTGGATCTCATGGTTAATATTTCTCAGCTCTTCTTTTAGTCCTTGATAAAATGCTTGTAATTGCTTGTAGTTCTGTTCTAAAGCACTGTATCCACTTTCACTTTGCTCTAATGCTTCTCTTACGCTGAACAATTCTTCTACTAATCCGTCGCGTTCCTTTATCCACTTATTTCCAGTAAGGCGTTTAGTTTCAGCACTATTCTGTACAGCCGCATCTGCTTGATTAGATAATACTTCCACCCTTGCTTTCAGTAGCGATATATCTGAATTTGCTTCAGTAAGTTTAGCTTCGAGTGCTTGCTTATCCTGTTTTAGTGCTTGATTTTCCTGCTCTAAACCCGCATTCCCTGCACTAAACTCATCAACGCTTTTTTGCATTTTTGCAAATTGCGCGCGCTGCTGACTAGCCTGTCCCTTTAGTTGCGTTATTTCTTCAAATAAGCGTTGCTCATTCTGATCAAAGTCATCCGCTAAAGACTCTCGACTGCTCACCTCTTGTTTTATTCTATCGATTAGATAGGTATTTTCTTTTTGTTTCTCCTCTATCTGACTCTTTAAATCGCTAATCTCGTCTAAAAGCCGTGCAGAAGTAGTTCTAAAAAGTTCTTCGGCACCGGCTTGCACCAAAGCAATAAGATCAGTTTGCAATTGATTTTGTAGTGTCTGTAAATCATGGTTCTCTTCTTCTAGAAGTCTGACTCTTTCTGTCAAACTAGCTAATCTTTCTTGATCTTCCATAGAAGGGGCAGAAAGAGGCTGTGGTTTATTTTCTTGCTGAGCTTTTAACAGATCTTCTAACGCTAATATTCTTTGACTTAAGGCTGTATTTTCTCGCGCTAAGTTTTCAATTCGCTGCTCAGCTTCAACGTTTTTATTCGCTTGAGCTTGCTTTAAATTCGTAGTTAGCTGTTCAATTTTATCTAACAGCACTTGAGTATTAGTGCGCATTTGTTCCAGCTCGTTTTGTTTTGCTGTAACCTGATCACTCACTGCATCTACATGCGCTTGATATCTTTGCTGCTTATGTAATCCCTCTTCTTTTTGCGCTATTCCTATATTTTGCAAAATTTTCTTGCTCTGCTCTAAGAGCATCTTTAATGTTATTAAAACTCTCTTGTAGCTTAGATAAAGCTTCTGTCGCTTCAGAAGCACTCTTCTTAACGGCTTCAAGCTCGCTTGCCTGCACTTTAAGTTGTTCTTCTATCCCTGTTTTAGCATCAAGATTTTCTGTATTTTTAGTTTCTAAGCTGTTAATTGTTAGCTCTAGCTTATCCTTCTCTGCCATTAGATCGACTATCTGGCTATCTCTTTGATCAATGTCCCTCCTAAAATTCTCAATATCGCCAGCCAGATCAAAGAGTTGCTTTCTTGCGGCCTCAAGCTGATCTTGCATCGTATGAAGCTCCCTATTTTTAACATACGCTTCTGTCTGAGTTTCTTCGGTCATGGTGCCCATCTCTTTAGTAAGAGGCAACATAGTCTCTGATGAAGTAGCAGCGGTATCGCTGTGAGTATTGTCTTCTACTTGGCTACTAGGACCCGCTGTTAACTCTGATATGTCTGTTACTTGCGCTGAATTTTTAGTAAATGCTTCTGGTTTTTCTTGAGCTTGGCTTTGCTGGGGGACGTTAGATGTTGTCGCAATAGCTTGATTAACACCGCTAGATAATACGAGCTTCTCTTTTTGTTGCTGAGCAGCTTGTGCAAATGCATTCACTGCCCCTTGAAGATCCGCGCTATCTTTATTAACTAATTGTTTCAACTGTTGAATGTAGCCTTCAATTTTTTGATAGTTATCTTTAATTATTTTCTGAATAGTGGTTTCGATTTTTTGTATTTTTAATTTATCCGGACGCTGTCCCTTTTTTTTACATTCGAGCATATATCCGTTAAGTTTTTTTAGCGGCTCTGCAAGGTTGTTTTCAATATCTTTAACTATCGCTCGCATCTCAAAAAGAACGCTCTTCATCTCACCCCGTTCTTGAGAAGATTGTTTTCCTCTTGTATCGGCTACGGCGCGTTCCAGTTTTGTAATTTCACTCTTAATAGGAGTAAGATCGGCTTTTATAGCGCTTGGCCCGTTTACCTTTGCTATTCCTACAGGAGCATTTGGTTTACGGTTATTATCTGGACCCATTATCGCTACCTCTCTAACTAAAGACTTCTGACCAGTCACCATAACAAAGAAGTCTTAAAGATAACTTAAGTCATCAAAACTCACTTTTACCCTTAGTTATGGCCCCATTGATGATGACTGGAATCTTTATTTCCACGCTTAGAAAACCCCTCAGGAAAAGCGGTCAGATGAGCCCTAGGCGATATTTATCCCTAGGATCATGAACAAAGGTAGAAGTCCAAAAGTACCCTATTTGCCGTAGGGTATAAATTTATGGATTAAAGCCATTAAATTAAAGAAAGAGAGTTTAATGTATTTTTAATATATCCTTTGTATAATAAGGTAGATTAAAAAAAAGAGGAGACAATCAAATGACCACACCAACGGCTCGTATGCCCTATTACTTAGCCCCTGCTAACGCTAATCCCATTTTTAATAATATTCATTTTTCTTTAAAAGCACTCCAAGCATCTGAATTTGATGTCTCTTCCTACTTTAATGAGAACTTCAAAAATAGCATTCTGGATGAGTTAGGTGAATTACCCGCAGCGAACAGAAGTGAGGTTAATAGCTTTTTGGCACAAAATATTAATGATGATACTGATTATAAAGCATTTCTCAAATCTATTGATGAGCTCAAAACACTTAACGATAAAGCCCTGTTAAGTAATCCAAATGCAGCGGCATCCTTAATCGATAATGCCGAAGAAAAATTTCAAGCTTTTCTTAAACAACAGAAGTTAAAATTTGATCAAGCGTTTACTGGTATCCCCGCAGAAAAGAGAGAAAAGCTATGGTCAAACTATGAAAAGAAACTATCATCCTTCATTTATCAGCCTGTTGCCGATTTTGCTAAACAGGTCGATCCTGACCATTTATTGACTCAAGCCATGCGCTACTATGTTCACAAGGTAATGAATAATAAAGATGCGAACTATGCAGATTTGCAAACAGGTTTAGATCAGACAGAGTTTACACCGCGTCCGCAATTTATAGATAGTGATAATAGGATCATTACCACAGAATATGACAAAGATGGCAATATAACATCGCTGCGTGTTCACCCTTATAATGGCAATGTCGGTGATGCACTTGCTATTTTTCTTGCATCCCTTAAAGAGGGTCAAAAAATACCGCCTATTAAGATTGTATGCCCCCTTTCAAACGCTGATATCTTAAAAGCGGAAATGAATATTGGGCCATCGCTCCTCATCATTTTATTGGCACATACAATTGTTAAGCATATACAACAAGGAATGCAAAGAAAACAAATTTTAAATGCCGCTGTTGAAAAAGGTATTCCTTTAAAACATATCTCACTCGAAGATAACCGTGGCAAACCTATTCCTATTTTCAAAGAGAATAATTGGCTTGAAGATCTTGTAGGTGTTCAATCTTCTCAATATAAACTTACAGAATCCCAGAAAAAATTTCAAGAGACATTTCTGGACAATCTTCCGACGATGACGCCTTCAAGATAAGTATACTATTTAATTTATGTTCGCCAGGGAAGGTGAATTAAATAGAAAAAATAGGTAAATGGCTATTTTTTTGAATACGTTCTATGTTTTCTTGACACTTATAGTCTTTATCACTGGGACTAAAATGTGTTTTTATCCCTGCTTGTTTACATCGCAGCCACGCAAATCGTTTTGCGGGTACTGAGCCTGAAAACATTACTTTTTTAGCCCCTCTCTCAATTAAGCAGTCAATCATGTAATTAATTGTTTTAAGTAAAGGGCCTGTGGAATAACCGCCGTAGTTTTTTCCCACCGAGGTAATTAAGCCATCACCAAAATCTAAAACTTTCCAACCTTCTTTTAAACGAATAATTTGAGGAACGTTTTCAGAAGAGCCCGCTGTTCCTGTTCCTTCTTCATCTGACGCCTCTGATGGCAAATTCGGCTCAAGTTGATAGATAGAAAAACTAGACCATAAACATAATAGATACTTAAAAGTCTTGTCTCCTTTAGGTCCTTCCTTAACAAACAAAGCATCGAGCTCACTCAATGCTTTGTTAAGTAAAAAATCGGCTGAATCTACTGTAATAAGACCGCCATCTTGGCTATCAGAAACTAAATCCTCATGTTCCAAAGAAAGTTCAGATTGACTCTTCATACCATGTTCTCAAATGATTTTCTCTCCCAGTTACTCATTACCAGCGCTACCTGTGGGTGAAACAGTCGTACCTTTATCCTTATTTGCTTTATTAGCTTGCATTTGCTTGCCAATACTACGCATATCCGAAACACCCTGTTGCA